>JBBTQO010000021.1:0-8951 GCA_038065655.1 Patescibacteria group bacterium | reverse complement strand
TTAGAAACAAAACTCCCATCTAAATAGTGATGGGAGAAATACAATAGTTTCGGGAGAAGACCTGGTTGCCATCATTTCACGCATTCGGGTTAGAAACCTCGTTCGCGTTGACGTTCCAGCCATCGTCGTTCCAGTTCACGTTCACGGTGCGAAGCACGCCAGACTCTCGTACAAAAAGCCACCAGTTTCACCACCTGTTAAACCATAACAGGTTGAATATAATTTGAGACCTCTAAGTCCATTAGCTTTATGTACCAATTATTGTTATTTTTGAAAGAATATTTTTTGCACTCTTACGCAAGGCGTACCCGGCATAATTCTCACAAAAAATCTCTTGGGATTGTGACAGAAAAGCCTTAACCATTCTGTTTCGCATAATCTTATTTTTAGTATAGCAAAAATTAAATTGAATATAAAAAGATGACCCCCAGTCCGCCGAAGCAAACTGAGGGCCAAAGTGCCTGAGAGCCAGAGGGTCAAAGATCCTAAGTCTCAGAGGGCTTGCGGGAGAAGACCTGGCCGCCATCAAAGCACGCAAGCGGGTTAGAAACCTCGTTCGCGCGGACGTTCCAGCCATCGACGCGCCAGTCCACGTACACGGTGCGAAGCACGCCAGACTGGTCCCTGATGTAGAAGATGTTGGCGTAGCCGTTGTTCAAGAGAACACCAGCTTTACCCTTCTTCTGCTTCTCCATCAAGGAGAACATTTCCGTCAGAGTAGTTTCGGCTTTTGCTTCACCACCGAGTTCGGCGATGATGGGAGTATCTACCGAAGACTTCCGCAACTTGCCGTAGCAGAGAATCTGCTCACCAATCGGCTCTTCGGTCTTGCCGTCACCCTCCAAAAACCACGAGTTGAAGTTGCTGCCAAAATAGGAGCAGATGCCTCCGTCATGCTTTAGCAGGAAGTTGGCTCCTGCGCGGAATTTTTTGGTGGTTGCCGACACCCTGACAATGCCGACCGGTTCGAGCAGAAGCTCAGGCGCCGGTTTAGCACTCATAGCATTGGTGGCCGGCGAAAGCCAGCAAGGCTCTTTCCGATTGAACTTTTTGAGTTCTTCCTCCACAAGGTAGCCTTCTTCACCACCAAGGTTCACAATTAGCTGCTTGAGCGGTCCGGTCATGAATTCGCGGAGCGCTTTGCTGAGCATGGTATCCATGGTCAGTTTCCTTTCTCAATGAGCACGGGTTTTGTATAGGTTTTGAACCTCCCGTAATCTACTTATATTATACACCCAAACGCAAAAAATTGCAAGTATTTTAGTGAAAAATGGCTTAAAATAAGGTTAAATTATACACTTTAAAATGAGTCTTACCAATCAAAAGGCGTCAGTGAAATTTTGATATTTTTTATTTTGTCTCTATATATTTTATTTCTGTAAGTAAATTTATACTTTTTAATATCTTCTTTTATTTCTTTTTGTTCTTTTTTAGTCTTGTATTCTGATTTTTCTACATAACAATGTCCGTTTATTAAAAGTTTACCTCTCTTTTTTGTAAAGAAAATTTCAGTAAGTCTATTATTTATGATTGCAAAACTCCACATAATTTTAAATATTTTGTCTTATTGATTTTTTCCGCTTCCCCTCACCTTCGCAAGGTGAGGGGCAATCCGATGTAAATCGGATGGGGTGGGGTCGAATTACACTTCACTAAATCGGAGGGGTTTAACACGGTGCAAAGAAACACCATGCTCTTGTTTTTTCTTAGCTTCTTCCAAACGCAGACGCATATCATGCATAACATTCATATAAGCGATGAAAGCTTCATAGGGAGATTCATAAGGAGAAAAATATTTATGAACATCACCATCATTCCACCATTTAGTACACATATAATAAAAATGATCTGAAGTCTGAAGCTTGCGCCAATCTTCAAGCAAAATCGGATCATCAATATGGACTATTTCTTGACCTAAAGCATAGATGGTCTCTAAGGCTTCTTTCTGCAAATCATTTGATATCCAAGCAGATAAATCCCTTTCGGTATCGGCCCAAGAAACATAATCAGGCACATCAAGTTCACTTTTAGCATCATAGAGGTCAACAGCCTCAGATGGAGTAATAAAATTATTATCCGGATTTTTCAAAATCTCATTTGGTAAATGACGTAAAAACTCAAATATACCGGTATCTTCCCACTGATGTTCACCAAAGGTCTCATAATCCATAAAAAGATTTATGGTATCAGCATTACCGTTGTGAGAAGAGACCCAATCAGCAAACTTCGGCGCAGTGAGTGGCCAACCTTCCCAACTTTTTTGGGAAAACCTAAAAGCCACATCATCAGAAAGACGATAATGCTTTAAGAGCAGTTTTATATTTTCGGTACCAGTTGGTTTATAAACAAATGTTGGACTTCGCCAACCCAAAACATGGTCCGCTCCTTCAGCCAAAATACCTTTGTAACCCATTTGCTCCGCCATTTTCGCTATATTATTTGAATAGATGAGTTCGGTATTACGAAAAATAGAAGGTGTGACACCAAATAAATCACGAAGTTTTTTGCGATGGAGAATAACCTGATTAACAAATTCTTCTTCAGAATAAATTGAAGCTAGGGAGTGATAGTAAGTTTCTGAAAGAAGTTCAATGTTACCGGTATCAACCAACGCTTTAAAGGAATCAATTACTTCTGGCGCGAACTTTTCAAATTGCTCCAAAGCTACTCCAGAAATAGAAAAACTCGCTTTAAAATCTGGATTATCTTTTATATTTTGGAGCAAAACCGCGTTAGCTGGCAAATAACACTTGCGAGCCACTTTTTCAATAATAGCTTTGTTGTCTAAACTAGTACCACTTTCATCATTAAAATAAGAACTGTTTTGGCCAACATCAAAAATGCGATACTTGCGTACCCGCAGAGGTTGATGAACTTGGAAATAAAAACATACTGAAGGCATTGTCTAAAGAATTATATAATGAAATCAAAGATTCTGCCGCTTTTTTCCAGTGGATTGCTTTTACTTCTTCTTTACCATTTACAGAAAGATGATTTTTTAGTTTTTTATGGCGCAAGACAGAAAGCACTTTATCTGCCATATCATCAGTATCCCAAAAGTGAGATTTGAGAACACAGCTAACCACTTCACTGACACCAGATTCTTTTGATATCAAAACTGGAGTATCAGAAATCATTACCTCAAGAGGTAACAAACCAAAGGGTTCGGAAACACTAGGCATTACATATATATCAGCATCTCTATAAATTGTTGCCAACTCTTCTCCCCGCAACCAACCGCAAAAAATAAATCTGTCAGATATGCCCAGATTAGCAACCTGCCTTATCATTAACTCTTCCATATCACCACTGCCAGAAACTACAAAGAATGTTTTCGGTTCATAGCGTAAAATTTTTTCTGCCATAGCCACAAAATAATCGGGGCCTTTTTGTAAAGTAATGCGACCGGCATATAAGACGATTTTATTGCCACCAGCTTTTATCCTGTTGAAGGTTTCCAAAACTGGATTAACACTTTTTTGAAATTCTACTCCATTATGAACAACTTTCACTTTGTGAGGCGAAATACCATATTTTTGAATTACTTTTTCTCTGGTGCGACCAGAGACAGCCACCACCATATCTGCTTTTCTGAAGCCCTCCAACTCAATATTGTAAATTTCTTTATTAATATTATCACCGCTTCTATCAAATTCAGTAGCGTGAATGTGAACAACCAAAGGTCTGCCCGAAACTTTTTTTGCTTCAATCCCAGCTGGATAAGTGAGCCAATCGTGGGCATGAATAACAGAATGTTTATTTTTTTTGGCAATCGCCCCAGCCCGAAGAGCATAAGCCCTAACTCTTTCAATCAAATCTCCAGAAACAGCATCTGGTAGGCCATTATCTTGAGTTTTAGAAGACTTGGAATGAATAGAGTGACTTTGATAACCGGAAAATAATCTTTGCATTTGATTTTCACTTATTAAATCAGTAGACTCATTAGAAAACACAAATCTACACCAAGGAACAGAAATTGGTATTTTGAATGGTAAAACAAAAGTTAAATCAACTCCACTGGAAGCTAGAGCTTTAGAAAGACCTTCACAAGCAACACCCAAACCGCCGCTATTAAACGGCGGGAACTCCCAGCCAAACATCAGCACACTTGGTAATTTAGAACTAGCCACTTTTTTATGTTTGTTGATTTCTATTAGACATTATAAAAGGATAAACCTTCATCAAAGCAATGAAGGCGCTTACCACCACCGGACCAACCAAAAATCCAATCACACCAAGTACTTCCACTCCCCCCAATATTGAAAAAAGAACAACCAGAGGATGAACTTTAATTTTATTTCTCAAAAGGATTACTGACATAAAATTATCCACTAGGCCAACCGCCAAGGTCGCCCAAATAAGAAGTCCGATCCCAGCGCCAATATGATTTGATAAAAACAAATAAGCGATAGCAGGAACCGTCACCATCGAAGTCCCCAACACTGGCACAAGTGACGCAATGCCACCCACAAAACCCCAGAGCACCGGTGAACCAACCCCAAAAATCATAAAGCCAATTCCAATAAAAACACCTTGGGCAATTGAAACCAAAATTCTGCCTCTTAAAACAGCATCTACTGAAGACTTCAGCGTCTGAACAAATTCCTCATCATATTTATCGGGTAAAGGGCTCCAAATGATTAAACCTTTTTTTATCTTGTCGCCAAAAATAAAAAGATAATAAAGAGAAATGAGCATTAAAATAAAATTCAAAATACCGCCAAAAATAGCAACCGATATAGAACCGAAATTCCCTATTATCCAATTTAAAATACCACGGGTATATAATTCAAAATTGATTTCAGTATCAATTACTCCCGGTGGAAATACTGAGCTCAATTTATTAACCAAAGCATCCGCTTGAGAAATGAGATTTTGAGAGCCACCGCCAAGAGCAATAGAGTTATATAAATCAACGGTTTCTTTCAAAAGAAGGGCGGACATAATGGCGATTGGGATAATGACAAAAACAAGAATTAGGATGGTAGTGACCAAAGAGGCCAAATTTTGTCTGCCTTTAAATTTAGCAACCAATTTTTTATACAAAGGATAAAACGAGACTGCAAAAACTCCGGCAATAAAGATTACCCCAAAATATGGTTTTAATATAAAAAACAAAAGTACCAGAAGAGCGGTAGTAAATACAATAAAAAATATTAATTGTGTTGTTTTTTGAGACATAAAAGCAGAGAGATTTTATTCTCTTGGTCTGCTTCTATATTTTAACACAATAAAAACACCAACGGCAAAAAGGGTGGATATCAAGACTGTATTTTCTATGGAAGAGATAGTTTGGGCGTATTTTTCATAGACGTTACCCACTTGCCAACCTAGAGTCCCTAAAACAATACCTCTAAAAAATACTCCTACAAAAGAAATAACAAAATATCTAAAAACATTTATTTCCAAAATACCGCAAAAAGCCGAGATGGCGACACTGGGCACAAATGGAATAATCCTTGCTATACCAATAAGAAGTTCATCCTTTTTGGTACCACTCAAACGAGTTTGCAATTTTTCTATATCTACCCAATAAAGACCCAAATATTTACCCCATTTTTCTATCAAAAATTTACCACCAAATTTAGCAGAAAAATAAATGACATAAGAACCCATGGTTACTCCTAAAGCAGCTGGTATAGCCACTTTAAAAATAAGAGCCAAAATCGCTTTAACTGATACTGGCCCAGTCACTAGCAGAAAGCCGGACATAGTCATCACTAGAGCAGAAGGAATAGGAGCGATCACTTCCTCGATCACCGACGCCAAAAAAACTCCTAGAGCTCCCCAAGGTAAAATGCTCGTCTGTAAAAAATGTACTAAATTTTCAATCATAACTACAAATTATTTACTATTTCAAAAATTTTATTTTTTATAATTCTTATATTCATATATTATTTTTACTTGCCATGACATTTTTTGAACTTTTTACCCGAACCACACCAACAATGGTCATTGCGACCCAGCTTTTCTCCGTCCTCCCCCCTCTTAATGTAAGAGGGGGGTTGGGGGGTGTTATTAGTATCAGTGACACTTGTTATTTTTAAAGCTTGATTTTCTATTTCTTTTTGAGCCGAAAGATTAACAGCTGATTCATCTACTTTAGTAATGGTACCTAAAATAGTATTTTCAATTGATTCTTCCATTTCTTTAAAAAGTTTCAAACCTTCTTTTTTATATTCCACCAACGGATCTCTTTGACCATAGGCTCGCAAATTCACACTACCCCTCAAATAATCCATCATTTCCAAATGGTCAACCCAAAACATATCAAAAGTTTGCAAACACAATTCTCTAAATGCTTTAACAAAATTATCTTCTCCCAAATCTTTTCTTTTTTTAGAAACAGCATCCCTTATTTCCGGTAAAGCATTTTCAGATATTTTATTTAAATAATCTAAAACTATATTGGTATCACCAACTAAAATATTTCTTCTTCTTTCATAAAAAGTTTTTCTTTGAAAATTTAAAACATCATCATATTCAAGGATATGCTTGCGGGCATCAAAATTTAAACCTTCTATTTTTTCCTGAGCGCTTTCCAAAGAGCGAGTAATTAGTTTATTTTGGATAGCTTCGTCCTCAGGAATACCAAGTCGGCCCATCATATTTTTGACAGTATCAGCGGCAAAAACTCTCATAATATGATCCTCCATAGAAACAAAAAATTGAGTTTCTCCAGAATCCCCCTGACGACCAGAACGACCGCGAAGTTGATTATCAATACGTCTGGCGTCATGCCTTTCAGTGCCTAATACGAAAAGCCCGCCAACACTCTTTACTTTCTCATAAGCCCGCCTTTCAAAAGGGGCCCCTCCCAATTTAATATCAACACCACGACCAGCCATGTTGGTAGCCACTGTTACAGCTCTCTCTCTTCCAGCTTGAGCGATTATTTCACCTTCCCTTTCGTGGTTTTTAGCATTCAACATTTCAAAAGAGACACCCTCCCTTTTTAAATACTCCGCTAACAATTCATTTTTTTCTATGGAGATAGTGCCAATTAAAACTGGCTGGCTATTTTTTTGAAGTTCTTTTACTTTTCTAGCGATAGCCAAAAGCTTACCGTTTTCTGTCTGGAAAATTAAATCGTCTCTATCAACACGACCCGAAGGTTTGTTAGTTGGAATGGCCACAGTATTGAGACCATAAACTTTATAAAATTCTTCGCTAGAAGTAGTAGCCGTACCAGTCATCCCAGAAAGTTTGTTGTACATTCTAAAATAATTTTGGTATGTGATTGAGGCGAAAGTCCGACTTTCTTTTTGAACGCTTACATTTTCTTTAGCCTCGATGGCTTGGTGTAATCCTTCTGACCATCTTCGACCCGGTTGCATTCTGCCTGTATAAGGGTCAACAATGATTATTTCATCATCTTTAACAACATAATCTTTATCTTTATGATAAAGGGCTTTAGCTTTTATCGCCGTCTCTAAATGATGCACTAGCTTTATACCTCCCTCGGCATAAATATTTTCCAAACCCAAAATCTCTTCTGCCTTATTTATCCCCTCATCATTTAATAGCACCGAATGAAGTTTTTCATCAATAGTATAGTGATCATTTTCTTTCAATTTGTCAGCCACGGTAGCAAATTTTTTATATAAAATATCGGAGTCTTGCGCTGGCGCTGAAATAATAAGCGGTGTCCTAGCTTCATCAATGAGTATTGAGTCAATTTCATCCACCACCGCAAAATGATGCCGTTTTTGTCTGACACTTTCATATCTATATTCCAAATTATCCCGCAAATAATCAAAACCAAACTCGCTATTGGTCCCATAAGTAATATCAGCTTCATAAGCTTCCACTCGACTACAAGGTTTCAAAAATTCATGAACAATATGGAAAGAACCTTTTTCATCTCTCTCTTTATCTCGCGCTTCGTAACTTATACTTCGTTCTTCGTTTTTAATTTGCCGATCATATACAAAAGAAGATTCGTGAGCAATTACTGCGACCTTCAAACCAAGAGCATCATAGATTTCTCCCATCCAGACAGCGTCCCGACGAGAAAGATAATCATTAACAGTCACCACATGCACTCCCTTGCCTTCCAAAGCATTCAAATAGACCGGCAATGTTGCTACCAATGTTTTTCCTTCTCCAGTACGCATCTCCGCGATACCACCTTGATGCATAACAATACCGCCCAAAAGTTGCACATCAAAATGTCTTTCACCTAAAGTTCTTTTAGCCACTTCCCTAACGCAAGCGAAGGCTTCTGACAAAATATCATCAAGAGTTTCCTGCCTACCGGCAGGCAGACTCCCTTTTAACCTTTCTTTAAATTCCAGTGTCTTGTTTTTTAAATCGACATCAGATAATTTAGAAATAGCTTCCTCAAAGCCATTTATTTTACCAGCCAAAGGCATCATCTCCTTTATATAGCGGCTACTTTGGTCGCCAAATATCTTATTCAAAAATGACATAACGTTTGTATCTTACCATAAATAACCCCCCTAGTCCCCCTTACTTTAAGGGGGAAATAAGAAAAAATAAATAGCAAAAATTCCGTCCATCATTTCACGGAGCGGAATCTTTGTTAAGTGGGAAGAGAGACTATGCTCTTTTCTTCTTTGTTGCTTTCTTTTTCTTTGCAGGCATTTTATTTGTATCCAGCCCCAATTCTAATACCAATAACTATTTTGAATATTTGTTTCTTTAGTTTCAGAATTAGAGCTGGATGAGATTATTTTTAAGCGCGCTTGTTTAAAAAAATTTTATTTAAATTTTTTTAAACTTTCGACCTGTGTTAATTATCGCTCTAAAAAAAATTTAAGTAAATATTTTTTTAATCAAATGTGTGGATAACTTTTTTTATTTTCAAAAAAAATTTCAAAATAATTTTAAGAAAAAAGTATTAAAAATTATTTTTAATACTTTTTTCTTATCTTTTTATGTCGTCGCGCGACCGGCGGAAGCTATCTCCAAAACAAATGTCTATGTGA
>JBBTQO010000020.1:0-28166 GCA_038065655.1 Patescibacteria group bacterium | reverse complement strand
AATATAATACAAATACAAAGATATTAAATGTCTAAGAAAAGGGGTACCTGTCACACTCTAAAATTTTTCCTTACCGGACTCAAAAACACCAAAGGAATTGAAAGAAATCTTTTTGCCAAAAAGTTTCTTTCAAACATTTTCTATTCCCCCGAAAGCATTAAAATCCGCTTCATTTCCCGCCAAAGCGACGGCGGAGCCGTCGCGGAGCGAAGCCCAGCCCCGCCAATGGCGGGGCTGGGCGAGCGAACCCTTTCATCTTCAAAAAATGAGTTCGTATCTAGTTTTATGGCTCCGTGGGTAGGGATCGAACCTACGACCAATCGCTTAACAGGCGACCGCTCTACCGCTGAGCTACCACGGAATAATATTCTTTCAAACAAAGAATATAGTTATTGTATCAAAAAATTGGCTTGTTGCAATATCATATTATGGAATTATCTCTATATATTGTGATAAAGTATCCACATGACAAAACACCAAATATATATGGATTATGCCGCCACTACCCCACTTGACCCTAAAGTGTTTTCAACCATGCTCCCCTATTTTAAAAAGGAATTTGGAAACCCTTCAAATTTGTATGGACTGAGCCGAAGGGCAAGCAATGCTATTACAGAATCAACAAAAACCATCGCCAAAATTTTAAACTGCAGGCCAGACGAGTTTGTTTACACGGCTTCTGCCACTGAAGCTGATAATTTGGCAATACTAGGTATTGCAAGAAGCCAAAGGGCGTCTTTTGGGACCGGGGCATTTCAAAGACGCCCTTTGGCTTTTGCGCCCAAAATTATCACTTCCTCAATAGAACACAAGGGTGTTTTGGCCATTTGTGATGTTTTGAAAAAGGAAGGATTTGAAATTGTGAAATTGCCTGTTTTGAAAAACGGTTTGGTTAATTTAGAAGAGCTGAAAAAAGAACTAAATGACAAAACTATTTTAGTTTCCATAACTTCTGCCGATAGCGAAACAGGCACTATCCAACCTATTTCTGAAATTTCTAAAATTATTAAAGAGTATGCAGAAGGTGCCCTTCTGCATACTGACGCTTCTCAATCCGCTGGTTATTTGGATATAAATGTGAAAAAACTTGGCGTAGATATGATGACTCTGTCTGCGCATAAAATTTACGGGCCAAAGGGTGTGGCCGGCCTATATGTAAAACGTGGTACAAAAATAAATCCCATTATTTATGGTGGTGAACAAAACAAACTGCGCAGTGGCACCGAAAACGTGCCTGGCATAGTCGGCTTCACACAAGCTTTGAGCTTATGTAATAAAAATAAAAAGAAAGAGTTTGTGAGAATAAAAAAAATGAGAGACACTTTGGAAAAAGGTATTTTCAAAACTATCCCCAAAGTAATCTTGAACGGGCACAAAACAGATCGTTTGCCTAATTTTTTGAATATTTCTATTTTAGATGTCGAGGGCGAAGCAATGCTTTTGTATTTGGACGAGCTTGGTATAATGGTCTCCACCGGCTCGGCCTGTAATTCCCAAAGTCTGGAGCCCTCATATGTTTTGACAGCTCTTGGTAATCCTTACGAATATGTACACGGCAGTATCCGATTTACACTCGGTAAATTAAACACTATGACAGATATAAAATATGTTTTGAAACATTTGCCAAAAATTGTAGCCAAATTAAGAACTATCTCTCCGCTCAATCTAAGCTTAAATCAAAAGACCAAAATGTCAGACCCCAAACCTTTTATCGGCAACCAAACTCCCCATTTCCTAAGGGGAGCCCCTAGGAAAAAATCAAATGAAAAAACAAACTAAAAAAATAGATGTGGTCAACAAATTCACCAGCGACACTTGGGCTTATACCAAAAAAGTCAAAGAGCATTTTTTTAAACCCAAAAATTTATTATTAAATGACCCCAAAGAAGCAAAATATGACGCCGAGGGAATGGTCGGCTCCCCGGCTTGCGGAGATATCATGCGTATCTGGCTAAAAATTGACGACAAAAAAGATAGGATAAAAGAACTCAAATGGCGCACCTTTGGCTGTGCTTCGGCCATTGCCTCCACTTCAATGCTTAGTGTTATGATTACTGAAAAAGGCGGTATGAAAATAGACAAGGCGCTTGAAATCAAACCTCAAGATATCATGAAGCGACTCGGGGGTTTGCCGAACAGGAAAATCCACTGCTCGGTCTTGGGTGACAAGGCTTTGCGCGCCGCCCTCAATGATTGGTTCAGAAAAACAAAACAATTTGGTAGAATTACAGCGGAAGGCAAGCAAATTATTGACCCCAATACCAAAACTACCGAAGCAGATATTGAAGAAGCGGTCTTGGAAGGAGCGACAACTTTAGAAGCCGTCCAAAAACGCACCAAAGTCGGCATCGGATACCACAAATGCCTCCCAAAAGTAGAAGAACTTATCCGCTTTTACAGCGAAAAATATTATGGAAAACAAAGTACAAAAAATTATTGAGAAAATGCTTCCCTATATACAAATGCACGGGGGCGATGTCTCTTTAGTTGAAGTTAAAGATGAAATTGTTAAACTTAAAGTAAGCGGAGCATGTGTCGGCTGCAGAATGCATGATGAGACTTTTAACAGAATGCTTGGTGGAATGATAAAAGAAGAAATACCTGAGATTAAAAATATTATTATTGAATAATTAATAAAATCATATGGCCAATATAAAAGAGTATACGAGAAATAAAGAAGGTTCAAATATAAGCAAAATAGTAGTCGATAGAGATTTGTGCATCGGCGCCGCTTCATGTGTCGCAGTCTCAGGCGAAACTTATGAACTTGATAGTGAAAATAAAGCCGTTGTGACTCACGCTGATGCGGCAGATGACGCCACTTTAATGATGTCGGCAGAATCCTGTCCAACCAAAGCAATATTTTTGTTTGATAAAGAAGGCAAGCAAGTGTTTCCGAAGTAATTTATGCAACAATATAAATACTTAATAATCGGTGGTGGTGTAGCCAGTATAACGGCCGCTGAAACTTTGCGACAAAATGATAAAGATAGTCGTATTGGCATAGTTTGTGATGAACCACATCTTTTTTATTCTCGCATCATGTTATCTAAACCAAATTTCTTTTTTGGTAAAATACCATTTGAACAAATATGGTTACGCAAAGAAGAATGGTACGCGCAAAATAAAATTGAACTAATTAGTGGTAATTTAGCCACCAAACTTGATGCTAGTGCCAAAAACATTACACTTTCCAATGGCCAAATTTTGCAATATGAAAAATTGCTACTAGCTACCGGTGGTGAAGCCAGAAGTTGGTCTCTCCCTGGGGTCGATAAAGCTGGTATTTGTTATGTGCGTGATTTGGATCAAGCTAAAGAACTTATTGAAAATGTCAAAACTGCTAAACAAGCTATCGCCATAGGCTCCGGATTTGTGAGTTTTGAAATGTGCGAGATGATGCACTTGGCCGGGCTTGAAGTAACTCTTATTATGCGCGAATCATATTTTTGGTACCCACTTTTGGATATTGAGTCGGCCAAAATGATTGAGACTGCTTTGCAAAAAGGTGGTGTTAAAATTTTGAGAGAAAATGAAGTAGTTGAAATATTAGGAAATGAGAGAATAAGCGGAGTGATTTTAAAAGACGGTACTCAAGTTCCATGCCAACTGGCAATTATCGGCATCGGTTTGGTTTGCAATCTGAACTGGGTAAAAGAAGCGGGTATAGAAATAAACAAAGGTATTTTGGCTAATGAATATTTGGAAACAAATATTCCAGATATTTATACAGCTGGAGACGTTGCCGAATTTAATGATTTGGTTCTCGGTGAAAAAATCCAACTAGGAAATTGGGTCAATGCTCAAATGCAAGGCCGCGCCGTAGCGATGAATATGCTTGGGGAGCATAAACCTTTCCGTATGGTTTCTTTTTATACTTGCATCGGCTTTGGTTTAAATATAGCTATGTCAGGAGATGTAAAAGTTAACCCTGCAAGAAAAATAATCAAACGAGGATCATCTGAAATAAATTCTTTTGCCCGCATTATTATCGACACTAACGATAAAATCATCGGTGCCACTTTTATAAACCGCACACAAGATATGAGTCCAATCAACAAACTGATAGAATTCAACTTTAAAGTCTCGGGTTACGAATCCAAACTCTCCGATCCAAATTTTGATATAAAACAACTCTTTCCAAAATAATTTAAATCATAATTCTCGCATCCACGATTGTTGCAAAATTTTCGGTGACTATAACGGGGTTAAGATCTATTTCTTTTATTTCAGGATGAGCAAGAGCAAGACTAGAAAGATTAACTAAAATGTCAGCGAGTAAATCAAAATCAATGGAAGATTCTCCGCGCATACCTTGCAAAATTTTAATGCCTTTTATTTCCTGCATCATTTTTAGGGCCTCCTTTTTTTCAATTGGTGCAATACGCAGAGCTGTATCTTTGATGGCTTCAGCGAAAATACCGCCAAGACCGAAAAGGATGGTTGGGCCGAATGTATTATCTCTTTTCATACCAATTATTATTTCCTTGCCCTTTTCCATTTTTTGAACTAAAATTCCTTCAACTGCCGGAATTTTTGTCCACAATTCTTCCCATATAAAACCAGCCTCGTCCAAATTTGAAATATTTAATCTGACAGCTCCTTTTTCGGTTTTATGAACTACTTCTTTAGAAATGGCTTTCATGGTGTATGGTCCTTCACCACAAGAAGCAACCGTCTCAGCCAAATCCTCCTTTTTTGTTATAAATTTTCCATTAACAGAAATTCCATACTCCAAAAGTAGACTAATAGTTTTTGTAAATTCAACCATTTCTCCTATTGAAGATACCCCCGTCGACTCCCCATGATGGCCAAAATTGTGACCGAAAAAATGTTTAATTTTGGAAGAGTTTCGTGCCAAATAATCAAGACTATCTATAACATCTCTCGGAAAAGCAAAATGAGCCAAACCGGAATTTATAAGTTCTTCTCGTCCATCTTGTATTGAATGCCCGCCGATAAAAACAGGAAATATCATCTTTTTGCCTTTATATTTAGCTAAAACTTTTGCAGTCCCCACTGCATCTGTCATCATTTGTGGAGTCAGTATTACCATTATCGCATCCGCATCATCAACTTTAGATAAAATATCAAGGGCTTTATCATACCGCTCAGCCAAAGCATCACCAATAATATCGATTGGATTCCCTATTGCCGCCATGGGAGGCAAAACTTTTCGCAAATTTTCTTTTATATCCTCGTTGAGTACTGAGAGAGACAAAGATTGGGAACGGTCGATGAGATCCGCTGCAATTACAGAAGGCCCACCGCCATTAGTTAAAATGATTAAACGCTGGATTGGATCATCCACATAACCGGTTTGGGATAGTATTTTAACTATATTAAAAACTCCGCGTACAGACGAAACAGTAGCGGCGCCGGCCTGCTTGCAGGCGGCAATAAAGACGACGGGTTGCGGAGCCAGTGAGCCGGTATGAGACATTACTGCCAAATTTCCATGGTTACCCATACCAGCTTTTATAACAACCACCGGCTTCTTTGATGTAATTCTTTTTACAGTTTCCAGAAATTTTGGACCATCGTTAATATTTTCCAGATACATAATAATAGAAGAAGTTTCCGGGTCATTTTCTAAATATTCAAGAAAATCGATTTCAGTAAGCTGTGCTTCATTGCCAAGACTGATAAATTTTGAAAAGCCAATGCCCTCTTGAATGGCCCAGTCAATCATGGCGGTACCGAGAGCACCAGATTGAGACAAAAAAGCTATAGACCCCGTCAAAGGTTTTTGAGCCGAAAAAGAAGCGTTAAAATCGTTCTTAGTGTCAATGACTCCAAGACAATTTGGACCAATAAGAGCAATATTTTGTTCCTTGGCTATCCTTGATATTTCATCTTCAAGCTCCTTACCTCTTCGCCCCATCTCTTTGAAACCAGAAGAAATTACAATTGCATTTGGTATTTGTTTTCGACCGCAATCAGAAAGAATTTGGGGCACAACTTCCGCTTTGACAGCAATAATCGCAAGCTCAACTTCCCCCGGAATATCCAAAACAGAAGTGAATGTCGGAAGCCCCAGAATTTCTTTTTCGTTTAGAGTAACAGGATAAATTTTTCTACCTTTCTTATCAAGAAGATTGGCAACCAAAGAGTGGCCTACTTTGCTTTTATCGCCCGAAGCCCCGATAACAGCTATAGATTGAGAATCAAAAAAAATTTTTATATCCATAATTAATTATTTGTACAACTCTTCTTCAAAAGTCGGCTTGTCTACTTTATAAAATATTCCCAACGGAACTTTTCCTGCCTGCGCAGGCAGGTCTTCCGCATTTTCAGAAATTTTTTCCATAGCCACTTTCAAATCATTTGTTGGAAAATCTTCGCCTATCCAATAAACTTTATCTTTAAAATAATCCCTGGTGTCAAAAAATGTAATACATGGCTGAATAATATCAACATAAGAAAATCCTTTGTGAGTGATAGCGGCTTGCATTATTTTTTTTGTACCAGCCATATCTCCTGCATAAGTACGGGCCACAAAAGTAGCACCGGCGGAAAGCATTAGAAACAGGGAATTAAAAGGCTCTTCAATACTGCCAAAAGGGGTGGATTTGCTTTTAAAACCTTTCGGGCTCAGAGCATTGAACTGACCGGTAGTAAGAGCAAAAACCCGGTTGTCGTGAACAAAAAGATTTATATCGGAATTGCGTTTGGCGGCGTGAATTAAATGTTCAAGACCCTCATCATAAGAGTCCCCGTCTCCTGAAAAACCCACAACGGTTAATGAGGGATTAGCGCATTTTGCTCCCGTCATAGCTGGGATCATCCGCCCATGAAGCGAGGTAAACGAATTTACATTAATATAATCGGAAATTTTGCCGTGACAACCAATACCAGCAAAAGCTGCCATATTTTCAATTTTTAGCAAGCCATTTTGCACCAATTCCGTCACAACTTGCCTGAAAGAAACTAAAATCTGCGAGTTTGGACAACCCGGACACCAAGTGATTTTTGATTTTGTAGCCAAATTTAATTCCATTTTTTATTTAAGAAAATTTTTGATTAATTTGTTCGGCTAATTCTATTGAATCAAAAGAGGTTGAATCATATCTTAATATTTTCTCAGTTATTTCAATACCAGTTTTTTCACGAATTAAGGAGGCCAGTTGGCCATTGTGATTGCCCTCTATACAAATTACTCTTTTACCCTCTAGTTCTCGTTTAACTCTTTCCGTATCAAATGGCTCAAGCCAAACTACCTGCACCAACTTTACTGACTTATTAAAATATTTGGCGGCCTCAAGTACTGAGCCTTTGGTGGAACCAAAAAAGACTACAACATCCCCACCATCTGTATTTCCATAAATTTTAACCGCCTCTCTGTTTTTCATCTCTTCTTCAATATTTGCCGATTTTGCAAATCTTTTTTCTACCATTCTTTTCACATCTTCTGCTTTATCAACAGTGATACCATTTTCGTCGTGTTCATAACTGGTCACTTTTACTACTTTTTCGGGTGTGCCGGGAAAAATTATACTTTCATTTCGCTCTACAGAAATAAAACCCGAATCAATAGAAGAGGTCATCAGGTGTTCTGACAAAATTTTATCAAGCAAAACAATAACCGGCACTTTAAACTTCCAAGCCAGATTAAGGGCTTCTGCTCCCGCTTTAAAACTTTCCTCCGGATCACCCGGAGCTATAACGATCCTTGGAAATTCTCCATGCCCAGCATGAATAATGAAACGCAAATCCGATTGTGAAGAGCGCGTTGGCACACCAGTCGCCGGCGCCTGCCTTTGCACTACAGCCACCACGAGCGGAAGCTCTGCCATACCACTGAAACTAAAAGCTTCCTGCATCAGAGCGAAACCGCCTGTTGCCGAACCGACCGCCACTCTTTTGCCAGCATAGGCCATACCAAGTGCCATATTAATTACAGCAATTTCATTTTCCGGCTGTATAACTTTCAAACCTTCCTTAGTTTGTTTGCTAGCCAAATAATGCAAAATAGAAGTCGATGGAGTCATAGGATAAGCTATATAAAAATCCAAACCAGCGGCCTCTAAACCTTTGGCAAAAGCGATATTGCCATTTATTAGTTCTGATTCATTTTTTTCTCTATTTAATTCAAAATTTCTCTTTTTTAAAATATTTTTAATTCTCTCTATTATTTCTGGCAAAGCCAAGCCAGAAATCACTTCTGCGTTTTCTTTCATTTCACCTTTATGAATTTCTTTTGTTTCTTCATTCAAACAAACCAAAATATCTAATTTTGCATAATCATTCCAAATTTTATTTTTACTAAAACTGAGACGTACAAAATTATGACCACCACGAATGAGAGACGGGTAATCAATAGACAAATAAATCTCAAAACCCATATCACACAAAAGTTTACCAATATTTATACCCACTTTTTTGACACCTTCGCCAGCCGCACCACCGATGCCGATGGTAAATATATCTTTGTTTGAATCTTCGCTCATGAAATTATTATAACATGTTATAATGGACACAATATGCAAAATGAGGAGAAAATCAAAATTGGGTGGTTTTCGTTTAGTTGTTGTGAAGACAATACTGTAGTGATGACCGAGGTTTTAAACGACCATTGGCAGGAGTGGAAAAAGATTTTTGATTTTCGACATGTGCGAGTTTTAAAATCAAAAAACATTTTTGACGAATTTGATATCGCTTTTATAGAAGGAGCCGTCGCTTCTTCAAAACAAGAAGAAGAAATAAAAGATATCCGAAGCCGCTCTAAAAAATTGGTAGCGGTCGGTTCATGCGCTGTCGTCGGTCTCCCCGCTGGACAAAGAAATACTTTTGACGAAGAACAGAATCAGCATATAAGCTTTCTTGTAACTAAATTTGGTGCCGCCCCAAAAGTCAAAAAAGTTTCCGAGGTGGTTAAAGTAGATGTTGAAATCCCTGGCTGTCCGATGAGCCCTCAAATGTTTTTGGAAAAAGTTAATGCTTTAGTAGCCGAATTACGTCCAACCACTTAATAGTTTTAATCAATACTATGCACACATTTGACCTTTCAATGGAACATATCACAAAAATAGAAGGGAATGCTTCAATTAAATTAAAAGTGAAAGACGGCAAGGTTACAAATGTAAAATTTGCCACCGAAGAATACAAGCGGTTTTTCACTGAAGCAATGAAAGGTAAAAGCTTGGTCGCAATCCCCGCCCACCTCGCTCGTATTTGCGGTACTTGTTCCAATTCGCACATAATGTGCAGTATTGAAGCTTGTGAAAATGCTCTGGGTATAATTCCCTCTCCCCAAACCAAAATTTTACGGACTCTTATGATGCACGGTCTTATGATACGCGACCATGCCCTGCATTTATATTTGTTCAGTATGCCAGATATATTTGGCAAAGATGCCTTTTTGGATTTTGATGAAAGCGACCCGGCACAACACCAACTCCTTCACGATGGCTTTGGAGTTAAATCTGCCGGCAATTTTCTCGCGACTCTTATCGCCGGCCGAAGCGTTCATGCAACTCTTCCTGTCATTGGTGGCTTTTTAAAATTTCCGGATGAAGCCGGGGTTACTGAAGCGATAGAAAAATTAAAAAATATAAGGCCAGCCGTTTTGAGACTCATAGAAATATTCAAAAATGCGCCGTTCCACTTTGACCGTAAAACCAAATATATCGCTCTCGTGCCAAAAGACACTTTTGGTTATATAAACGGTATCATCGAAACAAGTAGTGGCAAAAAATTTGAGGAAAAAGATTTTCGTTCACATTTAGAACAGACTGTCATTCCATATTCTCAAGCTGTTGGCTACACTTACCAAGGTGAGGGCTATATGGTCGGCTCTCTCGCTCGCATAAACTTGGCTAAAAACAAACTACATCCTAAAACTTTGGAGTCAGCCGCAGAAGTTTTGAAACTCTTTCCCTCAACTGACATTTTTTACAACAATTTAGCGCAAGCGATAGAAATACTGCATAGCATAGATGAAGCCACCGACCTGCTTTCAAATAATAAATTTGTACCAGAGACTCCAATTAAAGTTGAAGCCAAAGCTGGAGCCGTAGGAATCGGTGTGATTGAGGCGCCACGCGGCACTCTTTATCATAAAATTGTTTTGGGTGATGACGGCAAAGTCTCTAATGGCGAAGTGGTGGTGCCAACCGGACAAAATCAAATCAATATTGAAAGAGACGTAGGTGTTTTAGTGCAAAGTTTAATAGAAAAACCCGAATATGCTGATAATTCTGAAGAAACTAAAAATAAAATTACTCTGAAAATAGAAAAACTCATCCGCGCTTATGATCCTTGTATGTCTTGTGCAGCACACTTTCTTAAAGTTGAATGGGAGTAGAAATAGTGGTAAGGTTCTCTCGGAAGGAGGTTCGCCATGGAGAAACTGCCAGCCGGACCATTGCTTTTTTTGTACATCGTCCTACCTTGCGGCGAGGACAAGGTATTAACTCATAAAATGAGCCAAGAAGACCTCGAGCTCTTAAAGTGGCACACAAAAAAGAAGAAACAACCGGAAATATCTCTTCTGCGAAGATGTTATAAAGAGCCGGTCATCGGCTTGGAGTTATACGCCACCGCGAAGGGAAAGAACGCCTGGTCGTCAGGGACCGTTTACAAGTTCTTTCTGTACCATCATGGTCATTCCGGAAACTGTGCAATAAGGATAGGGGAAATAGGCTCCGTATCCACAAACTGCGTTTATGTTCTTGTAGACGGAAAAACCATCCGCTGTTTTGACACCTATTGCTTGCAACCAAACCGAGGTGACAAGGTTTTGATTCACCGCAATACGGTCTGTATTGTAGTAAAACGAGCTCAGTAAGGCATCATCCGTTAGAATGATGCCTTATTTAAATTCTTTTAAAAATTTTAATTATTTTAACGAGAGCTTCCGATTCCTCCATATCCGGCGATACTCCTATAATTTTTATTTTTTTAATTTTTCCAAGCTTTTGCAAATAACGAAGATTGGTTAAAGCGTCAAAATCGTGCATTCCCACTCTCGGCACTTTTGAAAAGTTTTCCAGACTATCAAAAACTGTTACTTCTTTTATACCAACTGCCGTATCCAAAATCGTTATTTCTTCTGGTACTTCCCATTCTTCATTTGGATCTTTTACTACAAACTCAATATCCGGAAATTTTTCTTGAAGCTTAGGCAAAATCCTAAGAGGCAGGTTGTCCATTTCCAAATCCATATTTCCAAAAACAAAAATTTTCTTTTTCATAAATTCAAATTAGCGAAAGCAATATTCTTAAGTGTATATTTGCGCAAAATTTCAGCTTGTTTTGGGGTGATAACTTCACATGGTACGCTCCAATGTATTGATACTGTTTCCCCCACTTTTATTTGCTCTATATCATATTCTGCCTCTAATTGCCTCGTTAGGCTCTTGGGGGTCGCACCGCCGAGCGCAAACTTGCCAGCCATGTATATGAGCGGTTCGGTGGAAACAATAATTTCAGGGCCGTTTAGAGCCGTAACCACGCCCGAAGAAATCCTACATTCATCCATCCTGTTTAATTCCGAGAGTAAATCATTGTGTCCTTCTTGCCCCCAAATATTGAAAACATGAAATGAATGATGTGGCACTGCACCCTGTTTAATTTTTTCTTCCAGCCAATGGAATTCATTACTTTTTAATTTATTTTTAACTTTCAAATCATCTACTAAAAAACGGTATAAAATATTTTTTTCTATATTTTCCAAAAGCCTATTGCCGAGCCAATAAGCTTCAACCACTCGACTATCAAAAACATCTTTCACGCCGTTGGCTTCCGCAATTTTCCGAAGATATGGGAAAAGAGTTTTAAATTGTTTAAGCAAATGAGAAAGTTCAAAATTATTTCCATCTTTTTCTATGAGTTCTTTAAATTCCTTATTTGCATCCGGCCCACAATAATGAAGACGGTTTGGCCCAAATGAGTAGCGACTACAACGCATAATGCCATCCATGTTTTTTTCCATATTTATCAGAATATCACAGAATAAGATTATGGGTTATAATATTTATATGAACTTTATAGACCAAGCTATTTTGAATTTTTTAGTAAATAACCGGACGGAATGGCTTTCTTTTTTGATGATGGTTTTTACTTACTCAGGAGGTTATTTAATGGTCATCGGCATTACTTTTCTTTCAGCACTATCATTTTACATCCACAGACATTACCAAAGAATTTTGCCTTTACTTATTACAATTGGCGGAAGTGCCGGAACTGTTTATTTGCTTAAGCATCTATTTTATAGAGCGAGACCTGTTGCCGAAGCTCTTTATCTTGAAACTTCCTCTTCCTTTCCTAGTGGCCACGCCACTATGGCCATGGCTCTGTATGGATTTATTTTTTACATAATTTGGTCTTACTCCGTTAAAGATTCGCGGGATAAACATCATTCGTTACACAAATTCCTTATCATATTTCTCGCTATTTTAATTTTACTAGTAGGAGTGAGTCGTCTATATTTAGGAGTTCATTATTTATCTGATGTTTTAGCTGGATATGTTATTGGTTTGGTATGGCTCTGGATTTCTCACTTAATCTCAAAATTAAAGATCTGGCCTCTTCAGGGTAATGAGCATCTCTGATTATAATGTCTCGGCTGTGACCAGCAGTTTGAATTTGAAGAGTGCCAAATTTAAAAAATGTCTCTATTAGACCATGAGTTTCTACGGTAATATCTTGGATTTGTTCAAAACGAAAACTGGTTATTTCGCGATGGAAAAACCCTTTTTGCTCCACATCAACAATGCGTCTGTTGGTAATAATCCAAAGATCGAGATAATAATCGGTCCATTCTATAAAAAATATAACCCACAGAAGTAGGAGCCACAGTGAATATCCAAAGACTTTCCATTCTAAAAAAAATCTTTCAATAATTTTTATTACACTTTCATCTAAAGGAATAAAACCAGAGGTTATAAAAAGGAATAAAACCAGAGGAGCTAAGGCTACTACCATAAGAGTTATAATCATGGGGATAATTACCAAATAATGCCTTCTAACTATTTTTACTATTTGTTCGCCTTTTTCAAAAGTAATCATCTTAATTTATGGTTAAAAAAGCAGTGACAATAAGAACCGCTGAGACGCCAATATAAAGCAACTCCATTAAGGCCAGTGCCGCCCCGCCCATACCATATTTTTTCCAATGAAAAAACATAACGAGTGATGCCACTGCTGTGAAGGCTGCTACTAAAAACAAAATCAAACCAGCTACAGAATTGCCTGAAAATGAAAACTTGCTCAAGATGTTTGGAACCAAATCCATATTTTAATTATACGATAATAAAAATTTATTTACTATTCGCTCAACTTCATTTGTGTTTTCTGCATTCATTAACTTTATTCTCAATTCCTTTGAGCCGTTAAAACCGTTTACATAAGCCTTGAAATGTTTTTTCATTACTGCGAAATTTTTACCCTGTCCGATTGGCGGCTTCGGCAAAACTAGATCTTCAAAAAGTTTGGTATGTTCTACCAAAATTTCAAGTATTTTTCTAATAACTTCAAAATCCTCCTTATTCTCTAATTCGCGCGAATTAGAGAATAGCCAAGGTCTTCCCAAAATAGCTCGGCCAAACATCACCCCATCACAGCCAGTCTCTTTAACTTTCACTTCAGCATCAGCAATATTCTCCACATCGCCGTTACCAAAAATTAAGGTTTTATTCCTTCCCTCTTGTATTTCATCCCTTATCTCCACCGCCCTCTTTACATGTTCCCATCTTGCAGGCACTAGTGACATCTCTTTGCGAGTGCGTGCGTGTATTGTGATAACGGCTGGCAGGGTTTCCAGAAGGTTGGGAAGCCATTCTTCTAATTCATTTTTGTTGTAGCCAATGCGGGTTTTGACAGAAACCGGCAAATCACCAGCACCTCGCTTTGCCGCCAAAATTATTTCTTTGGCTAAATTTGGATTTTTCATTAAAGCGGCACCAGCATTTTGCTTTTCCACACTTTTATCCGGACAGCCCATATTTATATCAACACCGTCAAAACCAAGTTCCACGGCGAGAGCGGCCGCCTTCTCCATCATCTCGGGTTTACTGGTGAAAAACTGTGCCACGATAGGTCGCTCTTCTTCGGAAAATAACAGGTCATTTATAAGAGCATCATATCCTCCCAAAAATAATCCGTCAGCCGATACAAACTCTGTCCATGTAACATATGTCAAGGGTTCCCCTTGGCTTTTTTGGTATGGTGTAATTTGTTTAGAGTATTTGGCAATAAGGCGACGAAAAGCTCTGTCAGTAACATCAGCCATCGGCGCTAAACAAAATATTGGTTTTTTAATTTCATTCCAAAAATTCATTTCTGAATAATAACTCACCCTACCCTCTCTTACAACAAGAGAGGGTTTCGGAAAGCCCCCTTCCCTTGTAGTAAGGGAAGGGGGTTGGGGGATGAGTTATTTAAATAGTATATAAAAATTTAGCCCCACCCCCTTACGAGAGGGGTGGGGCAGTCGAACGCGGTCAGCCCGAGGCAATGCCGCCGGCGGAGAAGATCGAGAACGCGGTCCAGGTCAAATTCAATAAGATGGTCCTTGCGGTCCCGACAGTGGCCGTCGGAGCGCCGCGGTTGTGGGCGCACATGTGCATGATGGACTCCTTGTGAGGTCGGGCTCTAGTCCCAACGCTCACACTGACTCAAATGAACAATATGTATGCAGTATAGCACAACCACAAAATCTGTCAAGCATTTTGACACGATTCTTTTATTTTGTATGTAGGTGTGTCAAATGGTGGCTTAACAGAGCCATTATTTTAATGCTCATAAAAAACCTCATTCCATCCCGCTAAAGCGGGATTGCCCTTCCCTAGATGCAGGGGAAGGGAGAAATACAAAAATCTAGAATTATCACTATATGAGGTATGTTTCCCCTCTCCTGCATCTAGGGGAGGGGTGAGGGGTGAGGTTAATTTAATTCCTCTCTTTTAATTTCTATTTTACTCCCAGGTTTAGCCTTGCCACTAACTATTTTGCGAGCGATGAGGTCTTCAATTTCATTTTGAATTGCGCGATTGATAGAGCGCCCACCAAACTGCGGGTCACTACCCTTTTCTACCAAAAAATTAATAATGTCTTGATTTATAACCAACTCAATATTTTTCTCCTTAAGTCTTCTGGCCAATTTTTCAAGCCCCAACCGAGCGACACTTTCAAGTTCATTATTTTGTAGGGGATGAAAAAATATAACACCATCAAAACGATTTATAAGTTCTGAGCGGAAAATTTTATCTTTAATAATAGAATTGATAATCGTATCTTTTGATTTGATTAGATTACTGCCTGATCTGATAGTTTCCCAAATCATATCACTGCCAGCGTTAGATGTAGCGATAATGATAAGATTTCGGCAATTTACTTGTCGCCCCAAAGCATCAGTAAAAACTCCTTCATCTAAAATTTGTAAAAATAAATCCAAAACATCAGGCGCGGCCTTTTCAAATTCATCCAACAAAAGAACTCCGTAAGGATTGTCTCTTATTTTGCTGGCCAAAAGACCACTTTTGTTCATAACAAAATCCCCTATGAGTTGAGAGAGAGCTTCCGGAGAACTGTATTCAGACATATCAAAACGCACCATCTTTTTTTCATCACCAAAAAAACTTTCCGTTAGTGATTTGGAAACTTCCGTCTTTCCCACCCCAGTCGGACCAATAAAAAGAAAAGAAGATATCGGTCTTTTGGGGTTACCTACCCCCGAACGAGCCCTTCTCACGGCGCTGGCGATGCCATTTATTGCTTCGTTTTGACCAACTACTCTTTTGTGTAGTAATTCTTCTAAGTGTTCAATTTTTTCGGCTTCCTTCTCTTTTATTACCCCGGTAGTAATGCCGGTTTTTTCCGAAACAAAAATAGAAACATCATTTTCTTTAAGAATATACATACTATGTTCTGCCGCCCAGGGAGCGATTTCAACCAATATATCAAGAGCTTTGCCCGGCATCTCACCATAGGTAATAAACTGATCAGCCGATTTGGCCAGAGCTAAAATAGCTGGGTAGGAAAAAACAATTCCGTATTGTTTTTCAATGAATAGTGCTTGTTCTAAAAGGACTCCAACAGAAACTTCCACCCCGGCTAAATCAGGAATAATTCTCTCAAATTTTTCCAGCAGAGTAGGATTGGTTTCAATAAAAAAATGAAAATCAGAATTAGTGGCTGAAGCTACCACCTGAAGACTATTGGATGAAATGTGGGAAGAAATTAGAGATGATAAATTTATTCCCATTACTTTGGTGCTAGAAACAAACCCCGAAAGGTCTCTGATATATAGAATAATGTTGCCAGCCGAAATAGCTTGATTAAATATTTTTAAAATCTCAGTCTCAAGTTCGTTTTTATTTTTATGAAAGGCCACTAAAGCATTCCAATCAAGTTCAACAATATTTTTATGATCCAAAGATGGCAAAGATGTGCCAAGTTTAATCTTTTTTAAAAGCCGACCAACAATATCTCTGACCACCCCCTCATCATCGTCAATAATTATAACATTGGCCTCACTACCTCTTTCCAAAATATTCTCAAGCAATTGTACTTCTTTATCTCGATAACCATTTTCAATATCAAACAAAGAAATATTTACAGAATTTTCAAAAGAAACACCAAACTTACCCAAGTCAGTAGCTATCCCATAAGACCAGCTGGTGCCAATTGAAGGGATCACTCCCAAATTTTCTCTACCCCAAAATCTTTCTTTACGATGCTTTTGCTCCTCCATTTTCATTACCCATGTTGCCGAACCCTCAAACTCCTCTTTATTTATTGAATTCTGACTCAAAAAGGATTGCAAAGATTTATCACTATCATAAAGAGCTATTGCGTAGGAAGAGAGATCAATCGAATCACCCTCTAAATTTATAGAAGAAGACATTACAAATGATCTTTCGGCATAAACAAAATTTTTACAATTTTCTAAAAATATGCCTAATCTTAAAAAAATCTGCAAACCGACCTTAGTTTCAAAAAAAGCCCTGGTGACATCGATTTCATCAGTCACATACAATATACTAGAAAGCGCATAATCAAGATTCTCATTTTTGCCCAATAATTTTTCTCTTATTCTAACTAATAGACCTTCGTTCATCATTGATCGGTAAAAGAATTCTACAAAAGAAAGTGCTAAATAAATAAAAATAAAAATAAAAAATAAACCATCTGCTTTGCCAAAAGAAAGAGGTAAAATATCAAAAGAAAGAGCAAAAGAAACAAGTGCAGCTAGAGCCGAACCTTTCCTTAAAATACTTCTTATCATCCTAGGGAAAAACCTGTCTAGAGAAAGACAATAATAGTGGGGTCGGGATATTTCTTTAAGTTTTCTGAAGGTCATAATTTGAAATAAAAAAATTAAATCATAAAAAATGTTACCGATAATATGAGACTACCCAAAAGTATGGCTGGCGCTAAAAACCAAATAATAAGGATAAACAAAGAAAAAATAAGAACTACAAGATAAGTAATTGCACCCACCAATAAAACCAAAATTTTGGTACAAAATCCCACCGCCCTCATTAAACCATTAACTACCAAGGTTGATGCAAAAGCGTTTAAATTGAAACCACCTTCATAGTGTTCGCCCAATCTTTTCCATGGAGCAAATAATGTCTTGATTAAAAGTTTAAAAGAAAAGAAGTGGGCCACAAACCATAAAAAGTTTCCAGCTACAGCAAAAAGCTCCCACAACCCTTGGCCGTAGTGCCATTTTATATAAGCCAAAAAAAATGAGTCATTCTCATAAACTTCAGACATGTATATATTATAGCAATAACTACCTAAAATATTAACAACCTCATCCATAAAACACCTCACCCGGCTTTTCAGCCACCCTCTCCTTGAATAAGGTATTAAAATAATAGAAGAGAATTTAAAATAAAAGGGCTCCCCGTAAAGAGAGCCTATGCAGATCGTAGGTGAAGGATGGAAACCCCTCTCCTTCTGGTAGAACTAACATCCCATCAGAATCAAAATTCCCTGTAAGGAGAGGGCAAACACTTTCTTAATCTGCTCAAGGACAGTATAGCAAAACAACAAAATTTGTCAATAGTCAAACGCATTTTGTAAAGGCAAATAGATTAAATATGTTGAAAAACAACGAGATTTTTAGATCATGGGAAAAATGCTCGCGTGTTCCCTCTCCTCAATCGAGGAGAGGGTGCCGAACAGAGTGAGGCGGGTGAGGTTATATCAACTTATAAAACATCTTATTGCCAAAACGGGCATCAATGTATTCAAATACAGCATTTGGATTTTCAGTCATTATTTCATCAATCAAAAGCAAGGCATTTTGTGCTACCAGAGCAAGATCAGCTTCTTCCGGACTAAAAAATACTTCCCCAATACTGGTACCTAATATAGCCTTGTCAGTAGACTCAACATCTATATATGTCGCTCCATAGCCCGCATTTTTAAATACTTCAATAAAATTTAAATAATTCTGAATTTTATCTGCTGTAGCAAAACTTTGCATTATAGGATCCCCCTCCACATTACCTTTAAAAATAAATTTGCTATCGAGGTTTTCAGCTTTTTCAAATATCAAACCACTTTTATTCATAAAAAAACATTCTTCCGGTGAAGCGCCTGCCTGCACAGGCAAGCACCACAAAAAATCTGCTTCCCTCTTTAGAACTTTCAGAACAATACTTTTACTAAAATATTGTTTATTAATTTCTATTTTTTCTAATCTCGGAAAAGTAGTGAGCAGGGTGTCAGCCAATTCTTGTTTATTTAAAAACAAAATATTTGTTTTTGGTATTATAAAAAAATAATTGCCCGAAGTCCGACTTAGGGCTGTAGCTTTGAGATTTTCGACAGATACAGTTTCGGCACCCAAAACTACAATATTTTTGATCTGCAAAAAATCAGCTCTCAAACACCAAATAATACCAATCAAAAAAATGATCGGTAAACCAATTTTCAAGACCAAACCAAAAACTCTTCTTGCATTATTCCTTTTAGCAATTCTTGAAGAAGCCTTATTATATCTTCTACCTTGCATATTTATTTCTTAGAAATCTTTTCCTTCCCTCCCATATAAGGACGCAAAGCTTTGGGGATCACGATTGAGCCATCAGCTTGCTGATTGTTTTCTAAAAGTTGAATCAAAATTCTTGGAGTCGCCAAGGCGGTGTTATTTAAGGAATGAGCAAATTTTAATTTACCATCAGTATCTCGATATTTTATATTCAGGCGACGAGTCTGAAAATCATGAAAATATGAACAAGAATGAGTTTCGCCGTATTTATTTTTTGATGGCATCCAAGTTTCGATATCATATTTTTTAACCTGACCCAATCCCAAATCCCCTCCGTAATTGACCACCACATGATAGGGCAATTCAAGCGCTTGTAAAATTTGCTCAGCGTTGGCCAAAAGTTCTTCGTGATATTTAACACTTTCTTCGTGAGAAGCTTCGCAAATGATTACTTGCTCAAATTTCATAAATTCGTGCACTCGATAAAGACCTTTTGTATCTTTACTATAACTTCCAGCTTCTCTTCTAAAGGCTGGAGAAAAGGCAAATTTCTTCATCGGCAAATCTTTTTTATCATAAACTTTATCAGAAAAATAACTCATAGTTGCCACCTCGGCGGTTCCTGCCAAATAATCAGTGTCTTGGGTATGATACAAATCATCTTCGCCTTGGGGTAAATAGCCAGTACCTAGTAGTGTCTCTCTTCTCACCAAAGAAGGTACGAGCATTATGGAATATTCCGGGTGGTTTTTTCTAAACAAATCTACACTTAGTTGCCACAAAGCAAAAGAAAGCTCCGCCCCCTCGTTTTTCAAAAAATAACCTCTAAAGCCAGCGACTTTAGCCCCAGTTTCAAAATCAGCCAAGTCTAAACTTTCCATTAGTTCAATATGATCTTTGAGAGTAAAATCAAATTTTGTAATCTCGCCCCATTTTTTTACTTCTACGTTCGCGCTGTCATCATCACCATCTGGCACTGACATATCAGGAATATTTGGCACCGAAACCATCAATTTTTGCCACTCAACCATTATTTCTTTCAATTCTTCTTCTAACTTTTGCATCTTTTCTTTCAGGGGTTGCATTTCTTCTATCAGTTTTCTTTTTTCGGCTATATTGCCTGCCTGTCCCGCTTTGGCAACTTCTTCACTTACTTTATTTTGTACAGCTCTTTTTTCCTCAACTTCTTGACTTATCTTTTTTCTTTTATCATCTACCCCTAAAAGCTTTTGCACGTCAAAAGAAATATGCTTTTTCTTGGCGCCTTCGGCAATTAATTCGGCATTTTCTCTTATAAACTTAATATCTAACATACTTAAATACTATCATCTGATACAATAAATGTTAATAGTTCAAAAAGTGAAATATGAAATTAAAAAATTAAATAGGAAAGACTGGCCGCCTCTGTTAGAGGAGATTAATCAAATACCCGAGAGACTTTTTTATGCTGGCCAAATAGCCGATTGGAAAAGAAAAATTCTTTGTGTAGTGGGCGCACGTAAAAATACTAGCTACGGCAAAGAAGCAACAGAAACTTTTATTGAAGGTTTACGTGGTTATCCCATTACTATTGTTTCTGGCTTAGCATTAGGGATTGATTCTATCGCCCACCGCGCCGCATTAAAAAATAATATACCCACTATCGCTATCCCCGGCTCAGGTATTTCTCTAGAAGTTTTGCACCCCCAATCTCACACTCGGTTAGCACAAGAAATAGTAGAGAAGGGAGGAATGATAATGAATGAATTTGAACCCGAGTTCAAAGCTACACAGTGGAGTTTCCCCCAGAGAAACCGAATTATGGCTGGTATGAGTCACGCCACTTTAGTAATAGAAGCAGAGAAAAAGTCTGGCACTCTTATTACTGCCAGATTAGCGACCGAATATAATAGAGATGTGCTTACCTTGCCAGGCAGTATTTTTAACACCACTAGCTCAGGACCTCATATGCTTATTAGACTTGGAGCGACACCGATCCGTGACAGTGATGACATTTTAGAAGCTTTGCATTTAGAAAAAGAAAATAATGGAGGGGGTGACGGAGATGATGAGGAAAAATATTTTGATTGTTCGGAAAGAGAAATGCAAATAATAAAACTTTTAATCGAGCCTTTGGCACGTGATGAAATTTTGCGACAAGCTTTAACTCAACATCAAATTCCCGTGGGCGAAACTCAAACTTTACTTTCACTTTTAGAACTCAAAGGCTTAATCAAGGAATCTCTCGGCGAAATCCGCCTCGCTTAGCTACCGTGTCAAGGAGCGTCCTTGACACTTTTGACTTTAACGTTTAAGTGTAGTATTTTGAAAAAGGAGGTTCAAACAAAATGGAATTCGCATCAGTGCTTCCTCTAATTGTTATTCTGTTGGTTTTGGCTTTCGTCTTGATCATAAAGCCGGGCTTAACAAAAGATTTGAGCAACCACTTCGCCTCGGCGAGTAGCCACAAATCCGGCCTCTTTCAAAAAAACAACAAGGGCGGAGCCAGAGTTGAATGGCTGATTATCGTTGTCACCGTAATAGCGATAATCCTAGCAATCTCACCAGTAGAGGCGATTGTGGGAGCATTAAATGGGCTTTGGTCGGCGATGAACGGTGAAAAACTTATCACCGAAAGATATGCCAACGAAGCAGTTTGGCTACTGAGATTGACACTTGCGCTGCTTGCAGCAGCTGGCATCTTTATCCTGGTATTTCAAAACAGGAAGAAGAATAGTCATTGAGTGACGCTTTCTCATAGCGCTCGGACTTCAAGGGTCCGAGCGCTTTTCGTTTATAATTTTGCTTTTTTTATTTTTATAACTTATTCTGTATTAATATGAAGCTTTTAATCGTAGAATCCCCTGCCAAAGCAAAAACTATAGGAAAATATATTGGGGACGGCTACCAGGTCGTAGCCAGTGTTGGTCATATTCGCGATTTACCAAAATCAAACAAAAAAGCCATCGACATAGAGGGTGGTTTTATTCCTCATTACGAAATTTCAAAAGGTAAAGAAAAGGTGGTATCGGAAATAAAAAGATTGGCCAAAGGAGCCAGCGAAATATTATTGGCCACTGACCCCGACCGAGAAGGCGAAGCCATTGCTTGGCACCTTGCCGAAATCTTAAGGAAAGATTTCGGAAATTCGAAATCCGAAGCATCAAATCCGAAAATAAAAAGAGTTACCTACCATGAGATTACAAAAGAAGCGATTGAGGAAGCATTGGAACATCCTCGCAATATTGACCAAAATTTGAGAAAAGCTCAGGAAGCTCGTAGAGTTTTGGATAGATTAGTTGGTTATGATTTGTCAGGTTTGATTTGGAAAAAAGTGCGCTATGGTTTGTCAGCTGGTAGAGTGCAGTCCCCCGCTTTAAGAATTTTAATGGAGAGAGAAAGAGAAATACGCGCTTTTAAACCAGAAACATTTTTTGTTATTTCAGCCCTATTGTCAAAGGCGGACTTTGAAAGTGGAGCCAGAAAGTCCGCCTTTGACAATGAAAACTTTACCGCTTTTTGCGAAGAAGAACCAAAAACAAAAGAAGAAGCTGATAGAATTTATAATCTAGCTAAAACTGGAAATTGGCTAGTCAAAGACATAACGGAGACTGAAATAAAAAGGGCACCAAAACCCCCATTTATTACTTCTACCTTGCAACAAGTGGCAAGTACCCGACTTGGTTTTTCCCCCAAGCGAACCATGATGACCGCTCAAAAACTTTATGAATCGGGCCACATTACTTACATGAGAACTGATAGTTTAAATATGGCTGGGGTAGCATTGGGTCAAATAAAAGGAGTTGTTTCAAATAAGTTTGGCGTTGAATTGCATCAATTCCGAAATTACAAAACTAAATCTAAAAACGCTCAGGAAGCTCATGAGGCAATCCGTCCTACTCATTTTGATAAGGAAAATGTGGGAACCATAGATGACCAAAAAAAAATATATCGTTTGATTTGGCAAAGGGCTGTGGCGAGCCAAATGAAAGACGCTTTGATGATGCGCACTAAAATCGTGTCTGAGGTGTCAAAGGGCACCTTCAAAATGCCCCAGTTCCAGAAGGTGCCCTTTGACACCATCCCGAATTTTTCTGCTAACGGCTCTCGAGTCATAAAGGAAGGCTGGCTTTTAGCCGATCCTCAAGCCAAAGGAGAAGATGTTTTGCTTCCAAAAGTTAAAGCCAATGATCCCCTTTCTCTGCTCAATTTAAATAATGAACAAAAACAAACCGAACCGCCAAATAGATACAGTGAGGCTGGGCTCATCAAAGAATTGGAAAAAAGAGGTATTGGCCGCCCTTCCACTTACGCTTCTATAATAGGCACCATTGTTGAAAGAGGTTATGTTGAAAAAGACGGTCGAACCTTAAAACCAACTGATGTTGGAGATGTGGTTTCTACTTTTTTGGAAGAAAACTTTGGTAACTACATAAGCGATACCTTCACTGCCGAAATGGAGAACGAGCTCGATCAAATCGCTGACGGAGAAAGGGAGTATGAACCAACCTTGCGAAAATTTTACAAACCTTTTTTGAAAGATGTAAAAGAAAAAGAAAAGACTGCCAAATTGACCAATCTTGGAGATGCTGACCCCAAATTAAAATGCCCAGTTTGCGGAGCAGATATGATTATAAAACTTAGCCGAGGTGGTAAATTTTTAAGCTGCGAAACATTTCCTAAATGTAAAGGTATGCGCAATATTGACGGCAGTGAAATAAAAGAAGCTGAAAGTATTGGCGCTGATCCAGTTTCCGGTTTAGAAGTTTTTGTGATGGACGGGCGATTTGGACCTTATGTTCAGTTAGGAAATGGGAAAGATACGAGTAACGAAGTACGAGATACGAAAGGAAAAATAAAGAAAGCAAAAAAAGAAAAGCTAAGGAGATCTAGTATACCAAAAGACAAAGATCCTAAATCAGTTACTTTAGAAGAGGCTTTAAAATATTTAAGCTTACCAAGAGAACTCGGGCCTTACCCAGAAACGGAAGAAATGATAAGCGCAAATATTGGCCGTTTCGGGCCATACATTGTTCATCAAAAAGATTTTCGTTCTTTGAAGAAAGATGATGTCTATAAAATAACCTTGGGACGCGCCATTGAAATTCTGAAAGAACCCAAAAAAGTGGGGCGTCGTGGTGCGTGGAAAAAGAAAAACGAATAACCACATTTTTATTTGTAATAAAATTTTTTAGTTAGTATTATAAAGATACATTATGGATAAATTACTTATTTCATCATCATTTGTAGCTTTTGCTTTTGCAACATGGCCAATAATAACTCGAGTAGCTAAAATCCCAAGCATCTGGACCGCTATTCTTATTAATCTCGGTACAGTTATTATTGCTTTTGTAGTTTGGAAATTAAAATATGCCACAGAATTTCCTTCCACCACTATGGTAGCAATAGGTCTTGGGGCAGGATTACTTAACGGAGCTGGATTTTTAGTTTATAGTGCATTGTTTACTCAATATCCAGTTTCAACTGTAATTACCCTTATTTGATATAATGATTCCTATTATTGCGCTCATTATTGGAGCTTTATTTCTAAAAGAACCACTTACTGCTCAAAAAATAATCGGTGTAGTAGTAGCATGTGCCGGAATCTACCTCATCACAAAAACATAATGCCTTACTAAAAAGCTAAAATTACAATGGCCGTCATTGTAATTTTACAAATGTGGTATAATTTTATTATGAATAATAGAGATTATAAAGAATTTGCCAAAGGTGAGACTTATCACATCTACAATAGAGGTGTGGGGAAAATGAACATATTTAAAGATGAGGAAGATTTTAAGGTATTTTTATTTCGCCTCAAAGAAAATTTATTTCCTGAACTCATGAAAAGAAAAGGCCTCCCCAGATCTGCGTATAGGAGAAAAGCTTTACCACCAAATTCTTTTGATTTAATAGCGTACTGTTTAATGCCAAACCACTTTCATTTATTAATTAAACAAAATTCTGACATATCAATAAGTGTATTAGTATTAAAATTGTGTGGCGGTTATTCAAAATATTTTAATAAAAAATATAATCGCGTTGGTTCACTTTTTCAGGATAAATTTAAAGCTGTTCCGATACATAAAAATGAACAACTATTGTGGACATCTTTATATATTCATGAAAACCCACTGAAAGCAGAAATTGTGAATGATTTATCTAATTATAAATGGAGTAGCTATTTGAACTATGCCGGATCACAAAATAATATTCTTTGTAAAAAAGAAATAATACTTGGACAACTTAATTCTCCGAAAACATATCTTAATTATTTTAAAAGCTTAAAAAGCAATAAAATTAAAATAATCGGCGATCAGGATTTATTAATTGATAATGAGTAATTACAATAATTACAATGGCCGTCATTGTGATTTTGGGAAGTGTGGTATAATAAAAAAATGGAAAAAGAGTTAGAAAACTTAATATCTATTTTAACAGATATAACAGTTGAGGAAAAAAATCTTATAGAAAAAGCCTATAATTTTGCCCAAAAGGCTCACGAGGGACAAAAACGTCTAAGCGGCGAACCATATTTTAATCACCTATTTGAGACAGCTAAAAATATCGCCGGACTTGGTATGGACACAACAACCATCGTTGCAGGTTTATTGCATGATATCTTAGAAGATACCGGGACTGACCCCGGAATTGTTAAAAAAGAATTTGGTGAAGAAGTATTATTTATTGTAGAAGGAGTTTCTAAGCTCGGTACTCTAAAATATCATGGGGCCGATCGCCATAATGAATCTTTGCGTAAATTATTATTGGCCACTTCAAAAGACATCCGGGTTTTGATAGTGAAGCTCTGTGATCGTCTGCATAATATGCGAACTCTTTCTTTTCTACCAGAGGACAAACAAAAACGAATCGCCGCAGAAACACTCGAAATACACGCGCCTATCGCCTACCGTCTCGGTATTAGGAAACTTTCTCGTGAACTTGAAGACTTATCCTTCCCTTTTGTTTATAAAGAGGGCTTTGATGAAATATCTTCTATCTTCAAAAAAAGTTATAGAGAAAAGATGGAAAATTTAGAAAAATTTAGAAAGTCAGTTATCAAAGAATTGGCTAAAGCTGGTTTTAATAATTTTCTTTCTGATTATAGAGTCAAAGGTTTATATAGCCTATATAAAAAATATTTAAAATACAAAAAGGATATTGAAAAAATATATGACATTTTAGCGATGCGGCTGACTGTTGAAAAAACAGATGATTGTTATAGAGCTCTTGGCATCATTCATGCTTCTTGGCGACCATTGCCGGGGAGAATTAAGGACTATATCGCCTTTCCTAAACAAAACGGATATCAAAGTTTACATACAACTGTCTTTACTGGCAATGGCGATTTGGTTGAAATCCAAATACGAACCAGAGAGATGCACCGAGAAGCGGAATACGGCATCGCTTCACACGCCCTATATAAAACAGAAGGGCAAAAAAATAATAGCAAAAAAGATGTCACTTCTTGGATCAAAAATATCAGCGACCAGGACCCCGCTGATATGAAAAAGGATTTTTTGAGTGAAAGAATATTCGTTTTTACTCCAAAAGGCGATGTTGTTGATTTGCCCGCTGGTTCATCGGCTATTGATTTTGCTTATGTCATACACTCGGATATTGGAGACAAAATGTCTGGTGTAAAAATAAACGGCAAACTCTCACCTCTTGAAAGCGTCCTGAAAGAAGGAGATATCGTTCAAATTATTACCAACAAAAACGCTCACCCAAAAAGAAAATGGCTAGACTTTGCCAAAACTTCATTTGCAAAAAGGCACATCAGAAATATTATTTAAATACTAAAGTTTTTGGTTGAATATAAATCTTCCTCCTCGATTGGAGTATCTTCTGCTTTTTTTATTTCTTCTTGCGTCCTATCATCAATCCCCGTTTCTTTATTTTCTTCTGTATTTCTATTTTGATTTAGCATATTCAAAATATCTTGCAAATCATCATTTGAGAAAAATTCAATCATCAGCTTGCCTCCATTTTCTTTCTTTTCAATCCTTACTCGAGTACCCAAACTTTCAGCAAATTTTTCTTCCAAAGCACAAATTTCCGGATCAACTGATGCATTAAATTTGCGCACTCTTTCAATAGCAATTTTGCGAGCTGCCACTTCGGCATCACGCACATTCATCTTTCGCAACATTATGTCTTGGAAAAGAACTTTTTGTTCTTCTGGCCTATCAATGAGCATGAGAAGTGGCCTCGTATGTCCTTCGTTTATTTTACCTTCGGAAAGCGCAGTGAGCATTTCTTCTGGCAAATCCAAGATACGCATTGTATTGGTAACATAAACTCGACTTTTACCAATTTTTTGAGCAATTTGATGATGTTTGAAACCAAACTGATCTGCCAATTTTTTAAAAGCCTTGGCTCTCTCTACAGGATTTAAATCTTCTCTTTGAACATTTTCAATAATTGCTAATTCCAATTTCATCAAATCATCTTTATTTTCATCCCCTTCACCCATTCTGATAATGACAGGTACTTGACTGAGACCTGCCATTTTTGAAGCGCGCAAACGGCGTTCTCCGGCAATAAGCTCGTATTCCACCACCAAGCCATCGTCCTTTATGATTTCTTTTCGAGTTACCACCAAGGCCTGCAAGACCCCATATTGCTTAATAGATTCAGCCAGAGCTCTAAGCGCTTCTTCGTCAAATTCACGCCTAGGTTGAAAAGGGTTCGGCTTGATTTTGTCTACCTCTACCCAAAATATTGAGTTTTGATAAAAATTTGCAGTGTTGGACATATGCTTATTTTACATTACAATCTAAATAAATAAAAGATGAAAATTTTGATTTTAGTGGATATTTAGGTTATATTTTATGTAAGGCCGGAGTGGCGAAATTGGTATCCGCGCACGACTCAAAATCGTGTCCCGAAAGGGATGAGAGTTCAAGTCTCTCCTCCGGCACCAGTAGTAACTTGTTTGGAATTAAGAATGTGGAGCGATTTTGCGGAAGCCAAAATCGCGCTTTGATTTTCGCCAAAACCCTTTCCGCCTACGGCGGAAGCCGTGAAATCCCATAATTCCCCCCAGCGTATGGAAACCGTTTTGTCCTTGATTTCAGGGTTAGAGCCGATTTTCTGAAAAAACTTCTTCCATTCTAAATGATTGGAAGTTTTTTCTAAATCGGCCGCTTGTTTCAAGGACAAAACGAAACTCCGCAAGGGTTCGACCCAATTCTTTCTCTGTTGTCCAAAATTTGTTTTTGATTCGAGCAAACCG
>JBBTQO010000019.1:16956-18272 GCA_038065655.1 Patescibacteria group bacterium | reverse complement strand
AATTTAAAATGCAAAAAAGTTATCCACTTCATAATAAGAGCAAAATTGTCCTATTCATTCTAAAAAATCATTATCCTTCAAGCTCTTTTGTAAAAATAATTCGTTTTTTATCAAAAATTGTGTCTTTAATATTTAAAAACGGCTTTTATACAGATATTTTAGCTTTACAAGATAACATAAAAAATAAAAGGACAAATACCATTTATGCAATATTGTCTTTTTGAAATCAAATTACAACACGCTTTTTCTTAAAATCTCTGGTTTGCCTGTTTTCTTTATAATTTAAAGAATATAGAGCTCTCTTATGCCTTTTATGTCCCCAGTGTTTAAATCACGTTTATTGGTTTCTCCTTCGCCCGCGTAACCAAACATTGTCTCTTGATTACAGGAAGAAGTGTAAAGGTCGGCCAAGCCGAAAGCATGGCCGAGTTCATGTGTGGCTATGTTATCAAAATCCATTTTACCAGCAACGCCACTTTCTCCGGCAGACCATTGGAATTGTGTATTAAATTCCATATCCCATTCCAATATTTCTCGAGTAAAGACCGGGCCACTAAAGTATCCCCATATAGTAGTTATGGCAATAGTGTTTGCAGAACCTAAATCATTAAACTCAACCTCATTAGCGTTGTTATAATAATCTCCCGCTCCCAAATCTCCATCAACCAATTCCCCCTGCCCCAAGACGCCGGTATTTCCTGCTGCATTTTCCCATTTATCAATACTATCTCTTACGATGTTCAGTAAAATATTTTTATCTAACCCGGAATTGTTGTTTGCATTTATAACCCAATTTTCTTCTGTCTTCCATTTTGCTCCTTTAGAAATAAAACCGTAACACTGCGTTACCCCTTTTGATGGTTTTGCGTTATTGCTTCTGGTTTCTTCTTTTTTGTAATGCACAAAAGCTATTCCATCTACTATCTTGCCAGTTTTTGGATCTTTTGCCTTGCCTAATGAAAACACTCCCGGAGCTATTTCTATTGCATCGGCTGGGAGTGTGGATGGTCTGTTGTTATTTTTGGCATCAACTGGACTCCCAATAATTGATGCAAACAAAAGTACCGATAAAAACAATGTTATTTTCTTTATCATCAAATTAGGTTAGTTTATAATACATAATAATATCATATAATATTATGGTATACTAGGTGTTAGGGAAATATGAAAAAAAGAAATATTCTCTGTTTTTTGGTGGCTGTGCTATTCACTATCATGGTGACAGCTCTCACTGCCAACGCTGCCACCGACCATGGACACTCGAGAGGGTGTCCATCTTCATATTTAATTTTTATATAAAAAGAAATCCGCGGGGA
>JBBTQO010000019.1:0-16856 GCA_038065655.1 Patescibacteria group bacterium | reverse complement strand
ATTTTTTTCTATATCTCTTATAGAATTACCCTCATATCTAAGATCTATTGCTTTTTCTTTTAAGCCGAACCATCGAGATATCATTTTTACATTATATTATCAATGGTTCAATCTAGGTATTCTTTATGTGGATAATCAAAGTAAATTTAATATATTTCCGTTATAATAATAATGTGAAAAATATAAATTTGAGTAAATATAAAAATGAGTTTTTTGTTGTTAGTGCAGTTTTTGTTTTGATTTTAACAATACTATCTTTTAATTTTTATAAATCCCCAGTCCCCCATAGTAATCTTGCTGATACAAAAATTTCTTTATACTCAAATAAAAATATTACACCAAATGCCGTGGTTACTAATCCAGAATTTAAAAATATTGCATTTAATACAGATATTCCAAAACCATCACTTTTTTCCAGTCAAATGGCAGCAGTGATTAGAACCATTAAATCTTTTACAACCAGCCCAACAAGTGAAGGCCCTAAAGAATACGGCAGTTGGATTTGGACCCCTATTATGCAGATGACTCCTGAATATGTTGAGTCTATACTTTCGGATGTTAAGGCTGATGGAATAAATACCATTTATGTTTCTGTTGATTCCTATTTAGATATATTTGTAATGCCAAAGGGCATAGAGAGAGAGAAACAAAAAGAGATATTTTCGGATATATTAGAAGATTTTATTATTAAAGCCAATTACAGAGGTATCGCTGTAGATGCTGAGGCCGGTTGGCAAAATTGGGCAGAGGAAGGCAACACTTACAAAGCTTTTGCTATTGTGAATTTCGTAAAAGATTTTAACGCCACTCACAAAAATAAATTTCGTGGTTTCCAGTATGATGTTGAGCCGTACCTTCTATATTCATATCAAGAAAACAAAGCCACTGTTTTGAAAAATTTTGTTAGTCTAGTAGACCAGACAGAATATTTTATGAACACCGATAGTCTTAGATTTTCAGTGGTCGTTCCCGATTTCTATGATGAAAAAGATGAGTTCACCCCCAAATTTTCATACAATGGGAGGCGGGGTTATGTTTTCAAACATCTATTAGATATTTTAGATAGAAGACCTGACAGCTCTATTATTGTAATGTCATACCGAAATTTTGCCGATGGCAAGGATGGCGCTATTGAAGTATCAAAAAATGAAATACAGACAGCCGGCAGAGGCGCATATAAAACTCAAATAATTATCGCTCAGGAAACAGGTGAGGTGCCACCTCCTTATATTACTTTCTACGATACGCCTAAAAGATATTTTAATTGGCAAATAGAGAGAATAAATATCGCCTTTGAATCTCACTCAAACTTTGGCGGCATCACAGTGCATTATGTAAATGCCTTTCTGGCTTTGAAATAATTTGGCGGAGGGTAAGGGATTTGAACCCTTGATGCCTTTCGACATACCACGTTTCCAACGTGGCGCACTAGACCGCTATGCGAACCCTCCATACACTCTCAATTTAACACTTAATTGTTGTTTTGAAAAACACAAATGAAAAGGGGTGGCAGAGAAGCTACCATCCCTTTGATATGGTTAGAACCCATATTCATCGCCTTTTATTTCCATCTTTTCTCTCACACAGATTTCACAAACCATTTCAACATTATCTTGTGAATCCTGTAATAAAACGTGGTTGGTTATACCATGAGTTTCGCATTCTTTCATGGATTGCCCAATCACAAATCCAACACAGACCTGTAGTGCTAAACCCATAAGAATACCTCTCTACATAAAGTGTACTCTCAAAAAATAAAATAAGTTGCAATACTTATCCCCAGTTTTATTTAATTCACCATTCCTCTCAAAATTTTGATTCGCTCAGATGCTGGTGGATGGGTACTAAACAAATTGGAAACAGATTTGCCTGAAAATGGATTAGAAATAAAAAGATGAGCGGTGGCGGTGCTGGTATTTTTCATTGGCTGATTATAGCTAGATATTTTTTCTAGAGCGCTAGCTAAGCCTTCCGGATAGCGGGTGAGCAATGCGCCAGATGCATCAGCTAAATATTCACGCCGACGAGAAATGGCTAATTTAATCAAGGTGGCAATTATAGGCGAGAGAATTATTAGAGCAATACCAACAATTGCTAAAATCCCACCCACATTACCTTTGTCATTATCACGATTGCCACTGAAAATCATACCACGCAAAAACATATCGGAAATTATTGATACAAAACCAACAAGTACCACTACCGAGCTCATAAGCAAAATATCTCGGTTACCAATGTGTGAAAGTTCGTGAGCTATCACTCCCTCCAATTCTGATTTGTTTAATTTTTGTAAAAGTCCTGTGGTCGCGGCAACTACTGCATGATTTTTGTCACGACCGGTCGCAAAAGCGTTTGGCGCCGGGTCATCAATAACATAAAGCTTGGGCATAGGTAGCCCTGCTGTAATAGCCAAATTTTCAGTAGAAGTGTAGAAATCAAAAAATTCCTGTCGATTGGCTGGGCGAGCCTTTGACATACTGAGGACAATTTTGTCAGACCACCAAAAACTGGCTACATTCATAAATAAACTAAAAATAATAGCTATATAAAATAAAACAGGATTACTGTAATAAATAGAAACAAAATAACCAAGCCCGGCAATAACCACTAAAAACAAGCCCATTAAAAGATAGGTTTTGGCAATATTTGAACTTTGGTGGGTGTACATATTTTTATTATAACACAAAAGCTAAAGGGATCTTGGCTTTTCCCCTTTTTAATCACAGCTTATTAAGATTAAAAGATTTGAAGTCTTAGAAACATAAGATATGATGGTGATTATGGAACCCAAGAAAACTCATCTTAGAATCCCTCCTCATAATATTGAAGCTGAAAAGGCTTTGCTTGGTTCCATAATGCTTCGTCCTGAGGTGATGTTTGAAATTACAGACTTGACACATTCTGCTTCCTTTTATTCTGAGAAGCACCGTCTTATTTTTGAGACAATGCTTGAACTTTTTATCAAACGTAATCCGACAGATTTGTTGACAGTCTCCGCTAGATTGAAAGAAAAAAATCTTTTAGAAGAAATTGGGGGCAACAGCTATTTGAGTGAATTAGTAAATTCAGTACCTTCAGCCGCCAATGCCGCTTATTATGCAGCTATAATTCAGAAAAAACATATCGCCAGAAATTTGATTGGCGCCGCTGATTTTATTTCTTCACTTGGTTATGATGAAGCGGCTGAATTAGAAGAACTCTTAGATCAGGCTCAGAAAAAAATATATGATGTTACCAATGTTTCCAGTATTCATAAATTTGTAGAACTAAAAGAAGAACTAACCGAGGCGTGGGAGCGACTTGATAGATTGCATAATTCTGGAGATGGTTTGCGCGGAGTACCGACTGGTTTTAAGGATTTGGATGAAAAACTTTCTGGTCTTCAAAAATCAGACCTAATTATTTTGGCGGCCAGACCTTCTATCGGAAAAACTGCTTTGGCTCTAGATATCGCTCGCCAGGCCGCCGTTTATCATAATGTGCCGGTTGGAATTTTTTCTTTAGAAATGAGTTCCCAGCAATTAGTAGACCGAATGCTTGCTTCTCAATCAAATGTGGACGCTTGGAAATTGCGTACCGGTAAATTAAATAGGGAAGATGATTTTTCAGCCATTCGTCAATCTTTAGATGTGCTTGCCAAAGCGCCGATTTTTATAGATGACCAACCGGGCAACAATATCTTAAAAATGCGTTCAGTAGCCCGAAGATTAAAAAATGAAAAGGGCCTAGGTTTGATTGTGGTTGATTACTTACAACTTATGATTACTAATAAAAATTATGATTCAATGGTTAACCAAGTTACTGAGATTTCTCGTTCCCTTAAAAATTTGGCTAGAGAGTTGGAAGTGCCGGTGTTGGCTTTATCTCAGCTTTCTCGGGCTATTGAGCAAAGGGGCGGTAAGCCCAAGCTTTCTGATTTGCGAGATTCTGGCTCTATTGAACAAGACGCTGATGTGGTCATGTTTATTCATCGTGAAGACAAAGCCAAGGGATCAAACGATGCAGAAAAAACTAACATTGCTGAGATTTTGATTGAAAAGCACCGCAACGGCGCCACTGGCAAAGTTGAATTATTCTTTGATGAAAAGAAGGCTACTTTCCTACCGCTCGAAAAAGCTAAATTTGCCGGCGCTGAATCAGAATTCCGCGAGTTCTAACCTCACCCCCAACCCCTCTCCTTAATTTAAGGAGAGGGGAAAAGAATCAAAACAACTAAATGAATTCTATAGAAAAACTCATTCAAATATTTTCCAATTTTCCGGGGATTGGACCACGCCAAGCTCGGCGTTTTGTCTATTATTTACTTACCCGAGCCAATGGCACTTTGGATGAACTTTCTCAAAATATAAAGGATTTAAAAAATGATGTAGTGATGTGTGAAGATTGTAAAAGATTTTTTGAAAAGAAAAATCAAAAGACAAACCTATGTAAAATTTGTTCAGACCAGACCAGAGACGGTTCTACTTTAATGTTGGTGCAAAGAGATGTGGACATGGAATCGGTAGAGAAAAATGGTGAATTTAATGGTATTTATTTTGTCCTTGGCGGTTCAGTGCCAATTTTAGAAAAAGAACCAGAAAAAAGAATCAGGACCAAAGAACTTAAAAAGTTTATTGAAAAAAAGATTAAAGATGGATTAAAGGAAATAATTTTAGGAGTAAATTGGAATCCGGAGGGAGAAAATACAGGAGATTATGTGACAAAACTTTTAAAACCAATTGTTGTTAATGTAAAAATTTCTCATCTGGGTAAAGGCCTTTCTATGGGCACAGAATTAGAATACACAGACTCAGAAACTTTAAAAAATGCTTTGCGAAATCGTTCTTAATTATGTTATTCTAACCACATGAATCTAAAAAAACTTTTCCCTTATATATTAATAGTAGGATCAATTATTGGTTTACTTGCTTCTTTTATACTTACCGTAGATACAATAGAGCTTATTAAAAATCCAAATGTTGAACTCCCCTGCAATATTAATCCTTTTATCAGTTGCACCAGCGTAGCCTCCACTTGGCAAGCATCTATTTTTGGTTTTCCAAATTCCCTTTTGGGGATAGTCGCATTTAGTATGCTTTTTGTTATTGGCATAATGCTTCTTTTTGGTGGGTCAAATTCTTCCCTTCTGGATAAAGTTACTGGAGAAAACCGCGCTCGCAAACCACTTTGGCTTTTAGTAAATTTGGGAACATTAGCCACTATGACATTTGTAATGTGGTTTTTCTTTGAAAGTGTTTACCGCATTGGTTCACTTTGTATTTATTGTATGACTGTCTGGGTAGTCACTTGGCCTCTATTTCTCTACACGACCATCTGGAATTTTAGAGAAGACCATTTCAAATTTTCCTGCTCATCCTTGAGATTTATTTCTAAATATCATTTGCAAGTTCTTGTCACTTTATATCTTGTCGGTATTCTATTAATCCTCTTCCAATTCAAAGATTTCTTTTTTAGTTAAGAAATTTTTTCTATCTTCACAGCAAAAAATGGCTGACGATGGCCGTTTTTCTTTAGATAACGGCTTTTTTGTTTGTATTTGATAACAGTCACTTTGGCATTGCGACCGATTTCAGTAAGAGTGCCAGAAACTTTAGCCCCCGCAATATATGGAGTGCCGATGTCAGTAGAATCAGTACCATTATCAATCAAAAGAACTTTATCAAAAACTACAGCATCCCCTTCTTTCAAATTATCATTCAATTTTTCAATTTGAATAACATCCCCAACAACCACTCGGTATTGCTTACCACCGGTTTCTATAATGGCAAAGGCGTCATTTTTCTCTCTGACAACCTCTTTTTTAGCCTTAACAGTTTTTGAGGCCTTTGCTGGGGCTTTTTTTGATTCTTTTGTGACTTTTTTTGTCTCTGGCATAACAGATATTACTTTACAGGATTTCACTAAATATTGCAAGAAACCAGCAGAAAAAAAGTCCTGAGAAAAAAGTCTGGTTGAGCCTGCAAGAGCGACCCGAGGACTTTTTGAGCAGGAGCTTTTTTTCTGCTGGTTTCTTCTATTCTTCAGTATCCGGTTTGTCTATAACCGGAACTTCAAAGGATTGAGAGACACCGGTGATACGCACCACGTCTTTGTCTACTTTTTTGAACTCTTTACTAGAAGCATTAAAATGATTAACCACTGTTTCCAAAGAATTGCCTAATTTGCCATGATACATTTCATATTTTTTTAAATGCTCAGAAAGCTCTCCCACTCGTTTTATGATATCTTTTGCCGTTTCCTCTATTTGCATGGCTTTGAGGCCTTGTAGGACAGTTTGGAGATAGGCCAAAAATGAGGTTGGTGAGACGATAATAACTTTGTATTTACCGGCCGCTCGTTGAATCAAATTTTCAGTATCTTCGGTCACCGCCCCAATTTTATTTATAAGCAAATCATAATAAATCGCTTCGTGAGGAATAAACATAAAAGCAAAATCCATAGTATTTTCTGCTGGTCTGATATATTTTGAAGTTTCTGTAATACGCAGTTTTAAATCATTTACAAAAAGCTTTTCCAGTCTATCTTTTTCTGATGGATCTTTGGCTTCTGTCAGACGGTTATAATTTTCAAGCGAAAATTTTGAATCAATTGGAATTATTTTATCTTTGACAAAAACCACCGCGTCCACAATCTCACCATTAGCAAAAGCATACTGCATTTGATATTGAGCGGGCGCTAAAACATTTTTCAAAAGTGTTTCCAAGTAGTATTCACCCAAAATCCCCCGCTGTTTTGGATTTTTCAAAATGTCTTGCAAATTTTGCAGTTGATCAGCAAAAGAAACAACTTGTTTGTTTGTCTCATCCAATTTAGTCAGTCCTTTGGTCACTTCTCGGATAACTTCAAATGACTTATCCATTTGTGAACGAACCGAATCATTCATTTGTTTAGCACTTTCACCAATTTTCGCATCCACTGTCCGATTTAGTTCGTTTATTTGCTGGAGAATAAGTTTGAGTCCAGTATCATCTGATTTGCTCTCTTTTTTGCGAAATAAAGCAAAAATAGTTATAATAAGCCCAATAGAAAGTATAATTATTATTAGGTTCTCCATAATGCAATTATAACTTTATGCATGATAAAATACAAAATCAAATTCCTGAGGCAATGCGCGCTAAAAATCAGGTGAGACTCACCACCCTACGTGGAGTTTTGGCTGCTTTTACAAATGAAGTGATGACCCTGAAGCGCAAACCTCAAGATAAGCTTTCAGATAGCGAAGCAGTTACGGTTATAAAAAGATTGGTCAAACAAAGAAAAGACTCTATTGAACAGTTTGAAAAAGGGGGGAGGCAGGATTTGGTAGATAATGAAGAAGCTGAACTAAAAGTTTTGGAAGAATTCTTACCTGCTCAAATGTCGGAAGAAGAAGTTAGGAAAATTGTAAGATTGAAAATTGAAAATTTAAAAATTTCAGATAAAAGCAAAATAGGAATTTTGATAGGAGCCGTGCTCAAGGAAACTGGTGGCAATGCTGATGGTGCACTAGTCAAAAAAATTGTTGATGAGATATTAAAATAACTCACCCTACCCTCTCTTACCACAAGATAGGGTTTAGGAGAGCCCTCTTCTCTTGTTGTAAGAGAAGGGGGTTGGGGGATGAGTTATCTAATTACTTTAGCAATTTTCTCCACAACTCCCTTATCAAAAGGAGTTGGAATTATTTTTTCTGTGGTTGGATTTTTTATTGAAGAGGCAAGAGCCAAGGCCGCCTTTATAAACATAGCATCATTAAATTGTTTGATGTGATTATTTAAAGCTCCTCTGAATATACCCGGGAAAGCCAAAGCATTATTTACTTGATTTGGATAATCACTTCGTCCAGTAGCGATTATAAAAGCTCCAGTTTTTTTTGCTTTTTCTGGCATTATTTCTGGCTCCGGATTGGCCAAGGCGAAGATGATTGGCTTTGCATTCATGGTTTTTATCATTTCCTCTGACAACACTCCTCCTTTGCTTACTCCTATAAAAATATCTGCCCCCATCAAACTATTGACCAAAGTCCCTTTTATATTTTTTTTGTTGGTCAAAGAAGCGAGTCGTTTCTTATCAGAATTTAAATCCTGCCGACCTTGGTAAATTACCCCCCTGCTGTCATTTAAAATAATATTTTTAAAACCATACATCAATAACAATTCAGCAATAGCAATACCAGCCGAACCGGCGCCGTTTAAAACAATCTTTACATTTTCTTTTTTACTTTTTCTTAATTTCAATGAATTTATAAGTCCGGCCAAAACCACGACCGCTGTGCCATGTTGGTCATCATGCATTATGGGTATATTAAGTTCCGCTCTTAATTTTTTTTCAATATTAAAACAGCGCGGGGCAGAAATATCTTCCAAATTAATTGCCCCAAATACTGGAGCAATGGCCTTCACAATAGCAATTATTTCGTCTTCATTTTGAGTATCAAGACAGATTGGAAAAGCGTCAATGTCCGCAAACTTTTTAAATAGAGCCGCCTTGCCTTCCATCACTGGAATAGCGGCCAACGCCCCCAAATTACCCAATCCCAATATAGCGCTACCATCACTAACAATAGCTACCGAATTGCCCTTTAATGTATAATCCTTGGCGCTTTGTGGTCTTTTTGATATCTCTCTGCTAACCTCGGCTACTCCCGGAGAATAGGCAAGTGATAAATCGTTTTTATTGGCAATAGAGAATTTGAGAGCAATTTCTATTTTGCCACCATACTTTTTATGTTTCTTTAAAGACATTTTGTAGATATCTTTTTTTTTCATAATTTTATAATTAGATTATACTATCTTCTATTTTATAATTCCCTGCTCTGGTTCTTTTAATAGAGAGGGTAGTCGCTCCACAGCCCAAAGTATTGCCGATATCATTAACCAAACCACGAATGTAAGTACCCGAAGAAACATGCGCGCTGAATTTGCCTAGGAAAAAATTGCCATTTTCCCCGCTCAACAAATATTGTTTCCATAAAACTAAAATTTCATGTTGTCTAAAATCACCTTTCACTCTAGAAATATCCATAAGCAACCGACCAAAAAGTTCTTTGCTGTTTAATATATCTAATTTGTGAAATTGTATTTTGTGAATATTAATTTTCTTTTTTTCTGGGACAACTTCCGGTGAAGCGATTCTTTTAGACGAATACCTTGGGTATTCCTGATCTCTCTCACCTTCATAAATCATCGCCACTCTCCTCACATCATTTTCCAAAAGCTCGCTCAATTTTTCTACTCTCATTATTTTGCCCAAAATATCATAGGTGTCAGTAGCAAATCCAAAAATAGAAATAAAATCATACTCCTTATCCAATCCTAAAAATTCTTCTTTTCTTTTGACATCTTCGCCACTAGCCATCAACAATACTCCTTCAGCCAATGGATCCAATCGTCCCAAGTAGGTCATTTTTTGTTCTTTTAATTCGGGATTAACCTTAGCAAATCTCTGAATGCATTCAAGTGGCGTCTCACCTCGTTGTTTGTATAAATTGTAAATCATGGTTTATAAGTTTCTAAAAATTTTTGTTTAAATTCAAAAAAGTTATTATTTAAAATAGATTTTCTTATTTGTAACATCAAGTCATTGAGAAAATATAAATTGTGAATACTGGCTAAAGTAGAAGCCAACATTTCTTTAGAACGAAAAAGATGGGAGACATAGGCGGTGGTGAAGTTTTTACAAGTATAACACTCACAACCTTCACTAATCGGTCCAAAAATATTTTTATATTTTGCATTCATAATATTTATTTTTCCGTGTTTCGTATACAAGGTACCATTGCGAGCCATCCGAGTCGGTGCCACGCAGTCAAAAGTATCACAGCCGTTTTCTACGCCTAAAATCAAATCAATTGGCTCTCCCACTCCCAAAAGATGTCTTGGTTTTTCTTCGGGCAAAATTTCACTGACCCATTTGACTGCCGTCGCCATATCTTCTTTCACAAACGATCCACCCACTCCAAACCCTTGGAAATCCATCCCTCCTATTACCTTAGCACTCTCCTTCCTCAAATCTTCGTATCTGCCCCCTTGCACAATGCCAAAAACAGACTGGGAGGGGCTATTTTTTTTATGTTCAAATAAACATCTCTCTGCCCACCTGTGTGTCCGCTCCATCGCCTCATTTAAATATTCTTTAGGAGCATGGGGTGAGGTACATTCATCAAAAGCAAAAATAATATCAGCGCCAATATCATTTTGGATTTGAATTGATTTTTCTGGCGTAAAGAAATGTGCGCTCCCATCTATTATTGATTTAAATTCCACGCCATCCTCCGTAATCTTGGCTTTTTTATTTTTGTTTTCATCATAAGCCTCATCTATTTCTTTTTGTTCTGGAGATTCCGCTCCAATAAATTTACTCAATTTATTGCCATAGGCCACACCCAACGAAAAAGCCTGAAAGCCACCGGAGTCGGTCATAGTTGGCCCTAGCCAATTCATAAAATTATGTAGCCCCCCCGCTTCTTTTATTATTTTTTCACCTGGTTCTAAATAAAGATGATATGTGTTTGCCAAAATCACTTGAGAGCCAGCCTCTTTCACTTGTTCTGGAGAAAGAGATTTAACAGTTGCTTTGGTGCCCACAGCGACAAAAGACGGAGTTAAAATATCACCGTGAGCAGTTGAAAAAACTCCTACTCGACCAAGAGAGTTTTTAATTTTATTTTCTATTTTAAAATTCATTTCTATTGAACCGTCCGAACAGGAGCATCAGATACCTCAACTAATTCAATAGTAAAGATTAAAGTTGAATTTGGAGGAATCGGCCCAGCTTGATTAGCGCCATAAGCCAATTCAGGAGGAATGACGATCGTACGAACACCACCCACTTTCATCCCCGCAAAACCTAATTCCCAACCCGGAATAACATCTCCAGCTCCGAGAATAAATTTGAAGGGTTGACCAAAATCTTTGGAATTTTGAACAACTGCGCCGTCTGATAAGGAAAGAATATAGTGGACAGAGACAAGTTGACCGGCCTTAACTTCAACCCCTTGACCAATTAAAACATCATTAATAACCACCCCGTTGTTATTAAAAGAATTTGAATTTATTGCGGATGCAGTAGCATCTTCACTCAAGATATTTTTTTGAAATAAACTCATAATATTCCCACCAAATAAAGTATAACTAACAAAGATAACAGCCACCGCTATTGCAATCCACTCCTTTTTTGACAAAGTTTTCATATTTTTTTATTACTTTATAACTTTTAAACTTTTACCTTTGCACTTATGCTAGCATATTGCCTTATTATTTAAAACCATTAAAATGTGTGTATATGAAAAACAATAAAACTATGCCCATAATTGAAATAAGCGGTGACAACGAGGAAAGAGTGATGGTCATTTCCAAAGAATTTATAGACGGCTTTGAGTTTATCAAAAATTATCCCCGCTCGGTCACCTTTTTTGGTTCGGTCAGAACCGAAGAAAGTGATGATTGCTATGAAAAAGCTCGGAAATTGGCCAGAAGAATTGCTGGAGAATTGCATTATTCGGTAATAACTGGTGGTGGCCCAGGAGTCATGGAGGCGGCCAATCGAGGCGCCTATGAAGCCGGAGGTAATTCTATCGGTCTCACAATAAAATTACCCCATGAACAACTAGATAATAAATATCTGACTGCCAAAGAAGGTTTTCATTATTTTTTTAGCAGAAAAGTGTGCCTTTCATTTTCGGCCGAAGCTTATGTTTTCTTTCCTGGAGGATTTGGTACTTTGGATGAATTTTTAGAAATTTTAACATTGGTTCAGACAAATAAAATTCCAAAAACACCAATTATATTGGTTGGCTCAAAACATTGGCAACCTTTGGAAGATTACTTTAAAAATATTGTCTTGAAAGAAAAAATGATAGACGAGGAAGATCTTTCTTTGTACACCATTACCGATGACGAGGATGAGATATTAAAAATAATTAAAAACGCCCCTATTCGCATCAAGTTAAAACCCAACGGAAACTAATTTTATTGGTGCTTGCACCGCGTAGCTCTCGGAGCAAGGCGACGAGAGCGTAGTGGTGGACTCACGGGGAGTCGGACCCCGAACTCATCCATGCCATGGATGCGTATTACCGCTATACTATGAGCCCTAATATCAATTTAAAATAATACCTGAAATTGGTTCAAAAACAAGATGATTTTGTTATCCACACCCCCCAGTTGACAGGATTTGTGGGTATGGTATAATATAAGACAGAAGTAGGTAGAAGGAGGTTTTAGTGCCTATTTACCCCACCCTCATTGAAGAGCTCTTGAGCCGAATTTCAAAGAAGTATGCTTCTGAGTCTCGTAGACTGGAACAGGAAGCCCGAGAAAGCGGAGCAGAGAAACCGAACAAACCTGACTACAAGAATATCCGGATACAAGTCTTGAGGGGATGTAGGATCACAGACCCTTCGGACTTATCGAATATTCTCAGCCAAATCTCCAAACTTCAGGCGGAAAAAAGGAGAGAGAAAGCAGGTGGGCAGATGAAGCTTCGGCTTCGTTCTCCTCGCCGAACTCAAAAGAAGGGCTGACCACAAGGTCAGCCCAAACTTTTTAAATTTAAATTTTAAAATGCTTTGTATTTATCCATTATCAGCTTCTCTACCTCTTCACGCGGTTTACCATATTTGAGATAGGACATTTCCTTCAGTTTTTCTAATTTTTCTGCATCCCCTTTTGGTGGAGGTGGCACTAAAATATTAAATGGTTTAGCTGGTTTGCCATTTACTAGTAGTCGTAAGTAAGCATTGTGATTATCTATATTCATCAAATCACTGGAAGAAAAAGTGGGTACAAATTGATTTTCTAAAGTTTCAGCATCTTCGGCTCCCACTCTAAAGGCGCACATAGTACCCACATTGCCAAAAACTGCATCACGAATACCCTCTTCTAATTGAGCAATAAACTGATGAGCGATATTAAGAGAAAGTTTATATTTTCTGGCTTCGGATAAAATGGTGGCAATAGAATCAGTAGTAATATTTTGGAATTCATCAATATAAAGATAAAATGGCGGGAAATCTTTGCCAAACATATCCACTCTTGATAGAGCGGCAATCAAAATTTTGCCGACTAAAATAAGACCAATCAAATTAGCATTAATATCTCCGAGTCTGCCTTTGGAAAGATTGACTAGCAATATTTTTTTGTTATCCATAATATCGCGGAAATTGAAGGATGATTTTTCTTGAGCAATGACTGGCCGCATAATATCGTTAGCCAAAAAGACATCAAATTTGTTGGTCACATACTGCACATAGTTGGCTAAACCTTGTTCACCAGTAGTCTTCTCGGCATTAACCCAAAATTGTTTAACTAAAGGATTTCTACATTTTGATATTTTGTAATCCCTAAAAGTCTTGTCTGATAGAGCTCGCGACATATCAACTAAGGTGTTGCCCGAGGCTGGGTCGTCCATCACCAGAAGGGCTGAATTTCTAAAATATTGTTCAAAGGCTGGACCCATTGATTCGGGCACATTGCCATAAAGTTTTCTAAAAATACTAAAGAGTTCATTAACTACAAAAGTTTTTTGCTCAGGAAAGTTTTCATCATACTCAAGCATATTGAGAGCCATTGGCCTTGCGGTGTAGGCCGGGTCAAAATAAATGACATCGTCATAACGCCCCCTAGGCACATTGGCCAAAACATCTTGCAAATCAGAACCATGTGGATCAATCATACAAACCCCATGGCCCATTTGCATATCTTGAATAATCATTTCTTTCAGTAAAGTAGTTTTACCAGTACCGGTCTGTCCTATGCAATAGAAGTGTCTTAACCGATCATCCTCTAATATTTTTATTTCAGTGTCTATATTGCGATGTTTGTTTATACCAAGGAGTATTCCATCTTTGCCTATGTCGAGTGGCGCCGGAGCAGTAGCACTCCTTGATTGACGCAGACCCTCAGAAGCACTCAGGGCTTTAGTTTGGAAATGTATAATTGAGGTTACCTCCCTCAAATTCATTGGCAGAGTTGTATCATTATCAAAAATACGAAAACTGAAATTTTTTACCAAACTTCTCAAATCGCCTTTCTCTGTCTTTTTCCACTTTAGGGAATTTCCCAAGGTATTATCAAATTGATTAAAGCTAGATTTTACATTATCCAATATTTCCTCCGCTTCAACTTTGGTATTGGAAGAAGCTAATATTCTCAAATTACATAAAACTATCGGTGCCCCTATTTTACGTTTTATTTCCTCTACCGCCGTTTGGTCTATTGGTTCTGGTTTCTTTTCTTCCTCTCCTTCTTTCTTTTTTGAAGATGATGAAAAGATGTCTTTGAAAGTGTGGACAATTTCTCCCGAGACGCTATTTGGTATATCAATTGATTCTTTGAGAGAAATGCCTTTTTGAATTTTGTCTAGCGCCTCTTTGTATTTTTTAACATATTTTTCCCCCACTGGTGACCAAATAAGTTGAATAGCTGCTCCCTCTCCATCTCTATTCACTTTTGAAAATGAGGAAAGAATAACATTGAGTGGATCGTGGACAAAACTTTCGTAGGTTTTTAGTGGATAAATTGAGTTCTTGGCAAAGGAAGCATATGCCCCAGCTGTATATCCTGTTTCGTTGAAAATATTATAGTCGTCCGGTTTCTCGGTAATTTTAGCATTGTGAAAGATGGAAAGAATTTGTTTTTCAAAAAGATTTTTTCTAGCTTGAGGCACTGCTACATAAAAAATTATTTCTTGAGAAAAATTAGCGTTGGCGATTTCTAAGGATATCCAATTTTCTTCTTGTTTATTTGGATCAGAGATGGAAGACATTCCTGAATAAAATTGCTCCATACCGGAAATTACCTGCTCCAATGTTTGATTATTACTAGTCCCATTTTCACGATTATCATCTTCAGGAATCAAAACTTCATATAAAGCCATATTCAAACCCTTGGCAATTTTATCTTTAATATTAAACCCAGGAATGGTAAAACCCTCCTTTAAATACTCGGATACAAACCGGTGAAAGTCGTCAGTAATATGAAAATTACCCATTTTTTCAACAACTGATAGAGCATTTTTTATACCCTTTTCTTTAGCCAACAAAACCAGTTCGGAAATTTGTTTGTCATGTTCTTCAGGAGAAATTTTAAGGATTATTTTTTCTGTCTCTTCTTCTTTCATTTGATACTCAGGATGAAGAGTAGTATTTGCTGACGCCACTTTGTATTCTGCTAAAACTTCTTTAGTTGATGCCAAATCTTCTTTTTTTAGACCAATATTTTCAAGTGCTTTTTCCTTTTCAGCAATTAGATTACGCAAATGGGTTATCTCTTCCTCAGAATTTTTAAATGGGGCTTTGGGTAGTGGGAATTTATATTCCATACTTTAATTATAACAAATTTTTTTCCAAAAGGTGACCCTTGAAATGCCCCTGTCCCGAAGGGTCACCTTTAATATTCTATTCCCTTTCTTTTTTCAGACCCCACCCCGTTCCGCTGAAGCGGAACTGCCCCTCACCTTGTCTAAGGTGAGGGGCTAGAAAGATAGTTCCGAATTTAAAACAAAATTACATTTGAGGCATTGCAGGAGATGATTTTGGTTTTAAAGCCATCAAGGCAGAAAGACCGACTAGGACATAAATAACTCTTGAGACAAGAGCGGCTTGTCCACCGAATAATTCACCAATATCCCATCCCAAAAGGCCAACTAGTAGCCAGTTGAGGCCTCCAATTATCAACAACCAATGTGCTGTTTTTTGCATAAAATTTACTTTAATTTTTAATCTTATAAAAACGACCTTATATTTAACATTTAAATTATACAATGTATCTTTTATAATAAAATAGGAAGTGTGTATAGCAATTATTTTGGAAAACATAAATTTTGTGTTATATTTTTATCATTGGCCCTATCGTCTAACGGTTAGGACGGAGCCTTCGAGAGGTGAGTTTGGGATGGGGCCCAAACGCAAGACCTGTGATAGTTTTTTATGAGTGGTAGCGAGATATAAAAACAGAACAGGTGTACAGCTTCCGTAGGAAGAAAAAATCAGAGTTCGATATAGGTTGTTTTAAAATTTGGCCTCATCGTCTAACGGTTAGGACATTGCCTTCTCAAGGCAAGAATCGGGGTCCGATTCCCCGTGAGGTCACATTCAGAAACTTGGTCGGAAGTAAGCGCAAAATCTGGGCGCGCCGAAGGCGCGCTGTATGGCGAGGGAATGAAATCCGTCTTGCGGGCGCGGGCGAATTCGGAGGGCGGGCAAAATGAGATCGAGATAGTTTTGTCTTTCAGCGCGGGGTTCGTTCCAAAAGAACGAAGAAAATCTCGCATCTCATGGAGATTTTCACTGGTTGCCAGAAACCCCGCGCGTTTTGAATCCAAAATCCATTTCCGCAGGGGTTCGACCCAATTCTTTCTCTCGGCTCGGGCAGATGAAGATTTTGCTTGAAGCGAGCTCCTTTGACGCATGAGCGCGTCCTTTTTCGTCAGATATATGTCGCGCTCAATATCGTGGTTTAGATATAAATCCACGAGTGCGTCGAGCTTCGCTTCAAGCGTTTTCAAATCTTCCTTCATCTGTCCGAGACGATTTCCCGAAGCGTGGATTTCGTCGTGCTCAAAAACTTCCACTTTTTTGAGCATATAATCTGCCCACGCTTCGGGAAGCGACACTGATTGAAGCTGTTCCTTAACTTGGAGAGCGAGCGCATCTTCCTGTAAATATCCTTGACCACATTTTCCTTTCTTTTTCGTACAGCGATAATACCGATAACGACCGCCCATTTTCCCAGTACACCATTGAGCGGTTATCATGCTTCCACATTCGCCACAACGAAAAAGTCCGGTAAAAGGAAAATTGTGAGATATTTTGCTATGCCTCGGATGCGCTCGCACGAGAAGTTGTTTCTGCACAGCTTCAAACAGTGTCGGAGAAA
>JBBTQO010000018.1:0-8159 GCA_038065655.1 Patescibacteria group bacterium | reverse complement strand
TGACGAGTTGTTAATAATTAAATTGGTGGTAGAGGCTGTATTAAATGATGAGTATGAGGTGCTCGATGAGTATGAAGAAGTGAAAGTGCCGCCACCAGAAATATTGTTTCCGCCCATGGCAATGTTGCCGGACATGTTGAGTCCGCCGGCACCGATGGTTGAAGCTAATGTAGTGGAAGTGGCATTAAAATTTCCAAAGGTGGGAGTGCTGGTAGCGACGATGCCTCCCGTTCCGTTAGTGGAGAGAATGGAATTGATGGCAGTGCCAGAAAGAGTGATGGTGGGAGTGCTGATGGAAGAAGTGGCAATGAGATTAGCCATAGTCACCATGCCCCCATCAAAATATCCAGAGCCAGTGACAGAAAGTTTGTAGCCGGGAGTGGTTGAACCGATGCCGACGTTGCCGCCGGCTCGCCAAACATCTGTGCCATTTGTTGTCCAATTGCCAGTAGCCGCTCCACCAATGAGATTACCTGCCCAGTAGAGGTCGCCATTGTTTGTATTATAGAGACGGGAAGAAGTATTTGTTGGCACAGACCTAGAAGCAAGATAAAGTGCGCCATCTAATGTTAGAGTATCTTGCCGTGTCGTAGTACCGACTGCTAACCATTGAGTGACAGAGAGGTCAGAGACAGTAGTAGAGCCAGTAAAGGTGGCTAAACCGGAAACTGAGAGGGATGTAAGACCGGCCGAACCGGAAAAAGAAGAATTTATAATAGTGGTGCCATCTAACTTTGTTATTGGCCTGCTCAAATTATCTACTATCCTGTCGTTCTGATTTGTTATGTAGTAACGATTGACATTCGGGGCTGTAGTTGAGACGAGAGGCAGTGTCAGAAAATATTTTTTTAATTCATCAATTTTTGTGTCTATATATCCCCTATCAGAACCAGCTACAAAAACTGTTCTGGACTGAAAAATATTTGTTCCTTCTCCTTCTCTTGTAGTAAGAGAAGGTGGGGATGAGTTATCTTTTTTATTTTCCACAATAATAGTCCCCCCGTCTTTCAAAAACCAAGGTCTGACAATTTTGTAAGCAGTGTCTTTTGCCCAATCAGTTAGACGATTCCAACCGGTGGCAAAAGAAACGGAAGCAAAATTACTTTCGCCAGTGGCTATTTTAGCGACAGTATTCCCTAGTTTTTTATAATTTTCTGCAATACCCTTAACGCCAGATTTAAATACCAAAGAAGTCTCCCTGCCTATCTCCCCACTCGAAGAAATAACTTTCTTAATTTCAGCACTTTTAAAAACAAGAGTGGACATGGATAGGGTTAAAACAGCCAATATTGATGCCGTAATTACAAATTTTTCTAAGCTAGTTTTTGGTGGAATTTTCTTTACCGCTTCGTCAACACTATTCAGAGCAATAAACCTGGCGGTATCTGCGTTAAACTTTTTTTCTAGAATCGGAAATAATTCTTTATTATCCTTGTAATATAAGGGTTTTATCTCTCTGACATCTCGGGTACTCGAGATACGTGAGCTTATTTTATTTTTTTCTAAAAAAGATAAATTTTGAAGATCTAAATTGCCATCAAATTTATTAGTTTTTTCTGTCTCTTTTTTTTCTTTTTTTCTTTTACTTGAACTTTTAACTTTATACTCTGATTTTATAGTCAATTCATTTCTTTTAAGTCTACGAGTTTTGAGAGTTTTCTTGTGGGTGAGTAAATTTTTATTTTTATGTTCTATGATTTCACTCTCCAAAACATACCAACCTCTACCAACCAAACTTGCAGCGATTTTTTTACCTCTACAAAGCTGGCCAATATAATCACCGGCATAACCAGTAAGTTCAGCCGCTCTACTTGCCGAGATGTATTTTTTACCTTTTAGATAGAGAGTTTTATTCACACACTTATTATACTATCTCGGCTATCCGAGATGAATAAAAATCTGTGGATAAACTTCCAAATTTTTTATCGAAAAATTTAAGAGAATTTTCGAATTATTTAAGTTATCCCCGCACTAGATTTTGGCATCATTGCAATTGTGTTTTTAATAATTTACCTCATTTAAATCGTTTTTAACGACTAGGACCTATTTTAGTTAAAAATCTTTGTTGCAATGAAAAATACAATGCCAAAATTCAGTGATGGAGTTATCCACATTATTAAACTTTCATAATCATGAATATTTATATATACTAATGTAGCAATGTTTATATATGTTTTATAATGTATATTTTATTAAACAGTTTCTATATAATCACCATAAAAATGACTAACAATATCAACAACTACATAACAATTAAAAATGCCTCTGATATATTAGGAGTATCCAAGATCACCCTCAGAAATTGGGACAAGTCTGGTAAGCTAAAGGCCCATCGCCATCCATTTAATAACTACCGGGTATATAAACTTGAGGATATTGACAATGTTCTAGAAATGATTGAGAGTAATAAAACCGTTATACAAAGAAAAAAAGACGACATTCGCAAGTTAGCTGTCCGCCACCTAGAGGAGGAGCAGTAGCAATATATTCATAAAATTTTTGGCTAGTCACCAAGGACTGACGCCACTACATATCTCAGTCTTGTAGTTTTTATTAATAATTTTTTATGCTTATGCGTAATATTCTATAGGCATTAGTTCATATTTATTAACCTGATTATTTTATCAAATACATCATATCTAGCCTCCCGTATATTTATATTATATAGAATTGTTCGTAGTATTAATTTAATATAATACATATGTATGTAGGAAAGATGCCCCAAATAATATACAGGACACACAACTTATATATACAGAACATACAACCACCCCAAGAACCACCCTTCAAAACATTTACAAAATCACAAAAATTTACACAAAAATATCTTAAGATTAGGAAGTCTTAGTAAAAATAACCAGACTAAATTATGCGTATTAAACAATATTTATATACAAAAATCTATATTAAACGCTCAGCGTCTAATATTAGACGCTGAGCGTTTAATAGTTATCCACAGTTCAAAAATCACTCCTCGCCCGCTCAGTGTATAATTAAATATTATGAGATACGAAAATTTTGCCGAAAATGAACACTACCATATCTTTGGTAGAGGCACTAACAAAGAAAAAATATTTATTGACAAACAAGACAAGACTAGATTTATATTTTTGATTACCCACCTTCAGTCCCCTATCAAGATATACAACATCTCGTGGTACACCAACAATTTTATTAAAAGGGGGACTTTTGGTATTAAGGATGAAAAAGTTGACGAGGTGCTTAAAAAAAGAAATATCAAACTTATCGCTTTTGCCTTAATGACAAATCACTTCCATCTTTTAATTCAAAATTTAGAGGACGGGATATTGTCTGTTTATATGCACAGAATTCTGACGGCCTACAGTAAATATTTTAACGCCAAATATAAAAAGAAGGGTCACGTCTTTGAAGGTCCCTTTAGAGCAGTGCACACTAAAAATAATGAGCAGTTATTACATCTTTCTTCTTACATTCATAAAAATCCAATGGAGATCGGTGGCTGGGAGAACTCTTACGAGAAATACCCTTATTCAAGTTACCAAGATTACATAGGCTTAAATAGGTGGGGTGACTTTCTTTCTACTGAAATTGTCCTAAAGCAATTTAAGGACCAGCTCAAATATAAAGATTTTGTAACTTCTAGTACCGCCAAGGAAGGTCTAAATTACCTTTAAAAACAAGTCTTTTAAAACATTCGGGTTAGCCGAACCCTTAGTTTCCTTCATACCCTGACCAACCAGAAATTGCAAGGCTGATATCTTGCCATTCTTATATTCTAATACGGCATTTTCATTTTCTAATAGTATCTTGTTTACAACTTTTCTAAGCTCATCTTCATTACTTTTTTGAAGCAAGCCCTCTCTTTCTGATATAATTTTTGGATCTTCTCCTTTTTCAATGACAATTTTCAAAACATTTTTGGCCCCGCGGGAAGACAATTCATCAGAAACTATCATACCCACAATAGCAGAAATATACTCGGGCTTAATATTTAAGGCATCTTCTCCAAAACTTGAAATATCACTTACGATATAATTGGAGAGTAACTGAAAGTCTTTATTTTTTAAAAAGGTGGATGCTTTTTCAAATATATCACTCAACTTTATATTTGAAATATAAAAATCAATATCACTTTCTTTAAGGCCATAATCTTTTTCGAACCTTCTTCTTTTTTCATTCGGAGTCTCTTTAAGCTCTTTCCTTAAAATCTCTTCCTTAAACTCTTCAATCTCGCTTAATTTCAGTTTGGGCAAATCTGGGTCAGGAAAATATCTATAATCATGAGAATCTTCTTTTGATCTCTGTGAAAATGTCACCTGTTTTTTATCATCCCAACCCCTTGTCTCTTGGGCCACCTTGCCACCATCTTCAATTACTTCAATTTGTCTCTTTATTTCGTATTCCACAGCTCTTTCTGCAGACCGAAATGAGTTTAAATTTTTGACTTCAACTTTAGTCCCCAAAGCCAAGGACAGACCTTGGAGATTTTCTTTAAGGTCTGTCCTTGGCTTTGCCACAGAAATATTTGCCTCAAGTCTCATTTCCCCTTTTTCCATATTAGCTTCGGCCACACCCAAATACTGCAACAAAAGCTGTAATTCTTCTCCAAATTTCACAACCTCAACAGACGAATGAATTACCGGCTCCGTCACCAATTCCAAAAGTGGCACTCCTGCTCGATTAAAATCTACTAGGCTATAATCTCCAACATCGTGAGAAGATCTAGCAGTATCTTCCTCTAAATGAACACGGGTAATTTTAACACCAGCCAATTCACCACCAGAGACCAGTGGATGTTTATATTGGCTAATCTGGTACCCCTTTGGTATATCTGGGTAAAAATAATTTTTTCGATCAAATTCTGTAAAATCAGCCAATTTAGCGCCTATTGAAAGTCCAACCTTTAAAACATTTTTTACTGCTTCTTTATTAATCACCGGTAGAGTGCCAGGATGCCCCATACAAACTGGACAAATATTTATATTCGGCCTTTTTTCATCGGAGTCATTTTTACATGCACAAAACATCTTTGTTTTGGTCTTTAGTTCGGCATGTATTTCTAAACCAATTGTGGGTTTAAATTCCATATTATATTTTGGGCGGATTAAAAAATTTCATTTTTTTATCATACTCAATGACTGTACGCACAAATTCGGTGTGACTCCATGTCAATGGTGTAGCTGATATTTGTTCACCTGTATAGGGGTTAATTTGTTCAGAAAGCATACCTGATTTGGCAAATTTTGCCACCCATTCGATATCTTTAGCCACTTCTTCTAAATCAGCAAGGGAATTAGCTATCGCTATTTTGTATTGGGCAAACCAAAGAGTCGTTATAAACCAAGGATTACCGGTTGATTCTCCTTCTACATGGGAATATTTGTCTCCTTCATAGCGAGCAATACCTCCAATATTAATATTCTTACTTAGTTTATCTTTAAAGATTTTAAACGATTCTTTCATCCTCGGGTCATCAGGAGATAAAACTCCAAAACGAAATGGCCCGTAAAAACTACTAGCATCCAAATTTATATCTTTCTCCAATTTATCATCTACAAGCTTAAAAAAATATTTTTCCTGCTCATTCCACAAATAGAACATTATGGCTTTACGCATAGATTCAGCTTCCAGATGAAACCTATCAGCATCTTCTTCTTTACCTAAAGTTTTAGCAAAATTATAAGCCGAAACTAGCCCCCCATAGACAACTGAGGCCGTAAAGGGAGACACCCCATATTTCTCCTCCCATAAATCATAACTCGGCAAAGGCAAACCAGTTTTAACATCTTTATAATGAATCATAAAATCGGCCGCCCTTTTTATAAAACTATTATAAATACCTTCTATAAATTCGAGATCTTTGGCTCTTATATAATGTTCCCAAAGACCAACCAAAAGAATAGCGGTTTCGTCCTCCTGAATTGCCAACTGTCGCTTACCATCTTTAACCCATGGATGCCATGAACTCCCCAAAGAATGATCGGGCTGATATTTGTGCAAAACAAAACCTTCTTCAGTTAAAACATCATTAGCAAACGTATAAAATCTTTTAGAAACATCATAAAACCCAGCTAAATCAAAACTCCAGGCGGTAAAGCCGGCATCTCTCGGCCAAACATATCCGTAGGTATCACCACCATACTGAACATTACCCGAATCTGCCGACGCTAAAATTCCTCCCCTATCATCGCAATGAGCCTTCATCACTAATAGCGAATCATAAAAAAGGTCCTTGGCTTTGCCTGATAAACCAGAAAAAGAAACCGGCACCTGATTAAGCCAGGCTTGCCAAAAATCCTTGGTAGATTCAATAAAATGTTCTGGAGTTTTTTCAAAAATGTATTCAAGCAGTCCACACACATCCTTATATGTCTCTGCCACCGCTACCCAATAATACAAAGTGACAGAATCACCACTAGCAATGTTTCTGTTCCAGCTAATAATTGAATCAACCACTCCGTGTTCTATTGAATTTTTTGATAATACTCCATCCTCTGCGTCCCTCCAAGTACCCTCCTTGCCTTCAATGCCACAAAAACCTATGCTGTAATCGTTAAAAGGTTTGCTGTCACACATACCACCAACCAAAAATACTCTTCTGCCTTTGTAATGAATAATAGATTCAATGGTACTTGAGAAGTAAGCAGTATCGGCATGATTAGTGTCTCCTATCTTAAATTGTTGATCTAAAAATATTTTTATGTTACGTAATTTTGAATCATTATTGGTTATAGTAATTTTCCTTAAGAAAATGTTTTTTTCATTATAGACTGTATCCATTGTTTGAATAGAAACCTTAGCTTTTTCGTTTATAGCTTTTATTTGAGAAACCATAGAGTTTCTCTCAAAATTAATTTCAACATTCCATTCTCCGTTATCAATCCAGTGCATTTTACCATCAACAAAAACACCAATTTTGTGAACTTGATTTGACCCAATATGATTTTCTTGGCCAACATAAGGAAAATAAAAATCCCTCACTTGTCCAAATTTATCTAGACAAACTAAAGTATTGCCATTTCCCAAGACCATGCTACGCGCCATATAAAAAATTATATCATATCACCCCCCGCCCCCTCTTATCTTAAGAGGGGGAAAACTTCTTTCCCACTATTTTTTTGTATTTGTCTCTGCAACTTCCACCCATTCCCCCACCTTAACATCCCCAAATATGAAGTAATGGTGTTTTCTTTTTTGTCTTCTATTTTTGTTTCTATATTCCTAAACATTTTCTTTTTAGTAGCTGTTCTCAAAACTCTGTAATTGGCAAAATGCACCCAGCCCAAGAAATCAACTTCTGAAGACAGAGTTTTAACAAAAAGTTTGTCTGGATGAAGTGTTAATTTTAATTCTTCTTCCAAAAAATCAGCGATTTTGGGCACTAATTCCCATAAATAATCTTTGTCCGTATCTAAAATTACAAAATCATCTGCATAGCGTATGTAGTGCTTTATTTTCATTCTGTGTTTTATAAATTGATCAAATTTGTTCATATAAACATTGACCAAAAGTTGGGATGTTAAGTTGCCTAGTGGCAAACCCACGCCTGTTTTATCTTTCGTATTAAAACTGTCAATGATTTGGTCCAAAAGCTTTAAAACATCTGCATCAAAAACATACCCACTCAAAATATTTTTTAAAATTTTATGATCAATACTGGCAAAACATTTCTTAATATCACCTTTTAAAACCCAGCAGGTTTTTGTATCATTTTTTGAAACTTTTCTCCCAAAATCTCTGAAGCGGTCCAGAGCCTTATGAGTGCCTTTAAAATTTCGACAAGAATATGAATCGTAGATAAATAACCAATCAAAATATGGGTACAAAATCCTATAGATGGCGTGGTGTAAGAGTCGGTCTCTTACACTTGCTTTGTGTATATTTCTGGGCTTAGGATCATTTATAGAAAAAGCGATATATTTGCTGTGAATATATATCTTATTTTTCAAATCCGAATGAAGTTCAAAAATGTTATGTGCTAGATTAAGAGCAAACTCAGATACATCTTTTTTGTTTTTCTTACCAGGCAAAAACTCTTGCCATGCATCATACAAATTTTTAACTGATATAATGTCTTGGTAATCAATTTTAATTAAATCTTTCATATGAATACTAATTTTACCCCCCCCCCGAGGATTACCACAAGTAATCCTCAAAGAAAAAGAATTGTATGCTCT
>JBBTQO010000017.1:0-35518 GCA_038065655.1 Patescibacteria group bacterium | reverse complement strand
AAAAGAGGTAGAAAATACTACTTAGGAATGGCAACCATCACCCAAGATGTCGACGACTTTTTGAAGTCCCCCTATGGTACACCTATTATAAGCAACTCTTCTATTCAAATCTTGCTTAAGCAATCTCCGACAGTTATAGACAGGTTGCAAGAAGTTTTCAATTTAACTGATGAAGAAAAATATTTACTACTTGAGTCAGGGGTAGGGGAAGGTATATTTTTCGCTGGCCTAAAACACGTGGCCATTAAAGTTATTTCCTCTTATACCGAGGAACAAATTATTACAACCGACCCTTCTCAAATTTTGGCGATGAAAAAAGCGAAGAAAGATTTGGAAAATAAATAAAATCGACCCCACCCCAAATGCCTTACGGCATTCTCCCCCTCACCTTGCGAAGGTGAGGGGCGACTTTCCGTAAGGAAAGTGGGGTGGGGTCGAATGTAAAAATTGGATAGTTTGAAGAAGTGAATATGTTATAATATTTTTATGGACAAAAATCCCCCACAAAATAAAACTCCTTTAAGAAGACCTGTCAGACCCATCCCCCAACAACAAGAAGAGATGGTGGAGAGGATAAGCAAAATGATAGGATTTTTGTTTATTATTACAGCTTTTTGTGTGGATTTGTTTGAAATGATTTTAGAGTGGCTTGGTATAGGCATATTGGGACTAAGCACTCTTATTTCTGTTTGCGCTACTGCCGCTTTTTGGATTTGGTTTAAAACACACAGTGTTCATTTTTCCGGCAAACCAAAAAATATGGCCAGGTTCGGAACAACCTCTTTTTTGGAAATGATTCCTGGACTTGATGCTATATTTGGATTTGTGTGGACTGTTGGAATTTTTGCATTAGTCGCCAGCACTATGGAAGAAGACGGTCAGGGTGGTATAATAGTTACCATATATCAATCAACTCTTAAAAAAATAGGATTGTAAAAATGTTAAATAAATTTAAAATATTTTTAATAGTAGCGGGAATGGTAATAATTTTACCAATGATAACAAGTGCTCAAACTGTAAACATTCCTTTTGCTCTTTCCAACGAATTAAACGTTGAAATAATCCCCACATACCCAAGCCCAAATGAAATTGTTTTCTTAAATTTAACTCTTTACACCGACGACCTAAATTCAGCCGACATATCTTGGTATCAAAATGGTAAAAATGTTTTAAGCGGTAAAGGAGAAACAAGATACAATTTCAAAACAGGAAACATAGGGGAGGAAACAAAGATAGAGATAGTTATAAAACTCTTAAGTGGTATTTCTTTTACAAAAACTTTTACTCTTACTCCTGCCGGCGTTGATTTGGTTTGGGAAGCAGACGCTTATGTGCCTCCATTTTACAAAGGTAAGGCCCTGCACCCAAGACAGGGGGTATTAAAAATTGTAGCCACTCCTGATTTTGTTAAAAATGGCAAAAGAATACTTCCTCAAAATTTGATTTATGAATGGTCAAATGATGTTGAGGCCTATCAAAGCCAAAGTGGTTATGGTAAAAATATCCTTATTTTAAGCGGTTCTATACTTGGTAAGAGCGAAAGTATAGAGGTTTTGGTGAGAGACCCGGCTAATAATCTTGTCGCCCAAAAGTTTATAGACATCTCTCCTGTTGATCCTGAAATTATTTTTTATGAAAACAGTCCTTACTATGGTCACATTTTTGATTTGGCCGTCACCAACACTTTTAATCTAAAAACTGATGAGGTTGAAGTTTTGGCAGTTCCTTATTATTTTACTAAAAACGACAACGGTTTGTTAAAATATGAATGGAGATTAAATAGCCAGTCGGTGCCAAATCTTTTTGGTTCAAGAACGGCTGTTTTTAGAAAACCGGAAAATTCTGGCGGCAAGTCTAGTATTTCTTTACGCATAGAAAACCAAAATCGAATTTTGCAACAAGCTGATGGAAAATTAACAATAAATTTTGATAACTAAAATGAAAAAAATATTTTTAATTTTAATAATGGGAATGTTTTTACTACCAACAATAGTTGCCTTAGCGGCAGACGATCTGTCTTATACTGTTTTGGCACCTTTGCCCTGTATTGGGAGTGATCAAGACTGCAAAACAGCTGCTACAAAAACAGAGTTAAAAGATTATATACCTGGGATATTTAAACTCGCCATAGGTCTTTCGGCGGTGGCGGCAGTTTTGATGATTGTGATTGGAGGTTTTCAATACATATCTTCTGACGCCATTATGGGGAAAAAGGATGGGAAAGAAAGAATAAAAAATGCTGTTTTTGGTTTGGTTTTAGTTATTTCCGCGTGGCTCATCCTCAACACCATCAACCCCAATCTTTTAAATATAAATTTAAATATTGAATCAATAAGCACCACGGCTTTAGATGGTGGGACACTAGGAACAGAAGGAACATCGGGTAGTGGCATAGTTGGCGCCGTTGATATTTTAAAAGAAGACCAAATTGCTAATCATGTTCAAATTGCCACCAGATTATCAGAATATAACATTACTCTCAATAGGGGTGTTAATGGGTATTGTAAAGAAGGGAGTACTGCTTGTACAAATATTAATGGCCTACCCTCAGATATGATATCTGCACTAGGATCTCTTAATACATGGTGTGGTAATACCAGTTGTCCACTTGTTATTTCTGGAGGGACAGAAATATATGCACACGTTGGACATGGGCCAGGTAAAAGTGTTGTGGATATAAGACCAACGGCTCAACTAAACAATAAATTACTGGGTGACCGAGTTGGAACTCTTAAAAACGGTACCCAAGCGACAATTATATTGCAGGGCGGTAATAAAGTTTTATTGTTTACTTATGAGGTGGCCGGAGCAGGAAATTCAACTGGCGACCATTGGCATGTAGTATTAAAATAAAATGACAAAAAAAATATTATTAATAATAGGAATATTGGTAATCGTTGGGATAGCGGTGTTTTTGATTTTCTTTTCTACACCAACAAGCCCAACAGGGGACAGCAGGGTTGGGTTTTCTATTAGAGATTATTTGCCATTTGGTAATAGTGGTAGTAATGATCAAAACTCAAGCACAACCGACCAAACATCAACTCAAATTTCAGACGATAATTTACCAAATATTTCTATAGACCAACCAATACCAAGACTTAGGAAAATTTCAAGCGAGCCGGTAGCCGGAGCGGCTATTTTCAATACGGGCACTACAAGTGTTGTTAGATTTGTAGAAAAGGGTACTGGTAATGTTTATGAAGCCAAATCAGATTCTCATTTAATCCAAAGATTGACCAACACCACCATTCCTAAAATAGTGCGCGCTTTTTGGTTGCCAAATGGTTCTGGATTTTTGGCCCAAACCCTTATAGCTGAAAACGAAATTATTGAAACAAATTTTGTGAAATTAAACAAAAATGTTGCTAGCAGTACCGTAGAAATTTTAACTCCGTTTAGCACCACCATTGGTAAATTACCGACCGGCATAAAAGAAATTTCTATAAAACCAGATGGTTCAAAGATTTTCTATTACACCCTAAACGGAACATATTCAAATTGGTTCGTTTCAAATCCAGACGGCACGAATAGCAATTTGGTAAATTCTAACCCACTCACCGAATGGCTACCTAAATGGGTTTCCGGAAATATAGTGATGATACAAAACAAAGGAAGCTCTAAAAGTGTTGGCTACAATTATTCTTTTGATGTCTCAAGCAAAGTATTTAAAAAAATTGGGTTAGGTGTAGTGGGGATTTCCTCCAATCCAAAACCCGACGGTTCTTTGGCGCTGTTATCAAATGGCGGATCTTCTCCAAAATTATTTTTAATTGATAACAAAGAAGTTACCTCAAAAGCAACCAATGAAAATACTTTAGCCGAAAAATGTGTGTGGTTAAAGGAAAAAAATCCTACTGCCCTCTGTGCCGTGCCAAATGGTCTGCCAAGAGGAGATTACCCCGATATTTGGTATAAAGGACTTATTTCTACCGATGACTCCATTAGACGAGTAGATTTGAGCGACAATGTTTCAAGCAACATAGCTGATCTCTATGCACTGTCTGAAGAACAAATTGATGTAGTTGATATAAGCATCTCGCCAGACGAAACTCACCTCATCTTTCGCAATAAAATAGACGGCTATTTGTGGTTACTTAGAATTGAGGAGTAACTGCTTTCTCACATAGACATCTTGAGCAATACCGGCTAGGTTGCTGACAAACCAGTAGAGAGCCACAATAGCTGATATTTTCCAGGAAATAAAGAAAACAACAAGCGGCATAGTGTATTTCATTTGCTTGGTCACCATTTGAGCAAAATCTGCCGTCCCGCTGCCGAGATTGCCTTTTGTTGAAAGCAAATCCTTTTTTTCACTTGTTCCTCCGGCCAAATGCATTTGCCAAAAAGTGGTAATAGCCGCCAAGAAAGCCAAAACAATACTTTTTTGAGAGACATCCACCAAACCCAAGAAAATCATAGATACTGATTCTGGCACTTTCACAAAGGAATAAAGAATATTGGTGTTAATTTTTGGCAAACCGGATTGGAAAAATATGTAATAAAGCGAGAATATTATGGGAATTTGAATAATAACTGTTAAAATACTGGAAAAAGGGTTAATATTATTCACTTTATAAAATTCCATTGTTTTGACCGCTTGTTCTTGTTTATCTTTGTATTTTTCTTTTATAGCTTTGAGTTCACCCTCTTTTTCCTTCATTCTGGCTTGGGTAACGGTGGCTTTTTTAGAAAGAGGGTAGAGAACTACTTTTACTAAAACAGTTAAAATAACGGTGGCAATACCGGCGTCAATCCAGCTTACACTCAAAAGAAGGATTAAAATGTTATAAAGTGGTGTATATATGATCGTTTTGAAAAAAGCTATCATTATTTTTTTATTATATTAAATTAATTTTGATTCTTTTAAGATGGATTCCATGTTTTTAGCAATATCTCCGTTGTTTTTGGGTATTTCTTTGAAAGAAAAGACTGCTATTATCTCTGGTTTTATTTTAAAAAGATGTTCTTTTAATAATCGATAACCAGTATGTCTTAGTTTATTTCGTATTACGGCCTTTTTGGCCACTTTTTTGGAGACTGAGAAACAAAAACGGCTATTTCTGTTGCTTGGTTCATTTTTAGAAACAAATCTCAACAAAAAAAGCTTATTTTTAAACGTTTCAGCCCCATTTTGTAGCAACGGGAACATCTTCCTTGGAATTCTTCTTTTTTGGGGAAACATTCTAAATTATACCGCTAATTTCTTGCGACCCTTTTGGCGACGACTTTTCAGCACTTTCAAACCACCCGGGCTTTTACTGCGTTTTAAAAAACCATGTGTCTTTGCTCTTTTTCTCTTCTTGGGCTGATATGTTATTGACATATTATTAAAATTTATGGACTTTATAACCTTTCTGTTCTGTTAACTTCTTATTCACAGATTATAAACATATTTGATGATAATTACAAGTTCCTTTAAATTTTTTTAAATATATAATGGGACGCATGGATACCAAAGAACTCTGGAATAACATTCTGCCGGAGATAGAATCGTCAGTTTCCAAGGCAAACTTTGCCACTTGGTTCAAAGATACCAAAATCTCTGGTTTTGAAGATGGAGTAGTTTATTTGAGTGTTCCAAATACTTTTGTTCAAGAGTGGCTTTTAAAAAAATTTCATCAACTTATTTTGAAACTATTAAGACAATCCTCCGAATCAGTCCATCGACTGGAATATGTAATAAAAGAGGAGAGCAAACAAAAAAACCAATATATTCCAACAAAAACCTGTTCGCCAACCAGAGAATTGCCTTTAGCTGAGCATTATATAAATAAAGATGATAATTTAAATCCGCGCTATACCTTTGAATCATTTGTGGTGGGGCCGTTTAATGAATTGGCTCATGCCGCCGCTCAAGCGGTTATTAAAAACCTTGGGATAGCTTACAATCCATTTTTCATTTACGGAAACACTGGGCACGGTAAAACTCATTTAATCCAAGCCATTGGTAACGCTGTTAAAGCGGTTGATCCATCCAAAAAAATTTTTTATCTTACCTCTGAAAAATTCCAAAATGATTTTGTCTCTTCAATGTTAGCAAACAACATCTCCCAATTTAAGGATAAGTATAGAAAATACGATATGCTTATAATGGACGATATTCAGTTTCTTTCTGGTAAAGAAAAGACTCAAGAGGAACTTTTTCACCTTTTCAACACCATGAAAGATAGCAACAAACATATTGTTTTTTCCAGTGATAAACATCCTAATTTCATTACTGGTTTAGAAGATAGATTAAAATCAAGATTTGCCGCCGGTATGGTTATTGATATCCCGGCCCCAGATCATGAATCAAGAGTGGCAATAATAAAATCTAAATGTTCAAGTATAAATTTGTTCTTAGACGATGAAATTATTGACTATTTGGCTGATTCCATAAAAGGAAACATTAGAGACTTGGAGGGGGTTATAAATTTGATTGTCTGCCAAACAGAGACTAAAAATAAGACTTTAATTCTAAATGAAGTTAAGGATTTGGTTAAAAATAGTATTAAACAGAAAAAATTGTTGTCTTATAAAGAAGTAATAAAAATAATTTCTGATTTTTATAAAATAAGCGAAGAAATTATTTACGAAAAGACCAGAAAGAAAGAAGTTATAAAACCAAGACAGGTGATAATGTATATTCTGAGAGAAGATTTTTGTATTTCTTACCCGTCAATAGGGGAGAAATTAGGTGGTCGAGACCATACTACAGTTATTCACTCTTGTGAGAAAATCAAAAGAGATATTTTGGTTGATGAACTTCTTTCAAGAGAAATCCAAGAAATCAGGTCAATGATTGGTTAATTAATTATGTTGATAAGGTGTTAATTAATTGTGCTGATGGTGTATTTAAAAAGTTAATAAAAATTTAAAAATTAATTATCATTTTTTTATCCACATAAATATAAAAATATAAATTTAAAATAATATTTAAAATAAAGGTTTAAAGAAGTAATCCACAAATTCACAGTTATATACTTCTAAATAATATAAATTAAATAAAATGAAAATAGAATGTGATAAAACAAAAATAGAAATTGCTATTCAAAAAACAGCTAGACTAGCTAATAAACACTTAACCCTACCAGTTTTAGCTTGTGTTTATTTAGATGTCTTAAGTGATAATAAACTAATCATTAAAGCCACTAATTTAGATATAGGTTTAGAAATTGAAATGAAGGTTAAAACATTAGAAAAAGGGATAGTGGCGGTGCCAGCGAATGTTTTGTTAGGGGTTTTATCATCTATTAAAGAAAATAATTTAATTATTGAAACCAAAGAAAATAATTTAAAAATTTCATCAAATAAGAACTCGGTAATTATAAAATGTTTACCACACGAAGATTTCCCAAGTATTCCAAAATTAGAGAATTTAAAATCATTAAAAATAAATTGTCACGATATTATCACTGGTTTTAAAGCGGTTTGGTATAGCGCCTCAAATTCAAACATTAAACCAGAACTCTCTAGCATTTTTATTTTTAAAGGAGATAATGGATTGGTTTTTGTTTCTACTGATTCATTTCGTTTAGCTGAGAAAAAAATTAATACCAAAATATCAAATGATTTTCCTCAAACTCTTATTCCTTATAAAAACGTTTCAGAAATAATTAAATTGTTTGAAGATTATAAAGGAGATATAGAAGTTATTTTTGATAAAAATCAGATGGCCTTTATTGTAGAAGATGTTTATGTAGTTTCTCGTTTAATAGACGGCTCTTTCCCTGACTATAAACAAATCATACCAAAAACATACAATACTACCGCTACGGTTTTAAAAAATGATTTAATAAATTCCATTAAAACATCAAATATTTTTTCAGATGCACTAAATAAAGTTAAACTAAAAGTGGATGTAAAAAATAAATCATTAAATATAGAATCAAAAAACAATGATGTAGGTGAGTCTCAAGAATTTATTAATGCCTCAGCTTCTGGAGAAAATATTGAATTAAATTTTAACAGTAAATATCTAATTGATTGTATGCAATCAATTTCTTCTGATAGTTTAGTTTTGGATTTTGGTGGTGCTGGTAAACCGCTTGCCATCAGTGGTACCACAGACAAAAGTTTTCTTTATATTGTGATGCCGATGAATAGGTAAACCTCATGTATAATATATTGGAATTTCTTCAGAAGTTTTTAAATCTTGAAAAAGATAACAACACAAAACTATCTTTAATTTTAGACGCAATAAAACAAAAGACTGGCATAGAACTAACAAAAGAAGCATTGGAAATAAAAGGGGATAATTTAAAAATAAATTGCAATCCAGTTTTTAGAAATGAAATTTTTATGCACAAATCAGAGATAGAGGACCTACTAAAAACCTTTAAAATTTTTTTAAAATTAGTTTAATTTATAAGGCAAATCTTGCCAGAGATTGTTTTCTTGTGCCCAAATGCGAACACCGTACTCCCATCGTTCAAATTGGGCATCTACAGAGGGGTTATCATGGTATTCTCCTCTTGGGTCATCTTTGTTTAACCAATTAAGAATTGAATGAACTCCGCCAACTACTGTGGTGTTGTTATTTTCAAACTTACCTCCTTGCCAAATACCTTGTAAAGATGGTTTTAATTGAGTTTTGTCTTCAACCAAAGGTTCTTCAAATTGTTCATTTGGTGTTTTAGCTAAAGCTTGATCCATAAAAGCTCGCCAAAGGGGAGCCACTATTAATCCAGCCACCTTTTTTTGCATTGGACTATTATCGTTATTACCAGCCCAAGCGCCAACAGCTATGTTTGGAGTGTATCCCATTATCCAGGCATCTCTATAATCGTTGGTGGTACCGGTTTTTACCGCCACATCTCTATCTGGGAAAAACAAAGCTGATGTTTGACCATAAGATGGCGCCCTAGCCACATTATCAGAAAGAATACTTGATATTTTAAGTGTAATTTCTTTATCTAATACTTGAGTTTGTACTACTTCGTGTTTTTCAATAATATCTCCGTTTTTATTTTTTATTTCTACAATTGGACTTATATTTGTTTTAATTCCACTATTGGCGAAAACACCATAAGCTCCTGTTAGCTCAAGAGGAGTAACTTCACCACCTCCCAAAACCAGAGTTAGTCCGTAATCTCCTTTATTACTTAAAGATTCTATACCCATATCTCTGGCTAATCTAATAGAATCGCTCAAACCAGCTAAATATAATACTTTTACTGACGGGACGTTTATAGATTGAGCCAGGGCATTCCTTAAAGTAATGGGGCCTCTGAAAATACTATCGTAGTTTTCTGGTGAGTAGCAACCATTTTCCATTGTTAAATTGTTAGGTGCGCAATTGGTAGAAAACTGGGTTTTCAAATCAAAAACTACTGTTTCTGGAGTATAACCTTTGGTAAAGGCTTTGGCGTAGACAAACGGTTTGATGGTAGAACCCGGTTGCCTTTTGGCAAGTGTGACATTAAATGCCCCGTCAATTTCTTGATCAAAATAATTTCTGGATCCAACCATAGTTAATATTTCGCCAGTTTTTGGGTCAATGGCGACGATGGCAGAATTCTCAGCGTTAAAATTTTCTTTATTTTTTAAAGCGTAGTCGAGAGCTATTCTTTCACCAGCAGATTGCAAGTCATAATTTAAAGTAGTGATTACTTTTAAACCGCCACTGTTTATAATTTCTTCCCCATACTTTTCCTTAATATAATTGATGACATAAAAAACAAAATGAGGAGCTTTGATGCTTGAATCGCCTTTAGCAATAAATGAAACTTTTTCGGCAATAGCTGAATCGTACTCTTTTTGATTGATAAAATTACTTCTGAGCATTTCTTTAAGAACTAAATTTTTCCTCTCCTCAAGTTTGTCTTTATTTTTACCATATGGAGAGTAAAAAGTTGGAGCTTTTGGTAGTGCTGCTAGGTAAGCGGCCTCGACCAAAGTGACATCTTTAGATTTTTTACCAAAAAAAGCTTCACTGGCTTCTTCCACTCCATAAATAACTCCTCCATAAGGTATTTCATTTAAATACATTGAGAGTATTTCGTCCTTAGACATCACTTGTTCAAGTTTGATAGCCAAAACCCACTCTTTTAATTTTCTTGATATAAGTTTTTCAGAGGTCAGTAACGAATTTTTTACTACCTGTTGAGTAATGGTGGAACCACCTTGAGAAAAATCTAAGGACAAAATATTTACTAAAGTAGCTCTAATAAAAGCGGTAGGCTTCACTCCCATATGACTGTAAAACTCTTTGTCTTCAATAGCGATAGTAGCGTTTTTAATATGTCTAGATATTTGTTCGATGGGAACAATACTTCTTCTGACGTTGCCACCAGTGTCATACAACAATATTTCTCCTGTTCGGTCGTATATTTTGGTTGATTCACTGACTCTTCTCTCTCTAATTGATTCAGAAGTAGGCACCTTGAAAGTGCTTACCCAAAAAAGTATTATGGCTCCCAATATTAAAAAAGCAGAAATTAAAAGCATTAAAAGGTTCTTTTTTATCATATCTATATATTATGCCAAAAAGTTAAATTATGGTAGCATTTTTATATGTTTGGAGCCAATAAACCAAAAATAATAACAGACGAAAATAAAATAAATGAAGTGCTTACTCGGGGTATTGAAAACATTTTTCCTAATGTTAATTTTGTTAAATCAAGATTAATGAGCGGTGAAAAACTCTCTATTTATTTAGGTATTGACCCGACTAGTACGACACTTCATCTGGGTCATGTAATCCAACTCAAAAAACTCGGAGAATTTCAAAAACTTGGCCATCAAATTATACTTTTGATGGGGGATTTTACCGCTATGATTGGTGATCCAACAGATAAAACTGCCGTTCGGAAGAAACTAACTCATAATGAGGTTTTAAATAATCTAAAAGATTACAAGAAGCAAGCTTCAAAATTTATTTCTTTTGATGGTTTGAATAAAGCTTTTTTTAAATTCAATTCAGAATGGCTCAGTAAAATGACATTTGGGGATGTCTTAGAACTTGCTTCTCTTGTAACTGTAGAACAAATGATGAAGAGAGATATGTTTCAGCGTAGAATTCAGGAGGGCAAACCAATTTATATTCATGAATTTATGTATCCACTTATGCAGGGTTATGATTCGGTAATGATGAATGTGGATGGAGAAATGGGTGGCAATGACCAAATGTTTAATATGCTTACCGGAAGGGACTTAATAAAAATATTAAAAAATAAAGAAAAATTTGTCATTACCACCAAACTTCTTGTCGACTCAGGTGGAACTAAAATGGGAAAAACTGAAGGTAATATGGTCGCCTTAAATCAAACTCCCGAGGACATGTTTGGTAAGGTGATGAGTTGGAGCGACAATTTGATGATTCATGGTTTTGAAATTATCACTGATGTGCCAATGGATGAAATAAAAAAAATGTCAGGAGGTTTTGTAAGTGGAGCTAACCCGAAAGATTTTAAAACGAAACTAGCAAGAGAGATAGTTACAATGTGTCATGGAGAGGGGGCGGCTAGGTTAGCAGAGCAAAATTTTGAAAACACTTTTAGCAAAGGAGAGTTTCCAGAAGATGCTCAGATAGTAATAGCTTCAGAGGAAGAGAAAATAATGGATGTTTTAGCGGAAAATAAAATTATAGAATCAAAATCTGAGTTTAGGCGTTTGGTTGAAGCTGGAGCTGTTTCAGATTATCCAGATAAGAAAATAAATGATTCAAATGAACTGGTAGGGAAGACAGAAAGAAAAATAAAAATAGGCAAAAAAACCTTTGTAATCTTAAAATCTAATTAGATATCATCATCCTCTTCTTCCTCTTTTTTTGGAACTTCTTCTATGGGCATTCCATTTTCATCTAATTCTTCCTCTTCCTCTTCAACCTCAACCTCATCTTCTTCTGAAGTTATTGGATCCAACGATTGGTCATCATCCATATTTTTTTAATTATTTCTAATTCCTGTTTTATTTTTTAAATAACAATCAGGTTTTATACTTTTTATCATACTGATAATTTTTTGCAACAAGTTTAAGCGAGTTTTTCTGTGGATAAGTGAATAGCGGAGCAAGTAAGAGCGATAGCGATGGCATCATACTCATCATCCTGCCTTTTTTTAGGTTTAAGTTTTATCAACTTTTCTACCATATTAATTACCTGTTTTTTGTCACTTTTACCGTAACCAGTAACAGCTAATTTAATTTGGTTGGGATTGTATTCTTGAATGATAGTGCCACTCCTTTCTGCTTCAAGTAATATAACACCTCGAGCCTCAGCTACCTGCAGAGCGGTTTTTTTGTTTTTACTCCAAAGCAAAGTTTCAACCGCTATTTTTTGAGGCTTATATTTTTGAATAATTTTTTTTATTTTTTCACCTATGAGTAATAGTTTTTTGGAATGTGGTAATTTAGCCTCTGTTTCAAAACATTCTGAATAAATTAAATTCTCACCCCTGTTTGTTTTTTCAATAATAGCAATACCAACTCTGCCATATCCCGGATCGATTCCCAGAATCCTAGATACTAGATGCTGGCTACTGGCTACTTTTTTATTCTGCATTTGTAAAAACTTCTTGGACTCCATCATTTTCTTCAAGTTCTTCTATTAAACTAGAAAGTTTTTCACCATCTGTTTCAGAAATAGACATAGCATTTTTGGGTAACCATTCGTTACTACCCACTTTTTTTTCAAATGCCCAACTAGCTGATCCGGGTAATGCTAGTTCATAACCATTTTTAGTAAGAATGTGTTTTATTTCGGCTACCGCTTTGTTTCTATTTTCCGTCAAAGCTTCAATCATTAAGGCACAACCACCCGGACCGTAAGCTTCATAAGTAATTTGTTCCATTTCACCACTTTCCCCGCTGGTACCTTTTTTGATAGCTCTTTCAATATTATCACTCGGCACATTCGCTTCCTTCGCTTTTTCAATCGTGGCTCTAAGCCCGGGAGCATTAATATCACCCTTAGCCTTTTTAGATTCCACAGCGATAAAACGTACTAGCTTGCCAAAAATTTTGCTTTTTTGAGCATCAGTGACCGCCTTCTTATTTTTAATTTTTGACCATTTATTATGCCCGGACATACTTTTATTGTTATAGTAATTTCTCCTGCCTCTCTTTCGGCAAATCCAGACCCAGATGCTCGTAGGCAAGTTTGGTTAATACTCTACCACGAGGTGTGCGTTCGATGAAACCCATCTGCAAAAGGTAAGGTTCGTTAAATTCTTCAATAGTGGCTTCTTCTTCCGAGAGGGAAGCGGCTAAAGTATTGAGGCCAACTGGGCCACCATTAAATTTTTTGGCGATGGTCTCCAGTAGCAACTTATCAGAAGCATTTAATCCCACGTTATCTATACCCAAAAGTTTAAAAGCCTCATCCACCACATTTTGATCAATACCTTTTTTGTTTATTTGAGCATAATCTCGGGCTCTTTTTAAAAGATAATTGGCGGTGCGTGGAGTAAATCGACTTCTTTCGGCTATAGTTTGGGCGGCATTTTTCTCAAGAGGTACTCCTAAGATATTGGCGGAGCGCTTGATGATACTGATTATTTCGTTTATATTATAAAATTCAAGTTTGAAAACTCCTCCAGAAAAACGACTTCGCAGAGGGGAAGAAATCATAGCTACCCGAGTGGTGGCGCCAATTAAAGTGAAAGGTGGCAACTCAAGTTGAATGGTCCTGGCGCTTGGCCCCTTACCTATGATAATATCTAAAGAGCGCGATTCCATCGCTGGATAAAGCACTTCCTCAATTGTTTTATTCAATCGATGTATTTCATCTATAAAAAGAATATCGCCAGGCGAAAGATTGGTTAAGATGGAAGCCAAGTCACCAACTTTTTCAATGGCTGGTCCTGAAGTTGAGCGCATTTGACTACTAGTCTCTTTGGCTATAAGATGGGCCAAGGTGGTTTTGCCAAGGCCTGGGGGGCCGTAAAAAAGTAAATGTTCTGGTGGGTGTTCTCTTTCTTTGGCGGCATTTAAGAGAATATGAAGGTTTTTCTTGATGTTTTCTTGGCCAATGTACTCATCCCATTTAGATGGCCTCAGGGTTTGATCCAAAAATTCAAAATCCTTGTTTTCTTCTGGTTTTTTATTGTTTCTTGACATATTAAGTCCAATATGCTATACTCAAACCGAATTTGAAATATTATCAATTGGAGAGATAAATCTCTAAGCGACGTCTTGCTTCGCAGGGTTTGACATTAAATCAAGGAAGGGCTGGTACCATCTTTCGGGAGGGACCACTAGCTCTTTCCTCAGAATAATGTTTTGCTTTCGATTTAATTATTGAAAGTGTCGCTTAGAGATTTATATCTCTAATCAGGTTCGTTTATTCTGATTTCTATTATTCACAAAACCCAATCCTATTCAATTTTTTTTGTGTATAACTTTTTATTCCTCCAAATCAATTACTCGAGAAAGTTCATCAAGGGAAGTGATGCCTTGTAATATTTTAATCACCCCATCTTGCTTCATATTTAAAATACCTTGATTTTCAGAAGCTTTATTTATCTCTCTTTCGCTCGGGTTTTTGATGACTACATTTTCAATCGCTTCATCTGTTAAAACAGCTTCGTAAATACCAGTTCTGCCTTTAAAACCGGTGAAATTACATTCAGCGCAACCGACTGCTTCATATATATTATTCATATTCAACCCTTTTAAATATTCTTTATTTAAAATACTTTCGGTAGTGTTTTTTATTAAATTTTTTTCTTTTTCTCCCAAAATAGCCTCCTTTTTGCACACCGGACAAAGTCTTCGGATGAGTCTTTGGGCCATGGCTATATTGATGGCTGAGGTGATTACTTTTGGATTAACTCCCAAATCGATTAATCTTGGGAAAGTGCCGGCGGCGTTGTTGGTATGAAGTGTGGAAAAGACAAGGTGACCAGTTAGCGCAGAATTAACTGCAATCTCGGCCGTTTCTTCGTCTCTAATTTCACCAACCATTATTACATCCGGGTCTTGACGCAAGGCGCTCCGTAATCCTTCCAAAAAAGTATAACCCTTTTTTTCTTCTACTTGAGTTTGGACAACGCCCCTCAAATGATATTCAATCGGATTTTCAATAGTAATTATTTTTATTTCTGGGGTATGAATTTTTTTAAGGAAAGCGTAAAGGGTGGTAGTTTTACCAGAACCAGTCGGGCCAGTATTTAAAATCATACCGTTTGGTTTTTTTAACTCTCGCATTATTATACTCAGTAATTTTTCATTTATACCGAGCTCTTCTAGAGGCACGGAGATAGCGTTTGGGTTTAAAACTCTCATTACCACCGACTCACCGTAACCACCAGGAAGGAGGGAAGTCCTAATTTCAATTTCAACATCACCAAGTTTGATACTAAATCGGCCATCTTGGGCCTTTTCTTTGGTGTTTAATTTTAAATTTGAAATAAGTTTAATACGGGAAACTAATAAACCAAAAACATCATTATCAATAGTTAAAATATCATTTAAAACACCATCCAAGCGATATCTCAATCTGACCGAAGCTTCTTCTGGTTCAAGATGAATATCAGAGGCATTTATAGCAATAGCTCCAGCCAAAATAATTTCTAGAATTCTTGATATGCGATAACTTTTTTTCTGAGCCAATACTGTTTCAATAGAATTTTTTATATCAGCCGCATTTTTAACTGATTTGACCAAATCTTGAATTTCTTCATTGGCGATATCTAACGCGCCACCTTTGGTTTCCATTGAATAAGAGAGGTCTTTATAACGGCTCCAAACCTTTTCCAAACTTTGATGAGAGACCATAAAAAGGGAAGGGAGATATCCTCGATCTTTTAAATTTTCAACTAAGGCGATAGTTTTTTCATTATTTGGGGAAATAATCGCGACGGAAACTTTTTTATTTGTAATATTGAAAGGAGCTACTTCTGCTTCTCTGGCCCCTGACTCTCTCACCACTCTCAGAGCATCAATATTTATAGGGCTTACTCCCAAATCAATGTAAGGTAGTTTATATTTTTGAGACATGGCTAAAGCTAAACCTTCTTCTTCCTGCTCGCGAAGTTCTCCGAGCTTTTGTCTCTGCTTATCTTCGTTGAATTTGATGGGCATAAATAAATTGTAACACGAAGTACGAATTATGAGTTAAAAATTATGGGAAAAATATGGACTTGACTTTTTCCCTCGACTTTGCTATAATATAGGATGGAGGTAGGGTACAATGAAAGTGAGATTTTTTCTTGTTATTTTGGCACTGTTTCTGGGCCTTTTGCCCGCGATAGCGCAACAGGAAGGTGCGGTGGCGATTGCGGCAGCCATTCGGTCGCCAGTCGCCACTCAGCTTGATGGCGCGGAAGGTGAACAGGCCGGGTCGGTTGCCATCGCAGGCAACATTCGGTCTGAGGAAGAGAAAAGCGAACTCGACGAGTTCGCGGAATGCGTCAGCAAGATGAAAATTGCTGGTGCCTCTTACAAAGAGGCCAGCAAGGATTGTCGTGAGTACCGTAAGGTGCTCGCGAAGGAATCCACTCGCATCGCCAACGAGGCGGCCGATGCCACCAAAGCGTCTCGGCCAATGGTGTATAACGGTTATGGAAACTATGGCTATCGTAGCTACGGCTACAGTTATCCTCGGCGGACAGTAGTTGTTCGCCCGGCAGCCCCGCCTCGGCCGGCACCGCCCCAACGGCAGACCCCCCCGACCCGGACTCCGCGTCCCAGTCGGTAAGGAGGTACACACCTCCACAAATCAAATGCCCGATGGCTTACAAGCTGTCGGGCATTTTCATTTATTTCAAAATAGAAGACAGGGGTGGTAGAATCAGTCTATGGAATTTATATCTAAAAGCATAGAAGAAACAACTCAGATTGCTTCCAACTTCGCAGAACAATTAAGCAGAAGGGCACCTTCTGCAAAAGCGACTGTTGTAGGCTTATACGGAGAGTTGGGAAGTGGCAAGACTACTTTTATGAAATATTTAGCTGAAAGTTTTGGTATCAAAGAAACCATTCAAAGCCCCACTTTTGTAATTGAAAAAATATATGAGTTAGTAGCAAGCAGCAAGCAGCAAGTATCTAGGTTTGAACATTTAATACATATTGATGCCTATAGAATAGAAAAGGAAGAAGAAATGATAAATTTGGGTTGGCAAGAAATTATAGCTGACCCCAAAAACATAATTTTCATAGAATGGCCAGAAAGAATTACTGGTATTATGCCTCCTCATATTGTGATAAAATTCGAACATGTCGCAAAAACAAAAAGGGGAATTATCATAAGTAATTTATAATTCAATATCATGAAAAGATTTTTGGAGTGGATAGGAATTAAAGGGAAAATTCATGAAGGAAGTAACCCGCCTTCTTTTGACGAAAAAGACATTTGGTGGGTTTATCTGGGTGAAAATGTTGGACACGAAGAAGATGGGAAGGGAGAATTTTTTTTAAGACCTTTTATTATAATCAGAAAATTCAATAAGGAACTTCTTTTTGGTATCCCTTGTTCTTCTATAAAGAAAGATAATAAATATTATTTTGAAGTAAATACAAAGTCCATCAATTTTACAACCTATGCTTTATTATCCCAACCCAGAGTATTATCTTCTAAGAGGCTTACAAATTTTGTAGCAAAACTTGGAAATGGGCAATTTAAGAAACTGAAAACAGCCCTAACCAAGGCTGTTATTGAGTGATTGCCTCCCGCTTTCGCGAGAGTATTGCCCCTAATGGGGATTTATGGGTAAAGTGTAGCAAAACCAAAAAATATGTCAAGCCCATTTGTGAATAAGGAAAATAACAAAAAATAAAATGGAAGGAAAGATAAAAATTGAATTATGAAAGAAAATAATGATAAAAAAGAAAAGTTAGTACTCTTGGATGCGCACGCTATTATACATAGGGCGTATCATGCCCTGCCAGACTTTGCTACCAGCAGTGGTGAGCCGACGGGTGCCTTGTATGGGCTAATTTTAATGATTTTAAAAATCGCAACCGACCTCCGGCCAGATTATATTGTAGCCTGTTATGATTTACCCAAACCAACTTATAGGCATGAAGTCTATGAAGGTTATAAAGCAGGTCGGGCCAAAACCGATGATAATTTGGCGATTCAACTTGAGAAATCAAAACAAATTTGTGAAGCTCTAAATATTCCCATTTATTCCCTCGAAGGATTTGAAGCGGATGATATGCTCGGCACTATTGTAGAAAAAATGAAAGGAAAGGAAGTAGACATTGTTATAGCTTCCGGAGATATGGATACAATGCAATTGATTGAAAATGCAAAAAGGAATAAAGGAAGTGTCAAAGTTTATACTTTAAAAAAAGGAATCAAAGATACTATTTTGTATGATAAAAAAGCAGTGATAAAGAGATTTGGTTTTGAACCAAAATTGTTGATAGATTTTAAAGGGTTGAGAGGCGACCCATCGGATAATATTATTGGCATAGCCGGTATTGGAGAAAAAAGTGCTACCGATTTAATTAAAAATTTTGGTACTATTGAAGAAATTTATAAAGCTCTTAAAAAAAATCCTAAAAAATTGGAAGAGGTTGGAATACGAAAGGGAATTGTGGAACTTTTAAAAAATGGAGAAGAGGAAGCCAAATTTAGCAAAATGCTCGCCACTATCCGCCGGGACGCAGCCATTGATTTTGTTTTACCAAGCCAAAATTGGAAAGAAGGTTTGGATATTAAAAAAGCAGAAACGCTTTTTGGAGAATTAGAATTTAGAACGATGGGTCAGCGCTTGCGTGCAACGCTGAATGTAAAAACCTCACCCCTTATCCCTCTCCTTTCCCCTGTGCCTAGGGGAAGGGTCGGGGATGAGGTTAAAGAGTTAGAAGAAACAAAAATTGCCCTTTGGGTAGTTGATTCAAATATCACCAATCCGTATTTAGAAGATATTTTAAATTTTGCTAGAACCGATTCTTTAGACAAGGCCAAAGAAATTATTTTTAATGAACTTAAAAAAAGGGAAAGTGATTTTGTTTTTGAGGGAATAGAGAAACCGCTTATACCGATTATAGATAAAATGGAAAAAAGGGGAGTCCTCATAGATTCAGAATTTTTAAATAAATTAAATCAAAATTATTCAAAACAGCTTAGAGAAATAGAAAAAAAAGTATGGCAAGAGGCGGGAACTGAATTTAATGTTTCTTCCCCAAAACAATTAGGAGAAATTCTTTTTAATAAATTAGGTTTAAGTGTTAAATATCAGAAAAAAACTTCGACTGGGGCCAAATCAACTAAAGAATCAGAATTGCAAAAGATGAAGGATTTACACCCGATTATTCCTCTAATTCTTGAATATCGAGAGCTTTCAAAACTCGTTTCTACCTATATTGAACCGATTCCTAAAATGGTTGATAAAAATGGTCGGTTGCACGCCAAATTTATCCAATCCGGCACCACTACTGGACGTATGGCATCTAGTAACCCAAATCTGCAAAATATTCCTGTTGGCTCAGAAAATGGAAAAGTTATTAGAGAAGCATTTCTGGCCTCCAAAGGATTTAAGCTGGTAGCCTTTGATTATTCTCAAATAGAATTGCGCATTGCCGCTTTTTTATCTCAAGACTCTAAATTGATAGAAATATTTAAGAGTGGCAAAGATATTCATAGCGCAGTGGCTTCTGAAGTATTTGGCGTTTCGGAAAATGAAGTGACCAAAGATATGAGGAGACAGGCCAAGGTAATCAACTTTGGTATTTTGTATGGCATGGGAGTAAATGCTTTAATGCAAAATTTAGGATCTGACCGAAAGACTGCTCAAGAATTTTATAATACTTACTTTAAAAAATTTGATGGTTTGGCAAAGTATCTTGATAACACCAAAAGTGAAGCTGAAAAATCCGGTTACACCAAAACCTTTTTTGGACGAAGAAGATATTTTGAGGGACTAAAATCTAAATTACCTTTTATTAAAGCGGCGGCAGAGAGAATGGCAATAAATGCGCCTATCCAAGGCACCTCAGCTGATATTATTAAAATTGCTATGAAAAGAGTTGATGATTTTATAGTGGAAAATAAACTAGAAGACAAAGTATGCTTGATACTTCAAATTCATGATGAGCTCATTTATGAAATAAAAGATGATTTAGTTGAAGAAATGTCGTTAAAAATAAAAAATATAATGCAGGATATTATTCCACTTGATAAAATTTTTGGGGTACCTATAATTGCCAATTCTGCTGTTGGTTCCAATTGGGGAGAGATGGTAAATAATATCTAATTTTTAATTAACCTAATTAAATGGATTCATTATTTAAACAGTATGAAGGAATCTTCAAAGAAGAAGAACAATCTCCTAAAAAAGATACAGCTTTTGAATATGCTTATAGCCCTTTTGCTATACAGGATGCGGTGGGAGAAAGAAATGTTAAAAAAGCTTGGATTGAATATATGAAGTTAAGACTCATTGGTATTGAAGCCGAGGACTTAATTCATAAAATAATAAATAAAGTGAGAGATATGGTGGCCATACACCAAGGAGCCACCAAAGAGGATTTGGGAATAAAAGATTACCCTTTTTCTAAATCTAAAAAAGATCTTAAAAATTGGGAAACAGAAGAATTAAAAAATTTCTACACAAAATTGGTAGAAATATATCATCGGGCCAGGATGGAAAGTGGTAACGAATTAGATATTGCTTTAGAAAAATTGTTGCTTAGTATCTAAATTTGGCCATAATCCAATTAGTATTACGGATATTTTTGCTAATTGATTTTATGCCGGCATAAGCAGTTCTAATCAAAAATCCGAGGATAAAGGCCTGAATAATCCAACTAGTGTTTAAAATAGCGCTAGTGAAAAAACTAAAGACTGAAAATGCATCATTTCTTATTATACTAGTTGTGTTTACAAAAACATCATATAAAGAAATAGAAATAAAAGAAAATATTATAAAAACTGCAAACATAAAATAATCAGGATATTCTTTTAAAACATTTTGAGAATACTGTAAGTAAACTCTAAGCATTATTCTTTTTTTTAAACTGTTATTCATAATTATTATATTGTTTGTAAACTTGCATAAATATTTTTTTTGAGCGATAGACTCTGACTCTGGCAGTGCTGTTTTTAATGTTTAGTGTTTTGGCAATTTCTTTAAAAGATTTACCGAGCATATAACGTAAATTTATTATTTCTGCTGTTAATCCCCCTATTTTTTTCAAAACAAATTGAACATAATTTTTATTACCCTCTCTCAATACTTCCTCATTGGTTTGGCTTGGAGTGACTTCCTCCATTTCTTCAGTAAAAGAAATAGGAATATTTTTATACTTACCTATCTGGTCGGCCATACAGTTTCTGAGTATTGTGTTGGCCCAAGGTATAAACCTCCCACCATTTTCAGGAAACTTTTTGCCGTATTTATAAATTTTAACAAAAGCTTCTTGGACCACATCCTCAGCATCTTCCTTTGAGCGTAAATTTTGGTTGGCCACTCTCAAAAAACGCTTGTGGTGCCTATCAAATAACTCGCCAAACTTTGAAGGCTTCTTGTATGAAAGTTTTAAAATTTCTTCATCGCTCATACATCTATAAGACTGTTATTTTACTAAAAATGTTACATCGTAACAAACAAATCTAATTGTAGGTCATAGTAAGTGTAGAAGCAATAATTTAAACACTATGCAAAATACAAGAATTTCTCCAAGTGTGCGACTTTCCAGAGCCCCGCCCTGTTGGGCGCCACAGTATAAAAAACAACACACAACTTAATACAAAACTCCGAGCCATTATGCAAATGCATACAACAGGCTTGGAGTTTTTGTTTGTCCGCCCGGTAGGAATCGAACCTACGACCATTTGCTTAAAAGGCAACTGCTCTACCGACTGAGCTACGGGCGGATAAAAGAAAATATAACACAAAATTTTACAACGGCAAATCAATAGCGAAAGCGCCGGCGCCGGAGAGCAGGAGAGAGAGGACGATAGCGAGAAGCATAATATAGAAAACAAAATTTCTTTTAAGAATTAATGGGTCTTTGTATTCAGTGTAGCTTTCCGCAAACGTAAGTAATCCTAATACCAAAGCGGCGATTTGAGTATAAAGTCCCAAAATAAGCATTACACCGCCAACTATTTCTATAACTCCCAAAATTTTCAAAGCCATTTTAGGATTAGGAATTCTAAAAATAGTAAGTGAAGACAGCCATCTCTCTTTTTCATTTTTGAAAACCAAGGCTCCTAAGTTAACAAATATAAAACCGGCGACAACTCGCAATATAAAAGGGGCTAGTAAGCCATATGTGAGTAGGTCTGGAAAAGGATTTAACATAAAGGTATTATAGCAATTATGGAAATAGTTGTCATTTTAAACAATATAAGAAGCAACGAAAATGTCGGTTCTATATTTAGGACGGCTGATGCGACGGGCGTTTCTAAAATAATTCTGTGTGGTTATACTCCAGCGCCCGTTGATAGATTTGGAAGAGAAAATAAGGGGCTCACCAAGGCTTCTTTAGGAGCAGAAAAATCAATAGAATGGGAAAAAGTTGAAAACATTAATTTAATAATTGAAAGATTGAAGATTGAAAAATTTAAAATTATAGGAATAGAGCAAGATAAAAATGCTATTGATTATCGTAAAATCAAAACCCAGATTCTAGAATCTGGAATCCAGAATCTAGCGATAGTCTTTGGCAACGAAGTAGACGGTTTATCAAAACAAGATTTAGAACTTTGCGATGTTATAGCCGAACTTCCAATGCTCGGCAACAAAGAGTCTCTCAACGTCTCCGTCTGCGCCGGCGTAGTTTTGTATAAACTTTTGAAGTAGTCTTGTTTTTTAAAATATGAGATTTATAATCAATTACAGATGAGGAGGGTTTTATGAAGATAGAGCGGCAGATGAATACTCCCGAACAAAGGGAGTATTGGGTTGCGGTAAAGAAAATTGCGGATGAGGTCAATAGCTGGCCAGCTTGGTTACGTGGAGTGAATGAGCCGAAAACCTTAACCCCAAAAGAGAAACAAGAGCCTGTCTCCAAAGGTCCTTAGATACAAGAAAAAGGGAAAGGCCGAAACCTTTCCCTTCTCTGTTAATAGCTGATAGTGTCTACAATCAGTCCGTTTTCATCGTGCAGGTTTATGGTGTCGTGAGTGGTGCGCCAAAGGGACCCGAATTTATTTAAATAAATACGATATTCGTCGCCGGGGAAATCGGTGTCGCCAAAATGATTTGAAACGCAAGAGTTGTAGTTTATTTGATTAGTTATATAAGTTTTACAAGCAGAAGGAACAGTATCGGGGAGATCTCTTATAAACTCGCTATTTTTGGTAGTACATCGTCCGATTCTTTCTATGATTTTTATACATTCGTCATTTCTGTCTAAAACATTAGAAAAAGTGGGCAGATTCTCATCTTTTGACAACGGACATTTTAAAGAAAGACTGGGGACGAAAGTGCGGTTTTCTTCAAAGTAACCGGTGCATTTGTTGGTACGGAAAGATATGCCGATAGGGGAAAATCCTTTGGTTAAATAAACTCTGTCCCCGTTTTGTATGACCACATTACTTTCTGTTTTGCTGAATGGAAATGGTAAAAGAGAAGCGCCGCCAATAATGGCATAATATCCAGTAATTTCACTTTTTAAATACCAACTGGTTATCTTTATAGTTTCGTTTTTCCCAAGTCGAACAGAAAGAGAAGTGTATTCTTTATTTGGGTCACTACCCCGAAGTCCTGAAATGTTGGACATATTAATTTTACCGTAATAGGGTGATCTTTTACTTTTTTCTATTTCTTTATTTATGTTTTGTTCTAATTTTTTTATGGCTTCTTCAGTGTTTTTTATTTCTTTGGCTATATCCCTGTTGCTAGAATAATCAATATTTTCTTTACTTGTGCCGATGGAAGAGTTGTTCGCTCCGTTATTTTTGCTATTTAAATTAGCCTTTTTAAGGGGACTATACATAAGTCCAAAAAGCACAAACACTACTAGCAATATAATAAAAGGTTCTTTAGTCATATTTTGTCTGATGCTTGGGGCAAAAATGAGCGCTTCGGCCTCCAACTACAATTTTTTCTATTATACCACCACACCCCGGCCTTTTACATTTTTTACCTTTAAGCCCATACGCATTTTGCATTTCTTGATATTTACCTTTTTTGCCTTGGGCATCGCGATAGTCAATGTAGGAACTTCCACGAGCTTTTATGGCTTTTTTCAAAACAGGTCTTATTGCTGTGTAAATTTTTTTGATCTCATTTTTTTTTAATCTTGAAGCTATTTTGAGGGGATGTACTCCGGAAAGCCAAAGAATTTCATCTGAGTAAATATTACCAATACCAGCGATAACGCCTTGGTCCATTAAAACACTTTTAATTTTTCCTCCTTTGTTTTTTATAATTTCTGAGAATCTTTTTAAATCAAAATTTTTATCAAACGGTTCTGGCCCAAGTTTTTCAAGTTTCTCTTTTATTATTTTTTCTGGTAGCACGATAACGTTAGCAAATTTTCGCATATCGCAAAGGGCAAGGTGTTTTCCGTTAGAAAGAAAAAACAAAAGATGAATGAAGCGGTTTTCCGGATCATCGCGCATTGCTCCCGGTATGACACTTTTCCATTTTTTATTTTTCAATTCCCATTTTCCAAACATCAAGTGCCCTGTCATTTTTTGGTGAACAAGCAAGGTCTGACCTTGAGGATTTTTTTTAAGGTCTGACCTTGAACTCAAATGAATTAAAATATTTTTTCCCCGTCGTTCCACTTTTAATATTTTTTCCCCAACAACATCTTTTTTTATTTTTTTAAATTTTGGTATATCAGTCCAAATGCCCGTGATTTTTAATCCTGGCAAAAATTTTTTTAAATCAGTAACTATTGTATGTACTTCAGGCAATTCTGGCATGATTTTATATTAAACCCAATCTCTTTTTTGCAATTTCGTAAACTTTTTTTCGGTGACCCATCACTTGAATTTTTACTTCATTATTAACAACTTTATAAATAGCTCTGTAATCTCCAATTCTTAATTTCCAGTATCCTTTAAGGGGGGAGTGTAATGGCAGTCCATATGTTTCTGGATAAAACGCAAGTTTTCTATAAATAACTATCAATAGTTTTTTTGCTACAGATCCTAATCTGGGGATATCTATTTTAGTAACTTTTGGATGGTAAGTTATTTTATACTTTTCCATACAATTTCATGTGGAATATATTTTACTTTTTCGCGAGATCTTTTGTCTGCTATCTCAGCCCAAATCAAATCCTCTTCCTGTTCTAAAGCTTGCTCCAAAAGTTCTCCCGCTTTTGTTGCAATTGGCATTTTGTACATTCTCGCAAGTTTTTTGAGCGCCCAGCCCGTATCTGCATTCACAGTAATGTTTATTCTTTGTTTTAGTGTTGGCATTTTATTTTTTTAGTTAAATTTATAATAAATTAAGTGTATCAAAGGTGTAGCACCTGTCAAGTTTCATTTTTTAGCATTTTATTTAATTCTTCTCTCGCCACCATAGCATCATCCCATTCTTGTTTGGTGCCATTGGGTCCCATGATATAGGGGTCTGTACCTTTGCCAGTGATCAAAACAGCAACCCTGTTTTGACCAGCCTGAGCGAGCGAAGCGAGTCGGATGGCTTTATTAATAGCCTCGCGTCTATCCATAATTATTTCAACCGGTTTGTTTGTAATTCCTTTTTTGACATCCTCAATAATTTTTTTAGGGTCTTCATCATAAGGGTCCTCGTTGGTTAAAATTATTTGGTCACAATAATCGCCCGCAATTTTGCCCATTTCTGGTCTCTTCCAAGTGTCTCTGCCACCACCCGTATTCCCTAATACACAAATTAGATGATATTTTTTATAAGTCTCGTAGATGGCTTTTAGAGAATCAGGGGTGTGAGCATAATCAACCACCACATCAAATTTTTGACCGCAAACTATTTTTTCCATTCGGCCTCTGACAAAGTTTATATTTTCCAGACCCTTTTTTATTTTTTCTTCGGAAATACCGACAAATTTTGCATAAGCGATAGCTCCGAGTATATTGGAAACATTAAATATCCCCGGCAGTTTGCTATGAATTATCATTTTGCCAACTTGAAAAGAAGAACCTTTTTCATCAGCTTTGACGGCGATGGCATCGTGAAGAGAGTAGGGGACTTTATTTTTAATATTTAAAGCCAAAAATTTTTCTCCTTCTTTGTCGTCTATATTAGCTATAATTACCGGGTAATTTTTCTTAAAACCGAGGGAAAAGTTCTGTGAAGAAAGTCTGGTTGAGCCTGTAAGAGCGACCCGAGGACTTTCTGAAGAGAAGCTTTTCCCTCGGTTTTTGAGCTCCTTGGCGATAGAAAGTTTGGCCTTTAAATAATTTTCGTAAGAGCCATGAGATTCAATATGTTCTGGTGCTAAGTTTGTGAATATAAGAGCATCAGGATAAATAAATTTGTGCCGGAATTGTTTGGCCCCTTCGCTGGTTATCTCAAGTACCGCGTGAGTACATTTTGCATCCACGGCTTCTCTCAAAAACTTTTGCATAAAAAATCGGCCGGGCATACTCATTTTAAACATATTTCTTTTATCCTTATCTCCTATTTTAAAACGCAAAGTGCTTTGTAGGGCGGTTTTATAACCAGCCACTTCTAAAATAGCATTTACTAATTCAGATGTAGTGGTTTTACCTTTAGTTCCGGTTATGCCAATAACAATTAATTTTTTTGAGGGGAAACGATATCTAAGCGCCCCAATAAGAGACAATCCGTAATGATAAGCTGGCTGAAAAAATTCAAATACAGCTTTTGGAATAATTTTTTTTAATATTTTAAGCACTTTATTTTCCTAGATTTTTAAGAATGTATTTTATTTTTTCATTGGTTCCTTCCAAATCTTTTGGTAATTTTTTGATTGTTTCTTGAATATCTCTTTCTCGATAACCAAAAGATTTGAGAACTTCAAATACATCCACATCTTCACCGGTTCTACTTTCTCCTTTTTGGGTTGTTATTAGTTTGCCATTTAATTCCAAGACAATCTTTTCGGCAGTTTTCCGGCCTATGCCTGAAATTTTAGTAAGTGATGCTGTATCTCTGGTGGCCACGGCCTCTTCAATTGATTTTACGCCGGCTACACTTAAGATAGCTAGCCCCGATTTTGGTCCAACCCCAGAAACCGTAATTAAAAGTTCAAAAATTTTAAGTTCTTCTTCGGTTTCAAATCCATAGAGATCTATGGCTGTTTCTCTGACAGCAGTGTGAGTCCAAAAACTAGATTCCCGGCTGATTCTTAATTTGGCCAAATAAGTGGGGGTGCTATAGATGATAAAGCCAATATCGCCAGCTTTAACAATGGCTTTTGTTCCTTTTAAATCAAATATTTTACCTGTAATATGGCCAAACATGCCTCTAATATAGCAGATTTGCTTATTTTTTTCTTTCTGGTATATTGGTGTCTACATATGCCAATAACAAGTTCAGCAAAAAAAGCGCTCAGATCTTCTAAGAAAAAGAAGGTTTTTAATTTACGTCGCAAGAATGAAATGCAGAATGTTATTAAAGAATACAAAAAATTAGTTTCTGCTAAAAAGACCGAAGAAGCCAAAAAGCTCATTCCTAAATTGCAGAAGGTTATAGATAAAGCAGAGAAGAGGGGAATCATAAAGAAAAACAACGCTTCCCGCAAAAAATCCCGCTTACTGAAAGTAATCACCATCAAAATTTAAATAAAAAACAGCTCACACTGTTTTTTATTATATTTGTGCTGTTTATTGAATGACGTTAGAACCTCTTTTTTAATGCCAGATGTGTGTTCTTCCTTTGGAATCGTTAATACTTGGTAATGGTTGAGAGTTATATAGAGTCCTCTCTGCATAAAGATTACTCCCAAAGTAATAAAGCCGTTGGAGGATTTAATTTAATAACACAAAATAATTTTTTCTATTTTTATAATAGACGTTGTGAGCGTCAACACAAAAATAGCTTCTTTTTGAACTTCACTCATACTGCAGTTTTGAAGCAAAAAGTTAAGAAAATGGGCACTGAGTGAGCTTTTGTGATATAATGGTCGAGTTATGAGTATTGATGAAGTAAAAGAAAAAATATCACCAATTTTACGCGCTTACGGTATTAAAAAAGCGTCTGTTTTCGGTTCGGTTTCTAGGGGCGATGATCGCCCAGACAGCGATGTGGATTTGCTTGTAGAATTAGGACCGGGGTCAATGGGTATGATTAAATTTATAGGTCTAAAACACAAGCTTGAAGATTCTTTGGGTAAGGATGTTGACTTGGTAACAGAAGGAAATATAAATAGGCATATGGAACCTTATATTAAACCAGAATTAAAAATTATATATGAAGGATGATAAAACTTACATAAAAAATATTTTGGATTCTATTCAAAAAATAGAAGAGTTTACAAAAGGAATAAACAAAGGAAATTTTGTAGAAAATCAGATGATGCAAAGCGCGACGATTTTGCAATTAGCGCTTATTGGAGAAGAGGCTAATAAAATAAGTAAGGATACGAAATCTAAAATTGATTTGGCTTGGAAAGAAATTATTGGTTTCAGAAATATGGCTTTTCACGATTACATAAATCTTGAAATTGATATTGTCTGGGATACTGTGCAAGAGGATCTTCCTGAGTTAAAAGCAAAATTGTCCGAGTACAAATAAAGATGCGTTAGAATCTCTATCGTTATATACCGCGCCAAACAGAACATAGAACTATGTGCATTATATACACTTATGTGCTCCCAGTAGGAATCGAACCTACATTTTATCTTCCGCAAAGATATGTCCTATCCATTGAACGATGGGAGCGTTTAACAAAAACAACATTAACAAAAAAGTGGCTTTTTAGCCACTTTTACCACCTTGCCAGAAGCTTATCAAACCATTTGTGGATGAGAGATTCTTGCAGGAATTCTTCTTCTAGAAATTCAAGCAAAACATCGCGGACATCATTTAAATCAATTTCTTCATTTATGGGAATGACGACGATAGGTAAGTAAGAGCTAACTGGGTGAAGAAGGATACGAGCGCCGTGAGTGTGTTCGTCTTCAATCCAGAAAGAGCGATAAGACATCCAAGGGTATAAATATTTATCAAAAATTAAACCTCGCGCTGACATTTTAACCAGAACTACTTTGGTTTCTCGGTAGGAGAGCATACCTATCGTTAGTCCAGCAATAATAATAAATACACCAAACAGAAAGTTATCAAAATAAAAAGCCAAAATTGATGCGCCCAAAACTATAACGCCAAGTATCCAATACCAGTCATTATTTTTTTTATCAAAATGATGTTCTGGCGAGTGCCACTCTAAAATAATTTCGTCTTTCATTAATATTATTTTAACACAGCAAACTATCTTACAACACTTCCGGGGGGGATATTTTCTGAAACTTTGAGTAAAGAGAAAAATTCTCCGGCTTCATTGGGGAAATTTCCTGAAAGAGCCATAATCATAGCTTCACTTTTAAGGCCCATTATTTCTCGCGGTTCTAGGTTAGTGACAAAGGCGCAGATCGTGCCAATTAAATCTTCTGGTTTTATAAATTTAGCAATGCCTGAAAGCACCTGCCTAGGGTTTTTTTCATTGAAATCAACTGAGAGTTTGAACAATTTCTCTGACCCTTCTATCGGCTCAGCTGAAATTATTTTCCCCGCTTTTATTTCTACCTTTTTGAAGTCGTCGATATTTATCATACACAAAGTATAATATTTTTTATTTCATTGTCTATAAGCAACTTATGTTGTAATATCTAGGTTTACGGAGGGATGCCGGAGTGGTCTATCGGAATAGTCTTGAAAACTATCGCCTCGGAAACGGGGCCGTGAGTTCGAATCTCACTCCCTCCGCCAATGAAAAAATATTTAGGGATTGATTTTGGGAGTAAAAGGGTGGGGCTGGCCACTTCTGATGATTTAGGCAAGATGGCCTTCCCGTACTCGGTAATTTTAAATGACGAAAAGCTTTTAGAAAAAATAGAAGAAATAATAAAAACAGAAAATATTACTGATGTTGTGGTGGGAGAATCTAAAAATTTTGCTGGTGAGCCAAATAAAATAATGGTAGAGATAGAAAAATTTAAAGAAACTCTTGAAGAGAAAACAAAAATAAAAGTTTATTTTGAACCGGAGTTTATGACTAGCCAACAAGCCGAAAGGGGACTGGGTAAAAATGGAATGCATGACGCTTCCGCAGCCGCCATTATCCTGCAGTCTTTTTTAGATTCGCATATTAACAATTCATAACTCATTCGTTATTTTGTGTATGTTATAATTCAAACATGAAATTTGAGTTTCTCTTCAAATACTTTCCTAGAGAAAAATTTTTAAAACCGCCTCACATTGGGATTTCTTTTTCTGACTCAAATATTAAGGCAATTTCATTTGACAAGACCCTTAAAGAACCTAGTTTAAAGAGTATTGTTGTGCCAATTAAAAAGGGGGCGATTGTCGCTGGGAGCATTATGGATATAAATGAGATTACAAAAAAACTTTCCTTAATTAAAGAAAGTCTAGACTCATCTTTTGTTTTCTTTACAATACCTGATGAGCTTGCTTATGTATTTTCTGCCTCAGTTTTAGTAGCCAATGGAGGTGATATGACTGAAAGCGTGGCTTTTATTATGGAAGAAAATGTACCCCTTTCTTTAGACGATATTGTGTTTGATTTTGTTCCGACCGGGGTTATTCAAGCTGATTCGAAATATAATGTTTCGGTGGTAGTAGCTGCTAGCCCAAAAAAGGAAATGGAAAAATTTATTGAAGCATTTTATAAAAGTGGTTTTGAACCAGTAGGCTGTATTCATGAATCGCAGGCTATCGCCAATGCTTTGGTGTCAAACAAGACTTCGGGAACCCTAAGCATTGTTCATGCTAGAGGGAATAGAGTTGGAATTTATTTGGTAAAAAATAATTTAGTTCATTTTTCCACATTACGATCTATTTTAGACGAAGATTACAAAAAACAATTTTTGGATGAGTATGAAAAGTTTTTGGAATATTGTTCAAGATATGATACTAGTGAGAAACAACCAGTTAAGTCTATTTTCGTCTGTGGCGAATTTGAATACGCTAAAAAAATAGTTGAGGCCATCATTGATTCCACCAATCTTGTTCATACAAAAGATGTAAAGTTATCAAATGTGTGGACGAATATTTTTGAAATAGATAAACATTTGCCAAGCATTCCTTATGAAGAGTCTTTGAATCTGGCTGGACCGATCGGGGCTACTTTAGCTGATATAATTTAAAAAATGAATCTATTACCTAACACAGGAAAAGAAGCTTTAAAAAAAGGATTAAGATTGCGCCTTTTGGTGGTGGCCTCGTCTCTTTTGACAGTATCTTTTTTGATTGGAACGGTAATGCTTTTACCATCATATTTTTTAACTCTTGGAAATTTTTCTAAAACCGAAATAGTCAGTAGTTCTTCAAAAGTGGAAGATGAGAATTTGACCAAAGAGATTTTAAATTTGCCAAGTGAGATAGATTTTAAGTTAAAATTTTTACAATCAAATGCAGCTAATTTACCAGTTGGAGATATTTTTAGTAAAATAACAAATTCTATTCCAGAAAAAGTAATCCTAAACTCAATTTCGTTTTCTAGGGGTAAAGATTATAAAGAGAAAAAAGGCATATTGGTTTTAGTTTCGGGTGTTGCTGTTGACCGAAATTCATTGGTCTCATTTTCAATCCTCCTTAAAAACTCTGAACAGTTTTCCTCTGTGGATATTCCAGTTTCCAGTCTGACTAAAGACAAAAATCTTCCGTTTTCCGTAAATATTTTTATTGAAAATCAAAATGAATAATTGGATTCCAAAAAACAAAACCATAAAATCAATCATCATACTAACTCTATTTAATATTGCTCTGTATTTCTTTAGCCTTTTTGTTGTTCTCGGTGAAATAAAAAAAGTAGAAAATTTTTATTCTAATACCGAATCGGAATCCTTTAAAGAACAAAAATTTGAAACCATAAAATCTATTGCTGAAGCAAACAAGGAATCAATCCAATCTTTGAGAGGATTTTTTATTCAAAAAGGTGATGAGGTGAGATTTATTGAACAAATAGAAAAAATAGCCCAAACATCATCCATTAATTTTGAAATTATTTCCATTGATGTTAAACCAAATCAAACAGATTCATTTAAGGAAAACGTTAATATAAAAATGGGGATTGATGGGACATGGAAAGATATAATGTTGTTTATAAATAAATTAGAGAAAATGAATTTTGGAGTTTTAATTGAAAATGTTAACTTAGATGTCAAAAATCCCGGCAATTGGGTTGGTTTTATTGATTTTGTAATTTTTAGAGAAAAATGAATTTTGATTTTTTAAAACTTAAAAAAAATAGTTTACCGTCGTTAAAATCATTACGACCCCCAATTTTCTACACCGATTTGTATTGGTTTGTGAGCTTAGGTGTATGTTTTGTGATCATTCTAATTATGATCCTAGTTGGTTTTAAACTTTTCTATTCTCAATACATCGAGGATTATAAAAAATCAACAATTACTGAAAATCTTGATAGTTTAATAAATGTGAATAAACTCAAAAGTGTTATTGAAAAAAGAAATAATTTTATAAACAAAGAAATTTCTTTGCCTCCATATCCTTCGATATAAAGTTTGTGCCCTTGCTAGGAATCGGACCTAGATCTAGAAATTAGAAGTTTCTTGTTCTATCCATTGAACTACAAGGGCTTATAGTGCTCGTTACTTAACTTTGCTCGAACCTATTTTAGCAAAAATTTGTGAGAATGAAAAATGAAAGAATGACGCCCGCTCCACGCGTCTCGTAACTCTCCACAATGCCTTACGCTCGGAGAAAGTGGTAATGCTGAACAGAGAATACAGAAGCCCCGCTATACTACCCGAAGTATTGAGGGCAGAACCCCAAAGAAAAATGTCCTTTCCATTTTAAAAAATCCCCACCCCGCGCAAAACAAAAAAGCAAGGAGTGTTTTTCTTTGGGGTTGCCGAGCGGAGCGAGGCAGTGGCGGGGCTTCCTTATCCTCTTTTGTGCGCGGTGGAGGGCTCGAACCCCCGGCATCGTCAGTGTAAATGACGCGCTCTACCAACTGAGCTAACCGCGCATATAAAAATTAGAACCTTTGTAATATACCATAAAATTTAATTTGTGGCATAGTATAAGTATGGAAATTAATATCTTATACGAAGACGAATACATATTAGCTTTGGATAAACCATCAGGTCTTTTGGTCCACGCAGATGGTAGGAATAAGGAAGAAACGCTGGTTGATTGGTTAAATCAAAATTATCCTGAGCTTGCGGAAGTTGGAGAGCCTCAAACCTTGCAGAATGGAGAAATAATAAAAAGGCCCGGGATAGTGCATCGGTTGGACAAAAATACCAGTGGGGTAATTTTGGTTGCTAAAACCAAAGAAGCTCATCAATTTTTAAAAGAGCAATTTCAAAATAAAAAAGTCCAAAAAATTTACAATGCTGTTGTTTGGGGGAATTTTAAAGAAGACCCTTCGACTTTGCTCAGGGCAGGTAAAATAGAGGGGGTGATAGATAAACCAATTGGCCGAAGCGCTAGTGATTTTAGAAGATGGTCTGCTGAATATGGGGCTAAAGGAGAATTGCGGGAAGCGGTGACGGAATATAAGGTTTTGGGGCAAACAAATAACACCCCCGCGCTACGCGTCGACCCCTCTTATGTTAAGAGGGGTAAAGACAAGATGGAAACAGAAGATTTTGCATATCTTGAAGTGAGACCAAAAACCGGCCGCACTCATCAAATTAGAGTTCATCTGAAATCAATTTCACATCCGGTCTTGTGCGATAAACTTTATGGCAAAAAAGAGAAAAACGAGGTACGAGATACGAGTTACGATAAAAAAGAAAATTTGGGATTTGATAGATTGGCCTTGCACGCTTTTTCTATAAAATTAGAACTGCCAAATCACACTCACATAACCATAGAATCTCCACTGCCTCCAGAATTTGAAAATGCTCTAACAAAATTGAAAAATGACTGAAAATAAGGTTATTTATCCAAATCTATTGACAGAATAGGTGCTTTGGGTGTATAATATAGACAGATTATAGAGAGGCACAATGTGCCAGAAAGGAGAAAGTAGACATGTCTACTTTTTCGATCGGTCAAATGAATCAGCTCGGAGACGCGTTTGAAGCGGCCGGCTGGAATGCAAACTTGGTGACGAAGCTTGGCCAGAGTGGCCTGCTTTCTCTCATTCGCGACTTCATGGAAGGTCGCGCTGAAATTGTGATGAAGAAAGTTGAGGAAGTGGTTCAATCGCTCCTCGCTCTTGTCAAAGTGATTTCTACGCCGGCAGTTGCGGGCAAGAAAACATCGGACTGCTTCACCGACAAATCGCGGTACTACTACCGCGACTCGAATCTGGACGCTTGGCTTCCGGAAGATCAGCCCGAGCAGACTGAGAGCAAGTTCTCGGTTCAGAAGCTCACTCAGAACGATACGTTCAAGCAGGTAGCAGAGAGCTTTCTTAACCTCGACCAAGGAGATATCGCAACTCTCGCGCAGCTTCTCAAAGAGCGTGGCTGTGTGACCACTCTTCCCACAATTGATTTGCTCATTGAGCGGCAAGAAGCGGGCGAGGATGTCGGTTTTCGAACCGACGGTTGGGCCAACTTTTTCTTTGTGGAGAACAAAGACGGAAGTGTCTCGGTCGTCAACGCGGACCGCTACGACGGGCAGTGGCTCGCCTACGTCAGCAGGCTCGACGACGATAATGTTTGGGATGCCGGCCACCGTTTCTTCTTCCGCAACCAGACCCTCTGACCCTTTATACCTTTGTCTCTTGCCCCGGTTCGCTTGTTTGCGGATCGGGGCATTTCGTTTATACTGATTATGAATTGCTGACATCCTCGGATTATATCTTGGGGTGGCATTCAAGAGCTGGATATAAAAAGTCTAGCTCTCAAAAAAATAAATAGTTGGTGCGATTTTCTATGGGGTTTAGAATCTAATGCCCCGAATCCGATTCAATCCTGAGAGTACTCTATGGATGGTGTATAAGAAGGCAAATCGTACGAAGTGTCTCGGTCGTCAACGCGAACCGCAACGACGGGCAGTGGAACGCCAACGTCAACAGGCTCGACAACGATAATGTTTGGAATGCCGACAACCGTTTCTTCTTCCGAAACTACACATTTTCCCCGAAGGATTTTTGTCCCGAGGGGTTTTTATTTTGCATATATTCTTTCCAACCAAAAAGCATTTTTCCGGCTTCAACTAAAATTTTTGATACTCGTATGTATTTTTTATCTTCAATAATTTTACACTCCCACATAACGGTCAGAAAAAATTTAGCCAAATCATTTCTTGTATTAGCTTCTGTCAGAAGTTCAATTTTACGTGTGCCAGTGGAATATGTCGCTCTGTAAACAATATCCAGCGTGTCCAATAAAAGTTTGTCTATTTTTACTCCGATAGTTTGTCTGTGGCTTTTTGAAATATGCGGCAAAATCTGCTGCCAAACCTTATAACCTTCTTTTAATTTCTCCAAAACTGATAAAATTGTTGGGGGGGGGTCTTCATAGTATTATGTTGTGTAATAGTAAATTATGAAAAAATTTTTTGAAACTAAATATGATGATGACAGGTACCCCAAATCCTGGACACAAAGTTTCTTTGTATAATTAGTAAATTAA
>JBBTQO010000016.1:0-7439 GCA_038065655.1 Patescibacteria group bacterium | reverse complement strand
ACGCACAATTTTAGGAAACAGCTTCAGGGGAAATAGCGTCGAGGATTGAAGCTTCAATGATAGCGCCACGACGACCCTTTTTTATTTCAAAAGTTAGCTCGTCATTTTTGACAGAAATATAAACCACACCGCCCTTCAAAATACTTTTAGAAATAATTAGAGAGGCGATAGGATTTAATATTTTATTTTGAATAACCCTCTTTAAAGGTCTTGCACCGTATTGAGGATTGTAACCTTCTTTGGCCAAATATTCGTAAGCTTTATCGCTAAGCTCTAGTGAAATTTCTTTAATGACTAATCTCTCTCTAACCAAATCAATTTGAATTTTAACAATTTCTCTGATTGCTTCCAAAGGCAAAACATCAAAAATGACGATATCATCTACTCTGTTGAGAAATTCTGGTCGGAAAAAGTCTTTCATCGCTTCCATTACTTTTTCTTTAATATCGGTATACGAACCGCCTTTTTGTTCCCTATCACCAAAACCGAGCTTCTCCATCTTATCAATGTAATTGGCTCCGATATTTGAAGTCATCACGATAATAGTGTTCTTAAAATTAACAGTTCGGCCTTTTGAATCAGTCAATCGGCCATTGTCTAAAACTTGCAACAGCACATTGAAGACTTCTGGATGAGCTTTTTCAATTTCGTCAAAAAGAACAATGGAGTATGGTCGATGACGGACCATTTCAGTCAGTCCCCCTCCTTCATCAAAACCGACATAACCAGGAGGTGAACCTATGAGCTTTGAAACAGAATGTTTCTCCATAAATTCTGACATATCTACCCTGATCAAAGCCTTGTCATCATTAAACATAAATTCTGCCAAAGCTTTAGTGAGTTCGGTTTTCCCTACTCCAGTTGGTCCAAGGAAAATAAAGGAACCTATTGGCTTGTTTGGGTCAGAAATACCAGCTCGAGAACGCTTGATAGTATCGGCTATTCTTTGGACAGCATCGTCTTGACCAATAATTCTTTTTTTCAATTCGTCCTCCATTCGGCCAAGTTTTTCTGCTTCTTCTTCCAACATTCTAGAAACCGGAATACCCGTCCATTTGGCCACAATATTGGCGATATCATTTTCTCTAATTTCTTCTGTCAAAATACGCCTGGAGCTTTGTAATTTTTTGAGTTTTTTAACATTAAAATCAAGCTCCTTTTCTAAAGCAGGAATATTGCCATAGCGCACTTCGGCGGCTCGGCCCAAATCGGCCTGTGCTTCAGCCGCCTCCGCTTCTAGTCGAGCCGATTCCAATTCTTTCTTTATTTTTTTAATTTCCCCAACTACTTCTTTTTCATTTTTCCATTTCAAATCAATCTCAGATGTTTTTTCTTTCAAATCAGCAACTTCCTTTTCAATATCTTGCAAACGATTTTTTAATTTAACATTTTTGCCACCAGCCTCTTTTTTAAGAGCTTCTCTTTCGATTTCCAATTTCATTATTTTTGAGTTGGTCTCTTGCAGAATCACCGGCATATTTTCCAAAGAGATTTTTAGATGACTAGCCGCTTCATCAATCAAATCAACCGCTTTATCTGGCAAAAATCTGTCGGCGATATAACGAGCCGAAAGATTAACCGATGCTTTGATGGCATCGTCAGTGATATGAACTCCGTGATACAACTCATACTTTTCCTTTAGTCCACGCAGAATGGTAATGGCATCTTCTAAAGATGGTTCATTAACAAAAACAGGTTGAAATCTTCGAGTTAGAGCTGGATCTTTTTCAATATATTTTTGATACTCCTTGATGGTGGTGGCGCCGATAGCTCGCAATTCACCTCTAGCTAGTGGTGGCTTTAGCATATTGGAAGCATCCAAAGATCCTTCGGCTGAACCAGCACCAACTAAAGTATGAATCTCGTCAATAAAAAGAATTATTTTACCATCTGATTTTTCAATTTCTTTTATTATATTTTTCAATCTTTCTTCAAACTCACCTCGATATTTGGTACCAGCCACCAGAAGACCCAAATCAAGAGAGACTATTTCTTTGTCCTTTAGAGATTCTGAGGCGTTACCTGAAATCATTCTGATAGCCAAACCTTCAGCAATAGCGGTTTTGCCCACTCCCGCTTCACCAATAAGAATAGGATTATTTTTGGTGCGACGAGAAAGAATCTGAATGATGCGGGAAATTTCTTCATCTCTACCGATGACTGGGTCAAGTTTATTTTCTCGAGCCAACTTGGTGAGGGAGCGAGTAAATTTAATGAGATTTTTATTTTTTTGAGCACCCTTATTGTCAGTCATTCGGCCATGTTTTATTTCTTGAATTAAAAATAAAACTTTTTCCTTTTCAATTTTAAATCGCGCCAAAATATCTCTGGCTTGACTTGGTACATCCAAACAAGCTAAAAATAAATGCTCGGTCGAAACAAATTCATCACTCATTCCCGAGGCCACTTTTGATGACTGTTCAATGATATGAGCCAACTCCGGAGTGAGAAAAATCTGATAGGAAGGAGATACAGTATTACTGCCACCACCACCTTCCATTGCATCAAAAAGAGAATCTGTTAAAAGTATAGTATCTACATCCATTTTGTCTAAAATGGAGGCCACCATACTCTCTTCCTGCAATATCAAAGCGGCCAAAAGATGAAGTGGACTCACATGATTTTGGCCACGTTCAATGACCAGCTCGTGAGCTTTTCTAATGACTTCTTTGGCTTTAGTTGTAAAATTATTAAATGGCGTCATACGGCGCTATTATAGCACAAAAAATTATAAATACTACTTTGCTAATTCTTCAAGAGCTTTTGGGGTAGCTGATTTTAGAATGTTTACTGGAATGTATGAATATTCGGTTTCAAGTTCCCCTAGTGGTGCCTCCAAACCAACCACTTCGCCAGAAAGATTGAGAGCAGGACTACCAAGATGAGCTTTGGAAACCTTTATATCTGAAAAAATATTGACCACCGCTTTTTTGTCTTCTCCGAATTTAAGCTGAAAGACTCTCCCAATGGAAGCGGCATTTGAATCTCGGCCACTGATGGCAACCAGTGATTGACCTATTTTTAATGTGTCTGAATCACCGAAGACGGCCGGATAAAAAGTATATCTAGGATTTTCGTTTTGCGTAACATTTGTTTTTATAAAAATCAAACCATTCACATTGTCAGTAAAAATTTTCCCGGAAGAATAAGTTTTTCCATCAGAAAATGAAATAGTAAATGAAGAAGCTGTATTGTGGCTTCTTAAATCAGCTACGATGACACCATCGGCAGAAACTACCAAACCCAACCCAGCGAAGATTTCAGAACCATCAGCTCCGGTGGTTTTTAGTCTAACGATAGATTTTTCATTTTTGGCAATAGATTCGAGGACTCGGTCTTCTTCATTGACTACCACCGTGGTAATCACTTTATCAGGTTTGCCCGGCTCAGTAACTACTCTTTCAATAGTTTTTTCTACTACTCGGTTTATTTGCTGAGTTACTTCTACTGGTGCTTCGGAAAGTAAAGTAAAAGTAATAATGCCAGTGGCAATGGATGTCACAAAGGTGATGAGTAAAACTAGAAGTATGAGTTGATGTTTTGATAGATCTTCCATTATATATATTTTACTAAATTTAAAAACAAAAAACAATCGGTGGATAATTTACTTTACTATTTTTTTGAGAGCAGAAATAAGCAAGTCTAAATCTGATTTTTTGGTATCACGGCCGAGAGTGATGCGAAGAGAAGAAGAACCACACTCTTTTTTACCTAAACTTTCTATCACATAAGAACCATTTTCCAGCGAGAGGGTATGGCAAGCCGAAGCGGAGGAAACTGCAAAACCCAAAGTATCCAATTTAATAACCAGAAATTCCGAGTCAAAATTTCTTAAAGGGTCACCCTTTGGGGCAAAATTCTTCAAGGGTGACCCTTGGGAACCGAAATTTTGAGAACTAAAACATATATTTATATTGTTTGGTAAGCGATTTTCTAAATCACCATTTAATGAAGAGCTGGGTATTTCTTTCAAGATTTTAGCAACAGTATAATCGCGTAATTTTATTAAGCGAACTGATTCTTTTTCCCTTTTTTCAACAGCAATTTCCAAAGCTTTAGCAAGTCCTACCGCCGCTGGCACATTTTCAGTTCCCGATCTCAAACCACTTTCTTGGCCACCACCAAAAATTATAGACTCAATACCTACGGCATGTTTGACTATTAAAATTCCCGCCCCTCTTGGACCATATATTTTAATACCATCAAACACCAGCATATCAGCGCCCAATCTCTCTAAAGAAACATTTTCATATAAAACACTCTGACAAGCATCGACGAGCAAGTAAGGATAATTTAGTACAAGGGCTACCCTTGTATTTTCTTTATATTCTTTGATTACGTTAGCAATTTTTTGAATGGGTTGGATAGTACCGATTTCATTATTGGCATGCTGAATTATTACTAAAACAGTATTCTCTTTTATTTCTTTTTTTATTGATTCAGGATTAATTATTCCCTTTTCATTTGGAGCAATGAAAGAAACTTCTACTTTTTTTTCTTTTAATAGATTTTTTATGGGTTCTAAAACAGCTGGGTGTTCTATGGTAGAAGTTATTATGTGTGGCAAAAAGCCAAAGGCGGTCTTTTGGGACCGGGGCAATTCAAAGACCGCCTTTGGCTTTTCAAAAGACGCCCTTTGGCTTTTGATTACTCCCAAAATAGCCAAATTTAAAGACTCAGTACCACCACTAGTAAAAAATATTTCACCGGCTTTACAATGCAAAATCCGAGCGATTTTAATCCTTGCCTCTTCTAAGGTTTTTTTGGCTATTTCCCCTTCTCGGTGCAGTGACGATGGATTGGCCCAAAATTTTTGAGCTTTTTCCATATCCTTTGCCACCATTGGGTCAATTGGGGTAATAGCCGCATAATCTAAAAATACCCTTGACATATTTGGATAATACCATATTTAGTGTATAATGTTGATTATGTTTATCGATTGGAACTTAGTTGTTTTTTTGTTGCCCTTTGTTGGCCTTGTAATTTCCTTGGTAGCTCTGGCTTTTGCTATAGCAATGCATATAAGAGTTTCAAGGATTTTTAGGAGCGCCAATTCGTCTGACATTGAAAAACTTTTAAAACTCCATTCAAAAACATTGGAAGATTTCGTCAGGTTTCAGGCAGAATCAACTATCTATATGAAATCACTGGATGAGAGGATAAAGAAAAAGATGATGAGCGCGGCAACCTTGAGATTTAATCCGTTTCAAGGAGAAGGCACCGGTGGTAATCAAAGTTTCTCTTCTGTTTTTGCCGATGAAGGAGGAAACGGAGTGGTCATCACTTCCATGCATACCCGAGAACGAACCAATGTCTTTGCCAAGCCTTTAAAAAATTGGCAAAGCAAATATGAACTGACCGAAGAAGAAAAAGAATCAATAAACAATTCAAAATCAAATGGATTCAAAAAATAAAAATCTAATAGCTAGACCACCAGTAGTGGTGGTCGTAGGTCACATTGACCACGGCAAATCGACCCTGCTTGATTACATCAGGAAAACCAGCACTACCGAAAAAGAAGCGGGTGGTATTACTCAGCACATTTCCGCTTATGAAGCCAAGCTTGAAATTAGCGGTCAAAAAAGAAAAATAACTTTTTTAGATACTCCTGGACACGAAGCTTTTTGTTCTATCAGAGAACGCGGAACTAGAATAGCCGATGTCGCAATCTTGGTGGTTTCAGCCGAAGACGGAGTAAAACCCCAAACAGTTGAAGCTTTAAATTGCATTACCAAAGATTCAACACCATTTATTGTAGCTTTAAACAAAATTGATCGTCCAAATGCTGATATTAATAAAGTAAAAACGGATCTGGCTGAAAATGGAGTATTAGTAGAAGGTTGGGGCGGTAGTGTGCCAATCGTGCCTCTTTCAGCTAAAACCGGAGAAGGGGTAGCTGATCTTTTAGAAATAATTGCCCTACAATCTGACCTTGAAGAACTTACTGGGGACTCTTCTCTAATGGCTGAAGGCTTTGTGGTAGAAAGTAATTTAAATCCTAAACAAGGTATAGCCGCTACTCTTCTTATAAAAAATGGTGCAATGAAGACTGGGATGTTTGTGGCAAGTGTCGGCGCTTTTGCTCCAATTCGAGCTATCGAAAATTATAAGGGTGAAAATATAAAAGAAGCCAGTTTTTCTAGTCCTGTAAAGATAGTGGGCTGGAGCAACACTCCAATGGTTGGTCGGGAATTTAAAACCTTTCATAAAAAGGAAGAAGCCCAAAAATTTGCTGGGGAAAATAATAATTCGCAAACAGAAACAAACCAGGAATTTACACCCGAGGGGCAAGCTCGTTTAGAAATCGTTTTAAAGACTGACGCTCTTGGCTCACTGGATGCAGTAGAACATGAGCTTAAAAAATTAAGTAGCGATAAAATAACCGTCAAAATAATTTCAAAAAGTATTGGTTCTATTACTGAAAAGGATATCAAAACAGCCAGTGTTAAAAACAGTCTTATCTTAGGATTTAATGTGAACACTGACAAAATAGCCGAAATGTTAGCTATGCGAGATAAGATAGAAATAAAAACATTTAAAATAATTTATGAGCTAATTGATTTTCTAAAAGAAAAAGTAAAAGAGGCCACGCCGATAGAGACAGTGGAAATCGCCACCGGCTCGGCCAAAATACTGCGAGTTTTTAGTAAAAATAAGGATAAACAAGTAGTTGGAGGTCGCTTGGAGGAAGGTGAAATAAAGTCTGGTAGTTTGGTAAAAATTTATCGCCGAGAATACCAAATTGGTGAAGGTAAAATAAAAGAACTCCAGGCTCAAAAAGTTAAAATTGATATTGTTAAAGAAAAACAAGAATTTGGGATGATGTTGGAATCAAAAATAGAATTATCAGAGGGAGATATTATAAAGGCAACCTCTTTGATAAAGCAAGAATAAAATGCAGACTGTAAAAAAATACAAAGATGAAAAATATGCTTCTTTAATATCCCAATTTGCCGCGGAATATTTTGAAATAGAATCAAGTAAAAACTCATTAATGACTGTGACCAGGACCGATATTTTAGACCGAGGCAAAAGGGCGGTTGTATTTTTTACCGCTTTACCGAGAGAAAAAGAAGCGGAAGCTCTTGAATTTGCAAGACGACGTCGCCATGATTTTCGCCGATTTGTAATGGCTAAAAAATCTTTTGGCTTTGCTCCTAAAATAGATTTTGTTATTGATGAAGGAGAACATAATCGTCAAAGAATAGACGAGCTTTCAAACGAGTCCGTTGGCTGACGATTGAAAATTCGGCTGATTAAGGCTAAAATGCTTTGGTCTGGCCACGTAGCCAAGGAGTAAGGCATTCCTCTGCAAAAGGAATATACGCGAGTGCAATTCTCGCCGTGGCCTCATTTGTTAAGAAATTTAAATAACTTGACAAATCAATGCTCGGGTGGTGGAATGGTATACACGAAGGACTTAAAATCCTTTGGTCGCA
>JBBTQO010000015.1:0-48010 GCA_038065655.1 Patescibacteria group bacterium | reverse complement strand
TCGAACCTGCGCTTGGCGAGCCGCGCCGTGCGTGGCGAGCCAGTGTTTCCGTTCTCTGCCGCGCTTCGCGCGGCCGAATCAATCGGCAAAATTCCCGAAAGTTTGATTGTGGTGCCTAGGGGCGGGCTCGAACCGCCGACCCTTCCCTCTTCAGGGGAATGCTCTACCAACTGAGCTACCTAGGCAGTATGAACTTCTTAAATCCTACACTAAATTTTTAATTTTTCAATTCGGTTTGAACAGGTCACTAAAGCTCTTTAAATCTCCTTTAACATTACCATAAGCGTTAACGGCGCTATCAAGATATGGCTCTATGTAGTAATAAATCCCAACAGCCACACCTAATATAATAACCCAATAAACCCCTCTCATTACCCTACCCCAAAACATTGAACGCCTGAGAGCGTGCAACATTTTATTGTTCTCTTGGGCGAGTTCAAGAGTCTTTTTGAGCATTTCTTTTTCTTCCGGTTGCATATGTGAGTATTATAACTCATTCCAGTTCCCTCCCGCAAGAAGAAATGGAAAAGAAAGAATGAAATAGCTTCTTTCTTTTTATATCCCTAAAAGTGAAGAAATTTGCGGTTGGTCAAAACCAACAATAGTTTGCCCATCAATCATAATAACTGGCACACCCATCTGACCAGTCTTATCAAACATTTCCTTCCTTTTATCCATGTCGGCTAAAACATCATATTCGGTGTAAGCAATCCCCTTTTCATTAAAAAAATCTTTGGCTAAGTGGCAAAAGTGACAAGTCGGCGTTGAATATATAATTACTTTTTTATCCATATTTTTTAAAACTGTACCTTAACTGGTTCGCGAGCGACTTCATTATCTAAACCAAAAAATTCCATTTTAGAAAAATTAAATGTTTTGGCCACAAAGTTTGAGGGAAAGGTGTCGGTGGCAATATTCAAATCGCGAACGTTGGTATTGTAAAATCGGCGAGCGGCTTGGATTTTGTTTTCAGTATCAGAAAGTTCTCTTTGTAATTCCAAAAAATTTTGGTTAGCTTTCAAATCTGGATAAGCTTCAGCAACTGCAAAAAGAGATTTTAAAGCGTTGCTGAGCATATTTTCCGCTCCGGCTTTTTCATCTAAAGTGCCAGCACCCATCGCCATAGCCCGAGCTTTAGTTACGTTTTCAAAAGCGGTTGATTCGTGAGTGGCATAACCTTTAACTGTATTTACTAAATTTGGAATAAGGTCATAACGACGCTTCATTTGCACTTCAATATCACTCCAGGCTTCTTTGGCCCGAGTAATAAGACGAATAAATTTGTTATAAGCAAAAATAAACCAAAGTACAGCCACCACCACTAATACCAAAATAACTATTGAAAATGTCATATGATTTTAAAGTTATTACTAATTAATGATATTATATCTTATAAAAAGAAAGACCGCCACTGCCTCTGAGGCTATGCTGGCGGTCGGTTGGAACGCGGTCTATCTACACTGACCAGCGCGTCGGGGGCGTGATGGTAGCCCCCGGCGGCCGGCGCTCGCGCCGACGAGAAGGATTATCTTCCTTTCCTTTTGAACAGAACTCTACTGTTTCTCTGCTCAATTGGCGGAAAACTCCTTGTCAGCATCACACAACAGCATCGCAGACAGTCCACAACTGACATTTCGATTGCGATCTCGAACTGCTCACCCTCATTCTTTTGGTTTGAGTTTGGTTTGGTGACACAGATGGAACATTCGCCCACCTGTCGCGATGCGATCAACGCGTTAATCTGATATACATTATAGCAAACCTGCAGAATCTGTCAACCCTTTTTTGCATTTTCTTTTTTTATATGTCAAAAAATGGCTTTGTAGAGCCATTTTTTGGAAATGGGAAATAACTCACCCTACCCTCTCTTACAACAAGAGAGGGTTTCCGGAAGCCCCCCTCTTAATTTAAGAGGGGGTTTGGGGGGCGTTATTATTTAATACCCCATTTCTTCTCCACCATGGTTGTGAGGTTTTTTAGATTCTGGTTCATCAGCGATAGCCGCTTCGATTGTGAGAAGGATGGCGGCAGCAGAGGCGGCGTTTTGCAGAGCAGTGCGAGTCACCTTAACTGGATCAATGATTCCCTCTTTGATTAAATCATCAGAAAACTTTTCGGTCATTGCATTGAAGCCGGCGTTTTCTTTATCGGAACTCATTATTTTTTCTACTGCCACCGAGCCGTCAGCGTTGCCGGTATTTAATACAATTTGTCGCAAAGGCGCTTCTAAAGCCTTCAACACAATATCATAGCCAAGAGCAATTTCTGGAGTAGCAAAATCCTTAGCTTTCTCCCCACGCATCTTTTTTATAACTCTAATGAAAGCGCTACCACCTCCAGCGACAATACCCTCGGCAATAGCCGCTTTAGTGGCCGCTACTGCATCTTCTATTTTTAATTTTAAATATTTCATTTCCGTTTCAGTCGCCGCCCCTACTTTGATAACTGCCACCCCACCGGAAAGTTTGGCGATTCTTTCATCTATTTTTTCTTTATCATATTTTGAGTCTAAAGTTTCTTTTTGCTTTTTAAGAGCCTTAATTCTGTTATCTATTGCCGTCTTACCACCTTTGCCCCCAACTATAATAGTACTATCCTTTCTGGCTAAAACTTTTGAAGCTTTGCCTAATATATCGATGGAAGCACTTTCTAGTTTGACTCCCAAATCTTCAGAAACAACTTTAGCCCCAATGGTGACCGCAATATCTTCTAACATTTCCTTTTTTCTATCACCATAACCCGGCGCTTTAACAGCCAAGACAGAAAAGCCACCTCGCAATTTATTGACAATAAAAGTTGAAAGGGCCTCGCCGTCCACATCATCAGCGACAATAACCAATTCTTTTTTACCGCTTTGGGCTAAAGATTCTAACAAAGGCAAAATTTCTTTAACTGAAGAAATCTTCCGGTCGGTTAACAAAATCGGCACATCTTTGTATTCAGCTTCCATTCTTTCCGGATTGGTAATCATATAAGGAGAAACATAACCCTTATCAAACTCCAGACCTTCTACCACCTCTGAATCAACCCCAAATGTTTGAGATTCCTCAACAGTCACCACACCGTCTTTGCCCATTTTTTCTATGGTTTCGGCGATAATACTACCCACTTCTTCGGATTCAGCGGCTAAAGTGGCTACCTGTCTTATTTCTTCTTTATTTTTTATGGGCTTGGCAATTTGACCCAAAATAGCCACCACTTTATTGGTAGCTTCTTCAATGCCCATTTTCAAACTCATCGCATTAACTCCCATACTGGCGTGCTTTAATCCTTCACCAATAATAGCTTGAGCCAGAATAACTGAGGTGGTAGTCCCATCGCCAGCCACATCATTAGTTTTGTTGGCTACCTCTTTAATAATCTCCGCCCCCATATTTTCAAATTTATCGGAGAGAGTTATTTCTTTGGCGATGGAAACGCCGTCATTGGTAATAACTGGCGCCCCATAACCTTTATCTAAAACCACATTCCTGCCTCGAGGACCAATAGTTACTTTGACAACATTAGCAACGGCATCCACTCCATTTTTAAGAGCCTTTTTCGCTTCTTCATTAAATATAATTACTTTTGCCATAATCTTTTTAAGTTAGTTCTTTATTACTGCTAATATGTTTTCTTCTTTTAAAATATAATATTCCTCTCCATCTAATTTAACTTCATCATAGCCATATCTTGAAAAAACCACTTTATCACCCACTTTTACTGACATCGGTACTTTAACGCTATCATCCCATTTGCCATCACCGACAGCAATAACGATGCCTTGTTCTGGTTTTTCTTTACTGACAGTTTCGGGAATAATAATACCTGAAGAGGTAGTGTTCATTTCATCAGCAGAAATTGGTTTTAATAAAATCCTATCGCCCAACGGCTTTATCCCGAAGTCCGACTTCGGGCTTACTTTTTTACTTTTCTTAACGATTTTTGCCTTCTTTTTCATAGTTTTTTTCATATTTTAATGAAATTATTACTGTTTAATAAAGCTCCAGCATTATAGTATATTTTAGTATTTTTGCAAGAGTTTTGGATAGCCATGATGATTTGCATGAAATTTCAGATATGTTATACTTATTTTCAATAAAGTAATGTTGTCCTATATCCAAATAATCCTAGCTGTTTTGTTGGGCGCGCTAATATTGGTTCAGCAATCTGAAGGCTCTTTGGGCGCCGCTTTTGGTGGTAGTGGTATGGATAGCGCTTCCCGAACTAGACGCGGACCAGAGCTTTGGATTTTTAGAGGAACCATCATCATCGCTTGCCTTTTTGTTGCTTCTACTCTCATAAATTTGGTATACTAAAATTTAAATAAAATTCTAAAATAATCTTGGTTGAGTTTTCTAATATTATCCGTTCCTAAAAATTAATGAAACCTAAAAACAAAATAGTATCCTTTTTTAGTACTCTTTTTGTAGATTTTCGACATTTTAATTTAATCACAAAAATTGAGAAGATAGTGGCCAGAATGAATATTTCAGAAAAAATATTTTTCTATCTTATATCTTTGGTTTTTGTTATTAGCGGTTTAACCCTTTTATTTAATCTTAATAATTCATTTTTGGTAGAAATACCAAGTTTTGGAGGTAGCTTTACAGAGGGACTCGTTGGTTCTCCTCGTTTTATAAACCCAATCTTGGCAATTTCAGATACTGATAAAGACCTTTCTTCCCTTATATATTCCGGTCTTTTGAAAAATGGAGAAAACGGCAGTTTTGAACCAGATTTAGCTAGTTCTTATGAAATCAGTAATGGTACTATTTATAATATAATAATAAAAGATAACGCCTATTTTCATGACAACAAAACGATAACTGCAGACGATGTTATTTTTACGATTGGGAAAATATTGGATCCTGTTATTAAAAGTCCAAAGAAATCAAACTGGGAAGGGGTTTTGGTAGAAAAAATAAGTGACAAAGAAATCAGATTTACTTTGAGTAAGCCTTATGTCCCCTTTCTTAACGCTTTGACTATCGGCATATTACCAAAACATATTTGGGAAAACGCTTCATCTGAAGAATTTCCTTTTAGTGAATTCAACATAAATCCTATTGGTTCTGGTCCTTATAAAGTAGATAAAATTGTTAGAAATTCCGGAGGGATACCGACAACTATTACTCTTATTTCTTGGAATAAGTATACTCTCGGCCGACCAAAAATAAAATCAATCTCCTTCAAATTTTTTCAAAACGAGACAGCTCTTCTCAAAGCTTATAACAATCAAGAAGTTGATAGCGTTGCCGGCCTAAGTCAAATAGCCGCTAAGCACATAATTGATGATAAAAATTTGGTAATGCAGACAGCATTACCAAGAGTTTTTGGAGTATTCTTTAACCAAAACTTAGCTCCGGTATTTCTAAATAAAGGAGTCAGAGAGGCTCTTGATATGGCTACTCCTAAAAAAAGAATTGTAGATGAAGTTCTTTCAGGTTTTGGTAGAGTAATTAATGGACCAACCCCAAGTTCAATCGAAACCGATACAAAAAAAGCAAACGGGAATATTGAAGAAGCCAGATCCATTTTACTAAATGACGGTTGGAAGGAAAATGAAAGTGGTATTTTGGAAAAAAAGACGAAGACTGGCACCACCCTCCTGCGCTTTTCTATTACCACTTCTGACACACCAGAGCTCAAAAAAACCGCTGAAATTTTGAAAGAAAGCTGGGGTCAGATTGGAGCGGATATTGAAATAAAAATTTTTGAAGCCGGTGATTTAAGTCAAAATATAATAAAATCAAGAAAATATGATGCTCTTCTTTTTGGAGAAGTAGTCGGAGCTGATAGCGATCTTTACCCATTTTGGCATTCCTCAGAAAGAAACGACCCCGGTCTTAATATTTCACTTTACACCAATATAACCGTTGATAAAATGTTGGAAGAAATTCAAAAAGAAATATCTGATGGAGAGAAGAACCAAAAAAAAGAAACTATTTTAGTTGAAATTAAAAAGGATATTCCGGCTATCTTTTTATTTTCACCTTATTCCTTATATACGTCAGCTCCTAAAGTGAAAAATATATTATCAAAAGATGTGGCTTTCCAAAACGAGAGATTTCTCTTTGTTGATAAATGGTTTATAGAAACAGACAAAGTTTGGAAAATTTTTGCTAATTAAATATGATGATTGAACAAAATAAAAATAGAAATAGGATAAGGAGCTTCCATGCCCCAGAAAAACTGAGAACGGAGATAAATTCAGCGAGGCTTTCTTTAAATCGTTCTTCAACATCAAAACCTCAAAAAAGCGCTGGGTTGTTTTCTCGTAAGCGTTTTATAAATTCAAATTCCAGATTTGGTCACGCCGAAAATCAAAAAGTGGCCAAGAAAACTACTGAAACTCTTTCTTTACCAAAGGTTCTTGAAAACATAAGAATTATTCCTCTCGGGGGCGTAGAAGAAATTGGTAAAAATATGACAGCAATTGAAATTGGTGATGATATTTTAATAATTGATGCTGGTTTTCAATTTAAAGATGAGGATACTCCAGGAGTAGATTATATTTTACCTAATACCAAATATCTTGAAGAGAGAAAAGAAAAAATAAGAGGCGTAGTTATCACTCACGGACACTTAGACCATATTGGTGGAATTCCTTACATAATGTACCGTATTGGTAACCCCCCAATTTACTCTAGAGCTTTAACTACCATTATGATAAAAAAGAGGCAGGAAGAATTTCCTCACTTGCCCCCCCTTGATATAAAAGTTGTAGAAAAAGAGGATGTAATTGTTTTGGGTAAATTAAAAATTAGATTTTTCAATGTTACTCACACTATTCCTGATGCGATGGGTATTATCATAGAAACTCCTTATGGTGACATCGTCACTCCGGGAGATATTAAGCTTGAACACGAAAACGGTATCCCAACCGAAAGAGAGGTAGAGGAATACAAAAGATTTGAAAAAGAAAAAGTGCTTTTACTTATGATGGATTCAACCAACGTGGACAACCCCGGATTTTCCACTCCCGAAAAGCTGGTCTGCCAAAACTTAGAAGAAATTATAAGAAACACCAAGCGCCGACTTATTATCGGTACCTTCGCTTCCCAATTAGAGAGAGTAATCGCCATTATTGAAGCGGCGGAGAGGTGTGGCAAAAAGGTGGTAGTAGAAGGCAGAAGTATGAAGCAAAACATTGAAATAGTAATGTCACTGGGCCGATTGAAAGTGAAAAAAGATACCATTGTAACGGTAGAAAATATGGATATTTATCCGCCTGACAGAGTGGTTATATTAGCGACCGGCGCCCAAGGTGATGAATTTGCGGCTCTTATGCGTATCTCCAACAAAAGTCATAAATATATAAAAATTGGTAAAAGAGATACTGTTTTGCTTTCTTCTTCTATTATCCCCGGCAACGAAAGAGCCGTCCAAAAATTAAAAGATAATTTAGCCAGACAAGGAGCTAAAATAATTCACTACCGTACTTCTGATGTTTACATCCACTCTACCGGCCACGGCAATCGTGGTGAGTTGGAATGGCTTCACAAAAAAATAAAACCAAAATTTTTTATTCCGATACATGGTAATCATTATATGCTTCGAGTGCACGAGGAACTGGCTCAGACTATTGGTATGCCTGAAAAAAATATCATCGTCCCCGACAACGGCAGCATTATAGAAATTCAGGATAAAGGCGAAAAAATTGTTCTCTTAAAACAAACTGCTCCATCTTCACCGGTTATGGTAGATGGTTTTGCCGTCTCTGATGTCCAAGAGGTAGTGATGCGAGACAGAAAGATGCTTGCTGATGACGGTATGTTTGTTATTGTTGCTATTATTGATTTAAAAAATGGTAAATTAAAAAAATCTCCAGATCTTATTTCTCGCGGTTTTGTTTACTTACGAGAATCTCAGGAATTGTTAGGGCAGACCCGTCTTATTATCAAAAAATCAATTGAGGATGATACTCGAGGTATGCGCCCAATCAATTTTGATTTCATCAAAAACAATGTCACCGATACTGTCGCCCGTTTCCTCTTCCAAAAAACTGCCAAACGTCCCATCGTCATCCCAGTAATCTTAGGGGTTTGACAAAAGCATTGTAATTTGCTATAATGCAAATAGACACGGTAGCCTGTCGCCGGTTGTAGACAGGAGAAAGAGAAATCAATGCATCAGCAGTACAAGCAGGGTAGGGTGGTAAACATAAACCACCAAAGAAGGTTCGGATTCGTGGAAGATGAGAGAACTAGGTTTCAATACTTCTTTCACTTCAATGACTACGGCGGCCTTTATATAAACGAAAACGATGACATCATTTTTGTTATGGAGCACGAGACAACATTTCCAAAACTTGGAGACGTTTTGTACTTTGTCGAAAATATGTCTCAAGTCCTTAGAATAGCAACCTGGGTCTACCAGATCGACTATGTGGCGATGGAGGCAGAGCTATTAAAAAGCAGAGTCCATCGCGAAAGAAACCGTGAGCCACGGCAACAGAGAACTAGGTTTCGCCCACGATGGTCGTCGCCTCCGCCCCCACCCCCTCCACCACCGCGTCAAGAAAAGAAAAAGACGTGGAGAGAGATCTTCGGATTTAGTGGCTCAGGGAGAGTCACTAAGGAAATGGTAGAGAGAGAGTTTAAGAGACTTGCGATGTATAGCCATCCAGACCGTGGAGGTAGTCACGAAAGGATGATTGAGCTAAACACGGCAAGAGAAGAGGCGCTTCGATTTACGCGCTAGCAATCTCACCCACCAAAAGCCGCCTCACCAGCGGCTTTTCATTTGGAATTTAAGTATTTTCAGGTAGAATAAAGATATGAATTCAAAAGGGAGATTGAGGACTGTTTATTTAATGGGATTTTTGATGTCCGCCCATTTTGCCTTAATCTCTTATGTTAACTCTTCGCTTTTAGGGCAATTTGTCAGTATAGGAACATTAAATGTTTTATATATCGTCGGTTCTCTCTTAGATATTTGCCTGCTTCTTTTAGCACCTTTTCTTTTAAGACGCTACGGCAATATTTCGTCTTTTCTTTTTTTTATTGTGATTGAAATACTGGCGATTATGGGAATGGGATTTTTGAATTCCGCCCCGCTCATTATCCTCTTTTTTATTATTCAATTAGCTTTCGCTTCGGTATTATATTTTTGGCTTGATCTCTGTCTCGAACAGGAGACAAAGATTGAAAGCACCACTGGTAATAAACGAGGTGCACTCTTAACTTTTTCAAATATCGCTTGGATTATATCTCCCTTGGCATTAACTATACTCATAATCCAAAATGATTTTAGCCAAGTGTATCTTTTGGCAGGGTTAGCCATGATTATTTTGTTGCCGATAGTTGGCCTATCATTTAAAAATATGAAAAATACCGACCCAGCTAAAATCAAAATATTTTCTGGTTTTAAACTTTTGTGGAAAGTCAAAGACCAACTCAGAATCGCACTCGTTCAGTTTGTTCTCAACTTTTTTTATTCTTGGATGGTTATTTATCTCCCACTACTATTGAGCAAACAAATAGGTTTCGGCTGGGATAAAATCGGTTTAATGCTCACCATAATGCTTTTGCCGTTTTTGCTTTTCCAGTGGCCAGCTGGCTTTTTAGCTGATAAAAAAATTGGCGAGAAAGAAATTTTAATAGTAGGATTTATAATAATGTCTGTCACTACTTTTTTGATTCCAACCATTTCTGCTCCTGTCTTTTGGATTTGGGCAATCGTCCTTTTTGCTACTCGTGTCGGCGCTAGTTTGGTAGAAATAGCCAGCGAAACTTATTTTTTCAAACATGTTAAGGAAAAAGATGTGAGTGAAATAAGTGTCTTCCGTATGGTTCGCTCATTTGCCTATGTTTTGGCCCCGCTTATCGCTTGGCCAATTGTTTACTTTTTCTCATATTCTGCCTCATTCTACTTCCTAGCCACCTTCACCCTCCTTGGTTTGCTTTTTATTCCTAAAGTTGATACAAAATAAATAATATGAAAATGCAAATTGAAAACGGCCCAACTCCAACCCCGCCATCTAGGCCAAGAATATCGTTGTTGGAAAAAGACGCTCATACCAAGGCTGGTAAATTTCCGGGTCATAAGGAAGAAGTGAAAGATTTGGAGATACCAGTCAATCTCAACAATATAAAAAGAAGTGAATATGATGAATTGCTAACAGAAGCAAGAAAAAGCATATTAGAAGATAGAAATCTGTTAGATAAAATATTTCAAGCTGTCGTAGCAAAAACACAAGGCAGTAGTGTCATTAAATTTGCTGAGGTTGAAAATATTTTGGTAGAGAGATGTATTAATCTCACAGAAAGTGATATGGACAATGTTATAAGGCAACTAGGTAAAAAATTTTTAGATTACATTAGATCGAGTAGTAAAATGTCCGAAATTTTTGGTCAAGTAAGAGAAGATTTGGTTACTGGAAGATTTAATATAGATTCAAGAGGGATAAAAAGTGAAAAGTTCTCCACCAACAGCAGAAGAAATTGCTGAGATTGTCAGAGAACACAAAAATTTTGCTAATCATGATATTTTAAGCTTGCAGGAGGAGGTCTATAATTCTGAGCAAGATAGCCGAGGAGGTCTTGCGGCGACAATGTAATTGACTATTTTTAATAATTATTATAATATATGAGTATGCTACCAGAAAAGCTCTTTAAGATTGTTGGAGTCAGCCCCAAGTGGGGAAATGTTCCAATAAAAAGAGAAAAAAAGGATCCGAAAGAGGAGGGTCATGACAGTCCCACTCTAGGGAATAATGTTCCAAAGGAGGAACAAGACAAATGACCCCGGTTCAAAAGACCGGGGTCACCTCATTTTACGGCTCTAAAATGCCTTCGGTCTCGCCATTTACTGAAATAACCACCGAATCAATATCGGACAGAGCGTTTAAAGTATTTTCTATTTGAGATTTAATTGCTTGAACTCGACAGGAACCGCCCATCCTTTCATTAAAACGAGAATTAAAATCAACATAGGCTACATTGTCTAAAATTTCAAATCTTTGAATTAAAACATTATCGTTTATTGATGTTGTGTATCCATTTTCCTTATCCTCCAAAGTTGGGCCTTTGAGTAATGCCTCTAGAGCGCCTGGGCCAAAAGTTTCAGCATTTAAAATTTTACGAGTGACTGAAAAGACCAAGGTACAATCATCACTTGAGCCCATTTTGCTATTGCTCAAATAAATACTAACCTCTTTCTCCCATTCAAAAACAGTGGCTGTTTTAGAGGCAAATGAAGAACTATAAGCTTTCATTATTATTACGAAAGCAAAGGCACAGATAGCAATATATAAAAAAGATTTTAATATTTTTGACATATTTAATTAAGAATTTAAGATTTTTCTTTTTCTAGATTTAAAACTTTTTGGTTTAGCAAATTGAGAAATAAGTAAAGTAAAAATAGTTCTAACAAAGCCAGATGCTTCACTAGAGAGTTCGCTACCTAAAATACTAGCCCCTTTGGCAAAACTTCGAGCAATAAATTCGGCTTCTTTTCTGGCCAGTTTGGAAAGTTTTTTGACATCATAAAGAATAGCCAGGACATACATCAAGCCTAAAATTAAAAGCCCGGCCACCGTAATAGTGGCGACTGAAGCAACGGCAAGATAAATATCAGAATAACTCATACCTATATTTTACAACTATGTAAGATATAGCCAAGTTAAAGCTGTTAATAAATAATTCGCTTAATTTTGTAATGCTTTCTGAATAATTGACCTAAATTCTTCAACTGAGGTAGGGTTTTGAATTTGCTTACCATTTACAAAAAATGTTGGTGTGCCTTGCAGGCCTAATTTTATGGCATTATTTCTCTGAGCCCTAACAAAATCTTTAACTTCTTGTGAAGCCCAGTCAATCTTAAATTGTTCAACTGATATTCCTAGAAGAGTGGCATAGGATTCAAAAATGGGTTGGATATTGGCCATTTTAGACCACTCATCTTGTTTCTCAAATAAAAGGTCATGCATTTCCCAAAATTTGCCTTGTTTGCCAGCGGCCTGCGCCGCTCTTGCCGCTAACTCTGCATTGGCGTGAATACCAGTAAGGGGAAAATGTCTGTAAACAAAGGCAACCTCTCCACCAAACTCAGCCATAAGTTGCCTTGTTATTGAGTAGTAGGTGCGACAAGCTGGGCATTGGAAATCACTGTATTCAATTATGACTACACTTGAGCTAGCATTGCCTTTCACATTATCTATTAGATTAACAGCCCCTACTTCAAAAGAAGTGCTAACACTTGTCCCCCCCACTCCCCAAACCATTAGGGCTATTAATATTATTATGATTCCCCCTATCCAAATAAAAGTTTTCATTTGACTATTCTAGCATTTTTAATTTTTAAACCCAAATTTAATTTTATGCATAAAAAAGGGCGCGCCACCCGGAGGTGAGGCGCCCAAAGTCAACTGAACAGAGGCTCCAGGCCCACTTGGCCGCATCGCATAAGTGAAGCTGGTTTCTGTCTATAGTTTAATATATACAAATAATAAAACTTGTTTTATTCGGGCTGGGAGACTAGGGCTCGAACCTAGATTAGCGGATTCAGAGTCCGCTGTCCTACCGTTAGACGATCTCCCAATGTGCTAAAAGTACCAAAAAAATCTCTTTTTTACAATAAAAAAGCGTCGCCTTTCTCAGAGGAGGAAAATAGGCGTCTAATTAAACAAAGTATCTTTTCTTTTTTTATCATCTAAACAAGCCTCCACAAATGCTGAAAAAAGTGGGTGCGGATGAATTGGTCTGGCCTTAAATTCGGGATGAAATTGGGTGCCAAGGAAAAATGGATGAACAGATTTTGGTAATTCGGCAATTTCCATAAGTCTGTTATCTGGTGATGTTCCCGAAAAAATCATCCCTGCATTTTCTATGTCGGTGATATATTCTGGATTAACTTCATAACGATGACGATGTCTTTCAGAAATTTCATTTTTATCATCTTCCTTCTTTAAAACTTCGGCGGACAAGTATGCTTCATAAGCTAAAGTCCCCTTTTTTAATACAGCTGGGTAGCTGCCTAGTCGCATAGTCGCGCCATATTTATTTTCGGCTAGCAGTTTCTTTTGTTCCGGCATAATATCTATCACCACCTTAGAGGATTTTGGATTTATTTCGGCGGTGTGGGCGTCTTCCCAACCCAAAACATTTCGGCAAAATTCTATAACCGCCAATTGCATTCCATAACAAAGTCCCAGGTATGGAATCTTATTTTTGCGAGCATATTCTATGGCCACGAGCACTCCTTCTACTCCACTTTCACCAAAACCACCTGGCACAATTATCCCATCATAATTTTTAAGCTCTGAAATTTTCCTGGTGTTAATTTCATATTCTTTTGAATTTATCCAGGTTAGTTTAACTTGCGCCCCGGCCCAATAGGAAGAAAATTTGATAGCTTCAATGACAGAAACATAAGCATCAGAAAGCACAAAATCACCTGTATCAAAATATTTACCAACTACCGCTATCTCTAATTCTTTTTTACTATTTTTTGATTTTTGAACAAATTTTTTCCATTCCTCTAAATCGCCATTGTGAGATTTGGTACGCATATGAAGCGCTTTTAAAATAACCGAACCAATTTTATCTTTTTCAAAATTTAACGGCACATCGTAGACACTCTTAATATCCGGAGCAGAAATAATATTTTCTACCGGCAGGGCGCAGGCCATAGCGATCTTTTCTTTTCTTCTAATATCAAGAGGTTGCACTCCACGAGCAATAATTATATCTGGCTGGACGCCATAAGAATTTAATTGACGGACTGCATTTTGAGTTGGACGAGTTTTCATCTCTCCCAATGAGCCCGGCACCGGCAAATATGAGACCATCACAAACATCACATCTTGAGAGTATTTTATTTTGAGAGTTCTGGCGGCTTCAATAAAAAGAATATTTTGGTAATCGCCAATGGTACCACCAATCTCAATAAGAGAAACGTCTGATTCATGATTATCGGCTGCTTTTTTCCATCTACGGATAATCTCTTCGGTGATATGAGGGATGGCTTCTACACATTTGCCTCTATATCCTAAACTTCTCTCTTTTTCTATCACGTGTTTATAAATCATCCCCGAGGTCATATAGTCATCATCGGAGAGGTTTATTTCCAAAAATCTTTCATAATTTCCTAAATCCTGGTCAGTCTCTAAACCAGAATCAAGCACAAAAACTTCACCATGTTCGGTTGGATTCATATTGCCAGCATCCACATTTAAATAAGGGTCAACCTTGATGGGGTTCACCCGAAAACCTTTAGATTGAAGAATTTTACCAATAGATGATGAGGCAATACCCTTGCCGACTCCAGACATAACTCCCCCCACTACAAATATGTATTTATGATTTTTCTTTTTCATTCCGTTAAAGATCTTACAATTTCAAATACTTACGAACTGCCAAGAAACTTGACACCGCTCCGATAGCCACCCCCGATCCAACAACAATAAAAAGAATCTGGAAAAAATTACCTAAATAATAACTAAAAATATTAAATCCAATGAAAAAATTCTCGGTCATTCCGCCGAGCCAATAAGATATAGGAAAAAACAGAAGCATTGTAATCAGTCCGGAAATCAGACCAACCAATATTCCAGTTACCACGAAAGGCCCTTTCACATAATTCTTGCTAGCTCCTACCAACTGCATCACCGAAATTTCCTCTCGAGAAATATATATCGTCAGTCGAATAGTATTTAAAGTAATGACAATCGACACAACGATCAAAGCCAAAGAAAGCACTAGCCCCAAACGTTCAGCTGAATTTATAATTCGGGAAAGTTTGTTTATAGCTATCTTATTTTCAAAATAATTAATTTTATCAATTATTTTTTCGCCCTCCGAAGAAAGAATATTTTCTTCATTTAAAAAGTTGGCGATGCCCTCGTATTGGGAAGGCTCCAGTGCCTTTATGTTTAGAGTTGCTCCGAGAGGGTTGTCCCCCAATTCATCTAGAGCTTGAAGAGTAATCTGGTCGTTTTCATGTCTTAATCTAAAGTTTTCTAAGGCAGTTTCTCGGCTGACATATTTCACACTGGAAACTTCCGGCAAAGACTCAATTTTTGTTTTTAAGGAAAGAATGTCTTTTTCTAAACTAGTAGTAATAAAGTACACATTTATATCAACTTTGTTACGCAATTCTTCCATTGTGATATTCAAAACAGCGCTGACAAAAATAACTGAGCCGATGACTGACAAAGTAACCACCATCACCAACACTGAAGCAAGTGAAACATAGCCACTGCGCCAAAAATTAAAAAAACCCGCTTTGGTAATTCTTCTTAATTTTGTTTTAAATTCTGTTTTTTCCATTTTATAATATATATTTCCCCGTCATATCATCTCTTATAACCCTACCTTCCTGCATAGTAATTACTCGCCTGTCAATTGAGTCTATCACTCCTTTGTTGTGAGTAGTCAGGATTACTGTCGTACCCAGATCATTTATTTTCTTTAAAATCTGAACAATATCATAAGTATTGGCCGGATCTAAATTGCCAGTCGGCTCATCTGCAATAATTATATCAGGTTGGTTGACGATTGCTCGAGCAATAGCCACCCGCTGTTTTTCCCCACCCGAAAGTTCTTTGGGAAAATTCCAAATTTTATTGCCCAAATCTACCAATTCCAAAACGTGGGGCACATCAGACTCTATCTCCTCGTCTGGTCGGCCAGCCGCTTCCATAGCGAAAGCAATATTTTCATAAACATTTTTTTGAGGCAAAAGACGAAAATCTTGAAAAACTGCTCCAATTTTCCTCCTCATAAAATTTATATCTTTACTGGAAAGAAAATTGATATCCATATCGTGGAGCATCACTTTGCCATTAGTTGGTTTCTCTTCTGCCAAAAGCATTTTTAATAGCGTGGTTTTACCCGCCCCTGATGGCCCAACAAATGAAACAAATTCATTTGGTTTGATAACAAAAGAAACTTGGTCTAAGGCGAGACAGTTATCGCTATATTTTTTTGAAACATTATCAAAGATGATAGACATAAGTTTATTATATCAGATTTGAAATTTCCTGTCCCAGAGGGTGACCCTTGAAGACCCTGCCCAAAGGGTCACCCTCAAAGTTCCTCGACCCCACCCTGTTTTCCTTACGGAAAACTGCCCCTCACCTTGCGAAAGTGAGGGGCTACATACAAAACCACCCAACGAAAAAGCCCCGCAACAGCAAGCGCGGGGCTTTTTCTGTTGCGGAGCTGAGGAAATTACTCCTTTGAGCGGGAAAACCAGATGCCGATTTGCCCCGAGACGTTGAATCCGTGCAAAGATCGGTCTGGTTCGTTTGGTTGGATGAATGTTGTGAATGATTCGAATACTCCCCAATACAAACCGATTCTCCTTCTTGATGGAACAAACTGCTCCACCCCCCCCCCGATGCTACTAATTTTGTTGGGACTAGTAGCATCGGAGAGTGCGTATCTGGCATAGGCCTGAAGACCTTTGCCAAAATACTTACGCAAACCCACTCCGGGATTCACTGCCGTTTTGGTGTAGTCCACATTCGTTTGTTGAGCAAAACTGCCAAATCCAGTCACTACGATCGTCGGGGTGATAAAAACACCAACTTCGGTTCTGCCACGCAGTGTTGAGCCGTTTGGCTCAAACACCTTTTGGTCATTGGCCAGTTCAATCATGTTAATGCTGATTAACCTGCCTTTTACCAAGCGAACATCAGCGAAACCACCGATGGCTGGATTTTTGTAGGACATGCCGGCCGATATCGATGTGTCCATACCGAAAATAACAGTTTGGCCGTCTGCGGGAAGCAAGAACGACAAAAAAACAAAAACAAGAGTCAGAATCTTCATTTCTAACGCCTCCTACCTATATTATACACCCAAACACCCTACTTTGTCAATAGCTTATTCCAAACTAAAATCAATCAGTTTTTGCTTGATTATTTCGTCTGTCACTTCAAAGCCAGGTAAAAAATTCACAACTTCTTCGTAATTTATACCATCAAAATAAGCCAGTTGGCTTCTGAAAAGTTTTTCATTAAACACAGGCCCAAAAATTTCTTGGCTTTTTTGGGAAATTTGACTAATCGAAAAATGGTCTTTAATAATAAAGTACAAATCAACATAATCTTTCCACTTGGCTCGCTGCCCTAAAGCAAAGGCTTTCATAGCCGCTAGAGTTAAGAGGTTTGGTATTTTTATTCTATAGCCAAAACTTTTTGAATAATTTATTTTGTGCATCAGTAAGAATTTCTTTATGCATTTTGAATATGCTTATTAAAATACAACTGAAAATAATGTTTAATTTCCGGACGATAATTTTGTCTGCCAAATTTATCAGGTGTAGATTTTTTGTAAAAAATTTCAGCAGTCTTTTTTAAACCTAAAATTTTAATCATTTTTTGCACATTATCCCAATTGCCGTAATTCAAAACATGCTCAACAATGGATGGTTCATCAAGTCGGTCTAGGTCTTTTTTGCCCACATACCAAACAAGATAAGGCCTTTCTTTTATAAATTCATGGATAGTCATATTTCTATTATACCATATTTCTAAAGTTTTTGCTCAGCTGAAATAAACTCATCCAACTTTCCTTCTTCCAAAACACCGGAGATATCGCTGGTCTCAATATTGGTGCGGTGGTCTTTGACCATTTTGTAAGGATGCAAAACGTAAGAGCGAATCTGGTTGCCCCAGGCCACTTCAGTAGTTTTGCTGATATACATATTTTCTTGCTTTTCAATCCTTTTTTCTTCTAGAGCTTTAAAAATTTTACCCTTCAAAACAGCTAGCGCTTTTTCTTTATTTTGAGCCTGACTTCTTTCGCCATCAGCTTGAGCCGAAATATTGGTTGGTATATGAACAATTCTAACAGCTGTTTCTCTCTTATTTACATTTTGCCCACCTGGGCCACTCGATCTCGATAACTCAATTTTTAATTCGCTTTCATCCAATTCAATATCATTCAAATTATTTTTATCAAACTTAGGAATCACCTCCACCATTGAAAAAGAAGTGTGCCTCTTGGCATTGGCATTAAAAGGAGAAATGCGCACTAATCTGTGTACCCCAGACTCATTTCGAAGTGTGCCGTAAGGACCACTTAGTCCCGAGCCTGTCGAGGGATTGCCTAAGATTTCAACTGTTATATTCCTATATCCCCCATGATCATTTTGATTTTCATGCAAAATAGAATAGCCCCAACCCTTATTTTCAAAATATTTAAAATACATCCGGAGGAGCATGGCCGAAAAATCTTCGGAGTCATCACCGCCAGCGCCAGAAAAAATGGTCATCACCGCATCCCCTTTATCATACCCTTCGGCTTCGCCTCCGGCCCACCCTTTTAATTTTTGAATTTCTTTGATGACTGCTTGAGCTCTATCTTTGTCAGCCCAAAAATCAGGTTCTATCATCTGTTTTTCAAGTTCCTCAATTTTTTGCTCTATATTTACCTTTTCACTATCCATAATATGAGTATACCAAAACAAACAAAAAACCGCTGGAGAAACAAGGGTCTCGGATTCGCTCGCCACGAATCCACCTTGCCTCTCCCCACGGTTGACAAAGGTCTCTACTGAGAGTTGTCAATTCTCATGGCCTAGAATGAGTATACCATAAAATAAATAAAGGGGCCGACTGTCGGACTTGAACCGACCACCTGCGGTTTACGATACCGCTGCTCTACCAGATGAGCTAAGTCGGCGATATTCCAATCTTAAACTATTTTAGTTAATCATCAAACTCATCATCACCTCGTTTTGAAATAGAAGTATCATCTCTGCCCGCCAAAATCCCGCCAAAAAACCCTTCATTCTGATAGCGGAGCCGTTGAGCAGGATTGAACTGCTGACCTCGTCATTACCAATGACGTGCTCTACCAACTGAGCTACAACGGCTTACTTGAGAGATGGTATCATATTTCACAAGCTCTTTTCAATTCAGCTAAATCCTCAGCTGATAAAGTGGGGGTAGTTTCGGTGTTGATGCCGGTCAAATAATACATTATAGATTTGGGATTTTCGGTGTGACCCATACCCAGAGCGTGACCAAGCTCATGAGAAAGAGCCAAAATTAAATCTTTTTTATTACCAAATTGATAGACATTTATTTCACCTCTCCCACCAAAAGACGAACTGCTTTTGTATTCGGCCTGATTAAATTCCAAACCATCACTGTATTTTTTATTATAATTTTGAGCTACCTTATTATACTCAGCCGCTTTTATATTGCGTTCTAGAAGAAGAGTATTTAACTCTCTGGCCATTGCATTGATTGAAGCAGTTTGGTTATTTAAATTTTGAGTTTCGCTATTCAAATAATTCCTCTCGGTTTCTAAAGCTTGATATTCGTTTGCTGGTGCTCCCCCTTTTTTATTCCAAAATGACACCGTCGCATCATAAGTAGCCTTCCTTTCTTTATATATTGAGAGCTCTCTTTCATAAGAAGCAACCTCACTTTCATATTTATTTTTGAAAACGCTAAACTCGGCATCAAGTTTCCTGAAAGTATATTCTACAGCCGATAAACCAAATTCTGTTTTTTGCTTTTGGGTAGTCGACAATTGCCTTTCGTCATAAATTAAATTTATCTTAAATTCTGCCTCTGGTTTATAAACAAAGACTTGCCTACCTAAAGCTTTTTCCCAAACTTTTTCTGAATCAGAAATATATGACTTAAATTCACTCTCCGAAATCCCAAACTCTGTATCAAATCGGCCAATGCTATATTCCAGTGTTTTATCGCATGGACTTAGAGTTTCTTGATATATAAAATAACCCGATGTGGCAATCAAACCAAAAAGTAGAATATATTGCAGTAACTTCTTCATACTTGCTATAATAGTAGCATATGAAAACAGCAAAATTGATTGTCTATTTCGCCAAAAATATTTACATAGTCATCGGCTTAGTTTTGATTTGGCGAGGTATTTGGTATGTTTTAGATGGAATAGATATTTATGTATTTGGTAGTAGTCATCTTTTTACTGGATTGGGTGGAATAATTCTTGGTGCAGTACTTCTCTATCTCCCTGATCACGACCTTAAGGAGATTTCCAAACTGTAATTTAAAATATATTTAAGAAACGACCTGGGCACAATGGGCGCATCTTTTGGCGTTTATTGGAATCTCACTCATGCATTCATGACATTTTTTGGTAGTGGGATCAGCTGGTGGTTCCTTGCGTGATTTGGCAATCAAGAGGTTCATTGGTTTAATAATAAAGAAAAATATAGCAGCGGCCACTAATACAAAAGATATCAACGCATTTATAAAGTGTCCATACATAAACTGGCTGTCATTTATGGTAAACGAAAGTCCTCCAAAATCAGGTACTTTGGCAATTGCCCCAATAAATGGAGTAAGCAAATCAGAGACCAGCGCTGAAACGATGGTTCCGAAAGCGGCACCAATAACGACACCGACCGCTAGGTCGACGACATTACCGCGGAGCAAAAATTGTTTAAATTCTCTAAGCATAAAATTTATTAGTTGATAATATTATTCTTTATTTTCCCCTGGTTCTTCTGGCCCTGGGTCTAACAATTTTTGACATTCCATCCATTCTTCCCAAATAGATCTCAAAAAAAATCCGAGTGATTTTTCTAAATTAATTTTACCCCCATGATCATCTAACCACTTGTTTATTAAATCTCTAATTGAAGTATTGAAATCGCTCTCATTGTTTGCAATATCAGTAAACTCATCCAGAGACATTTTTTTGTCAGCCTTATTTGGGTGTTTACCAATATAAGCATCAATATAGGCGGTGATTCTTTCTATTTTGTCTCTTGTATTTTTTATTTTTCCCATCTCTTCTTTGTAATCATTTTCTATTTCCGCGTTCTTAGATTTAAGATAATCTTCTTCTATCTTATCTATCTCATTTTTTATCATCTCATCTTCATCTGAACCACTTTTTTCAGAACGAATTTTAGATTTTTCGCTCTGAGGCGGTTTTTTGGGTGGTGTATCATCAAATGACTCAGACATATTTTTAAATTATTTTTAATTAATACCTAAATAATACCATCAAAAATTTAGAAAAAGCAAAGAGCCGAAACACTCCACACCCCGTCTGGGGTGTTTGTGGATACTGAGCTTATCGAAGTAGAATTGAATTTGAAAGGAAAAACGATACAACAATCTATATCCTAACATATTAGTTACTTTTTAATCTTAATTTAAGATACCAGATAATTATCAATATCAGTGCAACTACGCAAACAATCTTCCATATCAACAACCACCATATAATTGGACTAAAAAAAACCTTGGGTTTTTATCTCTACAAAATCAGAAATACCAAAGAAAATAAAAACAAAGGAAGCAGATAAAGATATATTTTTGTATTTAGCTGGTAGATATTTATTAATAAAGTAACAAGCAATACCAACTAATATCCAAAAAATAGCTTCGTATAGATTAAACCTTGTGTAGTCATCCATAATTGTATTATAACTCTATACAAATCATAATATAAGAATGAATATTAAAATTGACTATCATAGTTAGGTGGCTTTAGTGGGAAATTTTGTTATTGCTTTAATAATGACCGCTCTTTCAGCAGACCTAAAAGAACCACAGAAATATGGTTCTTTTTCAATGCGCGGCTGATGGGTGAAGTGCTGGTCACAGATAATTTTGTTTTCGTCAAAACAAAATTTCCGCGACCCCGGCTCGCCCATTTTTGTTGCTACAAAAATAAGGCTGCGCCCGTCAGCACCCATACGCAAGCCAAGCAGTTGGCTTGCTCAGCCGCGCAAATAAAAACACGCCTTTCGGCGGTTTTATTTGCGCGGCGTGGTCACGGACGTTGGAACTGCAATTAGGTCCCAAAATAGTGCCCTTTATATACCAGATTTTAATAAAAGTAGGGCCGAAATGACAGCTTTGCCAACTTTATAAACTTTTTGATATTTGCCTAACTTTATAAAGTTTTTAGACATTACCTTGTTATCTTGACTAGTGTTAATAATAAATGTATTATAACAATCAGAAATCTGCAAATTTACAACTTAATGAGGAGATGGGAAAATGAAAGGTGTAGACAGGATTCTTGCTGCCATCGGCATAGAAAATATTGTCGAGGCGTTGTCGTCTAAAAATCTAAACTGGGCAAATTTTCACACTTTGCTCCTTCAAATCTTTGAAAAAAGGATTGAAGATATCGGTCCCGCTGATGTGATGCAAAACTACAAAGAAAATCGCTTCAGCACAGTTGCCGAATCTGACCAAAGGAAAATGATCGGGATTGATGGATTGCTTTACGAAGTTGTTCCCGATTATTTTTCAGCAATAGAATTATCCCCGGTAAATCCAGTCGGGGCCAACTCGGCTCTTACGACACTCAATCCAAAAGTAGTACTGCCTACAATAAGGAATGTGGAAGTGATTGGCGATTCGAGTATGGCTCTGGCCGTAGAATGCGCCCACAGGAGAAGACTGATAAGGACCACTAAAGAAAGTTCGGAAGTCCATTTGGCGACAAGTCACCGCGCGCTCAGGATTCAAAATTTTCCGAAGAATTCTGGGCTCACTTCTCATTTTAGAGCTTTCGCACTCGCTTCTGCCGCTAGAGATGTTGCTGGTCTCAATAAATTTGAACTGGATTCTTTGTCGGCTCATATTGAGATCTGGATTAATTTCCTGATGCGTTCACCTGACATAGGATATGAGGCGAAAGATTTGTCTGTTGCAATTTCAGACATAAGAATTGTCCAAAAACTTATCTCAGACGGTCGTATCAGTAGAGAAGAAGTGATTCGCAGAGCAAAAGACAAAACACTCAGACTGTTCGATGTCTGCTCAATTGATTTACCAGATCAAATTGATAACGCTCGCGACATATCTGTTGCACATCCAGAATTGGAGACTTATATCAGAGAGCTTCAGTTCACGGAAAAACAGATGATTGAACCGCTCAGAAATAAGTACCCGTCAGTGCATTTCTACTTTGATTTAACCAGATGTTCCGGCATTGGTTACTACTCCGGACTTTGTTACAAACTGACGGCGCATAATGCCACCGGCGACAGATATCAACTAGCAGGAGGAGGTGCTTGTGATTGGACAAGAAAGTTGCTAAACAGCAAAAGAGAGCACCTTATAACCAGCGGATTTGGAACAGAGATGTTCAGCAAATTGTTCTCCAAGGAGGCGTAGTTATGCTTCCTATTTTACAAAAAGACCCCTAACACCAACGACAGGTGCTAGGGGTTTATTTTTTGATTATTCATAGAACTATTTTGACAACGTCTCCGACTTTGGCTCCGATTTCTTCGGCACCATTTTGACGCACTTTTCCGATCTCCGGTAATCCGAGAGAACTGCCGGGGTATACAACCCATTCTCCGGTTTCTCTGCTCATCATCCTTTTGGCATAAACGGCAGAGAAAGGATTTCCAGAAATTTCAACGGTTAGTTTGTCTCCTTCGCTGAATTGGGGCAGGACACCCCTGAATTTCATGAGGCCAAAGTTGTCTATGTGTAGAATTGTCCCGTTTGGTATGTCCAACTTCACCAAACCACTAGAGTCAAATTTACTTCCAATCAGACTGAGTAACCCGCCAGAAGCAATTTGTGTTGCCGCCGGAGCGTGCACATATTTACCTCCAAACGGGAAAAACCCGGGATCGTGAATTTCATACAATTCGTCTATCCCAAAATCATTAAGGAACCAGTCGAATACTCCCGTGTTCGCTCCCAAGAAATAAAACTTCTTGGTTTTGGTTTTTCCGATAAGGCGAGCCGGGCGTTCTCTCAACGGATTCAAAATGACTGAGAAAATTGTTTCTTCCGGATATGCATCAGCCATCAATCGCAAGACGAAGCTTCCGTTGATGATTGAGAATGGCTTTACTGGCACAACCGGTTCAATTTCCAGATTGATGTCGCTGCCCAGTTTGTGTAGTTGCGACAACACCGTTCCGCGCAACTCGCTGTATGCTAGATCTAAGCAGTCGGTAATAAACACAAGACGCTTTTTCACACTCATCTCCTTTCATGACCATAATTGTCAAAGCTGGGAAACTCCCAACAAACCAACTACAATAGTAAACATTTTTCAGATTAAGTCAAATTTTAAACCAGAGCTTTTTCTCCGTTTTCAACAAGAATTGCTTGAGAGTTACCTACTCTCTCAATTTTGACATTGTTTGTATTTTCAAAGGATTTGATTTCTTCTTCAATATCTAATGAGTAATGAGGGAAAATAATAAGGTTTGTGATATTGAAACCACTGAAATCTGTAAGAGCAACTTCGTTTTTATCGGGATGAACTTCATTGGCTATTTGAATAGATGATCCGACAATAAGGCTACCAGCACTTACTCCAATATAAACTCCTCCCCTTTCAAGTAAAGATTTTACGTCTTTATCAAAATTTGCTTCCCTAGCAAATTTCATAAGTTTAAAAGTATTTCCACCACAAACATAGATAACATCATAAGAAGACAGGTCTTTCAGTTCGTCATTTTCAAAATCATAAAAATCAACGACTTCAATACCAGCCGATTTTAGTTGGGATAAGCCCATTTGGTTATATTGATTGTTTTCTTTGTCAGTAGACGCAGTAGTTATCATTACTGCCTTTTCAAGATCTTTTGAAGATTTAATCTCAACAAATTTGTCATAAACATTTTTACTGGAAAGACCTGTTGATGTAAGAAGCATTATTCCTGATTTATTCATAGTATCCATATTACATTTTTAACTAAGGAAAAGCAACTTTCTAAAATTTCCAATTTAAAATTGGAAAAATAATTTTGTTAACTGTGATTTTATTTCCATATTTTTATAAATTTTTTATATCTTCTAAAATTTCAGGAAAATTCTCTTGATTGAAATGTTGCCTATCTTCAAATACTTTGACTTGAGCCCTCGGCAGAGCTTTTTTATAATTCAAACAGTCAGAAAATGGCACTATCGGATCATCCTTGCTGTGGTACAGAAAAATATCCTCAACCTGGTTCGATAATTCGCTCATATCTTCAGGAAGAATAAAATCAACATTCCTGTCCCATTCACTACCGGTGTTGAACGGAGCAGACACAAGAAAAACCGCTTTCACTTTTTTCGAACAACTTTCTTCGGAAAGGTATTTTGCCAGAAATATACCCCCCAAAGAATGACCTACAAAAATCACTTCTTCGTCCAAAAGCGGGACTATTTTATCAAACAAAATTTTCCACTCGGCGTATTTGGCTGGAATCAATCGCAAAAAAGCGAAAAGCCGTCGAGAAAGAAATTTCTCGGTTGGAACTGGAAAAACCTAATCTATGTAAGACAGAAAAGCCAATTTCGCAATTCTGTCCAATCTTGCGCGGCTGATGGGTGCTGACCCCACGACCTCTCGCGTGACAGGCGAGTGCTCTACCGTTGAGCTACAGCCGCAATTTATAATTGCGTAAGTAAATTTAACAGATTTTTTAAAAAAATGCTACAATTTGACCATATTATTAATCTCTCAATATGGATCAAGAAGTTCAAAATAAAATGGTAAGTTTGGAAAAGAAAATAGATGAAATTTATGTGTCAGTTGAAAAAACAAGAAAGATTATTATGTGGACAGGTATTATCACGATAGCAGTCATTATCTTGCCGCTCATAGCCATGATGTTTGTCATCCCCTCTTTTATTAGCAATTACACAACCACCCTAGATACTTTTGGAATATAATTCTGCTTTTTGTGTCGGGAGTGGGGCTCGAACCCACGACCTCGGCTTTATGAATGCCGTGCTACTACCAACTGAGCTATCCCGACAGTTTTTACACTTTATCATAATTGCCAAAAAACAAAAAGAGTATATAATGTTTAGATATTGCGGGGTAGAGTAATAGTAACTCGTCAGGCTCATAACCTGAAAATTTTGGTGCGAATCCAAACTCCGCAACACGAAGGTGACTTGTCTGATTTGGTGAGAAATTTTGGTGTCCGGGCCAATATAAGATAAATGGTTATGGAAAGTTTTCAATCAAATATAGAGTCCAACGAGAATATCCGCAATTCCCACTTTTTCATTTGACATTCATAATGGCTCGCGTATACTGTAATCTATTAGTGCCTTCGGGCTCCGAGAAACTCCACCTTAGACGTGGGGTTTCGATTTTTTATAGCAAGCCCTTCAACTTGTTATGAATCATCTCAAACTCATCTTCCGATATCATACCGATCTTACGAAGCAGTCTTTTTGAACTGAATACTCTAATTTGAGATAACGATGCCCATGAGATACCTGCATCATGTTTTATCTTTTGATAAAATTCGCCAACCTTTTCGTTTGAGGTAAGAGGAACTCCCCAGAACTGATCCTTGTTAAATTTTTTTATGACAAGTATCGGTCTTTCAAAATTATTATGCTTGCCATCAGCTTCTACACCAACATTGACTCCAATAGCACACCACCAAACTTCACGAGGATGATAAAAGAAATCATAGGCGACTTCTTTTTTGTTGACTTGCTTTTTCTCCTTGTTCCAATTATCAAAATCTTTCATACAAAAATACTATCATATTTGCTAAAATATATTTATGTCAGACGAAACTTCACAACCAACTTCTTCCGAAAATCCTGTTCCGCAGGAACCTACTCCTACGCTGGAAAATATTCCTGAAGCACCATCGACAGAACCAGTTTTGCCGGAAGAAATAAAAACTCCTGAACCAGTCTTAATCGAAATAACCCCAACCCAAGAAATCCCTCAACCTGAACTAATCCCACAAATCACAACTGACCCAACAAAACCCAACATCACTATCGAAAAAACTCCCGATACTGTTACCATAACTGAAATTATGCACCTCCTACCTCTTTCACCCAAGAACCCGCAACGGCTCAAATGGCAGGAAATGAGCCATTAAAAGAACAGAAAAGAACAGAGGCAAGAAAATCTAGAAAAAGCCAACCTCACAAGGCAAAATAAGAAGATAAAGAAAATTGATGAGATTCTGACTTTATTTTCTGAAAACCCAAAGATCACCAATGACGAAGTAGAGAAACTTCTTCATGTTTCTGATGCTACCGCCACACGATACTTAGAAATACTAGAAAAAGAAGGTAAAATTAGACAAGTCGGAAAAACAGGAAAAGGAGTGGTGTATGTCCCACTTCGCTAAAGCTACGCGGGATAATAAAAAATATAATTTAGGGAGTTTTGCCGCTCCCCTTTTTCTTTTTAGCGGCAAAAAATGTGCGCGAATGGGAGAGGTGGGTCAAGCACATACAGAATGAGTCCTCGGGCATTTCTGCTATGACATGGCTGAATATGAGCGCCGTAGAAACATATGGAAAATAATAAAGAGAATTTTAAAAGTAGAATTGGTAACAACATACCCAAAGATGTCAAAGAATATGTTTTGAAGAGAGTGAAAAAAGGGGGTGGTAAATATTATGGAAAAGAAATCAAAGATATTAGAATACTTGAACATTTCTCGTTCCTCCTTCTATTATTCGCTTGGTGATCGATTACAATACAAAAAAATCCACATCACCACGCGCGCGGAGCGTGCGAACATCATTCACATTGGAAAAAGGTGCGAGTTTGGTCGTACAAGGTAACAGCAATAAAACTAAATTAGAAAGAATTCTTTGAAGACCGCCTCGTAAAGGGAGATGATACGGCGGATTTCGCGTTGGTTTACGAGGAAATTATTCCCTTCATGGGCAATCATATTTCTAAATTTATGAGCTTCCCAAGCTTCATCTATAGTCACAAAATCGCTTTTTTCTACCGCTTTCAATCTCTCCCCCATTGTATCGCCCGGTAATTGTAATTTTTCTAAAAGTTCATCCAGCATAATATCGGCTTCTATAATCGCCAAACGCCAATCGGAAGAATTGATGGATTCGGAATTTAAAACAATCTTTTCCCACCTCTCAAGCATTTTATTTTTTGTGGCTTTCATATTTGAAAGTGGTTCTTTCATATTTTCTGGGTATAATTTGGCTTTTTCAGCACGCCAAATCGCATCGGCTTTTTTAGTAAAAACAAAAGTGCCAAGGGCGGCCCCGCCAGCAATCACAAAACCGAGAGTCTTAAAAAATTGAATATTATTTTTGAAAAAATCAAAAATACCGGACAATTTGTAGCCAAAAAAAGAAATCTCTCCAGAAATAATATAACCCAAAATCGTCGGAATGAGACTTCCCAAAATAGCTAGTAAAAAAAGTAGTACAATAAGACCTTCAAATGGATCAAAATTCCAACCTGCTGGTTTTTCTTTTGGTTTTTTATCTTTTGGAGGCATTTGAGTAAATTTTCAATTTCTAATTTTCAATTTTCATTTAAAAAAGATTTGCCAATTTCAAATAAAATATTTTCTTGTCCATGTGATGCCATTAATTGTATGCCAAGCGACAAATCTTTTCCATCTATTTTTGAAAAACCAGAGGGTAAAGAAATAGCGGGACAGCCAACAATATTTGCTGACACGGTAAAGACATCGGCCAAATAATTTTCCAACGGAGTCTTTTTCTCTCCTATTTCCCACGCCGGAAACGGTGTGGTCGGAGTGAGGATGGCATCTACTTTTTTATAAGCATTATTAAACTCTTCTGTTATTATTTTTCGTGCTAACATTGCTTTACCATAATACGAATCATAATATCCGGAGGAAAGAACATATGTTCCTAAAATAATTCTCCTCCTGACTTCCTTACCAAAACCATCTCCTCTACTTTTTTTGTAAACTTCTAAAAGATTGCTTGCCCTGAGCGAAGTCGAAGGGTTGCCATCTACTGACAAGCCGTATTTAATGCCATCAAACCTAGCCATATTGGAAGAAACCTCGGCCGGCATTACAATATAATAAACGGCCAGTGATTTATCTATATCTGGTAGAGAAATGTCTTGTATTTCAAAACCAAGATTTTTTAATTTATTTATCGCTTCGGTTATATTTTTCTTTGTATCTTCTCCAATACCATCTTGATCTAAAATATGATAAGGCACACCTATCTTCAAATTTCCCCTCCTTTTCCCTTCTCCTGCATCTAGGAGAGGGGTCAGGGGTGAGGTTATTGAAGTACTATCATATTTATCTTTGCCTTTAATAGCATTAAAAATAATTTCAGCATCAGAAACTGTTTTGCTTATGGGGCCGATAACATCTAAAGATGAGCCCATAGCTATTAATCCATATCTAGAAATACTGCCATAAGTTGGCTTTAGACCCACTACTCCACAAAAACTAGCCGGCTCCCTCACCGAACCGCCTGTATCCGATCCAAGGGCTCCAAGAGCCATATTCCCCGCTACAGCAGCTGCTGAACCACCGCTTGAGCCACCGGCCACCCTGGACGGGTCTAGAGGGTTTTTAGTCACCCCAAAGGCCGAATTTTCGGTGGAACTGCCCATAGCAAATTCGTCCATATTGGTCCTGCCTAAAAAAACTACATTTTGGTTTATCAGTTTTTGAGCAGCCGTAGCTGTATAAATGGCTATATAATTTTCTAATATTTTAGAAGCAGAGCTAGCTTTTTTGCCTTTTATTAAAATATTATCTTTGATGGCCAGAGGAATACCGGTTAATTCTTTTGCTTCCCTATTATCAATAACTTTCTGAGCAATTTCTGCCTGATTTAAAACATCATCATAAACTTCCAAAAAAACATTTAGTTCTTTATTTTTATTTTCAATATTTTCTAAATATGATTTTGCAAGCTCAACTGCCGAAATTTCTTTCTTATCTAAAAGTGTTCTTGCTTCTTTTATTGTTAGATTTTTAAATTCCATAATTCATAATTCTTGATTCATAATTCACCCTCTATAATATCTTCTTAACTTTTATATAACCATTTTCTTTATCGGGCGCTTCTCTTAAAACATCATCAGTAAAAGTACCCGATTCGTTTGGATTTTCATCTTCGCGCATTACATTAAAAACCCCACCATGACCCCCCTTTTGTTCAGGGGAGGAAAAACTTATTTCCCCTCCAGTTACAGATTTTATTTGACCAATATAATCAAGTACCGCCTCCATTTCTGAAGCCAATTTTTCTTGCTCCTCTTCTTTAATTTCTATTCTGGCCAAATCAGCCAATTTATTAATTTCTTCTTTGGAAATCATGGTTCAATAATAGCATTTTATTAGGTTTTTAAAAGATTTTGAAATTCTTTTTCGGATAATATTTTTACCCCTAATTCCTGAGCATTTTTATATTTTGAGCCCGGATTTTCGCCAGCCACTACATAACCTGTTTCTTTGGAAACAGAACTTGAGATGTTGCCCCCTAAAGCGCGAATTTTTTGTTTGGCTTCCTCCCGACTCATACTTTCAAGTGTGCCGGTCAGGACAAAAGTTTTTTTAGAAAGCTTGGAGCTGAGAGCTGAGAGCTGAGAGGGAGAAGATTCAATTTTTATATATTGCAATAATTTTTTTAAATTTTTTATATTTTCTTTGAGGGCAAACCATTCAATTATTGATTCTGCCACTATTGGTCCCACACCTTCTATTTTTTCTAAATCTTCTTTTTTCGCTTTTTGAAAATTGAAAATTAAAAATTGAAAATTCTCTGCTAAAAGCAGAGCCGTTTCTTCACCCACATTTGGAATGGAAAGAGAAATAATAAGTCTTGGCAAAGTGACATTTTTGGCTTTTTCAATTGAGGCGAGGAGATTGTCTACAGACTTTTCAGCAAACCTTGGCAAAGCTAGTAAATCGCCTTTTTTTAATGTAAAAATATCATCATAAGTAGAAATAAGTTCGGCATCTAAAAGAGCATCTATTATTTTGGGCCCCAGACCATCTATGTCAAAGGCTGCCTTTGACACAAAATGGTAAAGTTTGCGTTTTTTTTGTATAAAAGAATTTTTGTTTCTGCATTTCCAAGCGGCTTGGCCAGAAATTCTCTCAATGCTGCCATTACCACCGCAATCTGGCACTAATTTGGGCCAAACAAACTCTTTTTCTTTGTCGGTTCGCATTTCTTTCACCACTGAAACAATATCTGGGATAACATCTCCGGCTTTTTGTAATATCACTGTGTCTCCAATGCGGACATCTAATCTCTTTATTTCGTTTTCATTGTGGAGCGTGGCTCGTGAGACGGTAGAGCCGGCCACCAACACCGGACGCAAGTGGGCCACCGGCGTCAAAACTCCTGTTCTGCCAACTTGTAAAACTATATCTTCCACCACTGTTGTCACCTGCTCTGCCTGAAATTTAAAAGCAATAGCAAAACGTGGCGCTTTACCAGTAAAGCCAAGCGTATTTTGATGTTTAGTTTCATTCACTTTAACTACTACTCCATCAATCAAATAATCTTCTTTATCTTTTTTGTTTTGCCAAAATTTCCAGAAGTTTATCACTTCTTCTATGTTTTGGCACAATTTAAAATGTTTATTTACTTTGAAACCAAGTTTTTGTAAATATTCTAGTTCTTCAAATTGTGTCGCGGGCATTGTCAAAGACGACCTTTGAAGACCCTTGCCCCTAAAGGTCGTCTTTGACAATGCGGCCACATCATAAATAAAACAATCCAATTTCCTTTCGGCTACAATTTTTGGATCTAATTGACGAATAGTGCCAGCAGCCGCGTTGCGAGGATTGGCAAAAAGTGGTTCTTCTTTATTTTTTCTCTCTTCATTTAATTTTTTAAAATTATTTTTACCCAACCACACTTCCCCTTCCACAATAATATCAACGGGTTTCAAAAGTTTTAACGGTATTGAACCTATAGTTTTTATATTATTAGTGACATCTTCACCTATTACCCCATCGCCTCTCGTTGCCGCCCGCAGAAGGGCACCTTCTGCATATTCCAAAACTATTTTAAGCCCGTCTATTTTGAGTTCGCAGGTATATGTTGGATTAATTTTACCACCAAGCATTCGTTTTACTCTCTTATCAAAATCCATCATATCTTCCTGTGAAAAAGCATCATTAAAAGACCACTGGGGAACTTGATGGGCTACTTTTTTAAATTCTTTGAGAGGTTTCCCCCCTACTCTTTGAGTTGGACTACTTTCTTTTTTAAGAGAAGGAAATTCCTCTTCCAACTTAATTAATTCTAAAACTAAAGAATCATAGGCCGAATCTTCTATTTCAGGCGCATCTTTTACGTAATATAAATGGTTATGGCACTCTATAATTTTGAGTAAATTTTTTACTCTTTTCTTTATTTCTTCTGGTATTTGCATACCTAAAATACTACCACAAAATTAATATGTTACTTCAATACCTCTTTCTACCCTTCTGGGATTGGTCATTTCGCAGGTATTATAGCCTCGTGATTTTATGTATGTCTTCAATACTAACGGACTACCTGTATAATATTTGTAAACGGTCACAACAGAGCAAGGAGATGAAACCCCAAGTCTATAATCCACTATAAAACTAAAGCGACTTGTAGGATTTGCATCTCCTCCCAAACCGATCCTTCCCAAAGTAGAGGTACCATACAGCGCTTGATTTGTCATAATACCACTGCCTCCACAATATACGGTATTATCAAGAAGAAGAGGATGAGAAGAGGTAGAAAAAGCGTCAAACTTTGAATCCCAATATAAAGCGCATTCCAATCCGGCATCTGCTGCATAAAAGGCAAACTGAGAATCTCGTCCAGAAGAAGCAAACAAAGTACTTTTTATAGTAATATTAACCACAGCAAAACTTATAAAAAGTAAAATTCCCATTATACTTACAGCTATAAATAATGTCATTCCCTTATTTTTCATATCCAATTAAATAAACTTGTTTTAACTTTAAACTCTCTTGTTATGATGAGGCCTTTAGTCCAAATAATACGAACGGTAACAGCGACTTCATTTGCATTAATTGATTCTATTTGTATCTCTCTTTTAAAATTTGTAGTTGGATCATTCGCATCATAATTGTATAAAAAAGTTGTTGAATCTTGACGCAATATTTCACAAGAATCCCAACTGCCAGAACAAGAATAAAGATAAATATTATTGGGCCCAGTAGCATCTGCTCGACATGTTTTACCAAAATAGCATGAGTCCCCCGCCAGTGCAGATATTCCATCCAACCAATTTCCTGAACCAGTACTGATTATTGAAAGCTGATTAGTGTCTCTTTTATTTCTGATTATTTCTATTGCCTCTTGAGCCAAATAAAAGGCTTTGATTTCGTCCTTAGCTATGATTGATTGAGATAAACTCTGTTGCACAGCCGAAAAAGCGCCAGATATTGAGAGCGACAATACCATAATGGCTACAATCGATTCGAGCACTGTAAACCCCGCTTGCTTTGCAGGAATTTTTAATTTAAAATTTTTAATTTTTAATTTATTAATCATAAATCAAGTTTTCTTTGAGATATTAAAGTTTGTATAGAAAATTTAGTTTGAGTTGATGGTTTATTACCAACATAACCTTGAATAACGATGATAACATAGGGTTGCTTGTCATCAGAAGATGCAGTATTAAAAACATAAAATTTTAAGTTTTGTACTATTGTATCTGGAGAAGTGATATTCTCGTAATTGCCCGCACCTACCTTTTTTTGTATAGCATCACCATTCTTCATATAAATTATTCTAACACCATCAAATGTGACAGAAAATGACTCTCCCCCGCTAGAACAATCATTTGTGCTGGAGGTGTCAGGTGAATCTCCACAGTAATAATGATCTCCAAACCTAACATTTCTAACCATATTTTCAACTGCAAAATTAAAATTGTCCATAACTGTTTTTGATGACCGAGCCTTTCTGTTGGCATCAAAAATACTGAGTATTGCTCCAATGGAAAAAAAAGCAATAATAGTAAACAAAGTCACAGCGATAAGCATCTCCACTAAAGTAAACCCCCGCTTGCTTCGCGAATGCACATCAAAAAATTTTAAGTTATTACTTTTATTTTTCATTTTATTGTACTGGTTCACCGGTTCCAATGTATATTTGTCCACTTGATTCTATTCTTAAATAAAATTTAACCCCTTTCGGTGATAAAAGATGAATAATGGCCGGAGGTTCATAAGCAGCCACTTCTTGGTTAGAAGAAGTAAGAAGTTTTATAATAGCATTTGGTGATGGTCTTAAGAAAGTGACTGAAACTTTGCTAAGAACGCCAAGATCCGAACATTTTGCTTTTGGTGGAATAAAAGCGCAAATTTTTTGAATATAGACTTCTCTTGTTAGTGATTTAGTCTCTAATGATTCTTCTGAATCTAATTTGCCACTTTTATTTTTATCTACAAAAAAAACATACTGAGTAGGAGAAGTAATGTCAAAATTAATCCCATAAGCAACGTCAAATTTATCTCCGGTTCCAGCCACATTTTCCCTCACCCCAAGGGCATAAATTTGGGCTTGGCGAATCATTAAAGACATTTCATAGGCTTGAGTACTGACAACTAATTGATCATTCCACTTACTCTGCTGAATAACAATAGAGGTCATAATGACAGTGGCAATAGCCATTACCACAATAAGCTCTGTTAGGGTAAACCCGGACATCAAAGATTTTGGTGTGCGGGTAAATCCCCTATTTTTAATTTTTAATTTACAAAAATAATTCATTTATATGGAATAAATCTAAACTTAAATAGAAACTAATTATTACACCCAAAGAAAGAAACGGCCCAAAAGGAATCTCAGACTTAATTGTAAGATTATTCTTTAGAATGGGCAAATTTATAAAGTGTGTAATTTTTTTCAAAAATAAAGCAATTAAAGAAAAGGCGGCCCCTATCCAAAAAGATAGGACGACCGCAGACAACCCCCCCACAAACCCTAACAAAAAACCGATTACAGCGATATATTTCACATCACCAAAACCGAGCCATTGACCTTTAGAAATAAGGAAAATGAGGAGGAATGGTAGAACTAGGATAAGGCCAGCCAGCAAATTAACAAAAAGTAGCCAGTAGCTAGTGGCTAGTAGCAGGGCGTAAAAAAGGGAGAGAATGAAAAAAGCAATGAGAAAAGAGTCGGGAATGATGAAGTGTTTGATATCGTATGTAGAGATTAAGAGGATAACGGCAAAAATAGCAGTTAGTAGTAAATATTTAATAAAAAGTAGCCAGTAGCTAGCATCAAGTATCAGGGTAGGAAAATCAGAAATAGAAAAACCTGATTTTATAAAAGCTAAAACAGAGAGAATGCCCATTAAAATCTCAACAAAAAAAGTTTCTTTGGGAATTTTGCTTTGACAATATCGGCATCTACCTTTTAAAAGCAGAAAAGAAAAAATAGGCACTAAATCATTCCTTTGAAGCTGGGTATTGCATGAAAAACAAATTGACCGGCTTTTTATCCAGGGTAATCCCGTGTTATATCTATTGGCTATAACCATTATAAAACTGCCTAAACCAGTGCCAAATAAAAATATGAGTGTTAAGAAAAAATATTGCATTAAACTAAATAATAGCATAGAAAATATTCCTTACCTGAATTTTAAAAAAAGGTGTCAAAGGGCATCTTTGACACTTTAATTTATGATATAATATAAATATGGGACAAAATAGAGATTACAAAAATTTTGCTAAAAATACTATTCACCACATATACAACAGGGGCGATAACAAAGAAATAATATTCCGAGATGAGCAAGATTACAGAGCTTTTCTTTTTAGGTTAGGATTAGGTCTTGGTATTGAAAAAGGAGATCTGAATGAATGTGAGATAACCAAATCCCTCAAATCAAGAATAAGAATTAACAGTTTAAAGCCAAAAAATTTTAAGCTTCATGTTTTTTGTTTAATGCCAAATCATATACATCTTTTAATAGAACAATGTGGAGATGAATCAATTTCAAAACTAATTTCAAGAGTATTTACAAGCTTTTCTAAATACATAAATATCAAATATAAAAGAGTGGGTCATGTCTTTCAGGACCAATTCAAATCTGCCCAAATAGAAACAAATCCCCAATTAATGTTGATTTCCTCATACATACACATGAATCCAGTTAAAGATTTTCTGGTGGACAAACCAGAAGAATTTAAGTGGAGTAGTTATAATGATTTCATCATTGATAGAAAAAATCCGATAGTTCACAAACAATTTTTGACCGAAGTTTTTGGTGGCAAACAAAATTTTATAAATGAAAACACAAAACTCTACAAAAGGACAGTGTCGAAGATGCCCTTTGACATATTTGATGAGTAGAAAATTTTAAAACTTCCCAAAGCTACGCCAAACAAAAATATAAGTGTTAAGAAAAAATATGCCATTTATTGTGTATATAATAACACAAAACCCCGCAACAGCGGGGTTTTGTCGAGAAACATTTACAGAACAACTAAGGACAAGTTGAAATAGCCGCCAAAGCAGTAAATTGAGCCGCAGTCATTGCCCTGGAGTTACCGGAATGATCTATACACCAAGCACCAGAGGTTTTCAAAGGAACAGCCAATACATATGTTGAAGCAGTCGAACCACATTTAGCATCGGTACCTCCGTTTTTTGCGACAGCATCATCGATTTGAGCCTGAACATTAGAATCGTTAAACATATGAGTAGACGGAGTGGCTACAGCAATAGCACCACAAGCAGAAGAAAAGGCTTGAGCGCCATATCCTCCGAGTGTGTCATAAACAAGTTCAGCAGCAGCTCTTGCGCCCGCTACATCTGCTTTTATAGCAGCATCACTGCCCCTTGACCTAGCAGTGTTAAGGGAAGCCAAGACGACTGATGACAAGATACCAATAATAGCGATAACAACAAGAAGTTCGATAAGTGTGAATCCTTTTAAAGATTTCGCTTTTTTATTTTTAAACATTTTTTTGAATGAAATTAACTAATTTCTCTCTCGAGAGAGAAGCTTGATAATGATCGACCTTATTTACCTCTCAAGCCTTAATTAATATTATAAACAAAGTATATTTTTTTGGTAAGGGATATGTGGATAAGTTATTTATCCTCTTGTCCCCTGAACCAAGACAGAAATGGTGCGTTCTCTGTCATGGTCAAGCTCTACCAGCATGATTTGCTGCCATTTGCCCTTCAAAAGTTTACCTTTTTCAACTATACAAGAAAGACTTGGGTGAATCATAAGAGCCTGGGCGTGAGCGTGGCCATTGACACATTCATGTATAACACCGTTTTCATCTGCCTCGCATAAATGAGTATTTCTTTTGCCTTTTTGGTTGCAGACATCACAAACATCATTGTGACCGTATTCGGACATAGGGCTCGCAAAATTGTCCAAAACCTTTCTTAAATCAGCGGCATAACCCAATTCTTCAGAAGGGCCAATCAAGTTTTTCTCATCTTCATTTATCCAAACACCACAAGTGGTATGATGAGTTTGAATGGTGACTGTTCCCTGCTTCACCCCAGACTTATTTATAATTTCTTCAATATCTTTGGTTATATTGATAAAATGGGTGCGATATTTAGTTTTATATACGCGAGTATCAATATATGATACAAAATCTTGATTCATATTATTGATATAACTATTAGAAACTACACATAGTTTCGGGACCCCCTATGGGTCCAGAAATCATCCTGGAAGTGCCCTTGTTATCTACACACCAGTATTCATTACCAGAATATAAGGTAGCTTTCACCGCATAAGCTGAATCGGTAGAACTACATTTGATATCTACAAAATCCGGAAGATTACCATCCGCTATATACAAACCTGGAGTTCCGTTTGGAGCATCAACATTATTAAATATCCCTCCATCACATCCAATAGTGGCCGGACCATAACCATTGGGTGACTGATTGGCAAAATATATTTCCGTGGCTGTTCTAAAACCGCTAAGCTGTTGTTTAACCTTTGAATCATAAGCTTTGGCTCTTGAGTTTGAAAGACTATTTAAAATAATAGTTGATAAAATCCCTATAATAGTGATGACTATCAATAATTCAACTAAAGAAAAACCTAGACTTTTTTTCATACTTTTATTATGACACAGACCCGGCGATATTGTATATTGGCATTAAAACCGAAGCTAATAAAATACCGACGCCAATACCTAGGGCCACAATCATAACCGGTTCAATCATACTGACCAAAGTATCCACTGCGGCCATTACTTCTCTTTGATAAAATTTGGACATTGTTTTCAAAATCTTTCCGAGTTCCCCGGATTCTTCTCCCGCTTTTATCATTTGAATCAAAACATTTGGTATTTCTTCTCTACCACTGAGAGCGACCGAGAGAGCTTGACCGGCTTTAACTTTTACCAAGGCTTCATCTAAAACTTCTTTATATATTTCATTATCTATAACCGAAGAAGTCACTTCAATCGCTTTAAGCATTGGTATACCAGAAAGAACCATCGTGCTCATATTGTCTGAAAATCGAGAGAGATAAAGTTTTTGATAAAGATCGCCGAGATAAGGAATATAAAGTCTGGTGTTTGAAATCCATCTTTTACCCTCTTTGGTGCTACCATACCAAATCAAACCTCCAATCGAAGCAATCAGAGCAAATATCAAAAAGGCCCAATTATTAACAAAAAAATCACTGACAGCAAAGACAATTTTAGTATAAAAAGGTATTTTTTGGGTTGACTCCTTTATAATCACGCCAATTTTAGGCACTATCACCGTAAACATCAATACCATAACCGATATAAAAGTGAAAATAACAAAAGCTGGGTAAATTAAAGCATTTTTTGCTTTAGATGAAATTTCATAATTACGGTCCAAATAATCTGCCAAATAGGCAAAAGATTGGTCTATGTGCCCAGATTCTTCTCCAGCTCTTATCATATTGACATAAAAATCTGAAAAAATGTCCGGGTGTTTGGAAAGAGCTCCCGATATTGATGAACCTCCTTGTAAATCATCAACAACCTCTATCATATGTTTTCTTAAAGCAACATTTTCTGTTTCCGCTCCAATTAGTTTAAAAATTTTCAAAGCCGAAACTTGCGCTTCAAAAAGAGTAGACATTTGTCTTGAAAGAATAACTATTTCTCTATTGGAAACTTTATTAAAAAATGGAATCTTTTTAAGAATATCTCCGTCATCAAATTCATCTTTGGGTTTGATAGAGGTTACAACTAAACTTTTTCTTTGCAAAGAAGCAATGGCTACATCCATACTAAAAGCTTCTATAGTACCTTCTTCTCTTTCTCCCCCTTTATTGATTGTTTTGTATGAAAAAAGCATAATACTATAACAATTTTTCTAGCGATCGTGGATTAGTGGAATAAAGATAAGCATTTTCAATACTAATTTCTCCTTTGTTTACTTTTTCTGCTAGACATCTGTTGAAATCAATCATCCCCTCTCCAGATCCGGTTTCAATTACCGTGTTTATTTCATGAGTACGTCTATCTCTGATGAGGTTTGAAACGGCTGTATTGTTTATCAAAAGTTCATACGCTGGAACCAAACCGCCTGATATTTTAGGAACCAATCTTTGGGAAAAGATACCTGATAAGGAAGCGGCCAATTGAAGACGAATTTGATTTTGCTGACTAGAACTAAAAGAGTCTATAATACGATCAACCGTTTGAGCGGCATTGTTGGTGTGTAAAGTAGAAAAAACTAAGTGACCAGTTTCGGCAGCAGAGACTGCGGTAGATATGGTATCTGGATCTCTCATTTCTCCAACCATAATCACATTAACATCAGCTCTAAAAGAATCATGTAAGGCTGAGGCAAAATTTGGGGTATCAATACCGATTTCTCTTTGGTGAATAACAGATTTTTGAGCAGTAAATAAATATTCTATCGGATCTTCTATAGTAATTATATTTTCTAATCTTTCATTATTTATACTTTCCACCAAAGAAGCCAAGGTGGTTGATTTGCCGTGACCGGTTGGACCCACAACTAAAAAGAAACCTGATTTCAATCTGGCAAAATACTCCAAACTTTCTGGCAAATTTAATTCGGCCAGTGATGGTATTTTTTTAGAAATATGACGCAGGGTCATACAAATTTTTCGCTGATCCAAAAAAACATGGGCCCTAAATCTCTCTCCTTTATGACTGTAAGCAAAATCAGCGCTTTGAGAAGTTTTGAATGTTTCTTTTTTCAAGTCGGACAAGGTCTCACTTACAATTTTATCCATCATAACCTTGGTAAATTTCTGATATTTAGTAAGAGGTACCAGTTGGCCGGAAATTCGGAGATAGGGATTTCTTTCTTCAGAAATATGCAAATCTGAAGCGCCTTCTTTTATTATCAACTCTATAAGTGTGTCTAAATCATTCATATTATTTACTTTTTTTTATTATATTTATTACTTCATTTACCACTTCAGACGGAGTAGCAGCCGATTTAACTATATAACCTGCAACACCGAGCTTTTTTGCTTCATTTATATCTTTTTCATCACTCTGGTTAGTTAGAATCATTACTGGAATATTTTCTCCTAATTTATTATTACGCATTTCGTTTAAGATATCTATCCCACTCATACCCGGCATTATAATATCCAACAAAATTAAATCAATGTCTGTTGCTGTTTTTAATTTTTCTAAAAAATCTTCTCCTGATTTACAGGCCTCAACCAAAATATTGCTACTATTAAACTTAGTAGCATACATATTGACTAAAAAATCGTCGTCATCCACTATTATTATTTTATTTTTTCCTTCTTCTGCCATATTGATATTATACATTTAAACAGCCCTCTTTACTATTTTACAACATATTTACTTCTTCAAAAGGAATAACTCGGTCAAAAGCTTTAATAATGGCATCGTCTTTCATTGTTAACATACCTTTGGATCTGACATGTTTCCAGATTTCTTGTTCGGTTGGATTTTTTAAAATAATTTGTTCCATTTCTTTATCTACTTCAAACAATTCCATAACAGCCACCCGGCCTTTAATACCGCTTGGGCAATCAGGCGCAGGTGAGATTTCATAAACCTCTTTCCCGAAAGTGATTTCTTCTTTATAAATTTCTGGCAAATCTGCAAATTGTTTTTCTATCATAACTTTTATACCGGCATCAACTTTAACTGGTTTGCCAGCTCCCGGACAAAATGATCTAGCCAGTCGTTGAGCAATAGTTAACACCAGAGTAGGAGCAATAAGATACGGGTCTATACCCATATCAATCAAGCGCGGAATAACCCCAATGGCGTTATTGGTGTGAATAGTGGAAAAGACTAAGTGTCCGGTAAGAGCCGCTTGGATAGCCAGCTGTGCCGTTTCTTTGTCTCTTATCTCGCCCACCATTATAATATCGGGGTCTTGTCGAAGAGTAGTACGAAGACCAGAAGCGAATGTATAACCTATCTCTGGCATAACCTGAGACTGACTCATGCCTTCCATATTATATTCAATAGGATCTTCCAAAGATAAAACGTTTTTGTGTTCCTTATCAACCTCATTCATCATGGCGTACAGAGTAGTAGACTTACCTGAACCAGTTGGCCCAGATATCAAAATAAGACCATAGGGCGCGTTGATGGCATTCATTATTTTTTCCAAATTTTTCTTGCTCAAACCAAGCTCACTCAGCCGACGAATACCTTTTTCCTGGTCTAAAATACGAATAACCACTTTTTCTCCAAAAGAGGTCGGAAAAGTTGAAACTCTAAAATCTACTTTTCGGTCGTCTAATCTTGCAGAAAATCTGCCGTCTTGAGGTTTCCTTTTTTCATCGAGTCTCATATTGGACATAATCTTGATTCTAGCCACCACCGCGCTGTGAACTCTTGAAGGCAAAACTATACTTGTATTCATAATGCCATCAACGCGAAAACGAATCCGAACATTAGAAGTGGTCGGTTCAATATGTATGTCAGAAGCCCGACCATCAATGGCATATCTTAAAATAGTAGCCACAATTTTGGTTACTGGAGCATTCTCAATTATTTTGGCATCTTTGCTTTCTGGATTACTTAGATCGTTATCACTATCACTATCACTATCACTTTCTATTAAACTTCTTTTGGGTTTTTTTCCCGAATCTTCCTCATCTCCCTTAGACTCAGTAATAAACTCGGTCTCCAACTCAGATAAAGCTTTGGTCACTTCACCCGAAAGCCCTTTATATAAATTTATAACCTTATCAAAATCATTTTGGGATATAATAAAAGTTTTAAACGGCAAATTTACCTTGGACGATATAAAATTAAGAGCGTCACGAGCTGAAATATTATCGGGATTTATCACCCCAACTTCTAAAACTCCGTTAGTTTCTCCAATGGGAACAAATTGATAATAAACAGCTGCTTCCTCTGGGATATACTCAATAATTCTACTTGTAATCAAAGAGGTGTCTACCTTTTTTACAGGCATAGCATAATATTCCGCCTTAGCGGCAAGAATATCTTCTTCACTAACACCCAAAGATACTAAATTTTCTTCAATATCATTTCCAGAAGTTTCAGTTTTTTCTTTTATTGAAGAAATGTCTTTGGCTTCAATAACTCCTCGTTTTACAAGAACATCCAAAATACTCATAATTTGAAATATTAATTTGAACCAAAATTTGCAGAAAACGGATTGATTTTACCAACTGGTAAAGATATGAGTGGAGTCTCTATACTTCTGAGAGATTTAAATTTTGGGTCTTCCGTTACGCTTGTATCAAAATCTATACTTTCGACCTCTTCTAATATTTTAGATATTTTTTCGCCGACCATTAAACTAGAATCAGTAGGGTCTATTAGAATATCTTCGTTAGATGACATAAACATAATTTTATAGCCAACCACTAAAAGACCTGCCAATATTGCCGCTAAAATCATTGTTCTTTTGTTTTTTGAATTTTTCATAGTTATTTAAGCCAATAGACTTCAAATTCAACATCATAGGAATAAACTCCAGTTTCTTTTGCGCTTAATTTCATAGATTTTATATCTAAAATCCGCAAACTTTTTCCTAAATCGTCCATAAAACTATTAAATTGACTGTAGGAAGCATCAAAAGAAAAACTGATGGTTGCCGATTGATAAGTTTTTGGGGGTCCGGCTTCACTTATTGAGTCTCCAGAAGAAGCGTTGATTTCTTTGAAAGAAGTTTTGTCTATGGACAACCCATATTTAGAACCAACGGCATCGATTTGAGAAATCAATCTTACAAAATCAAAAGAATCAGGTAGGATTGTTCCTATATATTTTTTATCATCAACAGAGATATTATTATATTCAGTTAATAATTCATTTTTCTTGACTTCTATTTTACTTATCATCTCTAAATAATTTTCCTGTTTCTGCCTTTCATCCATTAAAGCGCTCAGATCTCCCGCTGTTGGATAAATAAAAGCGTACCCGATGGAAAGGGTGAGGATGACATAAAAAAGTATCGTAGTATTGCTCATTTTAAAATATTATGAATTAAGGTAAATAAACAGAAATTTTAGGATCAACAGAAATTTTTAAATCAAAAGAGACCAAGCCCCCTTCTCCTAAAGATAAGTTTGAAAACGTAACTGATTTAAAATAATTAACTTTAGAAAAAATATTCTCTTGCAATGCAATACTGGCATAATCAACTGCTTTGCCTTTTAAGGTAATTGCTAAATCATTTTCTTTCATATTGTCATACCCGAAGTCAACAAACCGAACCGAACTAACAGTTGAAGAAGCTAGAGTTTTTAGGAAGTTAGAAACTACTTTATGTTTGAAAACAATCGATTTGGCCATACTCAGTTTTTTACTAAATTGAGATATTTCGCTGATAGTCTCTTTGTCTATATTTTTTTCTTCTTCTACAAGCTGATTCTGTAAGTTTTGGATATCACTTTTTATTATCCCCTTATAAACAAACATGCCTATTGAAAGAATGATAGAAAAAATAAATAAAGAAACAACTAAAACACCAAACATCCCAGCCTTTTTCTTTTTAAAAACTTCTTCGGTTACTGACTCTTTTGGGATAAATGATGATTGAAAATTTGGTGCCATAATATACAAGTAATTATACTCCAAAAAAGAAAGCAAGTGTAAACAAATAATGTTGATTACTTTTTAGTTCAAAAGTCTTTTAAATTTTCTGTAGACTTCATCATCATTTCTTTTACCAACAAGACCGATAATTAAAACATCTGCAGAAACAGCATAACAAATCCTATATTCTCCTATATCAACTCTATAAAATCCAGGGGTCCCTTTAAGTAATCTACTATCATTAGGAAAAGGATTTTCCAAAAGATTTTGAATCTTTCTAGAAACTTGCCTTTTGTGCTTTGGTAAAAGCTTTTTTAAAAATTTGTCAGATTGTTTTGTAAATTCAATCTTAAGCATTCAAAAGAGAGTTAAGAAGTTTTTTACTTTTGGTTAAACCAATAGTACCTTCTTTAATTGCTGCCATAGCTTTTCTACCCCAATAAGCATCTACAACATCTTCAAAATGAGAATAATCCTCATAAGAAACCACAAAAGCTACTTTTCTGCCATTTTTATTTATAGCCACAGGCGAGCGACGAGCTTCGTCTAAAAGCCTGCCAAAATTATTTTTTGCTTCTTTAGCTGTAAAAGTGATTTGAGTCATAATAGCCATTATAGCCAAAGTAGCCACTTTGTCAATTAGTCACTGTTGATTACTTTTTATTTATAATATTTAAAACATTAATGTAAAAAATGCGGCCCAAACGCATTTTTGGGCCGCTAAGTCTTATTGTTATCCGCCGTAGTCACACACAAATCTGTCCAACCCCGCTTCAGCTTCAATCACCTCCGCTCGCTGACGAAGAGCCAACGCCAATTGAAGTCTTGTGGGTGATGTGTCATGTGACAAAAATTGCATCACATCAGCTAGTGCTTTCTCAGTTTCAGATCTCTCTTTTTCGCCCCGAAGTTTCAGCTCTTCAAGAGCAGACCTCTTAACTCCATAGCTATTGCCTTCACTCATGATGGCCTCCTATCCTCAGTATAATTAGCTACTAAATTAAGTCAAATTTATCTCTCCCCACACCTTCGCAAGGTGAGGGGAGTTTTCCGCAAGGAAAACGGGGTGGGGTCGTTAGATCTCCTGCAAGCAACGGAGGGCGGCACCGGTGGCAACAGTAAATTCGGGACCAGTCACTTTGAGGATTTCTTCCAAGAAAGCTGGTACTTCTACTTTTTCAAAGGGATTGCCGGAAACCACTTCTACTTTAAAATTTTGAGCGGCTAAGTCTCTAAAACCTTTGAGAGCCGAGCCGCCACCAGTAAGAAATACAGATTTTATGTTTTGATTTCTCTTTTTTTGAAAATCAAACAAAAATCTATTGGCTTCAGAAAAAATGCGCTCAGAGATGACCGAAACCGCTTCTGATAAATCAACACCGTCTATTGTCTTACCGGCACCAACAGATCTTTTGATAACCTCCGCTTCTTCTATAGAAATGTTTAAAATTCTGGCAATATTGGCTGTAATATCTTGAGAACCGCCATTTATGGTATGTGAATTATGCACCAAACCTCGTTCTACGATATAAAGCTTAGTAGTTGATGCCCCCATATCAAAAATCATAAGGGGCCCTTGCACCCCTTCCAATACTGCTCTCATAGAGCTAAAGACTTCTATTTCAAAAAATTTCGCGTCAAGTCCAGTTTTAGAAACTATTTCTTTATATTGATTAATTATATTATTATGAATAGCCACTAAAAGGATATCAACCATTTTAATTTTGTTACTTTTTGATTCTGGAATATCTTCTTCAATTTCTGATTTTGGAATAATTGACCAATCAATGGTAACTTCAGAAATTGATACTGGTATATATTTCCGGGCTTCTATATTGATCATCCCAGCCAATTCTCTCTCCCCGGTTTTTGGCATTTCTATAATAGAAAGTAATGATGCCTTAAAGGGAATAGCCAAACCGCAAATTCTGGTGGTAATCGCTACTTCTTTTTCAGCTAGTAAATCATTTACTGCCTGAATAATCTTGCTTGTTGGCAAGTTAGTAGATTGGCCGACAGAAACATCAGCATAGGGCCCCAAAGATAATTCTCCGTATGTTTCCAAAATCGCCTTATCCCCTTTCTTTTTAAGTTGCACTACCTTTATAGAAGAAGAACCAATATCAATCCCTAGAACACTAGTGCTCTTCTTTTTGAAAATATCGGAAATGAAACTCATAATGTATTATTATAACACAATGTCTATATTGAAGTCATTTAAAAAATGGGTGGAAAAGGGTGTTTCTTTTATTGAAGATGTTTTAGCCCCGGAGGATTTTAAAATCAAAAAACTCCTAAACAACCTTCCGGTAGGATTGATGCGAGACCTTTTACCCAAATCCCCAGTTTATTCTAAAGACATTTTTGTTCTTTTTGATTATCAAAACAAAATTGTCCGACTAATCGTTAAATCAATAAAATATAAAAACAATGCCAGTTTAAGAAAACGCGTTGCTGAATACCTTTACGAAGAATTATTAGATATTGCTTCAGAAATTGCCCTTTTTGAAGGAGCGCCACCACTTTTAGTACCAATGCCAATGAGTAAAAAAGAAAAGAGAAGTCGAGGCTTTAATCAATGCGAAGAATTGGTAAGAGAAATAAAAAAAATTGGAGAGAATAATATAGAGGTTTCTTACAATACTTTAAAAAAGATAAGAGAGACAGAAAGACAAACAAAATTGAGCCGAGAAAAAAGAATAAAAAATGTTGAAAATAGTATGGCTATTTCTGATTCAGCCCAAAGTCTGACTTTGAGTAAAGAAACAAAAATAAAAAATCGCGTAGTTATAGTTTTAGATGATGTCTATACCACCGGCGCTTCTCTCGCCGAAGCTCGCCGCGCCCTCCTCGCCTCCGACGCCAAACGCGTCATCGGCCTTTTTATAGCGCATTAAATTACACCACACTTGTCTCTGATACAATGGTCATCTTTGTTTCTATTTATGTTGAAATCTATTTTAAAACCTTATAATGCAACTGCACAGTATTTTTATTGAGATTTTTAACCTCCATAAGTTCCAAATTATACTCAAAATCGTTGTCTGCAAAAACTTTTATTCCTTTGCCAAATACTAGCGGCTCAACATCCAGATAGATTTCATCTACAAGATTTTCTTTTAAAAAAGAACTGTTTAATTGGCCCCCACCAGCCAAAAATGCTATCTTAAAATTTTTTGCTTCTAAAGTATTTAAGATGTTTTTGGGTGATTCTTTCGTAATCAGAACATTATTCCCCCATTTATTTTCCATATCTTGATTGGATACTACTATGTTTAAAGCCTCAGGAAATGGGAAGTACCCGTATTTGTAAGCTTCAATATATGTGTTCTTTCCCATTATTATATTTCCTGCTAATTTAGAATGTTCATAAAATCCCTGAAGATCCTCCTGTGAAGTAAACTCCGAACTACCATTTTCTTTGGCAATATAACCATTAACAGATATGCCCATGTAGATAATTGTTTTCATGTATTAATACATTACTTTTCTTTCAATAACTGAAACTCTGCGCGCAAGTGCTTTATCCAATTTCTGATTGATAGAATTATAATTTCTTTTATTATTTTTGCGCTATTTCCAGTTGTTTAACTCTACCGGTGAGACTATCATAATCTGTTCTTACATTTCTAACATGATTTTCAAGCGATCTATTTACGTCCTCTCTCAGCCCATCAAAATTTTCCCTTAGTCCATTAAAACCTCCTTTTAGTTGTTTAATTTCTTTGTGCACATCATCAAAACCTTTGGCAACCATTATTGCCAAATTATCAATCTTTTCATCAGTGCTCTCTTTTTTTATTTTCATACGCCCCATTATAGCAAATCTAAAATTTTTGCAACAATTACTTCTTCTTGAACGGAAAGCCGAGAGCTTTGAAAAATTCCAAAGTGTCGGATTTGGATTTGAGGGAAGTGACAATAGTGGCGGAAAAACCAAAAACATCTTTCAAATCTTCATCGGCAGTTTCGGAAAATACAGTGTGTTCTTTTATTGAAAGAGTGTAGTTGCCCATCTCGTCAATTGCATTTATAGAAATACCTCTGAAGTCTTTGGTTCTTGGTAGAGCAACATTTAAGAGTCTATCCAAAAAACTCCACATCTTTTCGCCTCGCAAAGTGATTTGCACCCCGACGATATCTCCCTCTCTAGATTTAAATGAAGCCACTGATTTTTTAGCGCCCCTTTTGATTGGCTTTTGGCCGGTAATTTTAGCTAATCGATCAATTACAATATCTATTTTTTTCTTATCACTTAAAGAGCCAACGCCCGAATTGACTACCACTTTCAAAATTTTTGGCGCCTGCATAATATTTTTAAGTCCCAATTTTTCTTTGAGTTCCTTAAAAACTTCTTTGGTTTTTTCTT
>JBBTQO010000014.1:0-1929 GCA_038065655.1 Patescibacteria group bacterium | reverse complement strand
GACTTGATAGTATGGATTCTCGAGAACAAGAAGAGATGATTGAAAAAATAGGCAACTTGCTCTTTGAGTCGGTAGTGGAGAGGGCGGTTGATGTGATGGATGAAGCTACTATGAACGATTTTGATGAAGTAGTGGGGAATGCTGGCAGTGATTACCAGAAGGTTATTTCCTTCTTAAAATCTCGGGTAGCTGGCTTTGACGAAATGGTATCCGAAGAACTTTCTCGCCTCAAGCGCGCCACCTCCAGTATATTTGCATAAAAATTATGTCTTTGTTATGATGTAGTCTATTGATAAAAAAGGTGCTTTTTTATTGCACCAAAAAATTTATTCATTATTTAATCAAAATATTATGGCAGAAGCTTTTGATCGTTCTAAACCCCATGTAAACGTTGGTACCATTGGCCACGTTGACCATGGTAAAACCACCTTAACTGCGGCAATACTTAAAATTCTCGATATGCACAAAGCAGAAGGATATGGTGCTCGGGTTGAGGAGGTGGGCAATATTGACAATGCTCCCGAAGAAAAGGCCCGAGGTATTACTATTGCCTTGCACCACAGCGAATATTGGACTCCTGCTAGACACTATGCTCACATTGACGCTCCGGGACACGCTGACTACATTAAAAACATGATTACTGGTGCCGCTCAAATGGATGGTGCTATCTTGGTAGTAGCGGCTACTGATGGAGTGATGCCTCAAACTCGAGAACACATCCTTTTGGCTCACCAAGTCGGGGTACCTAAAATTATAGTTTTCCTCAACAAATGCGATATGGTGCCTGAACAAGACTTGATTGACTTAGTTGAAGAAGAAATCCGTGAACTTTTGACCAAAAATCATTACGATGGTGCTGCTACTCCTATTATCCGTGGTTCTGGTCTTAAAGCTTTGGAAGCCACCGACTTAAACGACGAATGGGCTAAAAAAGTATTTGATTTAGTGACTACTTTGGAAACTCATATTCCAATTCCAGTTCGTGAACTTGATAAACCATTCCTTATGCCAATTGAAGATATTTTCTCTATTGAAGGCCGGGGTACTGTGGTTACTGGAAAAATTGAAAGAGGTGTTGTCAAAATTGGTGAAGAAATGGACATAATTGGTCTTAAAGCTCCTCAAAAAACAACTATTACTGGTATTGAAATGTTTAACAAACAATTGCAAGAAGGCCAAGCTGGAGATAACGCCGGTATCTTGCTTCGTGGTCTTAAAAAAGAAGATGTACACCGCGGTCAGGTTATTGCTAAACCAGGGAGCGTTACTCCTCACGCAGACTTTGAATCAGAAGTTTACATTCTCAAAAAGGAAGAAGGAGGCAGACACACACCATTCTTTACTGGTTATAAACCTCAGTTTTATATTAGAACTACTGATGTGACTGGAGAAGTAACCCTAAAAGAAGGAGTAGAAATGGTTATGCCTGGAGATACTGTTACTTTCAAAGTTAAATTGGTAGCTCCGGTGGCCTTGGAAGAAAAACAAAGATTTGCTATCCGTGAAGGAGGCAAAACTGTGGGTGCCGGAGTGGTAACTAAAATTGTTGCATAAAAGTTAGAAAATGGCGGAGAGCACATTAAAAAAAGAAAAAAAAATAGCAAAACCTAAAAAATCTTCAAAGAAAGAAGAACCTATTTCTAAGTTGCGTATCAGAGTAATGGCTTACGAGTATAAAATACTCGATCTTTCAGTCAAACAAATTATTGATACCGCTATGCGTTATGATGCTAAGATAGTGGGGCCAATACCATTACCAACTGAAATAAAGAAATGGACGGTCAATCGTTCTCCCTTTGTCTACAAAAACGCTCGTGAACAATTTGAAATGCGAGTGCATAGGAGAGTGATTGATATCGTTAATCCTTCGCCTAAAATAATGGACGCCCTGACCAATCTCTCTTTGCCATCCGGAGTAAATATTGATGT
>JBBTQO010000013.1:0-52123 GCA_038065655.1 Patescibacteria group bacterium | reverse complement strand
GCAGGGTAGCTAAGTCGGGTTTGGATAACCTCTGAAAGCATATAAGAGGGAAGCCGGCCCCAAGATTAGGAATCGTTAAGGATCGTGAGAGATGATCACGTTGATAGGCGCTAGGTGTAAGTACAGTAATGTATTAAGCCAAGGCGTACTAATTTTCCGATTCTATTAGGAAATTTGAAAATTCACTTATTTTTTTCTAGTAATTTTTCATCCTGCCTTATGGGACTATCTTGATTGATGGTTTCTAATTTTGTTTATTAAAAATTTAGTTCTGGTGATTTGTCGCAGAGGTCACACCCGGTCACGCATAATTTTCTGCTGAAAATTTGCGCGACCCCACCTCGCACCGTCGTGCTCCGGCTCTGAAATGCTCCAAGTATTCGCATTTCAGCTCATTCCGAACACGGAAGTTAAGTTCTGTGAAATTTAAAAAGTAAAAAGTTGAGGGTTATGTGTTGGTGGTTTAACGCTGGGGTCACACCCGTTCTCATTCCGAACACGGAAGTTAAGCCCGGTAGTGCCGATGATACTCCTTTGGGGGAAAGTAGGTAGCCGCCAGCACAGAGTTCTCAACTTTTTAAATTTCTATTTTAATTCCGATGATACTCTTTTGGGGGTGAGCTTGGGGTAGGGGCCCCAAGCGCAAGACTCATTGAGGGTTTTTGTGAGTGCAACGAAACAAAAAGTCCAATGAGTGGACAGTCCCTGTAAGGGAAGTAGCTAGTCGCCAGCACAAAAAATTTAATCAAATTGGTCACATCCGGTCACGCATAATTTTTCATTTTTCCCCTCACCTTCGCAAGGTGAGGGGCGACTTTCCGAAGGAAAGTGGGGTGGGGTCGGATTAGGAATTCGAAGATGACCTTTTGGGGCAGAATCTTCAAAGGTCATCTTCTGGGAAAGAAGGTGAGTTATTTTTAAATTGCGTTATAATTATCGTATGAACGAAATGAGCCCGTGGGCATCTCGCAGAAAAACAATTTATTTAGTAGTGATAGTTTTGGTACTATCTAGCGTTTCTTTTGCCATATTTTGGAAATATTGGTATAGAACGCCAACTTGTTTTGATAATGTAAAAAATGGAGACGAGGGCGGTGTTGACTGTGGCGGTTCATGTTCACTTATTTGTAGTAGTGGAGTTATCAAACCAATTGTCAGATGGGACCCGAGGTTGTTTGAAGTGATGCCCGGAGTTTGGAGCGCGATTGTTTATGTGGAAAATCAAAACACAAGTGCTGATGCGATTTATGTTCCTTATACTTTTACTTTGTATGATGAAAACAACGAAATTTTAGTAGAGAGAAAAGGAGCTACTATTCTACCAAAAAATAAAATAGTAGGTGTTTTTGAAGGCTCAATTTCAATAGAAAATGGAGTAAGACCAAGGAGAGCGGTTTTTGAACTTGGCAGCAATATCGTTTGGAAGAAAAATGAAGAAGCGGTAGAAAAATTAAAAATAACTCACAGTCCACTTTTTAAATTAGACAGCGCTCCGAGAGTTGAGGTAAGTATAAAAAATAATAGCATTAAAGAAATAAAAAATATTGAATTAATAGTCGCTATTTTTGATGGGGCAGATAATGTTATTGCGGCTTCAAGAACGTTTGTAGAAAAAATAAAAAAGGATGAAAATACAAATGTTTTTTTCACTTGGCCCAAACCTTTTGAGTTGGGCTCTAAAGCTTGTGAAAAGTCATCTGATGTAATGCTCCTGTTAGACAGATCTGGCTCCATGGCCTCTCTGGGGGATAATCCTCCAGAACCATTGAGTGGCGCCAAAAAAGCGGCGATCTCTTTTGCAGAACAATTGGGGGTTAAAGATAAAATTGGTTTTGCTTCCTTTGCTTCTAAAGTAAAAGACCCAATAGATCTAACTTTGTCTTCTGATTTAAATTTGGCCAAGCAGACAATTGAAGGGGTCAGTATTGAAACCGGTAGTACTCAATATACCAACATATTTGAAGCACTACACTCGGCCTGGCAAGAGTTGATTTCGGCTAGAGGCCAAAATGAATCCTCAAAAATAGTAATTTTGCTGACTGATGGGGTGGCCAATAATCCTAGAGATCCGCAAGGTCGCACTGAGGCCGATGATATAAAATACGCCGAGGGCTTAGCCACAAAAGAAGCTGTAGATATTAAAAATGATGGTTTGGTTATATATGTGATTGGTCTCGGAAATAAAATAAATGAATCTTTTCTAAAAGATATTGCCTCAGAGACAAATAATTATTTCTTCGCGCCAACGACCGCCAATCTAGAAACTATCTATAAAAATATATCATCTGATATCTGTGAGGAAGTACCAGCTAGAATTGAAATAACTTACAAAATATTTGGTGATTCAATATAAATTATGATTTCTAACTTTATTAAAAGATTCAGCTATTCTTTTGACTGGCTTCTTTTTGGGGCTTTATTTTTTATATCAGTGGCTGGTATTTTAACTATGAATTCCTTTACCGAGGAAAGTGGTTTATTTCTTAAACAAACAATTTGGTTTTCTGTTTCAGTGGTCGCCTTATTTGTTGCCAGTCTGGTTGATTGGAGGTTTTTAAGACGCAGTAGCTCAGTTGTTTTTTTATTTGTAGTGTCTTGTGCCGTTCTTTTATTTTTATTTATTGCCGGTTCCATTTTTAAGGGGGCACAAAGTTGGTTTGATCTTGGGGCCTTTGCCTTTCAGCCGGTAGACTTTGCAAAAATAGTATTGATACTGCTTCTTTCTAAATATTTTTCAAGAAGACATATTGAAATTGCCAATGTTCGACATATTTTAACCTCCGGATTCTATACTTTTATAATTTTTATTTTAGTTTTTTTGCAACCTGATTTTGGTTCAGCCATTATCATTTTCTTTATTTGGTTGGCCATGGTCTTGTTTTCGGGTATATCAAAAAAACATTTATTGGTGGTGTTTCTTTCAGGCCTCCTTGCTTTTGGAGGTCTGTGGTTTTTTGTTTTTAAGGATTACCAAAAACAGAGAATCATATCATTTATTAATCCTCTCACTGATATTCGTGGAGCTGGCTATAATGCTTATCAATCTACCATCGCTGTTGGCTCGGGAGAAATTTGGGGCAAAGGAGTGGGGTTGGGTAGCCAATCAAAATTAAAATTTTTACCAGAGTATGAGACTGATTTTATTTTTGCCGCTTTTAGTGAGGAATGGGGGTTTGTTGGGGTGGTAGTTATGTTTGGTCTATACGGGCTTGTTTTTTGGAGGATTATTCATATTTCTAAAAGGGGAGCAACCAATTTTGAAACTCTTTATGGTTTAGGACTTTGTGCTATGTTTTTTACCCACTTTATTATTCACGTTGGCATGAACGTGGGGCTCCTACCAGTCACCGGTATTACGATGCCTTTTATGAGTTATGGGGGTTCTCATATGTTAGCCGAGTTTTTGGGTATTGGTATTTTAATGGGGCAATATTCCTATGCTAGAGCTATAAATAAAGAGGAAGCCAAAAACGAAATTATTGGTATAAGTTAAGGAAATTATTCTAATTGTTCTAATTACCCTAATTATTCTAAACAAATCCCAATTTCCGGTTTAAAAATTACATTCAACAAAAATGTCCCAAATTTTTTTGGACAAGTTGCTAAATTTTGGTAAATTATCCTTAGTAAACCAAGCAGCCTCAGCAATTTCAAAGTGATCCAAAATAAAATTACCTGTATTACTCTGCCCATAAAATATCGTGATATTGTCTTTTTTACCTTCTTCTGTAGAAGTAAATGACCCCACTATTTTTATATTGGTCAGTATAATTCCAACTTCTTCTTTAACTTCTCTAATTGCAGCTTGTTCTGCATTTTCTCCTTTTTCTATGCTGCCACCCGGAAAAGTTATACTTCTGTGTCCGTAATCATTTCTTACATATAGAAATTTTCCATCATTTTCTATAATAACTTTAACACCAAAGGTTTCTGGTTTGAAAGTTTTCCAATACAATTTAACAATTGGTAACAATATAGGAGTCAAAAATTTTATTATTTTTTGTTTAGTAGATAATCTCATTCTATTTTACCTTTTTGTAAATTGAATTGAATATCAGATTTAATTCTTTTGCTTCAATCCACAATTTTCTGGCGTCGTCTGCTTTTTCGGGAACAGCGACAGCAGACATTCGCAAAAAGTGTTTTGATTCGCGAGATTCTTTTTTGCAAATGCCGATTTTGTGCCTAAAATCTTTTGGGCTTTCAGCATCATCAGCTTCGCAATAATTTGCTCCGACTGAAGTTGAACAACCAACTAATTGATCTATTATTCTTCTTGTCAGCTCACTCTTGGGCAAACTTCTACAAAACTTAATGGCTTCTTCTCCAAACTTAGCAGTTCTCTCTTCCAAATCATAGATTTTCTTTTTGGGATTTTCTTCGTTAATCATTTTTTAGGGTACTTAGAATAATTAGAACAATTAGGTCAATTTATTATACAAATTTATCGTCTCACCCAACATCTTCTCTAATGAAAAGAAGTTCGTGATAGTCTTTTTAATTTCTTCGCCAAATTCTTTTTGTTTTTCTTTATGGTCTAAAAGATATAAAATAGCCTCGGCTGTTTCTTTTGGATTTTGAGGATGAACTAAAATTCCGTTTTGCATATCGTGTATAACTTCGGGTACGCCGCCTACATTCGTCGCTATAACAGGAAGTCCCGCCACACCGGCTTCTAGAATAGAATACGGAAAGGCTTCGGTGCGAGAGGGAAGCAGGAAAATATCAGCTCCAGAGAGAAGTTTTTTAGCATCTGGTATAAAACCCAAAAATCTTATGATGTTACTAATATTTAATTCCTCAGCTAATCTTTCCAGATTTTCTCTTTCTTCGCCGGGAGAAGCCACACAGTAAATTATTTTTTCCTTTGTTTCTTCTGGTAAAAGAGACAATGCTTTTAAAGCAACATCAACCCCTTTATTTTTATGAAGTTCTGAAATAGAAAAAATAATTATTTTTTTTGAATCTTTACTGGCTAAAATTAATCTCGATTCTTCTTTTAGTAGTAAATCAAAAATTGCAATACCGTTGTAAATCACTTTTATTTTATTTTGTACAAAGGGAAACCAAGAAACATCTTTTTTGGCTTTTTCTGATACAGCGATAGTAATATCGCAAAAAAGTATTGTCAAATAATGGCCTAAATAAAAGATTATTTTCGAAAAAGCCGAGCGGCTCGGTTCATTAAATGCCCAGCCATGAGAGGTGAAAATACAACGAGGTCCGAGGTCCGAGGTACGAGTTATGAAAGAAAAAGAATTTAAAATTCCAAAATACAAAATTGCGAGAGATCCGATAAGGCCGATTTTAGAAGAGTTGAGATGGACAATATTTGGTTTTTCATTTTTTATTATTTTTATTAATTCCTTAAAAGTTTTAAAATCTTTTTTTAGATTTATTTCTCTTTCTGAGCTTTCAAGTTCTATCGTTTTTATTTCTTTTTCTTTTAATTTTTCTATTAAAATTCTCCCTTCTTTTATTCCACAAGCCACTACTGTCTCAAATTTGTCTTTGGGCAGGGAAGTAGCCAAATCATAAACATATCTCTGGGCTCCGCCAAAATTGCCTTTGGTTATGACATATAAAATTTTTTTCTTTTCCTGCATACGATATAAAATTCTTGCATAAATTGATATAAATTACCAGTTGTTGTATCATCTTAGTTTAATATGACTATATCTGGTAAAAAGGAAACTTTGGCTTTGTTTTTAGGCGATATTGCGCTCCTGTATCTTTCTCTTTGGTCTGCCCTAGCTCTCCGAGAATGGGGAATCCCTTCAAGTGATTATTGGGATCTGCACTTTTGGCCGTTTACCATAATTATTGGTGTTTGGGTTTTGGTCTTTTTTATTTCGGGACTTTACGAAAAACACACCTTAATTTTAAAAAGTCGCTTACCCTCTACTGTTTTTAATACCCAAATTGCTAATAGTTTTATTGCCGTTTTATTTTTTTATTTTATTTCTTATTTTGGCATTACTCCCAAAACCAACCTTTTTATTTATTTAGTAATTTCTTTTGGCCTCATTCTTCTTTGGAGAATATATGGTGATCGGTTTTTACATCCGCTCTCAAAACAAAAAGGTATTATTGTCGGCAGCGGGGAAGAAATGAAAGAACTTTTAGAAGAAGTGAATCATAATCCCAGATACGGATTGGAATTTATCTCCTCGGTAGATCTTAATCGCATTGCTGGAATGAATTTTCAAGACGAAATACTTTCCCGGGTTTATTCTGAAGAAGTGCAGATTATCGCCATTGATCTAAAAAGTGAAAAAGTGGAACCAATCTTGCCCCATCTCTACAATCTTATTTTTTCACGAGTGAAATTTATAGATATGTATAAGATTTATGAGGATCTTTTTGACCGTATTCCTCTTTCTTTAGTTCGTTATAATTGGTTTTTGGAAAATATTTCTACTGAAAGTAGGATTACTTATGATGTTATTAAAAGAATAACCGATATAATGTTATCTTTTGTTGTTGGGATAGTTTCTTTAATTTTTTATCCTTTTGCCTACGTTTTAATAAAATTAGATGATGGGGGTAGCATCTTTTTTGAACAAGAGCGAATTGGCAAGAATAATAAAATAATAAAAGTAAAAAAGTTTAGAACGATGGAAGATATTTCCGCTGACATGTCTAGTAAAAAAATAACCAAGATAGGGAAATGGCTAAGAAAATTAAGAATAGATGAGTTGCCTCAACTGTGGAGCGTTTTTAAAGGTGATATGTCAATGATTGGCCCTCGCCCAGAAATTCCAACATTAGTTAAACATTATGAAGAAAAAATACCATATTATAATATTCGTCATTTAATAAAACCGGGGCTTTCGGGTTGGGCCCAGCTTTATCATAATGACCCCCCAAAAGTAAATGCTGATAGTGAAAAGACTCGTCGCAAACTTTCTTATGACCTTTATTACATCAAAAATCGTTCTTTTATGCTCGACCTCAAAATCGCTCTTAAAACTATCAAAGCCCTTTTGTCGAGAAATGGGGTTTAGTTGTTTTTTTGGTTAACTTCATATATCCTATAGCTAATATGGCCAAATACAGGTTCTGGGCAATTATAATTGTAGCAATGGCGATAGCCTTTGGTTTTTTTGTCTGGAACACCCAAAAGGCTGATTCTGTGCGCAAATTCAAATTGGGACTTGACCTCTCAGGTGGCACTCATTTGGTTTACAAAGCTGATATTTCTCAGATTCAAAGCGGAGATATTTCTTCAGCAATGCAATCATTACGAGATATCATAGAAAGACGTATAAATCTTTTTGGGGTATCAGAACCAATTATACAAGTTGAACAAGGTGGTGTTTTTGGTGGTGACAGTACAGAACAGCGATTGATTGTTGAATTACCTGGAGTGACAGATGTAAATGAGGCAATAAAAAAAATAGGCGAAACCCCCATTTTGGAATTCAAACTTTTATCTAAAGAAGGAAAAGTAAAAGTAAAAACCGGCGAAGCTACCACCGATGTAACGGATTCCTCAGGAATGTTTTTGGAAACCGGACTCACTGGTAGAATGCTTCAAAAAGCCAGTATTCAGTTTGACCAAAATTTTGCTAACAAACCTATCATTGGTTTGAAATTTAATGAGGAAGGTTCGCAACTTTTCGCTAAAATTACTCGGGAAAATGTTGGTAGTGTGCTGGGCATTTTCTTGGATGGAAATTTAGTAGAAGCGCCTTACATCAGAGAAGAAATAAGTGGCGGAGAAGCGGTTATCACAGGTGATTTTACACCAGAACAAGCCAAACAAGTAGTGCGTGATCTAAATTATGGCGCTTTGCCAATGCCTATTAATTTGGTCAGTACTGAAACTATTGGTGCTACTTTGGGAGATAAAGCCGTTAATGATAGCGTTAAAGCAGGAATTTACGCCTTTATTGTAGTCGCTCTTTTCTTGATTGGTTGGTACCGTTTCCAAGGATTGGTAGCGGTTTTGGCCTTGGCTATTTATACAATTATAAATTTGGTTTTATTTAAACTCATACCGGTTACACTTACTGCTACTGGCATCGCTGGTTTTATTCTTTCCATTGGTATGGCTGTAGATGCCAACATTTTGATTTTTGAGAGAACTAAGGAGGAATTAAAGAGAGGTAAAAATAAATATGATGCTCTGAAGGAAGGTTTCCACCGAGCCTGGAGCTCTATTCGTGATTCCAATTCATCCAGTATTATAACCGCTGTTATTTTGTATTACTTTGCCTCCACCCCGGTTATCAAAGGTTTCGCACTAGTGTTCTTAATCGGCGTGTTGGTTTCAATGTTTTCTGCCATTACCGCTTCCCGTACTATATTATTCGCTTTAAGTTCTGAAAAAGAATAGATATGTTTATAGTCAAATACAGAAAAATATTTTATACTTTCTCGGCCGTTTTGATTTTGGCTTCCATTTTTTCAATATTTTTTTGGGGCTTAAACCCAAGTATTGATTTTACGGGCGGTAGTTTACTTGATGTTTCTTTTGTTGGTAGCAAACCAACCAGTGAAGAAGTAGGCAAAGTTTTAAATGATTTAAATTTTAAAGACGCCTCTATTAGATCTTCTGGCGAGGGCTATATAATCAGATTAAAAGAAATATCACAAACTGAAAAAGATTCTATAATTGGGGGGCTTTCTTTGGGTGGAGAGTACACTCCGACAGAAAAAACATTTAGCACCATTGGGCCAGTTTTGGGTAAAGAAGCTTTGCAAAAATCTTTGGTGTCTATATTTTTAGTTTTATTAGCAATTGTTTTGTTTATCGCTTTTGCTTTCAGAAAGGTTTCGCGGCCAATATCATCTTGGGTTTATGGTATTGTCACAGTCTTGGCTTTGCTCCATGATGTTTTGGTGCCGACTGGCATCTTTGCCATCCTCGGGCATTTTTATGGATTTGAGGTTGACACTTTGTTTGTAACTGCGCTTCTGGTCATACTCGGATTTTCCGTTCACGATACTATTGTTGTTTTTGATAGAGTTAGGGAAAATTTGCACAAAAATGAGGATTATGGTAGTAAAAAAGATTTTATGACAATAGTGGGGGAGAGTATCAACGAAACATTTGTCCGTTCCATCAACACATCCCTAACAGTTTTGCTCGCAGTTTTTGTACTTTATATATTTGGGCCGGAGACAATCAAGAATTTTACACTCGCCCTCCTCATAGGTATTTTCATCGGGACGTATTCATCAATATTTATTGGTTCAACTCTTTTGGTGACTATAAATAACTGGAAAAATAACCAAGGGTAACCCTTGAAAATTTTCTAAGGGTTACCCTTGGTTCTCTTGACTTCTAAACATACATTTGGTACTCTATAAAAAGGAGAGTACATATGAAAACATATCGGAGTGGTCATGACCTCGAAGATGCAATCTTCGGTCGCCACTCTAGTGGTGAAGAACTGATTGCAAAATTTTGGGGCCAAAGGCCTGATTTTGACAAAGACGTGAAGCGTCTAATTATGGAAGGATTTGATAGACATCCTGATACCCCAATTGGGAGATCTCTGTTTTTGTTGGTTGAGAAGTGGTTAAGTCTGATTGGTGTAAATCCTAAGGGATTAGTCTTTTTATCGGCGATCGATACCAAAGTTGACCTGCGACATTTCGCCGATGGTGTTTTCTTCCTTCCATCAATCCCAACATTTCCAATCACAGTTGATGCGTTCAATATTGACTGGAAAGAACTTTTATTCTTGAGAGATTCTTGGATTGATAGTTTTGAGGAAACTATCTATACAATTTCAGATTTTCAGTCCGATCTATTTAGGTATAAGGTCGGATTCGCAAGATGGAAAAAAGATGCCAAAATGCTTCTGGCAGAGAAAGTGATTCTTCCCCTACCAGCAGATTTTCGGAATTACACGGCTTATGGTCGTCCAGAAAATCACTTTGTTCTGACGCCGACAAACATTGGTACCCACGAACACAGGAGAGAATTCGCTCGGATGGTGGCCAGATACCTTGCTAGCAAGGTGTTTGGTCAGAAACGAAAAACGGCTCAACAGAGCTACAAATGAGCCCATCCGCGCGTTGCGCAGGTGGGCTCTTGACTTTTTATACAGAGTTTGATATACTATACAACAGGAAATTGCGGTGTTTTTGAAAGCAAACAAAAGCGTTGCGTTTACGAACTTTGAAACGAATCACAAGGAGATTCACATGAGTATCAAGAAGCTGGTTGCGGAGAAAATCGAAAGTATCCGCTCGATGATCGCGGTGTGGGACAACCCCATCGCTTCTCAGGAAGAGAAGGGGAAGGTCCTCTCTACTATTCTCGGTCATGAGCCGAAATTCTGGGAGGAGATCGCCAGAAGGGCCTTGGCCTCCAAGCACAGCAAGAAGGCTACCAAGGCCGATGTTGTTCAGGCGAAGGCTGAACCGATCACAGCCACCAATGTGGTTGTGGTTCAGAAAGCGCCCGTTTCGATGGTGGCGCGACCTACACCGGCCAAGCTCGTCGCGGCCACGGCCCAAGCGCGGACACTCAGGGTTCAGCCGGCAGTGGCGGGAACTAGCGACTTCGCTGATAAGTTGAATGGGGCGGCCAAAGGGATTGGTCTTGAGGACCACACCCCTTTAGCCAGGTTCCGCCAACTTCTCAAAATGGAGGGGCGTCAGGTTGGCTCGTACTGGGCCGAACTCCGGGGTCTTCTCGAAGTCGTTCTTCAGAAAAAGGCGATTCAGGAAGTTTCCGACTGGAAGCTCCTGGTCGCTAAGGCCAAGAAGAATCTCTTCTTTGGCGGCAAAAATGGCGGGGCGTTTCTTGCCCAATGTCCCAAGGAAGGGGTCGCGGACCTGCTTTTGGCCGATGACGGCTTGTGGGCTCTCATTGAAGACATCAGGATTGAAAGGGAGGCCAACCAGAGCTCTCCCTTCCATGTTGCATTCGTCATTGACGCATGCGGTGTGGTTGGAAAGGAGGCAAAGAATCTTTTGGACAACTGCAAACATGCAGTTAACCGGATGAAACAGATGGGGTTCATTGAACCCGACCATTGGCTGGTCCAGAAGGTTGCGGCCATGAAGGCACCGTCTTCGGTTGACCACAAGCTGGATCAGCTCCAGGAAATGACTGAAGCCCCTACTGTGACGGTCAACTAGTTCTTCGGACCAAACGGTCCAAATCAAGCCCCCGCGCGCAAGCGACGGGGGCTTTCACTTTTAAAACCAAAGGGAACCCTTTGGGGCAAATTCTTTAAGGGTTCCCTTTGGTTTTTTCTTGATTCGCGATTCTTGTGCTAGTATATTCATATGAATAAAAATAATTTCTATATTTCATTTGGTGTTTGGCTCGTTATTATTCCTTTACTTGGAGTGCCAATCGTTTGGCGAGATGCTTTAGTTTTTCTTTCTGGCTTATTTTTATTACTTGTTTCTTTTGGTCCAGCCATTTTAAGAAAGCTGCAATCAAAACCAAAAGTTAAAACTAAAAAAAATAACCCCCCTAATCCCCCTTATCTTAAGGGGGAAATAAAAGAGAAGATAGAGGAGAGAGAAGAACTAAAATTTTCTGAAGCCCCCTCTCCTTCGCAAGGAGAGGGGGTTGGGGGTGAGGTCGGAATTTGAGGATGACCCTTTGGGGCAGGGGCAGTTCAAGGGTCATCCTCTGGAAAAAAATGAAATTAAAAAATTATTTACTGGGAGGAATCATAGTTATTATCGTTCTTTTTTTTATTTCTTCTTTTACTTTTTCTTCAGAAGTTTCTTATAATAGTCGTTCGGCTGAGGTGGCTTCTAGCACACCTGAACTAAAAGTAGTAAAGCATCTGGGGACCCCAGAGCCACTTAAGGGTATTTATATGACTCAATGTGTGGCTGGCACACCTTCATTTAGGAACAAAGTTGTAAAACTTATAGAAGAAACGGAAATCAATGCTGTAGTTATAGATATTAAAGATTATACTGGCACAGTTTCTTTTTTGACTGGTAATGATGAGATTGATAAGTTGAGCGGGACTGGTTGCAAAGTTTCTGATATGCAGGATTTTGTGGAAAAATTGCATAATAAAAATATTTATGTAATTGGCCGAGTAACCGTCTTTCAAGATCCGCTTTATGCTAAAGCTCATCCGGAATTGGCCGTTAAAAGAAAAAGTGATGGTGGTGTTTGGAAAGATAGGAAAGGTATTTCTTTTATTGATGTTGGGGCAAAACCGTTTTGGGATTATATAATTTCTATTTCTACTTCTTCATATGCTGTTGGTTTTGATGAAATTAATTATGATTATATCCGTTTCCCATCGGATGGCGATATGAAAGATATTTATTTTGCGCATACTGGCACTACTACTAAAAAAGAGATGCTCAGGCAATTTTTTGAATATCTTGACTCTAAACTTGCTTCCTCGGGCATTGTTACCTCAGCTGATTTGTTTGGTATGACAACTACTAACACTGACGATATGAATATCGGACAAGTTTTGGAATATGCGCTTCTAAATTTTGATTATGTTTCCCCGATGGTTTATCCATCACATTATCCACCAACATTTAATGGTTGGCCTGATCCAAATAAAGTGCCTTATGAGATTGTTAAGTTTAGTATGGATGCGGCGGTGGCTAGAGCAAATTTCTTGCATAATGAAATTGCTTCGAGCACCCCTAATGCTCCGGTCTTGAAAAGGATAAACCAGCTGCAACTCCGTCCTTGGCTTCAAGACAATGATTACCCCGTGCATTACACAGCCGATATGGTTCGCAAACAAATCCAAGCCACTTATGATGTGGGTTTAACTTCCTGGATGCTCTGGGATCCGAGTAATGTTTATACGAGAGAAGCCATTCTTGGGAAATAACTCACACGGACTACGTCTCGACCTCTCTTACAACAAGAGAGGTAATCTAGGCTTGAACGAAGGCAACCCTTCTCTTGTAATAAGAGAAGGGCCGAGCAAAGCGAGAGGGGATGAGTTATAATAAACAAAATGGACGAGAAAGATAAGATAACTTATTTTGCCGAGACTGACTCACGCAACAAGCGAGTGAAGTTTGGTATTAAAGCTGAAGATCGTCTTCGCCATATTTATTCCATCGGCAAAACTGGTATGGGTAAATCTACGATGCTGGAAAATATGGCTATCCAAGATATTCAAAATGGTGAGGGGGTGGCCTTTTTAGACCCGCACGGCAAAACTGCTGATCTCTTGCTTGATTATATTCCAGAACATCGCATCAAAGATGTTATTTATTTTGCTCCTTTTGATACTGAATTTCCTATCTCGTTTAATGTGATGGAGGATGTTGGACCGGAAAGAAGACACTTGGTGGTTTCAGGATTGATGAGCGCTTTTGAAAAGATTTGGGAGGATCAATGGTCATCCAGAATGGCTTACATTTTACAAAATACTCTGGCAGCACTCCTTGAATATCCGGGAGCAACAATGCTTAGTATAAATAGGATGCTTACTGACAAAGCTTATCGTAATAAAGTGGTGGACAATGTCAAAGACCCAACCACCAAGGCTTTTTGGACAGAAGAATTTGCTAAATATACGGACAAATATGCGGCCGAGGCTACTCCGGCTATCCAAAACAAAGTCGGTCAATTTGTATCTAATCCGCTTATTAGAAATATTATTGGTCAACCCAAATCTTCTTTTGATGTCAGGAAAATAATGGATGAGAAGAAGATATTAATAGTGAATCTATCTAAAGGGCTAGTGGGAGAAGGCAATGCCAATCTTTTGGGAGCAATGCTTGTCACTAAAATATATTTAGCGGCGATGTCTAGAGCGGATGCTGACCCAAAAGAGCTTAAAAAATTGCCTAATTTTTATTTGTATGTAGATGAGTTTCAATCTTTTGCTAACAAAAGTTTTGCTGATATTTTATCTGAGGCTCGAAAATACAAATTAAGTTTAAATATTACTCATCAATATATTGAACAGATGGCTGAAGAGGTGAGAGCTGCCGTGTTTGGCAACGTTGGCACTATGATTACTTTTAGGGTTGGTTCCTATGATGCTGAAGTTTTGGAAAAAGAATTTGCTCCGACTTTTACTATGGAAGATATCGTTAATTTAGGATTTGTTCAGGTTTATTTAAAACTAATGATAAATGGAGTGGCTTCGCAGCCGTTTTCAGCGACCACTTTACCTCCTTTTCCAAAACCAGAAATTTCTTTTAGAGATAAGGCTCTAGAAATGTCTAGGAAAAATTATACTTCTCCAAAAGCAGAAGTAGAAAGGGTTATTAAGGAATGGCACCTGCCCGACTCGCTTATAGCGAAGCCATTGCGGGTGGGTGAACCAGAAAAAATCGAAGGGAGAAATATGAAGCATGAAATACGAAGAGAAGAAAAACCCACAGAGACAAAAAAAGAGATAAGATATGAACAAAATAAACCAAAAGAAATAAAAGCAGAACCCAAAAAAGAAAATAATTTTTTGGCAAAAGCGATAGAAGAAGCGGTAAAACAAAAACCAGCAGCCAGTAGCAAGCAGCCAGTAGCAAGGGAAGAAAAAAGGGATGAGATAAAATCAGAGCAAAAAAAAGAGACAGTGTCGTTACAAGAATTGAGGTATGGGGAGAAAAATAAAAACAAAGAACCTACTATAGAAAATGTAAGCGCGTTGAGGGAGGCGATACAAAAAGCCAAAAGCTTAGAACTAAAAGCTGAGAGCAAAAAAGAAGAAAAAAAGGAAGAAGTTAAAAAAACAGAAAAAACAAAGGAAGTGCCTGAGGAAACGCTAAGGAAAATTCTAAAAGGAGAATAGTGGCTTAAAGGCTTGTTTTTTGCTATATTTTGAGGATGAAAACTAAAAAAATACTCATATTTTCAACAGCGTATTATCCGTTGGTGGGCGGGGCGGAAGTGGCTATTAAAGAAATTACTGACAGAATTCCTGATATTGAATTTGATTTAATCACCGCCAGACTGAATAGTAAAGTGTCAAAGATGCCCTTTGACATGCCAGAGAGAGTCGGCAATGTAAATGTTTACAGATTAGGATTTGGTGTACCTATTTTAGACAAACTACTTCTACCTTTTTGGGGAGCGTTGAAGGCGATAAAATTAAATAATAAAAATAATTATAATTTTTATTGGTGCATGATGGTGACTTATGCAAGTGGCGCAGGTTTTATAGCTAATATTTTAAGATTTTGGAAACCAGTACCAATAATTTTAACCTTGCAAGAAGGAGATTCAGAAGAACATTTTAAAAATAGTCGATTTGGACTCATAAATTTATCTTGGTGGTTAGCGCTGAAAAATACAAGCATTTTGACAGTTTTAAGTTCATATTTAGCCGAACGGGCTAAAAGATTTGGCTATCTTAGCGAAATAAAAATAATTCCAAACGGAGTGGATATGTCCAAATTTGAAAAGGAAATAAATCAAGAAGAAAAAAATAAAATAAGAGAAGAATTGGGAGTAAAAGAAGGAGATACTGCGCTTATAACTACTTCAAGACTTGTTTTAAAAAACGGAGTAGGGGATGTTATAAAAGCTTTACCTAAGTTAAATCAAAATATTATATTTGTAATATTTGGAGAGGGTGAATTGAAACAAGAATTACAAGAGCTCGCTAAAAATCTTAATGTTTCAGAGAAAGTTGTTTTCAAAGGTTTTGTTTCGCACGAGGATATGCCAAAATATTTAGAAGCTTGTGATATCTTTATTAGAGCCTCGCTTTCGGAAGGGTTTGGTAATTCTTTTATAGAAGCAATGGCTTGTAAAATCCCTGTTATAGCAACCTCAGTTGGTGGCATTGTTGATTTTCTAATAGATGAAAAGACAGGTTATTTTTGTGAGCCCCAAAATCCACAGAGTATCGCCAAGACTATCCAAAAAGTTATTACCGATCCCAATAAAAATCAAATAATAAATAACGCCTTTAATATGGTCAAAGAAAAATATGATTGGGATTTGGTCGCCCAACAAATGCGGGTGGTGTTTAATAATATTATTTAACAGACAAAATGGTAAAAAGATTTATTAATTTAGTACAGTTTTTTATACTCAAACCACGAGCTATTTTTGAGATATTTAATATTCGTCGCATCAGAGGCTATACCATGCAAACTATCGCTGGGGTTTATCAAATGCAAGATCATATTCAAGAAATTAAAAAAAATAATATAAAAGGAGCAATTGTAGAAACCGGCTGTTGGAAAGGGGGTCTGGGGGCTTATATGGCTTCTTTTGGTTTGGAAACTTGGCTTTTTGATTCCTTTGAAGGTTTACCAGAAATGACAGAAAAAGATGAGGAAATAGCTGTTCCCAAGGGTTTGGCTTTGCATCAAAAAACCGGTTATATCGCCGTTTCCGAAGAAAATGCCAAGCAAATTGCTTTCAAATTGGGCACCAAACCTCGTATCATTAAAGGTTGGTTCAATGAGACATTAATAAAAAATAAAGAAAAAATAGGACCAATTGCCATATTGCGTTTGGATGGGGACACTTATAGTTCTACCTTGGAGGCTTTAGAAGCACTTTATGATAATGTAGTTATCGGAGGAGTAGTGGTAGTAGACGATTTTTACGATTTCAAAGGTTGTCGACAAGCCTTGTATGATTTTTTTCAAACTCAAGGTATCGCTCCAGCTATCATCACTTATCCATTTGGCCGAGCATATTTTATAAAAAATGAATCCCGTTAAAAATAAAAAAATACTTTTGACGACTGGTATTTTCCCACCTGAAATCGGCGGACCAGCTACCTATAGTGCTTTGCTTCAAAAAGAGCTTCCCAAATTTGGCATTGAAGTAGAAGTTTTGCCTTTTAGTACAGTTAGACATTTACCGAGATGGATCAGGCATTTGGTTTTTTTGTTTAAAGTATTGAATCGGGGCCGGAAAGTAGATCTTTTATATTCCCAAGATCCTTTGAGTGTCGGTTTTCCTACAATGCTCTCTGCTAAATTATTTTTAGGTAAACCTTTTTTGGTACGTATCGCTGGTGATTATGCCTGGGAGCAAGCTACTCAGAGATTTGGCATAACCGATAGTATTGATGATTTTCAAAATAAAAAATATGGTTTTCAAACTGAATTAATGCGATTGTTGCAAAAGACTACGGCTGGTATGGCAGACGCGGTTATAAGTCCTAGCCAGTATTTTGCTAAATTAGTATCGGGTTGGTGGCCAGAAAAAATAAAATCACAAGCTATTTACAATGGTATAGATTTTTCTGACATAGCAAATAATGATGGTGATTTTGAATCCAAAACTATTATCTCTGCTGGCCGGTTGGTACCGTGGAAAGGTTTTGATTGTCTGATAGAGATTATGCGAGATTTGCCGGATTGGAAACTTTTTATTGCGGGTGATGGGTCTGATAAAGACAAACTCTCAAAACTTATAAATGATAAAAGTCTGGAAGATAAAGTTTTTCTTTTAGGAAAAATGGATAGAAAAGATTTGATAAATAAAATGCAAAAATGTGAAATTTTCGTACTCAATACCACTTTTGAAAGTTTTTCATTCCAAATTGTAGAGGCGATGTTTGCCGGAGTGCCAGTGATTTCAACCAACATAGGTAATATAAGTGAGATTATAGATGATGGAGCAGAAGGTTTGTTGGTAGAACCAAATAATAAAGAGGCAATTTTGGGAGCTGTAAAAAAATTAGCAGATTCTGCTTTAAGAGCCAAAATAATAACTCAGGCTAAAAATAAAGCCTCCTTATTCTCCATAGAAAAAACTATGACCAAAACTTCCGAGATTATTATTTCTTTAACTCAAAATTGGAAACCTGGTATTTTTATAAATAATATTTTACTGCGTTATTTTGTTTGTGGAATTACGGCCGCGGCAACTAATATAGTTGCAATATATATATTTACAGATGTTGTTGGTATTTGGTATTTATACTCCTCTATTTTAGCTTTCTTCATATCTTTACTTGTAAGTTTTGGGTTGCAAAAATTTGTTGTTTTTAAAGATGTACAAACTAATAAAATAAGTTATCAATTTTCCAAATTTTTTATAGTCGCGATTTTGGGAGTAGTCACCAATACTGTGCTTATATTATTTTGTGTAGAAATATTGGGCATTTGGTATGTATTTTCCCAAATTATCGCCGGCTTCTTTGTAATGATTCAAAATTTTATTCTCTATAAATTTTTTATATTTAATAATAAATAATGAGACTACTAATACTTACTCAAAAAATAAACAAAAGTGATCCGATTTTAGGTTTTTTCCATAATTGGGTTTTAAAACTTTCCGAAAAATTTGAAAGTATTATTGTTGTTTGTTTACAGAAGGGAGAATATGATTTACCTTCAAATGTGAAGGTGTTTTCTCTAGGAAAAGAGGAAGGTAGAAGTAAGTTGAAATATATATTTAAATTTTTCCATCTTTGCTTCTTTTCTTCTTTTAAATATGACGCTGTCTTTGTCCACATGAATCAAGAGTATGTTTTGCTTGGAGGGTTGTTTTGGAAGATTTTGAACAAGAAAGTTTTTATGTGGAGGAACCATCATTATGGTAATATCTTAACAAGGGTTGCGGTTTTATTATCAAGCAAAGTATTTTGTACTTCCGATAAGGCCTTTACTAAAAGATTTGCCAAAACTATTTTAATGCCAGTGGGGATAGATACGGATAAATTTTCAATTTTCAAATTTCAATTTTCAAACCAAGAAAAGAAAAATAAAATTTTGTTTTTAAGTAGAATTTCTCCTATTAAAAGATCTGATTTGTTAATAGAAGCTCTCAACAATTTGAAAGATAAAAATATAAATTTTATTTGCGATTTTTATGGTGAGGCACTACCAAAAGATAAAGAATATTTTGAAAATTTGAAAAATAAAGTAAAAGAATATGATTTACAGAATAATGTGAAATTTTATGGAGCGGTACCAAATTATGAGACTCCGAAAATATATAGTGAGCATGATATTTTTGTAAATTTAACTCCGTCTGGTAGTATGGATAAAACCATATTGGAAGCAGCTTCTAGTGGATGTATACCCATAGTTGTCAACGATTATTTTAAAGATATTTTTGAACCAGAGATGATAGTATCAGAAAGTCCAAGTGATTTATCGACTAAAATAGAATTTTGGTTGAATGCTGACTTAGAAAAGATTGAAAAGGTAAAAAAAAGACTTCAAAAATATGTTTCGGAAAATCATAGTCTGGATGTTTTAATAGACAAATTGGTAATTATTTTTAATAAAAATGACAAATAAATTACTTAAATTAAGGAAACCACAAACACACCAGATGGGCGATCACTCTCGTATTATATGTTGTCCGTTTTGTAAATCTAGTTTTCAAAGGAGGGGCAGAGACTACTTTTGTATTACTCATGGCATATTTAAAACAGACAATTCCAATAGGCCATTATTGGTTGAAGAAAAAATTCTTGCAAAGAATACTACCGAGCATGAATCTGGTATTAACTGGCTTAAATCATTTTTAAAGCAATTTCCTAAACTTTATTATTCTATCTGGCATGTTTTTTGTCCGGTGATGATGCTGGTAAATGGTCCTCGGATGATTTTGAAATACACTAAAGAAAACGCAGTAGTTATAGATATCGGTTCGGGTCCCGAAAGACTCGGTAAAGAATTTATCAATATTGATATTTTCCCATTTCCTGAAGTAGATATTGTAGCTAGCGCAACAGAGTTACCTTTTCGCGATAATTCTATAGATGGAGCAGTATCTGAATCTGTTTTTGAACATGTGGCTGATGCATACAAAGTTGCTCATGAGATGATACGCGTGGTCAAATCGGGTGGGTATATTTATATTAGTGTGCCTTTTATACACCCATATCACGCATCGCCTGATGACTTTAATCGTTGGACAATATCTGGACTAAAACATTTATTCCCAGATCTTGAAATAGTGAAATCTGGAGTTCGTTCGGGGCCGTGGAGTGCATTTTTGATGTTCCTTGCTTATTGGTTAGGAGTTATTTTTGCTTTGGGTTCAAAAAAATTGGCGCCATTTCTCGCTCATGTTTTTATGCTTATACTCGGACCTTTAAAATATTTAGATTATTTTTTTATGAAAATGCCCGGGGCAGAAGCTGTCGCCGCTCACCTTTATATTTTGGGTAGAAAGAAGTAAAATAGATAGAATTATGAAAGATAAATATAAAATATACTTGTTTGTGCTACTTATATTTTTAGTGATTTTCTCTATTTATGCTCTTAAACCTCAAATAGCAGGGGATAGTTACATTTATATTAATAGTATTGAAGTGCTGAAGACTGGTATAGAGCCATCAGGTTTTATACCGATGATGATCGTCAGTACTTATTTGGGATTGAGGCTCATCATGTTTTTTAATCTTTTTACTGGGAATATTGAAGTCTCTTGGCTCTTATTAGATAGTATATTGTATATTGCAATGGGTCTATTTTCTTATTCCCTATTTAAAAAAATTATAAAAGATGACAAGCTGGCTTTTTTAGGCACTCTTTTTTTAGTTACAAATTATGCCGCTGTTTCTTTTGGGCTTGGCTATCTCATGGATATAGGAGGTTGGACTGCATACATAGCTTCTTTATACTTTGCTTATCGTTATTTAGAAAATGAAGATAAAGGAGAAAACAAAGAAAATAAATGGCTTTATATTTCAGCAGCATTTATTGGCATTGGTGGATTATACAAAGAATATGCTTTCGTGGCCTATGTTATTATTTTTGGAATAATACTATATAAAAATTGGAGTCTGCAAACTGATAGATGGTCAAAGATATTTTGGAAAGTATTTATTACGGGGTGTTTAGCTTTTATGCCGTTTTTATTTATGAATGTTTATACTTACTACGCTTTCAATGGTTATACTTATTTGGATTGGTTTCTCTCTAATCAGACAGGCTATTCTTATCAAAATAGGACTATAGAATTTATAAAGTCATTTGGATCAATATATAATTTTGGTTGGTTTTTATTTGTTCCGGGCTTTTATATATTACTAAAACAAACAAAAGAAATATTGCAAAATAAGATTTTAGATAAAGATCTAAAAAATAATATTGTGTTTATTTGGCTTGTCATCCTTTCCTCATTTTCCGTACTTCTTTGGCCTGTCGTTACAAGAGTGTTGTTTATCACTATGCCAGCGGCAGTAATAGTCTCAAGCCTTTTTGTTCAAAGAATAAAGAAAGATAGATTTCTTTATATAATTATCCCAATTTTTATTTTATATTTTGTATCAAGCTATCTCATGAATGCTTACATACTGGATTTTGTTAATCTGCCAATTTGATTTATTTCCTAAATTTCTCGCGAAGTAAAATAAATATACCCGCAATTCCATCGCTGTATGTAATCTTTTTGCCTTCTTTTTTTGTGCGCGGATTATTGTAAGAAATCGGAACTTCAACTATTTGGAAGCCATTTTTTACAATTTCTGTAGCAAAGACAAGTTCTGATTCAAATCCGCCATTTTTAAAATAAACAGAAGCTTCTTTTGGGAATAACTTATAACAAGTCCATAAATCGGTAAGATTTGTATCAAATAAAAGATTAAATTCTTTGGTTAAAAACCATACTCCTAGGTGGGCTAAGAGACCTCCTTTTCGTTTTTGTTCTGGATTTAAATTTCGTGAACCATAGACGATTACTTTTTCTGAAGTAGCTTTCTCTAATAATTTTGGAATATCAGCTGGATTATATTCTAGGTCTGCATCTTGAATTAAGATAAGATCTCCAGTCGCTTCACTTAAACCTTTTTTAACGGCGGATCCTTTACCTTTTTCTTTTTCTACAAAAACTTTGATACTTGGATTATTTTTTCGGAGATTTTTGGCAATTTCAAGAGTTTTATCTGTTGAATTATTATCAACCACTATGACCTCTACTTCAAGGGGAAATAAATCTACTTTCTTAACGTTTTCTATAATTTGGGCGAGAGTTCTCTCCTCATTATAAGCGGGGATAATGATTGAAATCTTTTTAAATTTTTCTGGCATTCCAGAATAATAGCATAAAAACAGCCTTGTAATTATTTGAATATTCTAATAATGTTAACCTATGTATAAAGGCAAAAAAGTCAGTGTAGTTATACCAACGTATAATGAAGCCCAAAGTATCAGATCTGTTATTGACGGATTTTTTGAAACTGGTTTGGTGGATGAGGTGGTAGTGGTTAATAATAATGCATTAGAAAATACTGATGAGGAAGTGAAGAAGACGAAAGCTCGCTTAATCTATGAGTCCAAACAAGGATACGGCAACGCAATTATGAAAGGGTTGAAAGAAGCAGAAGGCGATTTGATAGTAATGACTGAAGCAGACGGCACTTTTAGACCGAGAGATATAGAAAAATTTCTCGCTTATAGTTTTGATTTTGAAGCGGTACTGGGTACGCGTACTTCTCGAGCAGCGATTTACTCGGGAGCTTTTATGCCGTTCCCGGTGCGTTTCGGTAATTGGCTGTGGGCTAAGGCGGTGGAAATTCTTTTTAACGGGCCAGTACTCACAGATGTGGGTTGTACTTATAAACTTATAAATAGAAAGCTTTTGGAAGAAATTAAAAAATATTTTGATTATTCCCGCGGAGATGGTACTTTTAGTCCTGAGCTTATGATATGGCTTCTGAAGCATGATAAGAAGATTATAGAAATACCAGTAATATACCAAGAGAGAATTGGTAAATCTGGATATACTGGTAGTGTCTGGAGAGCGGCCAAACTGGGATTAAAAATGTTGCCGGTAATTATTAAATATAGATTTAAAAAAATATGAAAGATAAATATTACGAATCCAGATTTACATTCAATCCATCACGTTCTATTGTGTGGAAAGAAATAGTAAAATTCTTAAAAAAATATATCCCAGAAAACGGAGTGATTATTGATTTGGGCGCAGGTTATTGTGATTTTATAAACAATATTAAAGCCGATAAAAAGTATGCGGTAGATATTTCGCCAGAACTTTCAAAGTTTGCAAATAAAGATACAATCCAGATAAATCAACCGGCTTGGAATCTTTTTGAAATCAAAAATGATTCGGTAGATGTAATGCACGCCAGTAATTTATTTGAGCATTTTACTGATGAAGAGCTTGGAAAGGTTATGAAGGAAATAAATAGAGTATTAAAAAAGGATGGCAAATTGATACTAATGCAACCGAATTATAGGTTATCATATAAAAATTATTTTGATGACCCAACTCATAAAAAAGTTTTTAGCGATTTTGCTTTGGAAAGTTTTCTTCTTTCTTATAATTTTAAAATTTTATTGAAAATGTCGCGTTTCTTGCCATTTTCAATGCGTTCTAATTCTTCTCTTATTCCCAATTTTCTCTTACCATACGTTGTTCGCACTTACATTTATTCCCCATTTAAACCTTTCGCTGGTCAGATGCTTTTTGTGGGGGAGAAAAAATAAAATTATGAATAAAAAAGAAATTTTTATTTTTGCTGGAATAGTAGTTCTTTTTCTTGCACTGCGTTTGCCCGCTATCAACCACCTTTATCATCAAGATGAGTATAAGTGGCCGAATATTGTTTTGAGTGACAATGGTTATATACCACATCCTCCAGTAGGGCAGTTTATATACAAAAATCTAGGTCAAGTTTTTGGGCCAGATAATTTTAGATTGATTCCACTTCTATTTTCTTTTATAAATCTTTTTCTTTTGTTTTATTTAGTAAAGATAATTTTTAACACAAAAACTGCTCTCTGGAGCGTGGGACTTTTTGCTATTTCTTTTTATTCTGTCCTCGCGAGTTTAATGGTTGATATTGATGGAGCAGTGATGCCGTCATTTTTCTTAATTATGTTGATAGGATATTTTAGATTAAGAAAAATGAATTTTCAATTTAGAATTTTCAATTTTCAAAATTTAATTTGGATAGGTCTATTAATTATCGGGGCTATTGGGGGGTTTTTTGTAAAGGCCAGTTTTGTAATAGCAATAGGGGCGCTGGCGCTGGATTTTGCCTTTGAGAAAAATGTTTTTAGTGACAGAAAGAAAATTTTAAAATACTTACTTTTTATGATTGGTGGGGCTATTGCTCTTGGACTGTTACTCCTGTTAGCAAAATTGATATTCCCATTTTTTAACCTAGAAGCATCAGTAAAATATTGGGAACATTTTTTTAAATTGGGTGGCAGGGGCTGGCTCCAGACATTTATTCAGTTTGCCAAATCTATGATGTATACTTCACCCCTCCTTGTTTTATCAATTATTTTTGTAGATAAAGAGATATTTAAAAAAATGAGAGTCTTTTTTATTTTTATCGGTTTAGGTTTATTGTTTTATTTGGTTTTGTTTGATTTTTCTATCGGAGCTTTGGATAGATATTTTCAATTTCTCATTATTCCACTTTGTATTATTGCTGGATCTATTTTCTCGCAAAATTTCTCTAAATCAAATAACTCACCCTCTCTCGCTCCGCTTGGCCCCTCTCTTATTACAAGAGAGGGGATTGCCATTGGAGTTATTACTATAATAATATTTTCTCTCCAATTTTTAAATCACTTTGTACCGCCTCTTTATCCAAAGACAGAGTGGCTAGCAAGATTGGTGTCATTAAAATGGGACTTCTTGTTCCCCTTTACCGGTGGTTCTGGGCCAACTGGATTTTATATTTCTTTTTTGTTTATTGCTCTTATCTGGGTAACTTCTTTAATTTTAGTCAGAAAAAAATTATTGCTTGGTATTTTAGTTTTAGGAATTTTATACAATGCTGTATTTATCGAAGAATATTTGTTCGGTAAAATTAATGGTAGTCCTTATGATCTCTTTCGAGATGCGAAAGAATTTATTATTAAAGATCAAAATATAAAATTGGTGTTAGTTTATAACGATATAGGAGGTTATGAAATTCAAAAACTGGGAAAGTATGAAAGAAGATTATACGCAGCACCCCAGTTTGAAGATACGTATAAAGATTTTTTCAAAACTTTTTCAGGCCAAATTCTTTACATAAATATACCAAAAATAGGGGATAATAATTTTTATTATAATTATCTAAATTCCTGCAAAAATATATATGAAAGAAAAGATGGATACATAACAGCTCAAGTACTAGACTGTAATAATGCAAAAATAAAATGAAAATTTGTTATTTTGGTACATATAACTCTGAATGGGGAAGAAGCAGAATATATATAAAAGGACTCAAAAAAAATGGAGTAGAAATATTAGAATGTAGAGATGATTCAAAAGGCTTTTTAAAATATTGGAAGTTGTTTAAAGAACACTCTAAAACCAAAAATTTCTATGATTTTTTAATAGTTGGTTATCCCGGTCATGCGGTCGTCTGGTTTGCAAAACTCTTATCAAATAAAAAGGTTATTTTTGACGCGCTTTGCACTATGGAAGAGGGAGTGATGATCTCCAGACAACAGTATAATGTATTAAGTATTAAGTATTATTATATAAAATTTATAGATTGGCTGGCAGTGAAATGTGCTGATATTGTGCTAGTTGAAAGCGAAGAACAAAGAAAATATTTTGAAAATAAATTTGGTAAAAATTCTAAATACAAAGTTGTTTATACTGGAGCGGATAATTCGGTGTTTTACCCTAATCCCAGTATTAAAAAAAGAGAGATATTTACTGTACTATTTAGAGGCAAGTTTTTGCCTGAAGCCGGAGTAAAATATATAATAGAAACTGTCAAACTACTTGAAGATCAAAATGTAGATTTTTTGATTGTAGGTAATGGATGGTTAGAGAAAAATATAAAAAAACAAATACAAAATTTTAAATTAAAAAATTTAGAATTTATTTCAGGAAATTTATCATATAATGAGTTGAGAACAAAAATGCTAGAATGCCATGTTTCTTTAGGGCAGTTTGAATATCATGAGAGGCTAAAGCGCACTATTCCCCACAAATGTTTTGAGTCACTTGCTTTAGGACTACCTTATATCACAGCTCGCACAGCACCGATTACCGAAATTTTAAAAGACGGAGAAAGTCTTTTGTTTGTAAATTCGGCAGATCCACAAGATTTAAAAAATAAAATACTCTTATTAAAAGAAAATGCAGAATTAAGAAATAAAATAGGGGAGAATGGCTATAAGCTCTACCAAGAAAAATTTACTCCCAAAATACTAGCTAAAGATATTTTAAATATAATTTTATGAAAATTTTAAATATCAGTTTAGAAAAAAAATTATTTGAAGAAAATTCTAAGTCTCGAGAAAGAGTTGTAAACTACGCTCCTTTATTTGAAAGATATGACCTCATTGTTTTGACTAAAAAAAGTAAGCAAACTATCCAGTCTGGCAATATGCAAATTGTTCCGACCAATTCATTTAGTAAATTAAATTATTTAGTAGATGCTTATTTTTTGGGTAAAAAGCTAATTGAAAAATATAAATATGATGTGATTAGTTCTCAAGACCCTTTTGAATTGGGATTTTTGGCTTGGCTTTTAGCCAAAAGATACGGATTAAAATTACAGGTTCAAATGCATGGAGATTATTTTGGTTCTCGCTATTGGTTGGAAGAACATTTTTTTAATAGACTAAAATTTTATCTGGGTAAATTTTTAATCAAAAAGGCCGATGGAGTCCGAGTGGTTAGTCAAAGAACTAAAGAAAGTCTTATTAAACTAGGCTTATCGGCCTCAAAAATAGTGGTTATACCGGTTTATGCTCAAATTAGTGATAAAAGTTTGGAGATTAAAAAAATTAAAACCGAAGGCAAGTTCATTTTTTTAACTGTCGGCCGGTTGGTTAATGTTAAAAATATAGCTTTGCAAATTGAGGCTATGGCTGAAATTTTAAAAACTAATCCCCAAACTGAACTTTGGATTGTAGGTGATGGTCCAGAAAAAAATAAGTTAAAAAAATTAAGTCAGCAATTAAAAATATCTGATAATATTAAATTTTGGGGCTGGCAAGATGATTTGGAAAAGTTTTATGGAGGAGCAGATGCTTTTTTGTTGACTTCAAATTATGAAGGTTGGGGAGTGGTGGTGATTGAAGCCGTTAGTTTCGATTTGCCGATTATTATGACCGATGTTGGTTGTGCGGGAGAAATTATAAAGAATGAAGAGAGCGGGGCAGTTATAAAAATTGGCGACAAAGAGGCTTTGACATCCGCCATGCTCAGAATAATTCTTGATCAAGATTTTAATTCAAAAATAGTAACTGATGCTAAAAAACTAGTATTAGCATTACCAAATTTGGAACAAAATTTAGCGTGGTATAAAAAATCTTTTGAAGATTTAATGAAATGAAAAAAATTATTTTAGTACAACCTGAAAATGGTTTAAATTCTACCACTTATGCCCCGTTAGGTTTAATGAGTTTGGCTGCTTATATTTGGGCTGATTTTGATGTGAAGATTGTGGATTTACGTTTGACTTCAGAAAACGAACTTTATAACCTGATTAAAAAAGAGAAACCTTTAGCTGTTGGGTTTAGTATGCTAACTGGTAGTTGTATTTTGCAAGTAATTGCGGTTAGTCAAAAAATAAAAACTATCGACCCAAGTATAAATATAATAACTGGTGGTATCCACCCTACCTTTTTCCCTGAACAAACTTTAGCAAATCCCTTGATTGATTTTGTGATAGTAAGTGAAGGGGAAAAACCTCTCAAATCTCTGCTCTTAGCTTTAGAAAACAATACTTCCCTAAAAGAAATAGATAATTTGGGTTGGAAAGAAAATGGGAAATTAAGAACCAATAAAATTACTGATGATTTTTTGGATATGAACGAATTACCTATGCCAGCTTGGGATTTAATTGAAGTAGAGCGGTATGTTAAGGTTTTGTCACCTAATTCGGACGAACGAGTTATCAATTTTTATACTAGCAAAGGTTGTCCTTTCCCTTGTAGTTTTTGTTACAATTTGAACTTTAATAAAAAGAAATGGCGAGCCAAAACGGCCGAAAAAGCTTTTGCGGAATTAGAATTTTTGCATAAAAATTATAATATAAATTATTTTATTATTCATGACGACAATTTTGTGGTAGATCGTGCGCGAGCCTTAGAGTTTGCTAGATTAATAAATAATCAAAATTTGAAAATCAAATATTCGGTTGATGCTAGAGTAGATTATTTTGATTTTAAATTTTTACAAAGTTTAAAAACCAGTGGACTTTGTGAATTGCGGGTGGGTTGTGAGAGTGGCTCTAACAGAGTTTTGAAAGAAGTTATCCAAAAAGGTATTACGGTGGAACAAACCATCAAAGCGGTTGAGGTGGCTAAATCTTTGGATCTAAAATTGATGCTTTCATTTGTGATTGGTTGGCCGACGGAGACCATACTAGAAAGACAGAAAACTATAGATTTAATATTGAAAATTCAAAAAATTTATAGCCAAGCCTCGGTCTATCCTTTGTGGATTTATATTCCTTATCCGGGCACTGCTTTATTTATAAAAGCTTTAACTTTAGGTTTCAATCCACCGCAGAGTTTAGGAGCATGGGGCAGTTATTTTTGGGGTAAAGCATATTTGCCTTGGCTTAAAAATCAGAGTGAATATGAAATTATTCACGAACTCAGTCCTTTTGCTTGGTATAGTAAAAAATTGAAAGATTTAAACCACAAATCTTTCAGGAGTGTGATTCGGCATTTGGCCATCAAATTTTTTAGGTTTTTTATTATTATTAGGTTTAAAAATAATTTTTGGCGTTGGCCGATTGAAATTTATACTATTGTTTGGTTAAAAAATAAATTAAAATCAATTCATGCCTAAAATAACTATTAATCAAAAAGAATGTATCGGTTGCAGTTTTTGTATGAATTGTTTTCCAGAACTATTTAAATATGATGAGGAAAATTTTAAAGGTAAGCTAAAATCTGATGGCAATTTGGTTGAGGCAGTTTCAGTTGAATTAACAGCTGAACAATTGACTAAAGCAAAAGAGGCGAGCGTCGGTTGCCCGGCTCAAGCTATAAATGTCATAGAGACTTAATAAAAAGAGAATCTTCAGATATGATTTGACCGGTTTTTTTATTTAATTTTTCTTGCAATCCACCTTTGTAAACGAAACCTAAGGTTTTTAATTTTTGATAAATATCATCAAAAAGAGGTTGATTTTTATATAACTCTACAAAAGAATTTTCAATTATAACTACACTGGCTTTTTTGAAAGTTTCTATCCCACCCGCTATAACTTTGTCTTCAAACCCTTGCACATCTACTTTTATTAAAATTGATCCATTCGTATCTAGATTTAAATCTTTGGCCACATCATCTAGTTTTTTGACGATTATTTTTTCGGGTTGGCTGTTTTTGGTATGAGGAAAAAGCGTTTTATGGACTTCTGCCATTTTTAATATAGAAGAGCTTGGGGTATAAGCGCTTTTATGCATCTCTACTTCTTCCTCTTTATCCCCTAAAGCATAGTTAAATGCCTTAAATTTTGGGTCCTTATAGAAGTTACCCTCTAGGGTCCCAAAAGCCTCTTTTAAGGGTTCAAAGGAGTATATTTGAGCTTTTGGTAGTACTTCTCTTATCTCTCTTGCAAATTGCCCAATATTTGCTCCAATGTCTAAAATTGTCTTGATATTAAAACTCTGCCAAAACTTATTCCTATCTGGTGCTGACCGATAACGATGCAAGTCAAAACCTGTTTTTTGGATAATTTTTCGAATTATATTTACTCTCATTTAATTATACTAGCAAAAAAAGAAGCTTCGGAACATCCCACGAAGCTTCTTAAATCTGGATCTGTCGGTAGAGTGCCCTATTTCTAAAAAAAATAGTGCGGTTTTTTGGTAAAAATAAGTTTGATTTCATCACTACCCCAGTATTCAAAATATTTCAGATATTATTTGGCATATGCAATTACCGTTTTAAAAAATACTTTTCCAAATAAATCAATAGACCATATCTGCATATTTCGTGTATTATTAATAAAGAAGATAGTTCTTCGACATGTTATGGAATGAAAGGAAGGTTTTTATGGGATTGACACAAATTGTATTACCGTCTCTACTTCAACACGAATGGAAGATGGGACCGGTTTGTCTCATCATCCCTCCGTCAGTTTTTCTTATGGATGAGCGAGTGTTTATGACACTTGGAGTCCTACGCATTGCCGCTGTACTTGAACAAGCGAGGGTGCCGGTAGAAGTACTGGACCTCTCTGGCATCAGTAATTTCACGGAAGCCGTGGCAGATCATACACAATCTTCTACGGCGAAGTGTTTTGGCATCACTGCTACAACACCTCAACTTCCATCTGCAACCAAAATTGCAAGGGCTATACGTGCTGTACGTTCAGGTGCTCGCATCATTCTGGGTGGTCCGCACATAACTCTTGTGAATGCCGCCTTCAAGCGTGAGCGCAAGGAAGGCAGAATCGGCCGGGCTGTAGATGCCATGAGTTCACTCGAAAAATTATTTGACTGTTTAGTGGCAGGAGATGGTGAGGAAGCAATTTTTGAGGCCTACAAAACAGGTGCTCCGAAGATAGTGGATGCGGATGATCCAAAATCGTCACTTTTCCTAACCAGCCACAAACTCACTGCTCTACCGTTTCCCGCCCGTGAACTCGTTGATGTGGGAAGTTACCACTACTCAATCGACGGTAGACGAGCATACTCGCTCATAGCCCAACTCGGCTGTCCATTTGACTGTGGGTTCTGTGGTGGGAGGGAATCACCTATGCTCCGCCGGGTCCGCACACGTACTTCAGAGAGCATTGTTGCTGAGATGTTGCACATGCATAGGACCATGGACTGCTCCGGCTTTATGTTTTATGACGACGAGCTTAATGTTAATCCGAAGATGCTCGAGCTCATGGAGCTTATCTCTAAAACTCAAAAGGATTTGGGGGTGGAATGGCGTCTGCGAGGCTTCATCAAAGCTGAACTCTTTACCGAGAGTCAGGCTGAGGCCATGTATGAGGCGGGGTTCCGATGGATCCTAACGGGGTTTGAGTCAGGTTCACCGAGTATTCTCAGAGCCATCAACAAGAAAGCAACGCGGGAAGACAATACTCGCTGTGTAGAAATCGCCAAAAAGTATGGTCTCAAAGTGAAAGCTTTGATGTCTATCGGCCACCCCGGAGAAAGCATGGTGACTGTAGGTGAGACAAAAGACTGGCTCCTTGAAGTTAAGCCGGAAGCATTTGATCTGACCATAATCACTTGCTATCCGGGAACACCGTACTACGATTTGGCTGTTCCGCATCAGAAATGGCCTGGGATTTGGGTCTACACTTACCAAAAGACGGGAGACACCCTATTTCAGGTAGAAGTCGACTTTACCGAAGTCGCTGACTACTATAAGGGTGATCCGGATGGAGGTTACCAATCCTACGTTTTCACAGAAGGTCTCTCTAGAGAGGACTTGGTGTCAATTCGCGGAGCGGTGGAACGGGAAGTTCGGGATAGACTTGCTATCCCGTACGATGTTGGTGCTCCGTCTACTCGCTATGAGCATTCAATGGGCCAGATGGGACCCTTGCCTTCTAACATTCTGCGCGTAAGCGTTCGCATCCCTGCTACCAAGTAGGGGTGCTTTTTTTGAAACAAAAGAGATTAAAAAATAATAAATTTGGAAAACATAAAATATATATATGACATAATATCTTAATTCTTGCTCAATCTTTTTAAATCGGCCACAACCATCATTTTAACTAATTCCTCAAAAGATACTTTCGGTTTCCAGTTCAAAATCTTTTTAGCTTTGTTGTTTTTTCCTTGCAAGGTGAACAATTCAGCCGGCCTTTTATATCGCGGGTCTATTTTTACATATGGTTGCCAATCATTTATACCAACACACTTAAAAGCTAAATTCAGGAAATCCCTAATACTATTCGTTTTTCCTGTGGAAATAATAAAATCATTTGGATTTTTTTGCTGCAACATCAACCACATAGCTTCAACATAGTCTCCAGCAAAACCCCAATCTCTGCGACTATCTAAATTACCCAATCTTATTTCTTTGGCTAAACCAAGTTTTATGCGAGCCACACCATCGGTAATTTTTCTAGAGACAAACTCTTTTCCCCTAATTGGTGATTCGTGATTAAAAAGTATGCCGTTAGAACAAAACATATTGTTACTCTCCCTGTAATTAATAGTTATCCAATAGGCAAAAAGTTTTGAGATAGCATAAGGGCTCCTAGGATGAAAAGGCGTCTCTTCACCTTGAGTGTCGTTTGTATTGACATTACCGAACATTTCACTAGTTGAAGCCTGATAAAATTTTGTCGTAGGACAACAGATTTTTATTGCGTTAAGCAACTTCAACACACCCATGCCATTTATTTCGCAAGTTACCACTGGCTGATCCCAAGAAGTGCCAACAAACGATTGGGCGGCTAAATTATAAATTTCATCCGGATAGATTCTTTTTACCGCATTAATCAACGAAGCTTCATCTGTCAAATCTCCATCAACTAAATCTATTTTATTCTCTATACCTAAATACTCTAAATTTTCAAAATTTCTATTTACTGCCCTTCTTACCAGCCCGAAAACTTCATATCCTTTATTTAATAAAAATTGGGCCAAGTAAGCACCATCTTGACCAGTTACACCAGTTATTAAAGCTTTTTTTGCCATATTATGAGTATATTACATAAAAAATCATTTTATTTCAAGGTTTGAGAAGGAACTAATTCGCTATTAAGCATCGTTGGTATAGAGATAGTGTCTTGTTTGTGGTTGTGTTCCAAGAAAAAAATTTTAATCTTTCTAACCCCTTTTGTATTAACTGTTTTCGCATTTCTTTATCGTTCAATAATATTTCTATTGTTTTTTCTAAGGATAAAGAATTCTCGGTTTCAAAATATAGTGCCGCCTCTCCCGCAATTTCCGGAAAGCAACTGGCCCTGCTTAATATAACCGGGCAATTGTAAGAAAAAGCTTCTAAAATAGGCAGTCCAAAACCCTCGTATTTTGATGGAAAGACAAAAACTTTTGCATTGAAGTACAAAAAAGCCAATTGTTGAGGATTTGCGGTAATAGAGATGCTTTTTGACGATATGCCGAGGTCTGCCAGCATATTGTTTTCCTCTTCGCTAAAGTCGTGGCCGGTACAGACCAAAAAAAGGTCGGGGTAATTTTGGGATAAGTTTGAAAAAGCTTTTGCCATGGTGGAAAAATTTTTATATCTGCCCCTTCCTCCGACAAACAATATATAAAAATTGGGTACAGGTACTGGCTCCATATTTTTTTCCGGAGTGGTGGCCAGATAAATAACTTCTATTTTCTCAGGTTTAACGCCAAGGATATTAACAATATCCTTTTTTGTGTTTTGGGAGATAGCTATTATTTTAGAGGCTTTTTCTGCGAGCAGAGCCTTTTGCATACCGGTCTGATTTTTTTGCCCGAAATATTCAGGAAACCTCTCCTGAATCATATCGTAAATTGTCAGTACAAACGGCTTATCTTTCAGGTAAGGTAAAAAATACGGGTCGTAGTATGTCGGGTGGAATATATCAAATTCTTGTTTTTTAAGCTGGCTCGCATTGCTTGTTTTGTCCAATATAAATTTTATTTCTCTCTTTATTTTATTTATAATTTTATTTGCATAAAATATAAGGAAGGTATTATTCTTTTTATTTTTCATATAAAAACTCGCTTCATTCCTCAGGTATATCTTAGGGATTTTTACTGTAAGGTTATTGCGCTTTCTCAGGTTGCTTAGTAGTTCTTCAAAATATTTAATAACTCCGCCATAAGATTGGTGAGAGAATATTTGGTTATCAAAAAGAATACGCATTTTATTTTATTGGGATGGCTTGTAAAAAACAAATGCCAGTCGATTCTTTTTTCAAGATTTTCAAATCATATTTTAATGAATACAAGAGAGAGATGACATTGAACATATTTATTATTGAGTGTATTTCTATAAACAAAACCGGTTTTTTGGTGAGAAGGGTATTTTTTGCACCGAGGAGAAGAAGATGTTCCGCCCCCTCAACATCTATTTTTATAATATCAGGAGAATCTTCTATTCCCAGTTCTTCTTTAAAAGAATCTATTGGGATTGTCTTTATTTTTGACTCAACAAATCCTTTTTCTGTGTATACATCTCTATTAGAAAAAGTGTCCGCATTTTCTATGAAATTACCCATGCTTCTGCCACTTTCGACCTGCATATTAATCATAAATTTTTCCGTACTGGTCTTGTCTGAAACGGCGACATTGAAAACTTTAACTCTTTCTTTCAAATCCTTATTTTTATCCAATATCAGGTTAAACCTTTCAAAGTTTGCGGGGTTTGGTTCAAAAGAATACACTTTTCCTCTTTCCCCGACCAGTTTGGCAAAATATAAAGAATGAAAACCAATATGAGCACCTATGTCAAAAATTATTTTGCCGGCCGGCCCCATAGTTTTGAGAGTATCAAAAATAAAAGCATCATAAGCGCCGTTCATCATCTTTCTTTGCCAAGAGCCGGTCGGGTCAAAAAATATTTTCACACCATTCATGGGTTTATAAGAGATAGTATTCCATACCGGCCTGTATATTTTTTTGCCCTTTATGATGTTTTTGCTTAACTCATAAATAAACGGTGGGGTTATTTTTTTTGCAATATTTACTATATGATTTTTAATCATGCTCGCCCGTATGCTTCTGGCTTTGAATTTGGGGCGCAGGAGAGCGTCATATTTCTCATCCGGCACAAGCGGTCCGGGGTTATGAACAAGAGGGAAAACCAGCTGTTCTGTTGGGATTATTAGTGGCGATTCTATCTCTGTGGTGTGGGTTGCATCTGCTCCAAACCCCAAGTTTTCAATTAAATTTTTTGAAGGAAGAACCGAAAGCTGCCCGTGAAGCAGTCTATGGGTTTCCCACTGATAGTCCCAGGTATCTTTTTTGCCTTGGAATGTGTCTTCGTAAAGTCTCTGCTTGTAATTCCATTGCAGACGGTCTCCTATGGTGTCTTTTATTTTATTTTGATTTTCCTTGCTCTCCCAAACTTTCATTGATACATCATATTGTTTCCATGACCTGCACCACGAAGCCCAACCCCACAATCCTCCGTATTTTGAAAATATGTAAGAAAATTTTGATTGATAAACCCCAGCTATATTATATCCGCTCACCATTACCACTTTTTCTTCATTTCTGTATTTATTGAGCATTTCTTCACAAAATCTAAAAAATGATGGGCTGGGGAGGCAATCGTCTTCAAGTATGATTCCTTCTTCCACATTATCAAAAAACCAGGTTATTCCGGTTGTGGCGCCAATTTTGCACCCCAGATTTTTTTCTTGGAAAAGAGTTTTGACTTCACATGCCCAGTCAATATTTTTTATAACTTCTCTTGCTCGTCTGCACTTCTCTACATCTTCTGGTCGATCGGCCCTAGGGCCATCGGCCGCTACAAAGAATTTTTCTGGTTTAACTTTTCTGATTTCTTCAAAAACCCGTCTGGTCGGTTCTGGTCGATTGAATATTATAAATAGTAGGGGAGTTTTCATTTTTATCTAGAACTAATCACTTGTGTCCCAATCCATTTATAAGTTTTTGTCATACCTTCTTTGAGTGACTTCTCTGGAGTCCAGTCAAGTTTCTCCTTTATAAGCCTGTTGTCAGAATTCCTTCCCCGTACTCCCAAGGGTCCCAGAATATGTTTGATGTTTAATTTTTTGCCTGCTATGTCCATAGCCATTTTTGCTAAATTGTTTATAGATATACTCTCTTCTGACCCTATGTTTACTGGTCCCGTAAAATCTGAATCCATTAGTCTGCGTATTCCCTCAAGACACTCATCTACATAGAGGAATGAACGTGTTTGTTCGCCATCTCCCCATATCTCTATTTCTCCTCCTTCTTTCGCTTCTGCTACTTTCCTGCAAATGGCGGCGGGTGCCTTCTCTTTGCCTCCGCGCCATGTACCTTCTGGACCAAAAATATTATGAAATCTCGCAATTCTTACATTCATTTTATAATTTCTATGAAAAGAAAGGTATAATCTTTCACTAAACAATTTTTCCCAGCCGTATTCGCTGTCAGGGTCAGCGGGGTAGGCGGATTCTTCGCTACAGTTTGGATTCTCTGGGTCAGTCTGGTTGCGGGCGGGGTATATGCAAGCAGAAGAAGAATAAAATATCTTCTTTATATTGGCCTTTTGTCCGTAACAAGCAATATTGAGATTTATAGTAGCGGAGTTATGCATCACATCAGCATCGTGTTCTCCCGTAAAGATATAACCAGCTCCTCCCATATCAGCGGCTAGCTGGTAGACTTCGTCATATGCCTTATCTAGTATTTTTTTACACACCTCTTGATCTCGCAAATCGCCGACTAAAAATTCGTCCGCCACACTTTCGCTATACTCTGGCTTTTTGAGATCCACACCTCTAACCCAAAAATTCTCTTTTTTAAGTTTTTTAACCAGATGACTTCCTATAAAACCTCCCGCTCCGCAAACTAATGCTGTTTTTTGCATATTATTTTAATTTTTATATTAGTACCCAGGATTCTAGCATAATATCTTCTATTTGTTTTCTGTTCCTTTCTTTATCGGTAAACCAATTTTTGGGGCCCACTATAATTTTATCTCTGTTTTTATTCAAATGGGTGGACCACCAAGAGAAAGTACTATTGGATATAACATTGTGATTGTATTGGGACATAAGCATAAGTTCCTCGACATCATCGATTTCTGGGACATCAAATATTTCTGTTTTTATGCCGGATAAAACACTCATTTCTCTTCTGCACCAATCTTTGTCATCCGAAAATATAGTAATTTGTGGACTTTCAATATTTTTTATTTCAAGTATTTTTTTTACTGCTGAATCATAGTATTCAATACCATTTAGATATTTTCCGTGAGGAATTAGATAATCGCCTCTGCGTACATGGACGGAGATGGAATTTTTTTGAATTTGCCCGCTCATTTTTTTGAATTGATTGGAAGAATTTTTGAGAGTAAACTCTTTTTTTATTAATTCATCAATATTTGCAAAATGTTTTGGAGACTCCCAATTTCCAGAAAAAATGTTTTTTCTCTCTATTATTTCAGATACCTCTCCCCATGAACTGTTGTCCGTGTATACTCTAGATTTGAAGATAGAAAATATTATTCTAGATAAGGATGTGCTTGAAAAAGTAAAATCATAATTAATATTAAACTTATCTATTAAGAAAGTTCTCACAGAGCTCTTATAATTGCTTAAATCAAGAATAAGAGAACTATTGCTTTGTGTGGCTATAGACTTGCCAAAAGCATATTGAAACATTTGATTGCCCAATCCTCCTCTAATTTTTATTATTATATTTTTTTTAAAAAATAAACGTTTAATTTTTCCCAATATTTTTCTACAAAATCTATATAGTTTAATAATGATATTTTTTTTAAATGGATATAAATATTGGAGGCATAATGCATAAAACAGATTCCATTTTTTTTGTAGAAAAGTTGAATTTTGTTTTATATAAAAAGCATCACCCCACTGCCACGGTGTCAGATAAGTTTCTGCTCGTATAAAGCCATGCTGATGCAAGTAGGTATCTAATTCAAACAATACCGGGCAATTTTTATAAACTTTGCCTATATTTATTTCTGTATAAATATAATCAAAGTGCTGCAAATAATCTCCTAAACCTTTTATTGCCAATAATTCAGCCCCCTGAATATCAATGTTTAGAAAATTACAATCAGAAATGTCTATATTATTATTTGTAAAAAAAGTATCTAGGCGGTGCGTTTTTAGTGGAAGTGTATGATGAACTTTCACGCTGGGGTGATGTTTTTTGTGCGTACCTAATTCTAGGATTGAAGAAGATTGAAGATTATTCATAATATTAAAATTTATTTTTTGATTATCACTGTCTGAAACCAATATGTTATAAACAAATTGATTAGGATATTCTTTTAATTTTTTTTCTAGAGTTGGAATTAATTCCGGATTACCTTCAACCCAAATCACTTTTGGGACGCCCACTTCCTGATAGTCGGGTGCCTCTTCTGCTTGATGTGCGCCCAAATGCACCACGCCGTTTATTTTTATACAATGTTTCTTAACCAGAGATTGAATTTTTATATACATATGTTTTTATAATAAATTACTATTTTTTTCTTTCCCATGAATTATTATCAACAAAAATGGTGTTTATATACGTATCCGCATAAACAAAATAATTTTTCTCTTTCATAAATTCTATTATGTTATTTAATTTTTGTTCTTTTGTATATTTTGTGTATGTTAATGTTTCTACACAAAATACTTCTGGACGATATTTGTTAAAATCAAAATTATTTAAAACTTCAAAATCCAGACCCTCTATATCTATTGATATAAAATTTGGTCTTTCTTTAAAATTTTCGGAAATTATTTTATTTATAGGCAAAATGGGCACTTTAATAACCGATTCAATTTTTTGCCCTTCATTTTTAGAAAATCTTTCTGCCTCACTTTTTGAAAAAGTGCTTAAACCGCTTGAAGACATTATATAAAAATCAGATATTTTTTTTTCAGAATTTGTGCCAACACCAACATTCAAGCATATATCCGCCTTTCTTTTTTTTTGAATATATTTAAATAGAATTGGGTGTGGTTCTATGCAAACCCCACTGCTCCCATTTTTATAAAGAAGGGCGGTATTGCTTGTATGAAAAGGATGATGGGCTCCTATATCAAGATAGGTCGGTTTTTCTATGTTTAGACAGTGAAATATATAACTAATTATTATATCCTCTCCACATTGGGAATAACTAATATTTGGTCTTTTATTAAATTTACTTTTTAAAAAATCTATGTAATTTTTTAAAATAAAGAATTTTTTTATTTTCATATATTTACCCACTTTTTATATTTGTGATAAGTATTTCTCGGCAAATTTTTTAGTCGTGTAATTATTCATAGCTTTATTAAAAGCATTTTCTATAATCGGTATATATTTATCGTAATTAGATAAGACATCTTTTATTATAATTTCCAGTTCTTTTTTGTCCTTGTAATATATAAATTCCTTATCTTTTTCAAAAAAATTTTCTATCACATTGAAATCGTCCTTACGGCATAGTATTAATGATTTGCAGAAAGCCGCTTCAAACGTTCGCATTTTTATTTGAGGAGCCGGTATTAATTTTCCAAAGAATGACCAAAAAGGTTTATTAAAAACATTTTTAAAGGCAAGGTTTTTGTCTATAGAATTTATTTTCTTTAGATTTTTTATGTGGTCTTTTCTTAAAAACAGCAAATTATGAACGAGAGTTATTTTGCTTTTGGATATAATATCAAGTTTTTCTCGGTAAGATACGTTCCTATCTGTAACTCTCGGGTCATTACTACGTGATATGAATCTATAATTATATTTTAAGATAGAACTAATTTGTTTGGATATGTCATTGGAGAGAATGTGACCAGAATAATTTATATCATATATTTTGTTATCTAATACCACCGGTATTAATTCTTCGTTGAATGGGATAAATACAAATTTTTGGGAATCATTATTATTTCTTTCATTAATCCATTTTGTAGTATAGGGACATATTGATAATATTTTATAAAATCTTTTTTCAAGATGTATCCTATTAAATTCTTTCATGGCAGTACAGAATCTATTTGGCTCTTCCAAATCAAAGTAAACAACTTTTTTATAGTTTGGTATTGTATCCAATTTGGCGAAGTCAAAAATACCGGCAATAAAAATAAAATCCCCGTATAAATCATTAAATCTTTCAAAATGAAAAAACCTTGTTGGGTCCCCTGGACGTGCTGTTGCCCATTCAGATATATAATTCATAATCTGCATCTTAACATTTTGAGCAAAAACTGTCCCATCTCTTTTTGTGGTATAATTCAAGAATGTCTAAAAATGTGCGCGTGGCAGTATTCGGAGCCAGAGGATTCATCGGCAAAACATTCGTGCGAATTGCTCCTAGAGGACATGAGATTTTTTTATTTAATCGTCCCGACGCAGATGTTCGGAAACCCGAATCGTTCACGGAGAAGCTTAAAGAAATTAAACCGGATATGGTCGTCAATCTCTCGGCCTTGTTAGGAACGCTTCTTTTATCTCTTCCGGTACGAGAAATGTTTAAAACGAATACCATGGGGAGCTTGAATGTTGCATATGCGGCACATGAGGCGGGGGCTAAGAGCTACATTTTCACAAGTTCCACCGTTGTCCACGGTGAAAACAAAAAAGGCGAGCACCATGGACGCTTCTCTGTATTTGCCCCGAAGCATCCATACAGCGCTTCGAAGGCCGCGGCAGAATATGCACTCCAGCAATTTGCTAAACAAGAAACAGACATGTCTATTGTGGTACTCCGGCCTCCAATAGTAGTCGGGGAGGGCACTAAAATACCCACCCCTCCAATTAAGTTTGTTCAAGACATTTTATCAGGTAAAGAAATTCAGCTTTTCGGGGACGGGCTCCACGAACGCGAATATGTCTCGGTGGCTGATGTGGCTCGCGGTATTTGGAGAGCAGTCGAGTGGAGTGCCACGGCGGAGAGAGGGTACCACCCATTTTTTCTTACCGGAAACCGTATTTCAATGCAAGATTTGGCAGAGAAAGTAGTGAAGAAATTTGGGGGGAAGATAGTCTATGTGCCAAAAACAGTCCAGACATTCTCCTTAACTACCGACTCTTCTGATTCGAAAGAGTTGCTCGGCTGGGAACTGCGCGACGACCTCGACTCGATACTTGAGGGTGTAGCTCGTTATGCCGTTCCCTCAAAGCAACAGGTTTAAAGAGGATACGCTCTAAATCATTATGAAAAGCATGCATAAAAGCCCTTTCACGAACAATAATCTCGTGCTCCGAACGGATTAGCGCACCTATGAATTCAAGCGGGTCTTTTTCTTCAATCTTGTTAATTTCTTCCCATACCTCGTGCGATTTTAGATAGGTCTCTATTTCAAGAGTTAGGTCACGCAAATCGTTTCTTTTACCACGCTCTTGAAAATTTACTGCATCGCCAATATGCGCATACATATTGTTATTGAACAGGAACTTTTGCCACACATAGGACGCATAAATGTCTTCAGATCTGCCTGCGGTTGACCACATAAAGACGAGCGGGAAGAGTTTTTTTGCGAACATCGTGTTTTGTGAGTTATAGGGAGACCATATATGTTGGAGAACATAATTTTTTTCATGGACGACAGAGAGAGGTGTTTGTTTGGGATAGACGATGCGCGTTTTTGCATCAATATCTGGATCGCCAAGAGAAATACCCTGGAAGACTCCGATTTTTTCTGGAGATATAGAGTGTGGCGCTTTTACAACCTTGGTTGAGTCCTTGTATCGAAATGGGATAGGGAACCCTCGAGTATACAGTTCAATCTCAGAGTCTGTGGCTTTTAGGTAGTTATGCCAGTGCGCGTGTTCGATATCCTTGACTCCTATTACATGTTTTTTTGCTGGAGTAGTAATTACTTTATGCCACTGATCAAAATAATTCTCACTTGGGATGTTGTCATCATCGATTGTGAGTATAAAATCCGGGTTTGTCTCCATGGCACGCAAGAGGGCGATATTGCGTCGTGCAGGCTTATTCCATCCGATTGCTTCGCTCGAGGCAAAGCGTCCCTGCGCTTTGGGGGTTAAATATTCGATGTCGCAAGTAAAGGCTGAAGTATCAAAAGGTGGCGACTTTTTATCACCTGCAATAAAAAAACTAATTTTGTCAAATTTACTCTTCTTCGCTAAGCGGTCATAGAGAAGATACCCTTTTTCGCCATATATGGTTGTAGAAATAATTGCAAGCTTCATGAGGTTTTATACTAGCATACTCATACCTTCTCTGTCATTCCGGACTTCTTGTCTAGTTTATGAGTAGCAAAAGTAATCTTTGCTCCCTTTCCGTGCGTCATTTTTAACGCCGTACGAGCAATACTTTCGGCGTTCGGATAAAAATATTTTTCAAGGGCCGGAGTATTCGGCGAGGGAACGGGGGCAAAACCAATGCGCTCTAGCGATATCTGTTTTCTTGCTCCAAAATATTCAGCAACCCGAGCCACGATTTCTGCTGAAACACCACACGATGTCCATGCTGTGTCAGCCACTATAAGCTTCCCAGTTTTTTGGACAGACTTGATAATTGTGTCAATATCCAGTGGGGCGAGCGAGACTGGGTCAATAACTTCAGCGCTTACCCCTACTTTTTCAAGGTAATGGGCGGCGTTAAGACACTCCACATTCATATATGAAATTCCAACCAAAGTTATGTCGGTGCCTTTTTTTCGAACAACGGCTTTTCCAAAGGGAATTGCATACGGCTTTTCAGGCACATATCCTTCCTCGGCATATAATTTAAAATGTTCAACAAAAATAACAGGATTGTTGTCGCGAATTGCTTGAATAAGAAGTCCTTTTGCATCGTGGGGGGTAGATGGAACAACAATTTTAAGACCTGGAATATTTACAAAAAGTGAATGAAGACCCTGCGAATGTTGAGCTCCCCAGCCATCTCCTATAAGTGTACGGATTACCAAAGGGACATTGACTTGACCTCCGTACATATACCGAGCTTTGGCGGCGATATTTATAAGCTGATTCATGGTGAGAGTCAGAAAATCCATGCGAACATGTGTATGTATTGGTCGTAAACCAGCAAGCGCCGCGCCAATTGAAATACCAGTCATTCCATCTTCGGAAAGGGGGGTATCAAAGACGCGTCTGAACCCGAATTTATTTACAAGACCTTTCGTGGTACCTAGGAGTCCTCGGTCATAATCGACTCCTTGACCAAGCAATATAACAGAAGAATCCCGAATCATTTCTTGTTCAGTCGCTTCAAGTATTGCTTCAGTGTAAGAAATAATACGCTTCATATTTTTTATGGTGCAAATACATCAGTCCACAAATCTCTTTTAGCAGGATAGGGGCTCTTCTCTGCAAAGAGAATTGCTTTTTTTATCTCTGATTCAACTACCAATTCAATTTTCTGCTTGGTTTTTATTGGAAGGAGTTTACCTATGCGTATAAGTTCATCGTTCTTTATCCAACATTCGGCCTCTCTAATATCCCTGCCACCGGGTCCGAAGTCTTCATTGGGACCAAGGTGTTGTCTCCATCGGTAAGTCATACATTCAAAGAATATGGGTCCTGAATTGTTTTTAAGTATTTCATCTCGAGCTTTCTTCACCTCCTGATATATCGCAAGTGTATCATTCCCTTGGATTACCTTTGCTCGAATCCCATACGACTTTGCACGCACGGCTATATTTAATTCTGACTGGCGGATAGATTGATGCGTACTAATCGCATACTTATTGTTTTCGCAAATATAAATAATAGGGAGTTTTTTAAGCGCGGCAAAATTTAGGCTCTCGTGAAAAGCTCCTTCCTCGGTAGCTCCATCACCGAAAAAATTAACCACAACATTTCTTTTTTTTTGGTATTGCATCCCGAGCGCATATCCGGTCGCATTTGGTATACCTGTGCCAACGATTGCGGACATACCCATAACTCCCGCGCCCACATCGATTAAATGCATTGACCCCCCTTTACCTTTAGCACTGCCTGTAGCTTTTCCATAAAGTTCGGCAAACATTTTTTTTAAATTTCCTCCTTTTGCTATATAGAGTGCGTGACCACGATAAGTACCAAATACAATGTCATTTGGTTTTAATGCCAGACATGCTCCGACTGAGACAGCTTCTTGACCGATTGAGAGGTGGATGGGGAGTGGGACATGCCCTTGCTTTACAGCTTCTCCAAGCATTTCATCGCTACGACGAGCACGATAGAGTAATTTGTATGCTTGTTTTTTGTTAAATGAAGTGGGTTTAGTCATTGGTGATAACACATTTAATTACATTCCCCTTGAATGCACTTACCAGATCAAATCCTTTTTGAACATCTTTAAAATCAAATGAATGGGTAATTATTTTTTCCAATTCAAAGTCGTTTGAAAATAGTTTGACGCAGTCGTGCATGGTCTGATTTGAGCGTCTTACATTTTGAATCCGGATTTCTTTTGTTCGCAGTCGGTGAGGATTGTATTTTATAAAGTCATCTGTTGGAATTCCAATAAGACCAATGGTTCCACCCACACTTACTAGTTCACCGCATGCCGTAATAGAGTCTTGGGCACCCGCAGCATCAAAAGTATATGTTGTACCACGATTATTTGTTAACTTTTTTATTTCAGCTATCGCGTCTCGAAACAGAAATGCCTTGGTAGCGCCCATCTTTTCGGCAAATTTTACGCGGTATGGCAGGATGTCAATCATATATATCTCACTCATACCAGCTTTCTGCAAGATCTTCATAAGACAGAGTCCAATCGGTCCCGCCCCGAAGATGACGACGCTCTCGGTGTTCTTGGGTTGGATTAAGTTCGCGGCATGCAAACCTATACCGAGAGGCTCGAGTAAGGCGGCCATCTTGTAAGACATTTTGGCGGGGATTTTTGCAAGCTGGCTCCTATGTACTATGACGTAATCTGCCAGCGCTCCTGGGGCATTTGCCCCCATAAACTTAACGTTCTCGCATAGGTTGTGTTTACCCTTTACGCACCAGCTACAAAAAAAACAGGCTCTTCCCGGTTCAATGGTAACCCTGTCTCTTTCATTAAATTCTCCGTCAGCTAAAGAGTCTACAACCACTCCCGAAGGTTCGTGGCCCATCTCCATAGGAAGTTTTTGTTTAAATGATCCTAACCCTCCTTCTAAAAAATAATGAATATCGGACCCGCATATCCCAACTGATTTTATGGCCACCAAAACCTCATCTTTTTGCAAAGGAGGCAGCTCTTCTTCAAAGATCTCGATTTTACCAATTTCAACTAATCGGGCGACTCTGTTTTTCATAATATTATTTTTTTTTGATTACAAAATCCGATTTTATATCAATTGATCCGGGATTAAACCATTTATGGTCATTGTTTTTGTTATTTTCAACTTCTAATATACTAAATCCCGGCAGTTGGTATCTGTTTAATACACCTAAACCTAATTCATAACGGCCGGGAACGAGTCTGTTTTCCAATTCAATAGACACCAAGTATTCTCCTTTTTCTAAAGTTTTTTCGTCGCTATGGACGGTGGATATCCTTTCTCCACTAAGAGAATTAATACCAATCCCAAACCTAAAATTGGGTATATTTTCTGTGATTTCCATTATAACCTCTATTTTGATTTTTTCAAAGCATTCTACTATCCAGGGTTTATTGGTATCATTTTTAAATTCTATTTTTTTTATTCTGAATTCTTCACGGTTTGTGTTTTTTAGGGGGATTATAATTTTTTCACTTTTTGTCTTGCTTAGATATATATCTATGGCCTTTTCTGTTTCTATAAAATCTACTATTGACCCTTTGTTTAGAACTATTGTCTTTTCGCATAATTGTCGGATAGCCCCCATATTATGGCTAACAAATAAAATTGTCCTCCCATTTTTTTGAGTCACTTCTTCCATTTTACCGAGACATTTTTTTTGAAATTCAGCGTCGCCGACAGCGAGGACTTCGTCTACGATTAGAATATCTGGTTCCATATGAGCGGCCACCGAGAAAGCTAAGCGAACATACATACCGCTGGAATAATATTTGACCGGCGTATCCAAAAATTTTTCTATGCCAGCAAACGCAACTATCTCATCAAATTTTTCTGCGATTTCTTTTTTCTTCATCCCTAAAATCGCTCCATTTAAAAATATATTTTCCCTACCCGTTAGCTCTGGATGAAAGCCTGTACCCACTTCTAGAAGGGAACCCACTCGACCTCGTAAAATTATTTCTCCTTCGGTTGGCGGAGTGATTTGAGAAAGTATTTTAAGGAGGGTTGATTTGCCAGCGCCATTTGATCCTATGATGCCTATCACTTCTCCTCTTTGGACATTAAAAGAAACATCTTTAAGAGCCCAAAAATCTTCTTTTTTTTCAAGGCCGACCACTTGTTTGGCTTTAGTTTTTAAAAAAGAAAATGGAGATTTCAATATATTCATCAAAACATCACGCAAAGAAACATAACCACCTCTTTGATGAGTGATGTTATATTTTTTCCCTATACCTTTTATTTCAATGATGGGTTTTGAATCATGCATAAATTTAAATAATATCAGCGAAATATCTTTCAGTTTTCTTAAATACATATATACCTAATATCATCAATATTGAAGTGCTTATAAATGAGATTTCTATGAGTAACCAATTGATTGGGGTGGTACCAAGGATGGCAGCTCTGGCGCTTTGGATAACTCCGGTCATTGGATTGATGGCCAAGAGGAAGGAATATTTTCCGGCAATAGAAGCGGGATAAATGACTGGAGTTAGAAATAGCATAATCTGAATAAAAAATGGCAAAGCGTATCTAACATCTCTGTATTTGACGTTGATAGAAGCTAGGAAAAGTCCAAGCCCAACGGAAGCCATAAAAGTAATAAGAAGCAATAATGGTAAAATTAAAAGTCCTGAAATGTGGGGCATATATCCGTAATAAAACATGAGGCCGATCAATATTAAAGTGGCAATTAAAAAATCTACGAATTTTGTCATAACACTTGAAATAGGTAAAATCAGTCTAGGAAAGTAGACTTTAGTTATGATGGATTGATTGCTTATTAAAGTGTTGCTGGTGTCTGAAAGAGCGGTTGAAAAAAATTGCCAAAATAAAAGACCAACATAAACAAAAATAGGATAGGGTACTCCATCGGATGGCATTTTGGCGAGAGAGCCAAAAAATATGGAAAAAATCACCATGGTAATAAATGGTTGAAATATCGCCCACGCTACTCCTACAAAGGTTTGTTTATAACGCACTTTTAAATCTCGCCAGACAAAGAAATATAAGAGCTCACGATATTGCCAAAGCTCTTTAATGTCTTTCAGACTAAAAGTTTTACGAGGCCTTATGACTGTTGTTTCCATAATCTGAAATATAATAGCAGAAATAAGAGTTTTTTTCCACTATTATTTACAGATTTGTTCCTCTATCCATTTGTAAGTTTTTTTTATTCCTTCTATAAGGGGTTTTGACGGTTTCCACCCAAGTTTTTCAAAAATCAGCTTGTTGTCTGAATTTCTGCCCCTAACCCCCAAAGGGCCTTTTATGTGTTTAATCTTTAACTTTTTATCTGCAATTTTCATAATCATTTTCGCCAGATCGTTTATGGATATCATTTCTTCTGACCCGATATTTACAGGTCCTGTAAAATTGGAATCCATCAAATGTCTGATGCCATTAAGACATTCATCAATATATAGAAATGACCTGGTTTGTTTGCCGTCACCCCAAATCTCTATTTCTCCGCTCTCTGGAGTCTCTGCCACTTTTCGACAAATCGCGGCGGGAGCTTTTTCTTTACCACCTTTCCATGTACCCTCTGGTCCAAAAATGTTATGAAAGCGCGCAATTCTTACCTGCAATCCGTAATTTCTATAAAAAGATAAATACATCCTCTCGCTAAAAAGTTTTTCCCACCCGTACTCGCTGTCTGGGTTAGCTGGATAGGCAGAATTTTCAGCGCAATTTGGGTTATTTGGATCAGTTTGGTTTTCGGCTGGATAGATACAAGCAGATGAAGAATAAAAAATTTTCTTGATTCCCGCTTTTTGTCCATAGTGCGCAATGTTAAGGTTGATTGTTGCTGAATTGTGCATAACACACGCATCATGTTCCCCAGTAAAAATATACCCAGCACCTCCCATATCAGCTGCCAACTGGTACACTTCGTTAAAAGACTTATTCAAAATTTTCTGGCACACTTCTGGTTTTCTTAAGTCGCCGACGATGAACTCGTCGGCAGAGCTTTTGCTGTACTCGGGCATCTTCAGGTCTATACCCCTAACCCAAAACTTCTCTTTTTTAAGTTTTTTTACAAGATGACTACCTATAAATCCTCCGGCCCCGCATACTAGTGCTGTTTTCATAATATGAAATATAATAGCAGAAATAAGAGATTTTTTCTATTGTTTGATATACCAATCAATGGTTTTTTGAAGACCGATTTCAAAAGAGGTTTTGGCAACAAAACCAAATTCTTTTTTGGCTCTGCTTACATCCAGTTTTCGTCGCGGCTGACCATCCGGTTTGGTTTTATCCCAGCGAACCTCGCCTTTAAAATTCATCTGGGTGCATATTGTTTTTATCAAATTTTTGATAGTAATTTCTCTGCCGGCGCCAAGATTGATGGGGTCCGGCTTGTCATATTTTTCTGTTGCTAAGACGATTGCCCGAGCCGCGTCTTCTACATATAAAAATTCTCTAGAAGCTTTGCCGCTGCCCCATACATTAATATAGTCTTTTTGGGCCTCTTTGGCATCGGCAACTTTTTTGATAAGAGCTGGTATTACATGAGAACTCTTGGGGTCAAAATTGTCTCCCGGGCCGTAGAGGTTGACCGGTAAAAGATATATGGCGTTGAATCCATACTGCTGTCGATATGCTTGGGCCTGAACGAGTAGCATTTTTTTGGCTAGACCATAGGGAGCATTGGTTTCTTCCGGATAGCCGTTCCAAAGCTCGGATTCAGAGAATGGGACTTTAGTAAATTTAGGATAAGCGCAAATGGTACCAATAGCGACAAATTTTTTAACACCCGCTTGCTTGGCCGCTTCCATAAGTTGGGCTCCCATAATTAGATTATTATAAAATAATTCACCGGGTTTCTCTCGGTTTAATCCGATGCCACCCACTCTGGCCGCCAAATGAATCACAACATCATGATTTTTTAATATTTGCTGACAATTCTTAAAAATACGAAGGTCACAATCTTTTGACCTTGGAATAGTGATGTTTTTTGGAGAAATTCCTTTTCTCACTAATTCTTTTACTACAAAAGAACCCAGAAAACCGGCTCCGCCAGTGACTAAAATCTTTTTATTTTTTAAGTTCATTTTTTAGATCCGCCTTTACCATAATTTTAACCAAGTCTTTGAAAGTGGTTTTGGGCTTCCAATGCAAGACTTTTTTGACTTTGGAAATATCGGCAATTAAGTTGTCCACTTCAGTGGGGCGATAATATCTTTTATCTATATTTATATATTTCTTATAATCACCGAGTCCAGCTTCTTTGAAAGCGATTTCCAGAAATTCTTTTATGGAATGGCTCCCGCCGGTACCAATGACAAAATCGTCTGGCTTTTTCTGTTGCATCATAATATAGACCGCCTCCATATATTCTGGAGCATAACCCCAATCTCGCTTGGCATAAATATTTCCCAGATATATTTTTTTGTCCAAACCGGCTTTTATTCTTGCAATGCCTTGGGTTATCTTTCTGGTAACAAATGTTTCTCCTCGTCTGGGACTCTCGTGATTGAATAAGATTCCATTAACAGCAAAAATGCCGTAAGCTTCCCGGTAAAGTTTGGTTATATGAAAGGCAAAAACTTTAGCGCATCCATACGGGCTGCGCGGATGGAAAGGAGTCTCTTCATTTTGGGGCGGTAGGGCAGACCCAAACATTTCACTGGAACTGGCTTGATAGAATTTAATTTTTTTATTGAATTCCTGCTCAAAATCTCTTATGGCATCAAGCACCCGAAGTGTCCCTAAGGCCGTGATATTGGCGGTGTATTCCGGAATATCAAAAGATACTCTGACGTGCGATTGAGCGCCCATATTATATATTTCATTCGGTTTAACGGAAAAAATAATTTTTCTGATATTTTCGGCATCTGCTAAATCGCCGTAATGCATTATCAGTTTTTTGTTTTTTTGATGGGGGTCTTGATAAAGATGATTGAGTCTGGAAGTATTAAAAGTGGAAGCTCTGCGGATGATACCGTGCACCTCATAGCCCTTTTTGATAAGCAATTCAGCTAGATAGGAACCATCTTGGCCGGTGATACCAGTTATTAAAGCTTTTTTCATAAGACAACCTTAGCATATTTATTTCTTTATGTTAATATAAAAATATGTCCAATAACCAGCTTAAATACATTATCCTAGCCGGCCTTTTTGCCATACCGTTTGTGCCTTTTATTGTTAGTTCCTCGCTTTTCTTTCCTTTTATTACAGGCAAAGCCTTTGTTTTTAGAGTTATTGTTGAAATAATTTTGGCTTGTTATTTGATACTGGCAGTGAGGGACGAAACTTATAGGCCTAAGTTTTCTTGGATTTTAGGAGCGGTGCTTACATTTTTGATAGTGATGGGGTTGGCTGATATTTTTGCTCAAAATCCTTTCAAAGCTTTTTGGAGCAACTATGAAAGAATGGAAGGCTATATCACCCTTCTCCACCTTGGCGCCTATTTCGTAGTGATGGGTTCTGTGCTAAATGTTCAAAGTCTATGGAACAAACTTTTGGCTACTAGCATTGGCGCCTCGGCTATGATGGCGGTCTATTCTTTCTTTCAAATTGCTGGCAAGGTCGCTATCAATCAGGGTGGGGTGAGAGTGGACGGGACACTTGGCAATGCCTCATATCTTGGTATATATATGGTTTTCCACATTTTCTTTGCTGGTCTGCTTTTCTTTAGGTTTAAGGAGTTGTGGCAAAGGATATTGCTTGTAGTGGTAACTCTGATGAATATCACTGTACTTTACTTTACGGCCACTAGGGGGGCGATTTTAGGCCTTTTCGGCGGCGCCCTGGTCACTTTTGCCTTTTTAGCTCTGAGGTCTGAAAAAGGTCAGAAAATAAGGAAAATTGCGGGTATTGGAGTCATTGTTTTGGTTGTTTTTGTGGGTCTGTTTTTGGCTATTAAAAATACTTCTTATGTAAAAAATAGTCCGGTTTTGAGCCGATTTGCCACTCTTTCATTTTCTGAAATTAAAACTCAAGGCAGGTATTTTGTTTGGCCGATGGCTATGAAAGGTTTTATTGAAAAACCAATTTTTGGTTGGGGTCAGGAAGGATTTAACTTTGTTTTCAATAAATATTATGATCCTCGAATGTATAATCAGGAGCCATGGTTTGACCGAGCCCACAACACTCCGCTTGATTGGCTCATTGCCGGGGGAGCTCTTGGTTTTCTTTCTTACGCTTCCATCTTTTTTGCTCTACTTTTTTATATTTTCAAATCTAAAGAAGAAAATTTGACCAAGAATGAAAAGGCGGTAATGCTCGGCCTCATCTCTGCTTACGTTTTTAACAATCTTTTTGTTTTTGATCAGATAAGCAGTTACATTTTATTCTTTACTATTCTTGCCTACATACATTCTCACGCATCGGAGACCCAGTTTGCTCTTTGGGATAAAATTTCAATTAAACTTAAAGGCATGTTTGAAAGCGAAAAAACAAAACCAATTATTGAAGCTTTCGTTTTTATATTTTTAGTAGCCATTTTGTATTTTATTATTTATCTGCCATGGCAACAAAATAAAAATTTGTTGGCCGTTTTGAGCTTAAATAATGAAGGCAAGATAGGCACGATTGAAGAATATACTAAACCTCTTTCTGGTTATGGCATGGGATTTTCTGAAGCTTTGGAACATATATCTCAGACTGCTATAAATGTAGCCACTAATCAAAATGCTTCTCCAGAGCTAAAGCAAAAATTGTTTGATACTGTAGATAACGCTTTTAAAAAACATATTGCCAGAGTGCCCAACGATGCTCGTTATCATATTTTCTACGGCACTTTCCTTTCTCGATTTGGTTGGTATGGACGAGCGGTTGAACAGTTGAAAGAGGCTCAAAAACTTTCTCCTAAAAAACAACAAATATATTTTGAACTCACAAGCAATTTTCTTATGGATGGCAAAGTGACAGAAGCGGTGCAGGCGGCCAAAACTGCTTATGAACTTGAACCGTCTTATGAAGAAGCCAAATTTGTTTACAGTTTAACTTTGTTGGCTTCCGGCAACAAGTCTCTGGCAAACGAACTTATGCAAGGCATACCAGAATCTAAAATTATTTTTGACGACAGATATATCGCAATCCTCATCGCCATCAATCAATATCAAGAAGTAATAAATATAGCTCAAAGAAGAATCCAACTTGATCCAACAAATTTGCAACACAGAATTACTTTAACGGCGGCTTATCTGCAGGCGGGGAGAAGGCAAGAAGCCATCCAGACTTTGGAAGAAATCATAAGATTAAATCCTGACTTCAAAGAAAAGGGGGAATACTATATAAATGAAATAAAAGCCGGGAGAAATCCCTAAAAGCCAAAGGTGACCTTTTCCAGAGGGTGACCCTTGAAGACCATGCCCCAAATGGTCACCCTCAAGATTTTGTTGCATTATTTTTGTAATATGCTATACTCTATATGTGAGTGCTAAAGGGCAACCTTCAGCACAAATGAATGTCTGCGAAAGGCCGCCAGCAATGGCGGTTTTTCGTTTATTAAAAACCTTTCTTGTTGTAAGAGAGGGTGGGGTGAGTTATTATATAAATGTGTTGTGGCGTGGCCGGCGGTTCGCACTCACATAGACATTTGTTTTGGAGATAGCTTCCGCCGGTCG
>JBBTQO010000012.1:0-32987 GCA_038065655.1 Patescibacteria group bacterium | reverse complement strand
CAAATATAATACAAATACAAAGATATTAAATGTCTAAGAAAAGGGGTACCTGTCATGATATCATTTCTGTTGAAAATTTACTCAAGGCCTGGGAGGAATTTTTACCAGGCAAGAAAAACAGGGAAGACGTATGCGAGTTTTCCAAAAATTTGATGGAAAATATTTTGGATCTTCATAATGACTTGACTAATAAATCTTACAAACATGGCGGGTACAAAGCATTTAATATTTCAGATCCCAAACCGCGCAATATTCACAAAGCAAGTGTTAGAGATAGGCTTTTGCATCACGCTTTGTACAGAAAATTGTACCCATTTTTTGATAAAACTTTCATTTCCGAATCATATTCATGCAGAGTAGACAAAGGTACTCATCGGGCAGTAAACAAATTTAGGAGTTTTGCGTATAAAGAATCAAAAAATCATTTCAAGACATTGTGGGTATTGAAGTGTGATATAAGAAAATTTTTTGCCTCCATCAATCAAAAAATGCTTTTGGAAATATTAACGGAATATATTCCAGATCAAAATGTTAGCAGGCTTTTATCCGAAGTTATTTTTAGTTTTTATTCAACCAAAGTTGGAGTTGGTCTGCCTCTCGGCAACCTAACATCGCAGCTTCTAGTTAATATTTATATGAACCCCTTTGACCAGTGGATGAAGCATATTATGAAAGCTCGTTATTATATAAGATATGCCGACGACTTCATGATTTTAAATACGGACAAGGATTTTTTGCTTGAGCTGACCCCAAAAATTGCAGACTTTTTGGAAGAAAATCTAAAACTGCAATTGCACCCGGACAAATTATTTATTAAAACTTTTGCATCGGGATTGGATTTTCTCGGCTGGGTTCATTTTCCAAACCACAGAGTTTTGAGAACAAGCATCAAAAGAAGGGTATTGAAGGCTTTGAACGAAAGCGAAAATACAAATTCTCTAATTTCATATAGCGGACTTTTGAAACATGAAAATCAGTTTGCACTGAAGCAGAATATAGACAAAAAAGTGGCAAATCTTTTAAAAAAAGCTGAAAACTGATAAGATAAGCTTATGGCAGAAGAAAATAAGTCTAAAATAGCAGAACGTGAAGAGGAAATACTAAAATTTTGGCAAGAAAACAAAATTTTTGAAAAATCACTGGAAAAAGAAGCGCCAAACGGTAATTTCGTTTTTTTTGATGGACCACCTTTTGCCACCGGCCTGCCTCACTATGGCCATATTTTACCGGGAACAATTAAAGACGTAATTCCTCGTTACCAGACAATGAAAGGCAAGAGAGTGGTTAGAAAATGGGGTTGGGATTGCCACGGGCTACCAATAGAAAATTTGGTAGAAAAGGAGTTGGGTCTTTCATCAAAAAAAGATATAGAAACTTTTGGGGTTGGCAGATTTAATATGGCGGCGAGAAGGGCGGTGATGCGTTATGCGAATGAGTGGAAAAAAATTATTCCCCGGTCTGGTCGATGGATTGATATGGAAGATGATTATAAGACAATGGATACTTCTTATACCGAATCGGTCTGGTGGGCTTTTAAAAATTTGTATGACAAGGGATTGGTTTATAAAAGTTTTAAGTCTATGCACATTTGCCCGCATTGCGAAACCACTCTTTCCAATTTTGAAATCAATCAAGGTTACAAAGATATTACCGATATTTCGGTCTATATAAAATTTCCGGTAGTTGGCGAGAAAGATACTTATTTTTTAGCTTGGACAACTACTCCTTGGACACTTCCGGGCAATGTGGCTTTGGCTATAAATAAAAATACAATTTATGTTAAAGCCGAAAAAGAAAAGCAGATTTATATTTTAGCTAAGGATTTAATAGAAAAAGTTATAAAAGAAAATTATAAAATAATTGAGGAGTTTTCAGGAGATAAACTTTTGGGTAAATCATATACTCCATTATTCTCGTATTATGATAATGATAAATTAGAAAATAGACAGAATGGATTTAAGGTTTATCATGGTGATTTTGTAACAACGACTGACGGTACCGGCATTGTGCACATCGCGCCGGCTTTTGGTGAGGATGATATGAATTTAGGCAAGTCTGAAAATTTACCTTTCGTTCAGCACGTAAATATTGATGGGACTTTTAAAAAAGAAGTAATTAACTTTGCTCCACAAAAAGTTAAACCAAAAGATGATCACCAAAAAGCTGATGTGGAAGTTATAAAATTTTTAGCAAAGGCGGGCACTCTTTTTGAAAAAGAAAAAATAATTCACTCATATCCTCATTGTTGGCGTTGTGAGACACCACTTCTTAATTATGCGACCACTTCTTGGTTTGTTAAAGTGTCTGAGATTAAGGATAAAATGGTTGAGATTAACAAAAATATTGCTTGGAATCCAAAAGAAATTGGGGAAGGGCGATTTGGCAAATGGTTGGAGGGGGCTAGAGATTGGGCCATTTCTCGTTCGCGGTATTGGGGCGCGCCTCTTCCGGTCTGGGAAAATGACAAAAAAGAACTTTTTGTTTTAGGTAGCATTGACGAATTAAAAAAACACATTAAAAAATCCGGTAATAAATATTTTATTATGAGACATGGAGAAGCAGATAGTAATGTTAATAAAATTTTAAGCTCAAAAGCCGAACACCCCCACCATCTTACAGAAAAAGGTATTTCCAATACAAAAAAAATTGCAGAAGGATTTAAAAAAGAAAAAATTGATGTCATTATTTCCTCACCGTTTATCAGAACTAGAGAAACGGCGGAGATTGTGGCTGAAGTTGTTGGTTTGGATAAAAAAGAAATTCAATATGACAAAAGAATTGGCGAACATAATTATGGCGATCTTGATTTGGGGCTGATAGCAAATTACCATAATTATTATTCTTCTCTTGAAGAGGCTTTCGTGAAACCGTTGCCTAATGGCGAAAACTATAATAACACCAGAGCCAGAGCTGGAGAATTTATTTATGGTTTGGAAAAAAAGTTTTCTAATAAAAATATTTTAATTATTACTCACGAAAGCCCGGCTTGGTTAATGTTTTCAGTTGCTGAAGGTTTAGATGTGGAAGGTTGTGTTAAATTAAGTGGTATGAGTGAATCATTTTTGGAAAATAGCGAATTCAAAAAATTAGATTTTGTACCGTTACCTCATAATGAAAATTATGAGCTGGATTTGCACCAGCCTTTTATTGATGAAGTTGAATTGGTAGATGAAAATAATTCTCTCCTAAAAAGAGTGCCGGAAGTTTTTGACTGCTGGTTTGAATCTGGGTCAATGTCTTTTGCCCAGCATCACTATCCTTTTGAAAACAAGGAAGAATTTGAGAAAAAAAATAGTCTTCTTTTTCCGGCTGATTTTATTGCTGAGGGCTTGGATCAGACTCGTGGCTGGTTTTATACCTTACTAGTTTTGGGTACTGGGCTTTTTGAAAAAAGTCCATATAACAGTGTGATTGTGAACGGTATGATTTTAGCAGAAGATGGTCGCAAAATGTCCAAAAGTCTAAATAATTATCCAGACCCGATGTATATTATTGATAAATATGGGGCTGATAGTTTGCGTTATTATTTGATGTCTAGTTCGGCAGTAAAAGCGGAGGATTTGAATTTTTCTGAAAAAGGAGTAGATGAAGTTTCTAAAAAAGTGATTTTGAAACTTGAAAATGTGCTTTCATTTTATGAAATGTATCGTCCCGCTACCGAAGTTGCCAATTTTAAAAGCAGTCATATTTTGGACAGATGGATTTTGTTGCGACTTGCTGAATTGAATAAAGATATTACTCTTTCTCTTGATTCTTACAAAATAGATAGTGCCACTAGACCGATTTTAGATTTTATTGATGATCTTTCCACTTGGTATATCAGACGTTCTCGAGACAGATTTAAATCAGAAGATACTGAAGACAGAAATAATGCTTTGGCAACAACTCGCTACGTTCTCGTGGAATTAGCAAAGCATATGGCGCCATTTATGCCATTTTTCGCTGAACACTTATATTTAAAATTAAAAGCAGAAAATGACTCAGAGAGTGTGCATCTTTGCGATTGGCCTGTCCTGAGCGAAGTCGAAGGGTCAGATGTAGATAAAATAAATGAGGAGATTTTGAATAATATGGAAGGGGTAAGAATAATCGTTTCATTGGCGCTAGAGAAAAGAATGACGGCTAATATAAAAGTAAGACAACCCTTGCAGAAATTAACAATTTTCAATTTTCAATTTTCAAAAAAAGAAGGGTATGTTGATTTAATTAAAGATGAGATAAATGTAAAAGAGGTTATTTTTTCTGAAAACAAGAAATATGAAAACAAAGTAGAGTTGGATACTGAAATAACAGATGAGTTGCAAAAAGAGGGGAACGTCAGAGGTTTGATAAGAGCTATTCAAGAATTAAGAAAACAGAAAAACCTGACACCTTCTGACGCCATAGAGCTTTTGGTAGAAACAAATGATGCGGGAAAAGAGTTTATAAATTCTTTTGCCGAAGAAATAAAAAAACCAACAAATGTAAGTAAAATTAATTTTGCTGAAAATGAAGGTGAAGAAATAGAAATAGATAAAGTAAAATATAAAATTAAAATTATCTAGATGCTATCTACTTGCTACTAACTACTTTTAATTATGTACCAAAAACATCACACCAGAGGTATTGTTGTCGGCAGTAAAATTGAGGGAGATAGTAATAGACGAGTGAACATATTTACCGAAAGTTTCGGTTTGATAAGCGCTCGTGTGCAAGGGGCCAGAAATCTTCATTCAAAATTACGGGGCGGCTCTCAAGATTTTTCTTTTGGAGAATTTTCTTTGGTGCACGGCAAAACTGGTTGGAAAGTGGTCAGTGTTAGAGCTGAAAAGAATTTATTTGAAACTTTTAGAACAAATCCCTCTAAATTAAAAATTGTTGGTAATGTTTTAGGTTTGATAAAAAAACTGGTGTCCGAAGAAGAAGCGCATTCTTCTCTCTTTTCTATCGTTCTAAATTTCTTTAATTTTCTAATTACAGCCAAAGAACATGATATCGCACTGGCTGAATGCCTAACCCTTCTTCGTATTTTGCATTCACTTGGGTTTATGAGGCATGATCCGGAATTTATGATACCAATGTCTTCTACCGAGATAGCAACTACGGACTTAGAAATAATTGCCCCAAGAAGGTTAAAAATAATTGAACTTATCAACGAATCTCTCAAAACGGCATAAATAACTCACTCCCTCACTATCGTGTGGCCTCTCTCTTACAACAAGAGAGGTGAGAGAACAAAAACGTTATTTTAAGCCATTTTTCACTAAAATACTTGCAATTTTTTGCGTTTGGGTGTATAATATAAGTAGATTACGGGAGGTTCAAAACCTATACAAAACCCGTGCTCATTGAGAAAGGAAACTGACCATGCCTAGCGTGCTCGGTACCAATGCTCTGGCTGAAGTGGCCGGAGCGGTTACGGATTTTTTTGAAAAGTTGGCTGGTCCTGACGGGACCAGTTGGATTGCGGAGTTCAAGAAATTTCTTCGGAAAGAGCCATGTTGGGTGAAGACGGCCGATGTGGCCACATCAATCATCCGGCTCATCTCCGGCGGAAGGAATGTCGCCATTCGCGCCACGACTGGCACGAGGACGATCGCCCAAGCAACTGATGTCTTCACCTGGGGCATTGACCCAGACTTCACAGGCTGGGGTCTGGATGTCCCTGGAGAAGCGAAACCGGAAACTCCTGTCGAGGTTCACGAGATGGTTAAGGATGGCGATTTCAGGACCATCTTCGGAAGTCTCGGCCACGAACTAGATGGGCTCTGCCTCACTCAGGAACAAGTCATCGCTTTTGTGGAAGACCGCAAAGACTGGCTCCGCAAGGAAGGTTTTGCCACTTTCTTCCTGCTCAAGGTGGGCGGAAAGTTCTTCGTTGCTGACGTGAGCCTGGATTCCGGCGAGAGGCCTCGCGCCGACGTCAGTCGCTTCTCGGGCGACGGCGTGTGGTATGGCGGCCGCCGTCGTCGGTTTGTCGTCCCGCAGGCCCTCGAGTCTTAGCTCTTGACCCTTTGACCCTTTGATTCTTAATCCCTCAGACTCTTTCCCAATTGTGGGTGGGTCTGAGGGATTTCTGTTATACTAAATTTGCAATATATGCAAAGTGCCACGGTCACGGCTTTGACACCATAGTTGTATAAAAATATATTTGAGAATTTTGTTGGATAGGTCTTACAAAAGAGTGGGTGTATTTTTATAAATAAAAAATAATTAGTTGGTGCGATAAATTAGCGGACTTTTATGTCCCGAATAATATTCAACTCATCATGGCTTGATGAGTGGTGTAATGGAAGATTTGTTGCACAAGTTCTTCGTTGCTAACGTGAACCTGGATTCCGACGAGAGGCCTAACGCCAACGTCAATCGCTTCTCGAACGACAACGTGTGGAATGGCGACAACCGTCATCGGATTGTCGTCCCGAAACTATTGTATTTCTCCCATCACTATTTAGATGGGAGTTTTGTTTCTAAACCTTTTTTCCAACCACCGAGTTGTCTGCCAATTTCTTCTAAATAATTTGAAAGTGCAATGTGTTGTTCCGTTGAAATTAGTTTATTCTCCCAAGCAATCTGAATAAAAAATTTAAGAACATCCAATCTTGATATGGTTTTACCAAGCATAAATATTTTAGGCTCCAGTGGTAAATATGTGGAAGAAAAAGTTAATTCCAAAATAGAAAGAAATAAATTTTCAATTTTCTGTCCTATACCGAGCCGCTCCACTCTCGGGAAATCTCTATGCAGTTTTTGCCATAGAGCATACAATTCTTTTTCTTTGAGGATTACTTGTGGTAATCCTCGGGGGGGGGTAGATTTCTTAGGTTGGGTGCACTTTGCTAATCATAGAGTTTTGAGAACAGCCACTAAAAAGAAAATGTTTAGGAATATTGATGCAAAGACAGAAGACAAAAGAGAAAAAACGATAGCTTCGTATCTAGGGATGCTTAAGTGGGGGAATGGGTATAAGCTTGCAAAACAGATTGAGATAGTGTAACATTTTGTGTTACAGGCTGTCATGGCCTGTAATTAAAATAATAAATATAAAATAAAACATGAGAGATATAATAAATATATCAATGCCTGCTGAAATGGTAAAAGATGTAAATATGGAAATAAAAAAAGGGAACTTTGCATCCAAAAGCGAATTTTTTAGACACCTTTTACGTATGTGGAATACACAAAAATTAGCGGAGGAATTAAAAAGGGAACAAAGAGAATTCAGGAAAGGAAATTATAAAGTTTTACACTCTCTTAAAAATCTTAAATAATTTTATGGAGATAAGGTATCGAAACAGATTTATAAAAGAGTATAAAAAATTATCAACCGTTATTAAAGATGTTGCCGAGAAAAAAGAGATTATTTTACGCAAAAATCCATTTGACCAAAGATTAAAAACCCATAAATTAAGTGGCCCATTAGATGGTTTTTTGGCGTTCTCAGTTTCGCAAAAATATAGAATCATTTTTGCTTTTGCCCAAAAAGATATTGTTGAGTTTTATTCAATTGGCAATCATGATATCTATGATTAGTCCTTATTCTCTCAAATCAATTCGTGGTATAATGTAGGGTGATGCAATATGGTGATGAAAAAAGGGAAAAGTTGAATCGGCTTGAAAAAAAGCTGTATTCTAGAAATGCTCCAGATATTATTGATACTGGTCGGTCAGATTTTAAACCATCAGTTGATGAGCCAGAAGAAAATCCAATAATAGGCGAAACCAAAGAAGGTTGGCAAAGTGCCAAAACAGGCAGGTTTGATGAATTAGCCGCTAATGTATCCAAAATGGCTAGAAATAAACACACTTTTGTTAAGAAAGTTTTTATTTTCTCTCTTTTATTTTTTATCTTGGCTTCAGGAATAGCCGCCTTTGTTTTTTTAGGTGGAGTAAATATTGTTTCCTCAAAAAATGTTGATATAAAAATTGTCGGACCAGTGTCTGTCGGCGGGGGGCAAGAGGTTTCTCTTGATATAAATGTAATTAATAACAACAATATAGACCTTGATTACGCATCAATGCTGGTGGAATATCCAAAAGGGACTAGATCTTCCGTTGATATTTCAAAAGAAATTAACAATGACAGATTTGCTCTGGGTAAAATTAAATCTGGTGAAAATTTCAATCAAAATATTAAAGTAATATTTTTTGGCGAAAAAGAAAGTATTAAAGAAATAAAAATATCATTAGAATACAGAGTGGAAAATTCGAGCGCTCTTTTTTACAAAGAGAAGACTTACGAGGTATCCATCAGTTCTGCGCCGGTAATAATTACCCCGACTTACCCCAAAGAAGTTAATTCAAATCAGGACATATCGTTTAATATGGAGGTGGCCTCAAATTCTAAAGACAAGATCAGCAATTTTTTAGTTAGGGTAGAATATCCGTTTGGGTTTGTTTTTAAAAGCGCTTCTCCAGACGCTTTTTATGAAGATAATGTTTGGAAATTTTCTAGTCTAGATCCCGGAGAAAAGAAAAACATTTCAATAAAAGGAAGTATCATTGGTCAAGATAATGAAGAAAAAGTTTTTAAGATAAGTGTAGGAACGGCCAGTGAAAATGATGAAAGGATTATTGCCGTGCCATTTTCGGAACTCACAGAATCAATTTTGGTAAAGAAATCTTTTATTGGTCTGGATGTTTATATAGAAGGAAGTAATAAAGATTTTGTTAGTCAAGGTGGTTCACAAGTCAATGCAGAATTTGTTGTTAGAAATAATTTGCCCTCCAGATTATTTAATGTTTCCGCCGAGGCTTCTTTTAAAGGTGGAGCTTTTAATCAAGCTAGTGTTGTTGCCGGTAATGGCGGTTTCTTCCAATCATTCAACAATACTATTTTATGGGACAAAAGATCTGTTTCAGAATTTTCCGATATGGATCCAGGTTCCCAAAAAGAACTATCTTTTCGTTTGTCGCCACTTTTATATACAAATATAGCCAAAGGAGCAAAACCAGAGGTGGAAATTACTATAACAGTTAGAGGCGAAAGAATATTAGAATCTGGTTCGGTGGAACAAGTTTCTATGATGGAGACAAGAAAAATTGTTTTGGCTACTGATATTACTCTTTCTTCAAGGACAGTGAGAGCGGTGGGGAACATTGAAAATTCTGGTTTAATACCGCCCAAAGTTAATGTGCCAACTACCTACACAGTTATTTGGAGTGTTAGCAATTCATTTAACCAAGTCAGTAATGTGGAAGTGAGGGCGACTTTGCCACCATATGTAAAATGGACTAACCTAAAAAGTCCTCAGAGTGAAATTTTCTCATTTAATCAAATAACTAACGAAGTTGTCTGGAATGTGGGTTCTTTATTGCCCAATACAGGTTTTAATTCTTCTAAAAAAGAAGTTTACTTTCAATTGGAATTTCTGCCAAGTTCTAGTCAAATTGGTCAGGCACCAATAATACTTGGCGAAACCTCTCTCTCGGGTGTTGATAAAATAACTGGTTTGAAAATAGGGGCTAAGGCAGGGGCGGTCACTACCAATTTTTCAAGCGATACTAGTTTTAAAATGGGGGATGATAGGGTGGTGCCATAGTTTTCTTCTCAGAGGATAACCCTTTGGAGCAAAATTCTTCAAGGGTCATCCTCTGGAAAAGGGAATCCAAATGAGTTATTATAGTCTTATGGCAAAAGAAGAAAACAAAATGGATAAAATTGTCTCTCTTTGTAAAAGAAGGGGATTTGTATTTCAAGGTTCTGAGATCTATGGTGGTTTGGCTGGTATTTTTGATTTTGGTCCACGGGGTGTGGAACTTCTTAATAATCTGAAGCGTGCGTGGTGGAACGCCAATGTTTATCAAAAAGACAATTACTATGGACTTGATGTGGGGATGTTTAAGCATCCGAAAGTGTGGGAAGCAAGTGGTCACACGACGGGGTTCTCTGATCCATTGGCGGAATGTAAAAAATGTAATACGCGTATTCGAGTCGATAAAATTTTAAATACGATTGGTGTTAATGCTGATGAAAAGATGGGCGAAGGTGAGCTCAATGAAATTTTTGATGAGAATCGAGACAAAATAGCTTGTGAGAAATGTGGTGCCAAAGATTTTTCTAAGGTTAGAAAGTTTAACCTTTTGGTAAAAAGTAATTTAGGCGATTTTACTTCGGAGGGTTCTGATCCGGTATATTTGCCCGGTGAGGCTTGCCAAGGGATTTATCTTGATTACAAAAACATTGTTGATTCAATGCATCCCAAAATTCCTTTTGGCGTCGCACAGATAGGTAAGGCTTTTCGTAACGAAATATCTCCTCGCAACTTTCTTTTTAGAGTTCGCGAATTTGAGCAGGCTGATACACAACTTTTCATAAGGCCAAATGAAAACAAAGAAGCTTATGAAAACATCAAAAAAGATCGCTGGAATTGGTTTTTGTCGCTTGGCATAAGAGAGGAAAACCTAAAATTTAAACAACATGAAAACCTAGTTTTTTATGCTAAAGATGCATGGGATGTTGAATATAAATTCCCATGGGGCTTTGATGAACTTGAAGGAATTCATGACAGGACTGATTATGATCTAACACAGCACATGAAGTTTTCTGGAACAGATCTTAATTATATTGATCAAGAAACGGGAGAAAAATACATTCCTTGGATTCTAGAAACTTCAATGGGGCTTGGGAGATTGTTTGTTGCGGTTTTAGATAACGCTTATATGGAGGACGAATTGGGAGGAGAAAAGAGAGTATTTTTATCTCTCAAACCACAGTTGGCACCCGTTAAAGTGGCGGTCTTTCCTCTTCTCAAAAACAAACCACAATTGGTAGAGAAGGCTAGGGGGATTTATAAAACTCTTAAAAAAGAATTTGGAGCTGTTGAATTTGACGACAATGGTAATATTGGTAAGAGATATCGAAGACAAGATGAAATCGGTACTCCATATTGTGTCACTGTTGATTTTGATACTTTAGAGAAGGATGCTGGGGTGACGGTTCGTGGTCGTGATACTGGTAAACAAGAAAGAGTCTCAGAAAAAGATTTAGTTGAGTATCTTAAAGAAAAAATTTCTTAAATTAATGAAGGAAAATAATTACGCTTCCGCCAGTGAATTATTTCGCGACGCTTTAAGGGTATGGGAAGACGAAAAACTCTACAAATCAATTATTCAAAGCAAAAGAGAATTCGCAAAAGGAAAATATAAAAGATTAATATCTCTGAAAGATTTAATGTAGTTTATAAAAAAATGGTATAATATAAATTATGATAATTGGTAGAAGTAACAAAATAATTCAAGTGAGTTCGGGGACAATCATAAAAGCAATATTGATTGTATTGATTGCGGCTTCTTTTTATTATTTGCGCGATATATTGTTGGTAGTTTTGTTGGCTATTATTATCGCTTCGGCAATAGAGCCAGGAACCCAATGGTTTTTACGCCATCGAGTGCCAAGAATTCTCTCAGTTCTTTTTATGTATTCAGCAGCAGTTATGGTTTTGGTTGGGACATTTTATTTTCTATTTTTGCCCCTTTTAAATCAATCGGCTGATTTACTTTCTAGTTTACCGGGGTATTTAGGAGAACTTCAGGTTTGGAATCCTTTGCAAGATGCTAAGTTTTTATCTCCCAATTCTGCCGTTGAGGGTTTTTCTAAAAACTTTTCACTGGCTCAAATAGTGGAACAAATTAGCACTACTATATCTAGTTTATCTAACGGTTTTTTCTCTACTGCCAGTACCATTTTTGGTGGCGTATTAAGTTTTCTTTTGGTGATAGTTTTGTCATTTTATTTGTCAGTTGAATCAGACGGGGTTTCCAATTTCTTAAGAATTGTTACGCCAGCCAAAAATGAGAAATACGTTTTGGGTTTATGGAAAAGATCACAACACAAAATAGGTCTCTGGATGCAGGGGCAGATAGTTTTGGCCATCATTGTCGCGATGTTGGTGTTTTTGGGATTAACCTTGCTCAGAGTAGAAAATGCATTACTCCTCGCGGTATTGGCTGGGATGTTTGAAATTATACCGATTTTCGGTCCAATCCTTGCGGCTATTCCAGCGGTAACATTGGCGTTAGTTACTAATGGTATGACCAGTGCTGTTTTAGTGATTGGCTTATATATAATTATTCAACAGTTTGAAAACCAACTCATTTATCCAATGGTGGTAAGAAAAATTGTTGGAGTGCCACCACTTGTATCTATTTTGGCGCTCATCATTGGTTATAAATTGGCCGGTTTTGTGGGGCTTTTAATTTCAGTACCACTGGCTACTATGCTTATAGAATTTCTTAATGATGTAGAAAAAAACAAAATTGCTGAATCCGAACGCCTGTCCAAAAAAACAGAATGAAGACTTTTTATATAACAACTACTTTACCTTACGTAAACTCCGATCCTCACATTGGTTTTGCTATGGAAATTGTCAGGGCCGATGTTATTGCACGAACAAAAAAACTCCAAGGTTTTGAAGTGTTTTTTAATACTGGTACTGACGAGCATGGCCAAAAGATTTATCAAAAAGCGCTGGAGGCAAATAAAAGTCCGCAAGAATATGTTGATGAGTGGGCCAAAAAATTTCATGGATTAATAAATTTACTTCAAATTTCAGAAGATGCGCATTTCATTCGAACCACAGACAAAAATCACATCAAAGCTGCTCAGGAGTTTTGGAAAATTTGTGATAATAACGGTTTTATTTACAAAAAATCCTACCAAATTAAATATTGTGTTGGTTGCGAATTGGAAAAGACCGACTCGGAATTGGTTGACGGTAAATGTCCAATCCATCCAAACAATAAAATAGAATTTAGAGACGAGGAAAATTATTTTTTTAAATTCTCTGCTTTTCAAAAACAGCTTTTAAATTTATATAAAAATAGGCCGGATTTTGTGGTACCAGATTTCCGCCAGAATGAGATTAAATTGTTTGTGGAGAGAGGGTTGGAAGATTTTTCTATCTCCAGGTTAAAAACCAAAATGCCATGGGGTATACCAGTGCCGGATGACTCCGAGCAAGTAATGTATGTTTGGTTTGATGCCTTAACAAATTATATTTCGACTTTGGGATGGGGGAATAACCCCCTTAATCCCCCTTACATTAAGGGGGAAATCGAAGAGAACCCCCCTCTTAAAGTAAGATGGGGGGAAGGGGGTGAGTTATTTAATAAATTTTGGATAAATGGAACACCGACTCAATACTGTGGCAAGGATAACCTAAGAATGCAATCAGCAATGTGGCAGGCGATGCTTTTAGCAGCAGGACTACCTCACTCTCATCAAATTGTAATAAATGGATTTTTTACTGGCGAGGGGGGTATTAAAATGTCTAAATCAATTGGTAATACGGTAGACCCTTATGAGGTTGTGGAAAAATATGGAGCAGAAGCTCTGAGATATTTTGTTTGCGCTGAAGTCTCAATGTTTGAAGATAGTCCTGTTTCCATAGAACTTATAAAACAATCATACAATGCCAAGCTGGCCAATGGTTTAGGCAACCTTACTAGTCGGGTAATGAAAATGGCTCAGGACAATTTAGCAGAAGCCCCAGAAATTCAAGAGAAAAGTATTTCACCAGAATTTTTTGCTTACTTAGAAAAATTTGAAATAAATAAAGCTTGTGATTTTATTTGGTCAGAGATAACTTCGATGGATAAATTTATACAAGAAACGGAGCCTTTTAAAGTTGTGAAAATCGATAAAGAAAAAGGACAAAAAATGATTAATGACTTGGTTGTCAGATTATATTCTGTCGCACAAATGCTCAGCCCAATACTTCCAGAAACTTCAGAAAAAATAAAAGAGCTCATAAAACAAAATAATACTCCAGAAACTCCACTTTTTGTTAGAAAGGATTATCCGTGCTCCAATGGACGCATCACACGGCATGCGAATCAATAGATTCGAAACTTGGTAATTTCGCTAAATCAAATGAAATACGTAGATATACATTGTCATTTGGATTCAAAAGATTTTGATTCTGATAGAGAGGCGGTTTTGGCGCGGATGAAAGAGAGTGGCGTGGGGGCAATAACTATCGGAGCGGATTTAGAGAGTTCAAAAAAAGCGGTAGAAATTGCAGAACAAAATGAAAATGTGTGGGCGTGTATTGGGGTGCATCCGGAAGAAGTGTCAAAGGGCACCTTTTGGGACGGGGGCATTTCAAAGGTGCCCTTTGACACTTCGGAATTTGAAAACTTGATCAAAAGCCCCAAAGTGGTTGGCATAGGGGAATGTGGGTTAGATTACTTTACCCCGCGAAGCTCGAGCGAAGCGAAAAGCGAAGTGGGTTTTTTAGACAAAACCAAGCAAAAAAAACTTTTTGAATCACAAATTCAATTTGCTTTAAAATATGACAAACCACTAATGCTTCATATTCGCGACGCTTATACTGACGCCTTAGATATTTTAGAAAGTTATCACAAAGTTTATAGAGGCAAATTGCGGGGCAACTCTCACTTTTTTGCTGGCGGTATAGAACAAGCTAAAAGATTTTTAGATTTAGGTTTTACTATGTCTTTTACGGGAGTTGTTACCTTCACTCATGACTACGATAAAATAATAAAATATATTCCCCAAAATTTTATAATGTCTGAAACTGATGCGCCGTGGGTTGCTCCGGTGCCATTTCGTGGGAAAAGAAATGAACCGATTTATGTGATTGAAGTTATTAAAAAAATGGCTGAAATAAGAGGAGAAGATTTTAATGTTTTAAATAAGGCGATTATTAAAAATTTTGAAAGAGTCTTTCTTAATAGAGAATAAAAAAACAAGAAAGTACTATTTCTGCGTTAGGTCATAAGGATAAGGCTCTTGAAATAGTACTTTCTTGTTTTTTTATTAGTATTATGTTAAATTGCTCTTCTCAGGTCCGAGATGACCATTATTATAAAACATCTCTACCTCGCTCTGCGAGGAGCCGTCTGGGGTTAAAATATGAATGAAAACAAGGACGAAATTGAAGTTTTAGTTTATGAAGTTGGCTATCACTTGGTGCCAACAATTGATGAGTCGGATGTTTTGGTTCACTCATCAAAAATCAAATCATTAATTGAGGAAAAGGGCGGGGTTATTATTTCGGAAGAAATGCCGAAATCAATGGCGCTTGCTTATGAAATTTCTAAAAGTGTAAATACTAAGAGACAAAAATTTAACAAAGCTTATTTTGGTTGGGTAAAATTTGAAATGGACCCCGCTCAAGTTTTGGATTTAAAAAACAAGATTGAAAGTCTGTCTGAAGTTTTAAGACTTTTGGTTATTAAAACTGTTAAGGAAAATACTATTCATACTCCCAAAATTCCAATGTTTAGAAGAGAAAATAATAAGGAAGGAAGTATGGTAACTCCTAAAGATTTTCCCGTTCAGACCGAGGAAGTAAAAAAGGTGGAACTTTCTGAAGAAGAAATAGATAAAAGTATTGATAAACTTGTTATTGAAAATTGAAAATTATAAATTGAAAATTAAATATCATGTATATAAACAAAGCGTTCATTTATGGAAATCTAACTCGGGACCCCGAGTTAAAATCCTTACCTTCAGGATCTCAGGTGTGTGAATTTAGCGTGGCAACCAATAGAGTTTGGAAAGATAAAAATGGAGCCAAACAAGAGTCTGTTGATTATCACAACATTGTTGTCTTCGGTAGGCAAGCGGAATTGATAAAGCAATATCTTCACAAGGGCAGCGGGGTTTTCCTAGAAGGCAGAATCCAAACTAGGAGCTGGGATGCGCAAGATGGCACTAAAAGATACAGGACAGAAATTGTGGCAGATAGAATTCAATTTGGGCCAAAAAGTGGCGCTTCTACCGGCGGCTCTTATGAGCAGAGTTCTCCAGATAAATCTAAAGAAAAAGAAGAGGCTCCAGCTATTGAATACCCTGAAGAGGAAATCAATTCTGAAGATATTCCGTTTTAAATTATTCTAATTTCTAATTAACCTAATTATTCTAAAATTTATGACAAATAAACAAACTTGCTACTTTAAACAAAATGGCATTAAACATGTTGACTACAAGGATACAGAACTCTTAAAAAAGTTTATTAATCCACACGCTAGAATTCTTTCTAAAAAGAAAACTGGAGTTTCTACAGAATTTCAAAAGAAACTTTCTATGGCCATCAAACGCGCTCGTTTTATGGCACTTTTGCCTTATCTCTCTAGATAACTACTATTAAAAAACAAAACAGCTTCTTTCATTCGATACAGAAATTTTTTGCTAAAAATTTCTTTGTCCTCAGCTTTTCACAGCTTCCGGAATCTCTCTCAAGAACTGTTTTGTTTTTTAAACTCTAGATACATATTCTCCGTTTTCGGTGTTGATGACGATAGTATCGCCGACATTTATGAAAAGGGGAGCGTTGACGGAGACCCCAGTTTCTACTTTGACTACCTTGTTGCCACCCTGAGCGGTGTTGCCTTTCATATTTGGTGGCGCCTCCACTACTTTGAGCTCTACTTTGATAGGTAATTTCATACCAATAATTTTTTCATCAAAAACCATGGCTTTGGCGATAGCGTCTTTTTTCAAAAATTTGTAGCCGTATCCGATTTGCTCTTCTTTTAAAGTAAATCTTTTGGCAGGGTTGCCATCTTCATGGAACCAGTATTCACCTTTTTGGGCGTAAATAAATTTTATATCCTTATATTCTATTTCCGCTTCCTCAGCTTTTTCAGATTGGTGAAAAGAATATTCAGTCACTCGGCCAGAAATTAAATTGCGAAGTTTGGTAGCGTTAACAGGCTTTCTTTGTTGTTTACGAAAAACATGAGAAGCAATTACTTCCCAAGGTTCATTATCAAATATGATTACTTTTCCAAGTGTTATCTCGTTGTATTCAAACATTAGTCAAAATATAGCCTATTTAAGCTCCAAAATCTACTTGACTTAATTATAAAAAATTATCTGAATTGAGTCCAGATTGTCTCAAGATTGAATTAAAAGTACCAAATGGTATTACACGTCTATTTGCTGGGACAATAACAGTCCATTTTCCTTTTCGCATTTTTACATGACTGCCTCTTTGAGATACAAAATAGAAATCATTCTTTTCTAAAACTGAAATAATATTACGAGAAGAATATAACCTAGGCATAACAAAAAGTCTGTTTTTCTATTTGTGCAAATTTTACAGGAGTGAAAGAACTTTTGGAAGCATCTTCAAAATAAAGTTCAAGTGCCTCTTTTAAATTATTCAATGCTTCTTTTTTGGTTTTGCCAAAACTAGATACATCTGGAGATATACACTGAGCCACGAAGTTTCTACCTTCTTTCCAAACAATATTTTGTAAAGTTATTTTTTTCATAACCAAAATTATATATAAAAATAGATTATAAATCAATTCTTATTCGCTTTCGGTGTCGTCGCTACTGCTTTTGACAATCACTGGGGCACTGTTGTTTTTGAGTTGTTCGCGAATTTTTTTCAGTATTTCTTCTGACAGTTTTTTGTCTTCTTTTAATACTTGCCGAGTAGCATCATAACCGCGGGCGAGGGAGGTATCTCCATATTTATAGGAAGCTCCTGATTTTGAGATGATTCCAAATTTTTCGCCGAGAGCAATAATTTCCCCCTCTTTGGATATGCCTTCGTTATACATCAGATCAAATTCTGTTTGTCTGAAAGGAGCAGCTACTTTGTTTTTAACCACCTTCACTCTGACGCGGCCACCCATTATTTCATCACCCTTTTTTATTTGGGCGATGCGACGGATATCCAAACGAACCGAGGTATAAAATTTTAAAGCTTTGCCTCCCGGAGTAGTTTCTGGATTGCCAAACATAACACCGATTTGCATTCTGATTTGGTTTATAAAAATTACTACGGTTTTGGATTTGGCTACAATAGCAGTGAGTTTGCGTAAAGCCTGAGACATCAAACGGGCTTGTTTGCCGACATGGTACGCTCCCATGTCACCCTCAATCTCGTCTTTAGGAGTCAGGGCTGCTACTGAGTCGATAACGATGACATCAATTTTGCCAGAACGCACCAAGGAGTCTACTATATCAAGGGCTTGCTCACCGTTATCTGGTTGGGAAATAAGTAACTGGTCTATTTTGACTCCCAATCTTTGAGAATATTCTGGATCCATGGCGTGTTCGGCATCTATAAAAGCGCAAATGCCATTTAATTTTTGAGCTTCGGCAATAATATGCAAAGCCAAAGTTGTTTTGCCAGACGATTCTGGGCCGAATATTTCTATGATTCTGCCTCGGGGGACTCCGCCGACACCAAGAGCGGCATCTAGCCCAATAGAACCGGTAGGAATAGTGTTGACATCTACGTGGGGTTTATCACCGAGCATCATTATGGAGTCGTCTCCAAACTTAGTTTTGATTTCTCTGAGTGCATCTTGGATTCCGGAATCAGTGCTTCTCGCTTCTTTTTTTTCTTTTTTTGCCATATTTTTAATTTTGCTTGTAATATATTTTAAGGGTTTTTAAAATCTCTTTTTTAAAACGGTCTTTAGCTTTAATTTCTATTATATTAGACCCCGGGGAAAGCAGCAATTTTTCTTCAAATAAGCCTTCGGTGTTAACAAATATCGGTCGCTCGTTTAAACTCAAAAAAGATATGTTTGTGGCTTTACCTTTAATGGTCAAGATGTTTTCAGATGTTTCTAAATTATCTGCCGGACTAAATATTTCTATGGTCGGGCCGATTATCAAATTACGGGCATTAAAAATACCATAAGATATAAGCAACAAAACAGAGACAGTGATCACAAAAAATTTTATATTAAAACCGCTTTCAAATTTATATTGGTTCATTTTCTGATTCTGAATCTGTTATGAAGCCACCTTCCGGTTTTATAAGAACATCTCTTGGTTTGGCCCCATCACCCGGACCAATAACCCCATTTTCTTCTAATATATCCATCAGTCTAGCCGCTCTGGCATAACCAACTCGCAATTTTCTTTGCAAATAAGAAGTGGAAGCCTTGCCGGCCTGAATAACTACTTCTCTTGCTTCCTCATAAAGGTCATCTTCCTCACCACCGCCTCTACTTAGAGATTCAAAGAGGACATTTTTAGTTTGGTTTGCTTCCATATTGATATCTGTTGGTATGTCATCTTCAGAATTTTTGACTAAATATTCAACGACTTTTTTAACTTCTGTTTCAGATATGAAAGGGGATTGGAGTCTTATTGGTTTAGACATTTCTCCCGAAATATAAAGCATATCACCAGCACCCAACAATTTTTCCGCTCCAGCTGAATCAAGGATGGTCCTGGAATCAAATTGAGAAGCCACTTGCAAAGCGATACGAGCGGGGATGTTGGCCTTGATTAATCCGGTAATAACATTAACGCTCGGTCTTTGGGTTGATAGAATAAGATGAATACCTACTGCTCGGCTCATTTGGGCTAGACGAATAACAGCCGATTCCAACTCTCTTGGGTAAGCTTGCATAATGTCCGCCAGTTCATCTATGACAATCACAATGTAAGGCATAAGCTCAGGCACCTCTCCTGTTTTGCCTGCTTGCGCAGGCAGGTCCTTTCTAAATTTCTCAAGGGCCGGTGAAAGAATGTTTTTATGATATGACTCAACATCTCTAACTTTGTTTGTCTCCAATATGTCATAGCGGCGGTCCATTTCTTTAGCGGCCCATTTCAACGACATAATAACTTTTTTGGCGTCGGTAATAACTGGAGTCAAAAGATGAGGTATCTTATTATATTGGGTGAGCTCCACTCTTTTGGGGTCAATCATTATAAATTTCAAATTTTCGGGTGAATTGCGAAATAATAAAGAATTTATAATGACATGAATAGTCACTGATTTTCCGCTACCGGTAGCCCCAGCGATAAGAAGGTGAGGCATTTTTCCTAAATTGGCAAAAATGGAAGCCCCAGAAATACTTTTACCTAAAGCCACCATTAAAGATTTTGTAGAATCGACATATTCATTTTGAGACAAAAGAGAGCCGAGTCCTACTAAAGTTTTAGTTGAATTTGGGATTTCAATACCCACCAAAGATTTGCCGGGAATGGGGGCTTCAATACGGACTGGATGAGCGGCTAAAGCTAACTCCAAATTATTTTGCAGTCCTAATATTCTAGAAAGTTTGACTCCTTCAGCTGGTTTTAAAGCGTACCTGGTTACCGATGGGCCAATAGATATTTCGTCCATATCAACAATAATGCCGAAGTTTTGTAAAGTTCTTTTTATAATATTTGAATTTGCTTTAATGTCGCCAACTTCAGGCTTGCCCTTGTCTCTCTCTAAAAGTGAAAGTGGGGGAGGAATAAAAGGTTTGAAAGCAATATTTTTTTGAATTCTGAAATCACCCCCTTCTTCTGATTGAAAGACACTTGGCCTGCTTACCACTTGGGGCGCTATGATAGGGGCTTTCTCTTGGTAGTCTTTGGTTAGTTCATTGCTATTCAATATTTTTGCTTCTTTTCCTGTTTCTTCTTCTCCCCCTTTATTTTTTCTGAATATATTTAATATTGAAGAAAAATTTATGGCGGCATCAAATATTATTAAAATGCTAATAATAATAAGAGCAGCCAAAATGACAGAGGTGGCGTAGGCATCAAATAATTTTACTAAGGGTTTGTGTAATAAATTTCCAACTAGTCCTCCTTTGTTTAAAAAAGTTAAATCTAGGAGGGCGAGGGAAGACAAAAAGAAAAGACCAGACCCGAAGGCTCGAGTAGCGCCAAAAGAATGCTTAACCGATTTGGCGAAGGAGATTGAAAGAAGGAAGGACAGTAATGGTAGTAGAAAATATCCTAATCCAAACAAAACTTTTAAACTCCCGTATATTTTATTGCCTACATTTCCGGCCATATTAAAAGGTGCCAGTATAAAAATAATAAACAAAACAAAAAACGATACTGCAAAAATCCAGGAGACAGTTTCATTTTTTAATCTTCTTAATTTTGGTTCTAGGTCCTTGTTTTCTTTCTTATTTTTCCTTCTTGTCATACCTAAATAATAACATAAAAAAATATCTACCTCACCCCTCACTCCTCTCCTTGTATGAGGAGAGGGGAACCATAGATTTTTTCCAGAGGATGACCCTTGAAGATTCTGCCCCAAAGGGTCATCCTCAAATTTTCCTTCCTTGACTTCCCATAAAGGACATAATACCTTTATAAAAAGGTCATAAAAGTCGCCTATTGACTTTTAAAGTCCTATAGTATATAATATAAAAGACATATAAAATATATAAGACAATAACATTTAAATAATATGTCTCATATGAATGAAATAACATCTCAAAATAATAGTTTTATGGATATCTACAACAAATCATACCGCTTAGCTGCAGCTGTTTTTTTGATTTCTAATGTTATTGACCAAAATGATGAATTGAGGACAAAAATGAAAAAATTGTCTCTTGACCTTGTTTCTATGTCTGTTAATTTAAAAGACATAAATTTTAATCAAGCAAAAAATTTATTAAAAGACATTGAAAAGAATTCTCTGGAACTTATTTCTATGCTTGATATAGCAGCTATCTCTGGTCTTATATCTGAAATGAATGGGCGGGTTATTAAAGAAGAATTTAAATCCTTTATTTCTGAACTCGTTATGTTTTCCGATAGATTTAATGAGGACAAAAACACCTCTGTAAAAAACATATTTACGGAATCAAATGTTGTAGGTATTGAAGATGATTTTAAAAAATTATATTCTTCAGAAAAAGCACCCGATACTAATTCTTTTAGAAGTATTTCAGGAGCCAAAAATGGAAACGGACACAAGAGAAAGGACACTAGAAAAAACACAATTCTTGATTTTATTAAAGGACATAATGATGTTAGTATAAAAGACATAGTGCCAAATATCACTGGCTGTAGTGAGAAAACAGTCCAAAGAGAGCTTATTCAACTTATAAATGAGAATAAAATAAGAAAAATAGGGGAGAGAAGGTGGAGCAGATATTCTATTATATAGTAAGGAAAAAAAGCCAAGGGGAACCCTTAAAAAAATGCCCCAAAGGGTTCCCCTTGGCTTTTTAACGGGGTCATCCTTGATTTCCCTTGCCTTCATTTACCAAATATGCAATACTTGATATCAACACCTTTATCCACATATTGCTTTTGCATCTGTTGGATTTAGGCGGTAAAATTCCTTTGTTGCTAAATCCGTGGTTTCTTGTCGATTACAGAAGCTATGGAGTTAGTTGAAATTTATTATTTATTAGTATTATTTATTAGTTTAAGTAAGTTTTTTATTCACAAGATTAAAAAGTTTGCTTAATAACTATTTAAACACTTCATAAAAAATTAAAATAAAAGTGAAGTTTTAGATAGATTCAAATTTATGAAATTAAAATCAAAATTGTTCGCAAGTGCTGTGGCCTTCACAATGGTTTTGAGTTTGGTGGCAGTTCCTGTCTCCGCTCAAACTACTGCTGAACTTACAGCTCAGATCAATAGCTTACTTGCTATGATCGCTCAGCTTCAAGCGCAAATCGCCGGTGGTGCAACTACTGAAGGTGCTTCCACAACTTTTTCTACTGACTTAACAGTTGGTTCAAAAGGTCCAGGAGTTACTGCTTTACAACAGTGGCTCGTAGGTAAGGGACTCCTTACTATGCCTGCCGGTGTTGCTTATGGTTACTTTGGTAACTTGACCAAAGCCGCTGTAGCTGTATACCAAACTTCAGTTGGAATTACTCCAGCCGTTGGTTACTTCGGTCCTATCACCAGAGCTAAAGTAAACGCCGTGGCAGTCGTTCCGGTAACTCCTGGCACAACCGTTCCAGGCTCAACCGGTATCACTACTCCTGGAGCTGAAGGCACCATTGCCGCCGTTGAATCAAGCGCGGGCACTGTATCAACAGTTTACGAAGGAGATGAGAAGGCTCCTCTTTTGGGAATCAAGATAACATCTTCTGGTTCTGATGTGGCTGTTCAAAGAATGAAGTTTGACTTGGACCAGGTCACAGGAAACTCTGACACCAAGTTCTACAATGCCATATACAAGAAATTGTATGTGACCGAAGGGGGAAATGTTCTCGCTTCAATTGACCTTAATTCCTCAAACGTTATCAAGGATGGCAGTGATTACTTTGTAACCATTTCTGGTTTCAACTCGGTTATTCCAAAAGGCGAGTCCAAGACTTACTTAATCAAAGCCGATCTTCATTCAGCTATTGATTCTAGTGACTACAACACCACAACCAAGACCTACACAATCGCAGTGGCCGCAAGTGGTGTTCGCGCGGTTGACGGAGCTGGTATTGATATATACTCTGGTACTACTGCTATCGCCGCTACTCCAACTGTTTCCGCTACTCTGGCAGAATCAGCTACATTGACTTTGTCTCTAAACACTTCAACCCCTAAGAAAGCTAATGTTGTTTGTACTGGAGGCTCAGGTGAAAACGAATGTGACAAACTTTCTGTTTTAGTCTTTGACGTAAAAGCAGAGAAAGACAGTGTCAAGATTACTGATTGGACCCTTGGTGTTACCAAGACAGGTTCAGGAGCAGCTACTGCTTCAACTACTGTATACCTCTATGACGGTTCAACAGAGATTGCCAATGCAACCGCAAATGCTTTGGGTGGCGTAGTGTTCAGCGACCTTAACTACATTATTGCTAAGGATGTTACCAAGACCTTTACAATGAAGGTCAACATCCGAGACGCTAACACCACTATTGCCAACTTCACAGGCGCCGCTTCTTCAACTGGTATTACCGATGAAAACTCAAAAGGTGATTCAGTGACAGACAGCGGTACGGCTACCGGTAATGCAATCGGTGTCTTGAATATTGGTCCTGAATTTACTCTTGTATCCAAGAGTATAGTTACAAATGATGCTCCTCAGAAGGCTGGTACAACTACAAACGTATCAACCTCTACCCTTACAGCAACCTTTAATATCAAGATTAAAGCGTTGGGAGGCGCATTGGAGTTTGGTACTAACCAGTCAACTACCAGTCCGCTTGTATCAAGCACCACAGGATTTGGTATTTACAGAAACGGAGTGGCTGTAACCAATGTAGGAAGTGTTTCTACATCAACTTCAATTACTTTCCCATCTACTTGTACCGCTACTGGTTATACCAATGGTTGTCAGTTGGCTGAAGGAAGTGAAGTTACAGTGCCTGTAGTCTTCAGAATTGAAGGCCGCGACAGCACAGGTGGTGTGCTTACAACTGGACTTTACTCACTTGATATAGCTAAATTGAATTGGACTTACGCCGCAAGTGGCGCCGCTTCCTACTCAACCTTTATGTCTGGCGAAACCGATTGGAGAACAGCTGATGTAAGCTTCCCTTAATCCTAAAGACTTAAGAGCACTTGTGATACTCGCAAAAAATCCCCTTTCGGGGATTTTTTGTTTGGGAAAAGTTATCCACAAGGAGTTTGTGGTTGGCGTGATAATATGGGGTTATAAATTTTTTATTAAAATGAGGCGAGAGATTTTTCTGATTTTGTTGTTTGTTTTTTTTAGTTTACCGAGTTTTGCTTTGGCTGACACTATTGTTTCTGGCTCAATTTCCTCTGATACAACATGGTCGCCATCTGGCGGTGTTTACATAATTGACAGTAGTTTTTCTGTGTCTGCGGGGGCAACTTTAACTATTGAACCGGGTACCATAGTAAAATCTAAAATTACTGGCATGTTGGGGCTTGGTATTTTAGGAAATATTGTGGCTCATGGTACAAGTGAAGCACCAATTTACTTCACCTCTTGGAGTGATGATAGTGTGGGCGGTGATACAAATAGTGATGGGGAAAGTACCGGAACACCGGGCAGTTGGCAAGGTTTGTATTTTAAATCAGGGTCTACGGGAAGTTTTGATTATATTAATCTTTCATATGCCGGGAATGGTGGGCCCTATGCTTATGATTATGGGCATCTTGTAGGAATTGAAAATGACGGTGGAATTGTTGATATTCAGCATTCAAATATTATAAATAATTATAAGGACTTATTTGATTGGGTGATTGGTCCTTATAGAGGAGGTTATGCGGTTTATAACAAAAGCGGAACGCTCTCTGTGGGCGATTCCGTTATTGATAACAGTGCTAATGGAATAAATATTGAATCAGGATCAGCGAAAATTTCTAATAATATTATAAAAAATAATAATGGGTATGGTGCCGGATATGGAATTTACGCTTCAGGCTCAGAGTCGCTTACTCTAACAAACAACACTTTTTCTAATAACAGAAGGACCGCGTACATTTCCGTCTCAAAAAATTTTATACATAGTGGTAATGTAAGCGAAGACCAAACTAACAAAGGATTTGAAATGAGCGGAGTCATTTCAGAAGACACAACTTTTACCGGTGAGGATTTGCCATATATTATACAAAGTTTGACCATAAACAACGGCAAAACTTTAACTTTGGAACCGGGGACAATATTAAAAATGAGTGACTATTATTCTTCGGGGGCCATATATGTCCAAGGTGGAAATTTAATTGCCAAAGGTACACCAGAAAATAAAATTTATATTACCTCCCTTAAAGATGATAGTGTTGGGGGTGATACAAATGGAGATGATAATACCTCAATACCTGCTCCCAAAAATTGGAATGCGATTTATTTAGAGGGTACGTCAAAAGCAGATTTTGATAATGTAATTGTCAGTTATGGTGGTTATAATTATAATGGTGAATATTTACCTGGAGTGGCGGCTGTCATATACGACAGAGGGGCAAATCTCTCAATATTTAATTCATTTATCGGGCATAATAATGGTGCTGGAATTTACAAAGATGCGGGTATCGCGATTATTTCAAAAACAGAATTTGCTGGTGATGGCTTTGGTGTTTGGTCCAGGGGTGGTTCTATAAGCATATCGCAGTGTAATTTTGATAATGTCGGTTTTGGAATTAATAATCAAAGTGGGCTTGATTTGGGTTGGTGGTGGCAAACTAAACCATTACAGATAATCGACGCTCGCAATAATTGGTGGGGGAGCGCTGATGGTCCAAAAGATATATCAACTTCTACTCCAACTGGTAACGGAAGTCTTGTAAGTGAAAATGTTATTTATAAACCATTTCTGACTGAGCCACCAAGTGATGAGCCAGTAATTCAAACCACCAATCCAGTTGTTATTATCCCGGGGATTATGGGGAGCGCCAAAAAGAACGGTCAGCTTTTGATTGACCCAATTTTGCATACTTATGATGATTTGATTGCTACCTTAATCGCAAATGGTTATGTGGAGGGCAAAGACCTTTTTACTTTTCCTTACGAATGGCGAGATTCTAATATTTTGACCGCCAATTTGCTTAAAGACAAAATAAATCAGGTCAAACAAACTTGCCTTGTATTAAATTTGCCAGATATAAATTGCAATAAAGTCGATTTGGTCGCTCATAGTATGGGCGGCTTGGTCGCCAGAGAATACATTCAATCAGGACAATATCAAAACGATGTAGATCAAGTTATTTTCTTAGGCACACCGCATAAAGGTTCGCCAAAAGCATATTTGCAGTGGGAAGGGGGAGAATTTCCGCCAGGAGGAACAACGGATAAGCTTATAAAGTTGTTTTTCCAGACTCAAGCATACCAAAATGGGCATCTAAGTATTTTTGACTATATTCACAATCACCCAATACAATCAGTTCAGGAATTGTTACCAACTTTTAATTATTTAAAAGATAAAGATGCAGGAATTTTAAGAATATATCCAAACAATTACCCTAAAAATACATTTCTTGAATATTTAAATAACGATATTTATAAACTATTAAATTCTGGGGTTAAAATAACAAACATTATTGGGAATAGTGGCAATAATACTATTGAAAAAATAAGGGTAGTCGCTGGTTCAGATTCTATTTGGGTAAGTGGTAAGCCAGATGGCTTTGACGGAGAAACAGTTGATCGTGGGTTAGAAAGGGGGAGTGGAGATGGAACCGTAACAACTTTTGGGTCAACATTAGGTGGTTCAGTTCAAAATGAAGAATGGAGTGGCGCATCTCATAATCAATTACCAAGAGAAACATCGGCCAGAATATTTAATATTCTTACCGGAAAAAATGCAGAGAATGTGGTTTATTTCGCCTTTATTGAAAAAATATTATCAATTCAACTTCAATCTCCAATAGATTTTGTTATTACAGATCCAAATGGCAAGAAAATGGGTAAAAATTTTCAAACAGGGGGAGAATACAATGAAATACCAGATGCATTTTATTCAGGGTTTAATAATGGAGATGATGAGTATATAACCGTTTCAAATCCACTAGATGGAAATTATAAAATAGAGGTACAGGGAACAGGAAATGGGGGAGAATATGGGGTGTTAACAAGTTATATTTCTGATACTTTTGCTACCACCACAGAAACTACCGGCATCACAAAGTCGAATCAAATTACAGAATTAAATACTGTTGTAGATAATACTAATCCAGAGAAATTGGAGACAGAAAGAAAAATTACTCTGGAAGTTTTAATGAATGATATAAACGGTGCCTACGATTTGGGGTGGATAAAGAATATAGGAATAAAGACAGAGCTTACACAAAAAATTGAAAAAATATATAAAGATAATAAAAAAACAAATAAAGATTTAGTAAAAGCCTTATTGACAGATTTAAAACTGTACAGGAAGGAAAAAATAAACGAACAAGCGTATAATATTATAAAAGAAGATTTAAATTGGTTAATATTAAATAATTAAAATTATGAGAAGAAATATTTTGTTTTTTATTTTAGCTTTAACATTATGTTTAGTGACCGCCTCATATTTTGGTGCTTTCTATAACAATATTATTCCTCAATATGATAATTCATTTTTAGGTCTTTCAAAAGAGGCAGTTGTATTTGTAGCGGGGGTTCCTTTTTCCTATATGTTTCTAATTCCTTTTGTGTTTGAGCTATTTGGTACAGAAAACAGGAGAAAGTGGATTGCGTGGGCACTACTTCCTGGCGTGCTATTTTATTTATACGATGGTGTTACTTTGTTTTACATTCCAATGCTGGCTTCGGTATTTGGTTTTATTCTTGCCAAACTTATAAACATAATTATCCTTAAACTTAAACACCCAAATTCACCAATGGTGATAAAATAAATTTATGAGATATTTTGATAAAACATTTTTTAAATTTACTTTAGGATTTTTAGTGATTGTGGCTATAAGTCTTCTTATAATGTACGCCGCTTCTGCTTATGCTGCTGGCACTTCTAAAATAGTTATTCTTCCAATTGATCCTCTAACTATCTTGCCAAATACTTTTTCCAAACAAATGACTGTCCAAAGCCAAGATGAAAGTGGACCCATAAAGACAATCGAAAGAATAAATTTAACATTTGAATCATCCTCTCCGACGGGACAATTTTTTACTGCTACAGGAAATAGTCTTGATAGTTATAAATATATAGGAGCTGATACTACCAACAGAAATTTTTCATATAAAGATTCAACCGAAGGTAATTTCACAATCACTATAAATGCTAAAGGCAAAGATACGGCTCAAGAATGGAATGCTAATCAGCAAATTATTATTTCTTCTGGTGCGACTCAAAACCCACCCAATGATAATACTTCTGGCGAGGTATTGTCGGCAAATACGGAATCATCATCAAATACTCAATCCTCTGGCGGTAGTACAGTATCACGTATCTCTTCACCAAGTGTCCAGTTGGAAGTTTTAGCTGGCAGTGACCGGACTACTTCCCCTGGCAGTCCAATTTGGTTTCAAGCAACTGTTAAAAAGAATACTACTGGATCCAACCTAGATTTAAGTTGGTCCTTTGGAGATGGCAATGTGGGTGTCGGGCCTTTGGTCAGTCACACCTACAAATATTCGGGGGATTATGTGGTGGTGCTTAGCGCTAAAGCTGGAGATATGTTTTCGGTTAGCCGTTTGAAAGTAAAGGTGGGGACACCGGATATTTTGGTTTCGGATGGGGGAGAATATTTAGAAATTTCAAATAATGGTAATACAGAAATAAATTTATTTAATTGGAAATTAGAAGATGAGGGCAAGGGTTTTATTTTTCAACCTAACACCATAATTTTACCAAAATCTACTATTAAGTTAGACAAAAGTCTTTTAAAAATGAAGGGTTTAGATAATAGTCTTGGTACTTCTCTAAAAAATTCCTTAGGAGAAAAGGTTTTTTATATTGCTCCAATTAAAGAAGTAAATTTAGAAGAAATTTCTAAAAATTTTGAAGTAATAAAAAAAGAAGCCCTTGTTATACAAGAAAAAGCAAAAAGCTTGGGTTTTGTTCCCCAGGCAAAACTTCAGCAAGCAAATGGGTTTTCAACTATTTCATTAAATGAAAAAGAAGAAAATCAGGTAGCCACTGACACAGAAAATATAGTTTATGAGGCACCAAAATCAGAAAGTTTTGTAGCTAAGTTGACAAATTTCATAAAAAGAGTATTCTCTAACTAAGGCTTTAGAGACCACAGGCATATTATAAGACCTGTGCAAAAGCAATTCTAAATTGCTCTAAGCTGGGTCGAAATTTTTTTCCCCTCTCTTAATATAAGAGAGGGGTTAGGGGTGAGTTATTTAATTTTATAACTCCTCCCCAGCCCTCCTCTTACAACAAGAGGAGGGAGAAGAAAAAATAATTAAGAATAAAAATATGGCTATTACAAAAGAAAAGAAAAAAGAAATAATTACAGGTTTAGAAAAAATAGTAAAAGATTCTAAATCTATGGTTTTTGTGCAATTCAATAAGCTATTAGTGAAAGATGCTTCTTTAATAAGAAGGTCTTTAAAAAGTGAAGATGTTGGATACGTTGTCGCCAAAAAATCTCTTTTCAAAAGAGTTTTAAATAGCGCCGGTATCAAAGGAGAACTTCCGGCTTTGGATGGGGAATTGGCCGTGGTGTATGGCCAAGATATCATCGCGCCAGCCAGAAGTATCTATGACTTCCAAAAAAGGCTCGACGGTAAAGTCTCAATCATTGGGGGTATATTTGATGGGGAGTATAAATCTCAAAAAGATATGCTCAGTATTGCTTCTATTCCATCTCTAGATGTTTTGCGTGGTATGTTTGTGAACGTTATAAACTCACCAATCCAGAGATTAGTCATTGCTCTTAGACAAGTTGCTGAGAAGAAACAGTAATGTTTCTTCTCCCTCTTAAGGTAAGAGGGGGTAGGGGGAGTTATGAAATTAAAATAACTCCCTTAATCCCCCTTACTTTAATGGGGAAATTAGAAAAATTAAAATTAATTAAAAATATGAACGAAACAAAAAAAGACGAGAAAACTGAAACAGCAGAAGAAAAGAAAGAAGAATCTGCCGAAGTTAAAGTTCCTGCTAAGTTTGTAAAAATAGTAGAAGAAATTGAAAAAATGTCGGTCTTGGAATTAAACGAATTGGTTAAAGTTTTTGAAGAAAAGTTTAGTGTATTGGCTACTGCCGTGGCCGCTCCCGCCTCCGCCACAGGCTCCGGCGAGGCGAAGGAAGAGAAATCAACCTTTACTGTTGAGCTTACTGATAGTGGTGCTACCAAGATTGCTGTTATAAAAGCAGTTAAAGAAGTTTTAGCTCTCGGGCTTAAAGACGCTAAAGACAAAGTGGATGCCGCCCCAACCGTGCTTGCTGAAAATATGAAGAAAGAAGATGCTGAAGCCTTGAAAAAAGCTGTTGAGGCGGCCGGAGGAAAAGTGGTACTTAAATAACTAATATCTAGTAATTAAAAAACAAACGGCTCAGTGAGATCTCTCGTTGAGCCATTTGTTTTATATAACGAATACTTATAAAGTCAACTATTTGGAAATAATGGCAGGGTGAGGTAGAATGCGACTAATATGGACATACTTGAGAAATTATTTGGGGGGTCAGCAAAGGTTAAAATTATAAATCTGTATTTATTTAATCCAGAAACATCTTTTGATAGTTCCCAAGTATCGGAAAGAGCTAAAGTATCCAAGTCGATAGCCAGAAGGGAAATAGCTAATCTGTTTAAAATAGGATTTATAAGACCAAAATCTTACATCAAAGAAGTTAGAAGGCAAAAAAACAGAACCATTGGCACTTTTCGCAAGAGGACCAACGGTTGGACCTTAGACCAAAAATTTCCTTATATTGAAGCTATAAAATCTTTTGTCTCAAACATTAATCCCTTCAAACACAAAGATATAATTAACAAAATATCTAAAGCGGGCAAAATCCAACTTCTAATTGTTTCTGGAATTTTTATAAAAGATCCCGATAGCCGGGCCGATTTGCTGGTGGTTGGTGATAATTTAAAACTTGGTCAATTGGACAACATTATCAAGACTATTGAATCAGAAATTGGCAAGGAAATTCGTTATGCAGTTTTTGAGACCTCGGAATTTAATTATCGGCACTCAATGTTTGATAAACTTATTCGCGATATTTTGGATTACCCCCACGAAAAAATCATAAACAAACTTGATTTGTAAATAATTGGATCTGTCTGCTGATGAGATAGATATCCCCAACAGATATTGCAGATGGGTTCAAAGGGTGTATATTTTATGTTGTAATTACTAGTTTTTAATATTAATAATTTATAAATATATGACAATAGCAACTTGGAGCGATGTTCTCTCATTATCGTTCAAAAATTTGTGGCTTGGGGTGATTGGCTTTGTGCCAAACCTGGTAGTAGCCATCATCATAGTTCTTTTGGGCTGGGGTATTGGAGTTTTGCTTGGTAGAGTAGTTTCTCAGGTCGTAAAGGCCATAAAAGTTGACGAAGCCTTGCGCCGAGCTGGAGTAGAGGATTTCCTAAATAAGGGGGGTCTAAATCTTAATGCCGGTAATTTTTTGGGCGGTTTGGTCCGCTGGTTTGTAATTTTGGTCTTTTTAGTAGCCGCTTTTGATGTACTAAATCTTTCTCAAGTGACCTTATTCTTGAAAGATATTCTAAATTATTTGCCTCAAGTAATCGTAGCTGTACTCATTCTTATTGCAGCTGGTTTTGTAGCTGATGCTATGAAAAAGGTAGTTCTTTCTTCTGCTATGACAGCCGAACTTGCTTCAGCTGGTTTTTTGGCCACTGTAACCAAATGGGTTATTTGGGTTTTTGCCGTTTTAGTGGCTCTTTCTCAACTCGGTATTGCGGCTGGATTTATCCAAACCATCTTTACTGGATTGGTAGTCGCACTTTCCTTGGGCTTAGGTTTGGCTTTTGGTCTTGGTGGCCAAGAAGCTGCAGGCAGAGTAGTTGAAAGAGTTGGTAAAGAAATATCTTCAAAGAAATAAAAAGTTCATAAAGTTCATAAAGTTTGAAAGAAAAACTGTTCCAACAAAATTGGAGCAGTTTTTTGTTATTCACAGTCTTTCCACATACCAAATAAATAGGGATTTGACAGGTTTTTATGGGCGTGTATACTTGTGGATACATATGTTTTTAAGTTGTTTAACCACGAAGCGTAAGAGAGGGTAAAATACCCTCTGGCTTGTTATGAGCCCGCTTCGAGAGAAGCGGTTTTTTTGTTAAAACATTAAAACATATGGATGAACTTTGACAATTTAATACCACTCTGACGAATTACCACGATGAGGTTTGGAGTTTTCCCTGAGAGGGGTTTATTTTGAGCGGAGTCGAGGGGTCTTTGTTTGTTGGAAGTGGACGAAACAGAAACTGCTAAGTGGGATGGAGAGTCTCATAAGGCAGGATGAAAATGAAAAAATTAAGTAAGTGGTTTTTGGATTTCCTAATGGGAAATTCAAGGGCGTATGGTGGATGCCTTGGCTAGAAATAGCGATGAAGGACGTGGCGTGGCGGCGATACGCTTCGGGGAGGTGCCTAGCAACCTTTGATCCGGAGATTTCCGAATGGGGAAACCCCTCGTGCTTGCACGAGATCCTGGCGTAAGTCAGGAAGCACACCCTGGGAAGTAAAACATTTCAGTACCAGGAGGAATATAAACTAATAAGCATTCCGTAAGTAGCGGCGAGCGAAAGCGGAGAAGCCCAAACCTTAATTTACGCAAGTAAATTAGGGGGTTGTAAGACGTAAGCGTTATGTTTACATAAGGAAAGTTACAAAATTATTCGTTAGAAGAAGCTTCTGGAAAGAAGCACCCCAGAGGGTAATAGTCCCGTATTTGAAAACGAATAATCTTTCTTGCTTATGTTCTTGAGTACCTCGAGACACGAAAAGCTCGGGGGAATCTGCCGGAACTAAC
>JBBTQO010000011.1:0-2718 GCA_038065655.1 Patescibacteria group bacterium | reverse complement strand
TTAATTTACTAATTATACAAAGAAACTTTGTGTCCAGGATTTGGGGTACCTGTCAAAACAGAGATAGATTAAAAAATATTGCCTTTTCTTTGTATGGAATGGCAGAAGAAGCAAAGAAAGTTAGAGACGAGGCAACTGTTGAACTAGTTCAAAATACAATAAAAGAATTTCTATCGGAAGAAGAATATCAAGCAGTTATCGCCAAAAGAGTGTATGAAACTGGGACAGTCAAACTGACCAGAGAAGAATTAATTGGGAAATAAATTGTCCTAGACGCCTTAATCTTGAAATTCAGGATTTAATGTTTACTTTTGATTTTTAGAAGCGTATACTTTATATAAATTAATAGTTTATTTTTTTATTATGAATAAATGGTTATCCAGTTTAATTTTGTTCGTCATATTTGCAACAGTATCTATTTTGTTAACAATACTAACTGATGGGCGATATTCTGATTTAAGAGATCCAGCAGAGTTTATAATGATGATGATTTTGCCGATGGGGGTATCGGTTTTGTATCTTTTATTTAATTTTATACGTGAAGGGATAAAAAAATCAGAAGAGAAAGCAGAAGTAAATATGATCGCAACAGGTGCGACCAACAGAAAGTCAATTTTAAGTATAATATTTCAATTTATTATTTTATTTGTTATTTCCGTGGTAGTTATGCTTTATTTGAACGCAATCCCAACACACGGCACTATCATAGGAGATATTCTTAATGGAGAAAAGAGTTGGTTAGTTATGGGAATATTGTCTATACCAAGTTTTATTTTTTTACTATATAAATCCTCTGTATTGATAAGATTGGCGTATCACGAGGGGCGAAATATTACATACAAAGAGTCCGTATTCTTTATTTTCCTGGCTGTTTTAACACTTTTTTTAATGATGAAAGCATATTTTTATATTAGCATTAAGAATTACGAAGATGATTATCAGATTAGAAGTCAACAAATTGGGGCAGAAACAACAACAAGGATGAAATATATTATGCCAGATTATGAACCCACGGTTTCCGATGAAATTGTAAAATTTATGTATACTTCACTTGGCACAATAGACGAATGCAAGGTCATTATTAGTGACCCAATTCATCAAGACGAATCCTTTAAGTCAGCCAAGTCTTATTATTGCTCTAGAATTATTAGGGGTGAAAATAATTATGTGACGAAATATTATTATCGTTTTGTTTACGAAAAAGGTGGAATATACACAAGTTCAATATTTGGAAAATTTTCAGTCGATAGTTGGCGGTTTGTTGATGAAGAAAAAGATTTTGAAGGAGATCAAAGCTGGTTAAATATTGGTGTTTATTATTCTTCAGGGACAGAAAATTTATATAACATTAGCAATGTTGGTACCAAGGTATTTTACCAGACTACCCAATCAGATGATTTTAAAAACTTTGTTAAAGAAATTAAAGAATTTACCAAAGACTGGAGCGATGTGAGTATTAAGACAGATAATTTTGGTGGTTTTGATCGAATCATACTTAAACGTCCTGACAATCTTATTGGAGATACGGTTACTGACATGTATGTTTTTATTGGGACCAGAAGATATCTGCAGTTTCAAAATGCGTGGGATTCAATAATTAACTCACTAGAAAAGGCCAAATAATAAAATACTCATCATTCATTTTTTAAGAATTTGTTAGTCTCTTTTGTCACTGAATTAATTTTTGGAGGAATCCAAACAATATTTTTGTCGCGTTTAAACCATGTCATTTGGCGTTTGGCGTATTGATAAGTCTCTGTTTGCATTCGCAAAATCATTTCTTCCTTTGATATTTTATTCTGAAGATACGAAGCGACAATTTTATATTCCAAACCAATTTCTCCCATTCTTTTCCACGAGAGTCCATTTTTATGTAAATTTTTAACCTCTTTTAGAAGTCCCATCTTAAACCATTTATCTATTCTCTTGTTTATCCTCTTTTTTAATTCTTCGTTTGATATTTTAATTCCAATCTTTATAATTTTGAATTTGTTTCGAATTTCGGATTTAGAATTTTGAATTTGCAATTTAGGTACTTTCCCGATTGCTTCACATATCTCAATTGCCCGCACCAACCTCCTTGGATTTTTAACATCAATATTTGAGGCTCTCACAAGGTCTAATTTTTTTAAAATTTTAAAAAGTTCTTCTACCGTTTTCTTTTCCAGTATTTTTCTAAGTTTAGGATTTGGCGGCACCTCTGGTATTTGTTTATCTCCGAGTAAAGCATCAATATAAAATCCGGTGCCGCCACATATTATTGGGATTTTTTTTCTTGCAATTATTTCCTTTATTGCTTTTTGAGCTAATTTATTAAAATCAGAAGCTGTAAATCTTTTCTTGGGCGAACAAACATCAAGTAGGTGGTGGGGCACACCTCGCATTTCTTTTTTTGTAATTTTGCCGGTGCCAATATCGAGCCCCTTATAAACCTGTCTTGAATCAGCAGATATTATTTCGCCTTTAAATTTTTTAGCTAGAGCAACAGCAATATCACTTTTGCCACTTGAGGTCGGTCCCACTATTACAATAATTTTAGTTTTTTTATTTTTCTCTGACATAAGTAAATTTCGGTCTTTTGTATCCAATTTTGTGCGTTTATTTTACCAAATTAGAACCTATTTTCAAAATCGGTAATGTATCGCACGCGCGGAGCGCGTGGTGTGACAGGTACCCCAAATCCTGGACACAAAGTTTCTTTGTATAATTAGTAAATTA
>JBBTQO010000010.1:0-1469 GCA_038065655.1 Patescibacteria group bacterium | reverse complement strand
ATCCCCTCAAGAATCAACGCCTGCAGTAGATAGGAGACCAACCTGTCTCACGCAACAGTAGCTGAGAGCTTAAAGCTAAAAGCTTAGAGCTTTCAACGCCGCTATTACTAGCGGGATCGGACTATGCGTTCACTTTTTCAAGCGGCATGGCTGTAGTCTCTACGGACCTGATTTCTCAAATCCTCGACATTGTCCCATTAGGATTCTGTCGATATCGCCACGCTTCTTTTGCATTTCATTGCAAACCGCCGTGATTTGATTGTTCTTATTCCGCCTCTTCGGCGGATCTGCCGATGAGGCAAACTACTTTATCTCTTACGTAAACGAAAAAACTTATAACATTAAATTTTATTTTCCTCTGAGGATTCAGATTGCCCAAGACCTAACTCCCCTTTCCCCTCTTAATTTAAGAGGGGAATCAAAGGGGGTGTTATTTTCCTGAACGGTCTGAACCCAGCTCGCGTATCTTTTTAAATGGCGAACAGCCATACCCTTGGAAGCTTCTCCACCTCCGGGATAAGATGAGCCGACATCGCTAAATTATTCAATAATTTTCTTGACTCGTCAAGTATATATTGTTTGGACTATATCTTCATCCCCTCGTAAAATACTAAGGGAGGTGGCGTGTTAGCACTCGCTTCCTAAGCGAATACTCCGACCAGTTAAGGTCAAGTCTCTACGGGGTTATCCTCAAATTTTATATTGTAATGATGGAACAATATGTTCTTGAACTAAATTTATAAAGATTGGAATACTAGACATTATCATTCTTATTCTCTTATATTTTTTATCTTTGTTTAATCTTGATTCAATACCAAGTTTTTGTAAGTACTTGATTAGTTTATTTTGATCTCTCAAATTAAACTGTTGGGTATTCAAATAATAACTTGATGTACCACATTTGCTTCCATCATCCATATACCATACTGCAAGAGAAATTGGATCTAATTTGAAATCAGGAATTACTTTCTTACCATTTTTATAAAATAGTTTGAATAATTCTGTAATTTCTGGATGTTGCTTAGTAAAAAATCTATAAGCAACTCTGTGTCCATTTCCTTTTCGCATTTTTGGAGGAGAAATTACTATATCTTTCAACATTTCATACTTCCAATCGACATATTCTTTCATCGAAAAAGCATGATTAATTTCAAGAAAAGCATTTTTTCTTCCTTTCATAATCCGAACATAACCATCTCCCAAAAGAGAGCCGATTATTAAGGATCGTTGAATTTGAGTTAAACTTCCCACGGTATTGTCCATATTATAACACATGGAGTCCACCGTTATAAGCCACGATTCTGTCTTAATTTTAAGCCGCGAAACTCAAAATAAGATTGCTGTATGCAATTACTTGCATAGCACCCCGATTCGTTAAGGTGCCGAACTCCACCGTCGCTCTGGACGCTTAGGTGGAACCAGCCTGTTATCCCCGGAGTAGCTTTTGTCCGATAATCTTTCGCCGCGTC
>JBBTQO010000009.1:66439-70303 GCA_038065655.1 Patescibacteria group bacterium | reverse complement strand
TTGCCTATTTTTTCAATCATCTCTTCTTGTTCTCGAGAATCCATACTATCAAGTCCAAAATCTTTTGCTATTTTTTTATTTATTTCATCATTCATCTCTTTTTTTATTTCCTTCCCCCTCTTAATGTAAGAGGGGGTTGGGGGAGTTATTTTTTATTTTATGCTGCTTTCTGTAGATTTTGTGAATAAGTTTTTAAAACATATCCACCAAGGCGTTTTATAAATTGTTCCATATTTTCATATTCAAATGGTTTAACGGCTCCATTTGCCTGTTCCATCAGACCCACTGTCTGTCTCATTAAAGCATTATGTTTTTTTGAATTTGATAATTTTTCCACAATGTCAGCGGGTAAACCCGATTGAGCTGAATTTCCTGTATAATATTCTACTACCTTATTAGCCGGAAGTCTTGCCATTTCTCCCCACTTTTTTGTATTTATTCCTTCTATTTCACCAAAACCCCAGGGACCCCTTTCTCTGTAAACATTATTAATTTCATCTCTAAAGGCTTTTTCAACAGCTTGACCAAATTTATTTTTATCCTGCACAAGTTTAGAATCAGAAGCAAAAGACCTTTCTAAATTGGAACCTTGAGAATTTCCCCCTTCTAAAACTTGTAGCCTCTTTTTGGCTTCTTCAATTTCCTTTTCCATTTGTTTTCGCTTTCCCCTTTCCAAAACACTCATTGCGGCAAGCCCCACACCCCCAGCAACAGCGGCCCCCGCGGTTTCCTTTACCTGCATATCTTCTGGAATTATTTTATTATCAATATTAATTTTTGCCTCTTCTGGTTTAGGAATTTCCGGCTTTGGAACTTCTGGCTCTTTAAATTCCTCTGGTATCGTAGCTTCAACTTTTGGCTTTTCATTTAAAATCTCTGCGAGCTTATCACCTGTTAACTCCTCATTTGGGTTTACCTTTACCCACTCACTAATTTTTTCATTATTAATAAGTATTGATTTTTCTTGAGGACCTCCCTCAATTATGGTTTCCTTTGCCTTATTAAAAATTGATTTTATTTCTTTTGTATCTTCAAAAAGTTTTGTGAAATCTATTTTATCACCAACACGCAAAACTCCATCACCACCCAGCCCATAATTTTCTGGACTTTCAAGTACTTTGTTTGTCATAGCACTCAAAATATATGTTTTTTGAGCGGGAATCATACTTTTAAATTGCTCATTGTTTTCAAGCGCCCCCTTTAAAAGGGCCCACAAAGAATCGCCCGGCTTTATTTCACACTTCATTGTTGAGGAATCAAAAAACATTTCTCCTCCTTTTATTTCTTCTTTTGCTGTATCTGGTTTAGAAATTTCGACTTCTACAGCTTGAGACTCACGTACCAGCGATGGCTCAAAACCTTTTCTTGGGGGGAGACTATTATTAGAAAACGGTAGACTTGATTTTGATACATTTAAAAATTTTTGAATAACTTCTCTCATAAATGCTGCGCCACTTTTAATATTTGCAATAGATAGAATCTTTTCCCTTTTCTTTTCTTCTTCAGTACCCAATGCTGCTAAAACAGCATCTAGTTTAGCTGATCCTTCTTTTGTCTCCGCAATTTTCGGAGTATTTTCTGTTTGTCCGCCCCTTAGAAAATCTTCTTTCTTTTCCTGAGGCCAATTTTCATATCCTTCTGGATATTTAGGCCCTAAATTTTGTGGGGTTTCTTCTTCCATATTTTAAATTATACGATAAAGGAGTTTAAAAACAACGCCTGCCTGTCGATAGGCAGGCTTGACTTGTTTATTACTTTATGTATATAATGGTCTTAATACTGAAAGATAGACACTCCGCTTACCCGCGGATTTTTTCTTTCTTAGGGTGAGTTATATTATAAGTTATATTTAATATTATGTTTGACTTAAAAGTTATAAATTCAGTTTTAGACCAACTTGAAGAAGAGCGAGGTATTCCAAAAGAAAAAGTAATTGAGGCTATTGAAATGGCCCTAGCTACTGCGTATAAAAAAGAATACGGCAAACGTGGTCAGATTATAAAAGCTATTTTTGATTTAAATAGTGGGTCAGTAGAAATGCATCAAGTAAAAATTGTGGTTGATGATTCTAAAGTATTTATGGATAAAGAATCCTTAGAAGATGCTTTAGAAGACGCGGAGGAAAAAGATGACGATCGAGTACTTTTTAATCCAGAACATCATATTTTACTTCCTGACGCCCAGAAAATTAAAAAGGGGGCGTTAGTCGGAGATGAAATTGTATTTCCTTTGGAATCAAAGGGTGATTATGGACGTATTGCCTCCCAAACTGCTAAGCAAGTGATCATGCAAAAAATAAGAGAAGCTGAAAGAAGTTCTGTACTAAAAGAATTTGGCGAGCGAGAAGGTGAAGTGATAAGTGGCACCGTTCAAAGAATTGAACGCGGTAATATTTTTATTGATGTTGGCCGAGCCGTCGGTATTTTGCCCTACGAAGAACAAATTCCCGGCGAAAGATTTAGCCAGGGAGAAAGAGTTAGGGCGTATTTGTATAGAGTAGAAGATGGACCTAAAGGTGTGGCTTTGCGACTTTCTCGTTCCCACCCACGTTTCCTTATCAAACTTTTTGAAAACGAAGTACCCGAATTGGTAAATAATACTATTGAAATAAAATCAGTCGCTCGAGAAGCAGGTTCAAGATCAAAAGTGGCCGTGGCATCAAGCGACAATTATATTGACCCGGTAGGTTCTTTGGTTGGCCAAAGAGGAGTGAGAGTTGCCACCGTCACCTCTGAACTGGGTGGTGAAAAAATAGACGTCATTGAATGGTCTGAGGACCCAGTTGAATTTATTGAGGATGCCCTTTCTCCAGCAAAAATAGTTTCGGTTGAAATAGATAAGGAAAATCATCAGGCTAACGTGGTAGTTTCCGAAGACCAACAATCTCTAGCTATCGGTAAAGGTGGCCAAAACGTTAGATTGGCGGCCAAACTCACTGGTTGGCGCATAGACATCAAATCAACTCAGAGTGAAGGACTCGAAGTAGCTGAATAAAAAACCAAGGGGAACCCTTGAAGAAAATTTCCTAAGGGTTCCCCTTGGTTTTCTTGTTTGTGATATAATAAGCATGTCAGTGTTGATGTTTATTAATTAAATTAAATGTATGAAAAATAAATTGTTAATTTTGACTGTTGTATCGTTATTAGTTTTACCAAATCTGTCTTTTGCTGAGTCAGCAACCTCTACCAATGTCCGAGAAGGCAATGGGGTTAAAACGGAAGAAAAAAGAGAAACTATTAGAGATGAGATAGAGGCAAAAAAAGAATCTTTAAAAAATTCTATTGAAGAAAGAAAGCAAAACGCCGTAGATAAAATAGAAGAAAGAGTAAATAAATTCGTTCAGAATATGATTAAAAGATATAATGCAGCCACTAACCGATTGGAAATTCTTGGCAACAGAATAGACTCCAGAATAGCTCGAATAAAAGTAGCAGGAATTGATGTTCAGGAAGCAGAAAAACTTTTAGTTGAAGCTAGAGCAAAGATTGCAACTGCCAAAGCAAATGTAGCTAAAATAAACCTTGAAAGTAGCGCATCTTCATCTTTAATTGCCTCCACCACCAAAGAAATTGTTAAGAAAAACTTTGAAACTACAAAAACTCAAATGGAAAAAGCTAAAGAAGACATCAAAGAAGCTCATGCTGCTTTAATAGAAGTTGTTAAAAGTCTAAAACCGGGTGACAATAAATTAAAAAATTCATCCGCCGCAACAGTCGCCTCTTCTACTGCAACCACTACTGAAGCCGAAGATTAATTAAAATTATAAGTAACCATCTCGATAAAAATCGAGGTAAACAATAAAAATATGGATACATTTAACCCAAACCAAATGCCTCCGATGCCAGGCAGTCCAGAGAAAAAATC
>JBBTQO010000009.1:0-66339 GCA_038065655.1 Patescibacteria group bacterium | reverse complement strand
TGCTCGCAAAAAAGCTGTCGGGTTGTATGGTGAATCATTAGAAATTAGCGGTTTTCGCAAAGGGCACATACCGGAAAATATCATTATTGAAAAAGTGGGCGAGGCAAAGATTTTAGAAGAGGCTACAGACATATTATTGAGAGAGCACTTCTCTAAAATTATAGAGCAAGAAAAATTAGATATTGTCGGTCAGCCCAAAATCTCCATTACTAAATTGGCTCTTGGAAATCCAGTTGAGTTTAAGGCCACCTTTGCTGTAATGCCACAATTTGAATTACCGGAATATAAGAAGATGGCAGATAGTAGCAAGCAGTCGGTAGCCAGCAAAGAAAAAAAGGAAGAGACGGAAGCGAGCGAGAAAGAAGTTTCCGATGTGCTTTTACAAATAAGAAAAAACAAAGCTCATTTTGATTGGTCCCACTCCGCTGAAGCTACGCGGGACAAGCAGGAAAAACATGATCACCCTGATTTTAATAAAGAAGAAAATTTGCTAGAGCTTAATGACGAATTTGCCAAAGAAGCTGGTAATTTTAAAAATTTGGATGAGCTCAAAGAAAAAGTAAAAGAAAACATAATAGCCGAAAAGAAAATCAGAAATATAGAAAAAATTCGAGCTTCCATCATAGAGGAGCTTGTTAAAAATACCAAAATTGAATTACCTGAAATTTTAATTGAAAGTGAAATCAGCAAGTCTTTGGCTCAAATGAAAAATGACATAGAAAGAATGGGTAGTAAATTTGCCGATTATTTAACTCAGGCCAAAAAGACGGAAGAAGAACTAAGAAAAGATTTCAGGGAAAGTTCTGAAAAGAAAGCAAAAATTCAACTTATTTTTAATAAGATTGCTGAAGCGGAAAAAATAGAACCAAACAAAGAAATACTAGAAAACGAAGTTAAAGAAGTTATGAAGCATTACCCTGATGCCTCCGAAACCAACGCCCGCATCTATGTCTCGACCATCCTCCTCAACCAAGAAGTTTTGAAGTTGCTAGAGCAACAATAGCTCATCAAATTCCCAAACCTAACTCACCAAACCTCTCTTAAACTAAGAGAGGTTTTATGGAAAACTTCGTTTCTTTTTAATTAGAAAGAAGGCTGAAAGCCTTCAACAAATTCCCTCTTAAATTAAGAGGGATTTAGGGAGTTAGGTTATAATGTATTTATGTACAAATTTCAATTTAACAACCAATCACTCAAAAACCGCCGGGGAGAATTGCGGGCAAATCAGACTGATGCGGAGAAAAAGTTGTGGGAATATCTTAGGGGTAGAAGATTGCAAGGGTTAAAATTTCATCGTCAGTTTAGTATTGGAGCATATATTTTGGATTTTTACTGCCCGAAATTTAGATTTGGAATTGAACTTGATGGAAGTCAGCATAAGGAAAACGAAATAGTTTTGTACGACAAAGATAGAGAAAGAATTTTAAAAGCTTCAAATATTAAAGTGGTAAGGTTCTGGAATAATGATGTTGAAAATAATATAGATAGAGTTCTGGAAAAGATATTAAAAGAAATAGGTAAAGAAGGCTCGCTTCCCCTCTCTTAATTTAAGAGAGGGGCTAGGGGTGAGTTAGGAAAAAACAGAAGGTTTGGGGAGTTAGGTTTTTGGAAAATAATGTGCTAGTATGTGCCTATGAAAAACAACATGCAAAACTCAATATTAGTACCAACTGTTATTGAGAAAACTCATAACGGCGAGAGAGCTTATGATATTTATTCTAGACTTTTAAAAGATAGGATTATATTTTTAGGCGGACCAATTGAAGACACGATGGCTAACCTAATTATTGCCCAGCTGCTTTTTTTGCAATCTGAGGATTCAAAAAAAGAGATTTCCCTTTATATCAACTCCCCGGGCGGTTCAGTTACTTCCACTCTTGCCATCGTAGATACCATGAAATTTATAAAACCGGATGTGGCTACTTATTGTGTCGGTATTGCTGCTTCTGGTGCCGCTCTAGTACTTTCGGCCGGAACAAAAGGCAAAAGATTTATTTTAAAAAATGCCGAGGTGATGATTCATCAACCGATTGGGGGGGCTGAGGGACAAGCCACCGATATTGCTATCACCGCTAAACACATACTTAAAACCAGAGAAAACTTAAACAAAATGTTGGCTGAAAACACTGGCCAAACTCTTGCTAAAATAGACACCGACGTTGAGCGTGATTTCTTCATGACCGCAGACGAAGCCAAGAAATACGGTATTGTAGATAAAATTCTCTAGAATTTGCATATTTGAGCTGAATTTTGTATAATACTGGCATTAACATTAAATTATAGTAATTTCGTTAGATAATCGGTGATGGATTAGTTACAAAAACCAAAATGTCTTTGTTTTCCAACAAAATCAAGCATAAATCTCTCGCCGCTTTAAATTAAAGCGGAATTACAGCAAAATATATGTCATTAAAATTAGCAGTGCTACTGGCGGGCCTAGCAGCTCTAGTTGGTGTCGGTTTTGGTTATTTCTTGCGATGGATTATTTCATTGGGACAGCGCGGTTCGGTAGAACTTCGCATCAAGCAAATGGAGCTCCATGCCAGAGAAGAAGCCAAAAAAATTGTTGAAGAGGCTACAATTAAAGCGGAGGAAACTGCCAAAGAAAAAAGAGAGGAGTACAAAGAAAGAGAAGAAAAAGTTCAAAAAACCGAAGATCGCCTCATTAAAAAAGAGGAATTTTTGGATAAAAGACAACTCGATATAGATAAAGAAATCGAACAAGTGAAAGAAAGAGTCTCTGAAATAAAGTCTATCAGAGAAAAAGCGGAAACATTAGAAAAACAAAGATACGAAGAACTTCAAAAAGTGTCAAAAATGACGGAGGAAGAAGCCAAAGAATCCTTAATCAAGGAAATTGAGAAAAAATCTGAAGAGGATATCACAATCAGACTGCAAAAATTGGAAAATGGCGGTGCTGAAAAGATAGAAGCAAAGGCCAAGGAAATATTAACCACTTCAATTCAAAGATTGGCTAATTCGGTTTCTTCAGAAGTCTTTTCTACTTCCGTGGCTATTCCTTCAGATGAAATAAAAGGTAAAATTATTGGTAAAGAAGGCAGAAATATTAAGGCTTTTGAAAGAGTTTCTGGTGTGGAAATTATAGTTGATGATACCCCCGGCCTTATTACCATCTCTTCCTACGATTCGGTTCGCCGCCAAGTAGCTAGAGTTGCTTTAGAAAACCTCATCCAGGATGGCCGTATTCAGCCGGCCAAAATTGAGGAAATGGTGGAAAAAGCCAAACAAGAAATAAATAAAATAATCAAAGAAAAGGGTGAAGCGGCCGCTTACGAATGTGGCGTTTTTAATCTTGACCCAAGAATTATTTCCATCTTAGGCAGGTTACATTTCCGAACCTCTTATGGTCAAAATGTTTTGCAACATTCAATTGAAATGTCTCACATTGCCGGGATGCTCGCCACCGAGATAGGCGCCAATGTCGCCATCGCCAAAGCCGGAGCCCTCCTTCACGACATAGGCAAAGCGGTAGACCATGAAATTGCTGGTACTCATGTTGATATCGGTCGTCGCATTTTACAAAAATTTGGCGCGGATGAAAAAATAATCAGAGCTATGGAGTCTCATCACGGCGAATATCCATATTCCACTTTAGAGTCTTACATCGTTCAATCAGCTGACGCTATCTCCGGTGCAAGGCCGGGAGCCAGAAGAGACAGTGTGGAAAATTATTTGAAGCGTCTCGGTGAACTTGAGGCCATTGCCATTTCCGTTAGCGGTGTAGAAAAAGCTTATGCTCTACAAGCAGGGAGAGAACTTCGTATATTTGTTACCCCATCTCAAGTCAATGATTTAGAAGCTAAAAATATTGCTCGTGACATTGCTGTTCGCATCGAAAACGAACTAAAATATCCAGGTGAAATCCGCGTGGTTGTGATAAGAGAATCAAGAACTATAGAGTTTGCTAGATAAAAACTAATTTAAATCATACTCCTTCCCCTCCTCCGGATAAACCGCATCTACATCTAAATAATCGCGGATGCGTTGGGTGAGGAAAAGGGAGGACTTTGGTTCGCCCATTATGACAAAAACCCTCTTCAATCCTTTTTTTTCCTCTCCCCCTCTTAATATAAGAGGGGGCTGGGGGGCGTTATTTTCATTAACTTTCTCGACAAACTCCAACAAATGCTCAGAATCTTTATGCGAAGAATAGCCGGTAATATTTTCTATTGTCGCCCGTACTTTTACTTTCTCTTTACCATTTTTAGCATTACCATCCGTATCAATAAAAACTTCTTTAACTCCATCGGCAATTGCTCTGCCCAAAGAGCCTACTGATTGATAGCCAACCAAAATAATAGTGGCGTTTGGATCTGGCAAAAAACGAGCTTCGTGACTGACCACCCGTCCCCCTTCAGACATACCTGAACCGGCCAATATTATTTTGGCCCCTGCTATTTTTTCTATTTCTGCTGATTCTGAAGCTCTTCCCACAATATGCAACCCCGGAAAATCAAAAATATCATCTCCACTTTTTATTTCTTGCTGAATCGATGCCTTAAAATCTTTTTGATATTTTTTATAAATATCGGTCACTTTTAGAGCCAAAGGAGAGTCTACAAAAACCGGAATCTGCGGGATTTCCTTATCCTCAATCATATTATTTATTTCATAAAGCAGGACCTGAGTTCTTTCAATGGAAAAGGCCGGTATGACCATAGTGCCACCTTTTTTTATACCGTTTAAAATCACTTCTTTTAATTTTTTTCTTCTTTCCTCTTTGCTTTCATGATTTCTATTGCCATAAACACTTTCCATCACAATATAATCAACCCCTTTTGGGGACTCGGTATCTGGCAAAAGTGGTGACGGAGAATTGCCCAAGTCTCCCGTAAAAGCTATCATTCTTTTTTCTTCCCCTGCCCCACAAGAAACATTTATAATAGCTGAACCCAAAATATGTCCAGCATCTTGCATAATCAAACTGCAATTTTCGAAAAGCTCCATTCTCTCTCCATATTTTTTACCTTGCCAAAGGGCTAAAGTATTTTGGATATCATTTTCCTCAAAAAGCACCCTCCCTTTGTGTTTTATCTGCATTACTTTTAAAGCATCCCTCAGCATTGGCGAGGCAAGCTCCATTGTTTCAAGAGTAGAAAATATTTTGCCTTTAAACCCATCTCTCACTAACTTTGGCATTTTGCCGATATGATCCATATGAGCGTGCGTAATCAAAAGAAAATCAACCTCGGCAGGATTATATTTAAAAGGTTCAAAATTTTTATCCTCGGCAAATTTAGCGCCTTGCAAAAGTCCGCAATCAACTAAAATTTTCTTATCATTAAACTGAAGCATTATATTAGCTCCAGTTGTTGTGCCAACTCCCCCATAAAATATAAGTTTAGGATTTTGCATTGTGTTCCTTTAAGTATCCATAAAAACATATCGCCACCGCACCCAAAAAATCCATTATTAAATCTAGCATCGTGTCAAAAGGATATTCAGCTTTATTCACCACCGCCTCTCCCAAAAAAAGTTCATAAATTTCCCAAGAAACCGCCACGAACATTGCGCCAAAAATTGAAACCAACAAAAATTTTTTCAAATCTCTTTTGGCGGGATTAAAATAACCAGAAGAAAAGTAAAGCCAAAGGAAAAAAGCTGCCAATGCTGCTCCGCCCAAAAAATGAACTAAGCTATCAAACTCATTAACGGACCAATACAAATGATATATGTTGGCTATCCTATCCAACACCCCGACAATCGCCAAAAGAATGAAAGCTTCTATAAAAAGTGGTTTCTTTAACATAAAAATAATAATAACATAAAAATCCCTCGCTTCCGCTGGGATTTCTATGTAGGGCTACCTGGGATAATTCCCTAATTGAAAAAAATTAGGTGGGTGGCCTCGACCCCGCACCAAAATTTGGTGCGGGGAAAGTTAGCCTCCCTGAATATTTGCAAGTTAGAAAATATCCAAGTAACCCTGTAGTAATTATAATCTAATTCGCACTTATTTTAAAGTCCATGTATCCGTCCATAAATATCCAAATTTTAGCTATTTATTTCTGCTTTTTCGGCCATTTCTATCGCACCTTCTTTGCTTTTAGCAGTACCGAACCAGCCACCATTATTAATGCAAAAAGAAGCATCCTTAACACCAGAAATATTTACTAATTCGTTTTCCTTAAGTCCCCACCATGTTTTTGGCATATTTGCTCGATCCGAATCATAATCTTCCAAATCATCTCTTCCGGTTTGGACACACCAATTTTTACCATTTTTATGTAAATAAACAACTAATTTAATTTTATAATTTTTTCATCCCTATCTCTAATTATTTTTAGTCTTAAATTATTTTTCTCTGCCCAAAGTGAAATCGTGGCACAAGCGAAAACATCATCGGCATGAAATGACCCGCTATGAGTTACTACAACAATTTTTCTTTTAAGAAAAAACATGTTTGAAAATTTATTCCAAAATTCCATCCATATTTACATCATACAAAATTTGTTCTTGAACAAGTTTGTAGTCCAGGATTTCATTTTTTTTAAACCAATGATTTATTTCGGCTTCAGATTCTTTAGCAGTGCTGGAAGCGTGAATCAGATTTCTCACCGCTCGGCCGTCAGTATCAGCCATAACATAAGAATCCAAAACATAATCCCCCCTGATAGTGCCCACATCGGAACTTCTGGGCTCTGTGCCACCAACAATTTTTCTAACCAACTCAGTTGAATGCGCTCCCTGCCAAACCATAGCGACCACGGGACCCGAAGTTATATATTTTATTAAAACTTCCAAAATTTTAGCGGTGATTTCAAAAGGGTCTTCAGTTGGCAATTTTTCACCTTTTTCTTTAGCCGCTTTGACTCTTTTTTCACCAGTAATACGACGCCATTCTGGGTCCAGTGTGTAATGTTTTTCCACATGTTCAGCGGTCGGCAGACACATTTTCATTGCTACCAACTTTAGCCCAGGTCTTTCCAATCTTTTTATAATTTCACCAATGAGTGTCCTCTGCACTCCATCTGGTTTAATGATTACTAAAGTTCTTTCTTGTTTTGGATGTGACATATTCTTTTGAATTAAAACAAAATAGTTCTTAAGCGAGATTCCGGAACCTGTGAAAAGGTGAGGACAAAGAAATTTTTAGCAAAAAATTTCTGTATCGAGCGAAAGAAGCTATTTTGTTTTGATGAACTAAAATTAATTAATAATTATTTTGTTAAAATTTCAACTTTACCATTATATCCCATTGCCACCGTATGTTCAAAATGGGCTGAAAGTGATTTGTCGCGAGTGATGTAAGTATAGCCGTCATTTAATCTTTTTATATCCCGACTACCAAGAGAAAACATGGGTTCTATAGCTATAACCAATCCTTCACGAAGCTCTGGACCTTCTCCTCTTTTCGCCTTATTGGGCACAAATGGCTCCTCATGCACGCTATAACCAACCCCATGACCTGACAAGCCTTCTATAATACCGAGGCCGTGTTTCTTGGCTACCTGCATTATAGCATCGCCTATATCACCTATATGGCCGTGTAAACGCATAGCCGTGATTGCCCGATCTAGAGCTTCTTTGGTCGCTTGGATAAGAGTCTGGGCTTCTTTGCTTATTTTACCCACTGGCACAGTGATAGCGGCATCGGTTATAAAATTATTATAAGTTAAACCCAAATCTAAGGTAACAACATCACCCTCAAATAAAATTCTTTCATTGCCGTCGTTTGGTATGCCGTGCACTATCTCTTCATTTATTGAAACACAAAGGGCGGCTGGGTAAGGCCTTTTTACGTCTTGAGGTTGATAACCTAAAAAAGAAGCCACACATCCAGCTTCATCAATTAACTGTTCGGCGTAAGTATTGAGTTCATTGGTTTTTATTCCCGGCTTCACTTTTTTAGCCACCTCTTTCAAAATCCGAGCGTGAATCTTACCTCCTTCTCGCATAATAGCTATCTCTTCTTCTGTTTTGTATTTAATCATAGGCCCACTTTCTGCATTATTTCTTGATGAACTTCAGGGATGGTGTGCTCGCCGTCTATGGAAATAAATTTGTAGTAAGGATCTTTTTTAAAATATTCCATGGCAGGTACCACTTTTTTTTTGTACCAATCAAGCCTCTTTTTTATTTCTTCATCATTATCATCGCTCCGGCCCCTGCCTTTTAATAATTTAGTAGCCCATTCATCTGAAACCTTTATTGAAACAACGGTTGGATTTTTCCTTTCATAAAATTTAATAGCCGAGTCCAATACTGGCGCTTCTTTAGGTTGTCTGGAAAGTCCATCCATAAAAATATGCTCATCACCTTTTATATTTTCCATCATCAAACCGGTCCAAACCCAGATTGATAAAAATTCGGGGAGTAATCCTCCATTTTGAATAACCTCTTTAATTTTTTTAGCAGTATAAGAATCGCTTTCAGCTAATTCTCTAAACTTTTGACCAGTTTCAATATAAAGAATATTCCTTTCAGGGTCTCTTTTTTTAATTTCATCCTGTAAAAGCTTAGCCTGTTTTCCCTTGCCTGAGCCAGATGGCCCAAAAAATATAAATGTTTGTGGTGTCATGAGATATGAATTATGAAGTAAGAATAATGAATATAGAATAAAGGAAAAGTAAGAATAAGTAAACCGCTTGACATCAATATAGCAATTTTGCTATACTTGGATTTATGAGTTACCCGCTGGGCACAACTTTTGTAACAAAAGTTAATGATTTTATAAACTCCTTTTTATATTTTTCATTTATAAAAATACAATTTATTTTGCAAACGTATTCTTGAAGAAAAGTAACAAAACACCATTACAAGAAATAGATTATGCAGAAAAATATTACAAATTAATAATAAAAGGACACAAATTTTATACATTTGATGAAGTTTTTGAAAAAAGTATGAAATCAAAAGCTTTCAGGGATGCTTACAATACAGAATTAGCAGAAATGAGAATAAAAAAGCAAATAAGAGAAGCTCGTCTCAAGAAAAAAATGTCTCAAAAAACCCTAGCCAAAAGAGCAAGTATGACCCAGTCTATGATTGCTCGCGTTGAAAACACGAGACACGGGTTTTCTTATAGCACTATCTACAAAATAGCCACAGCTCTCGGCAAACAAATCCAACTCGTTTAAAAAGGGTTATTTTCCAACATATTTTTATTTCTTCCCTCACCTTCGCAAGGTGAGGGGCAATCCGGCGCAAGTCGGATGGGGTGGGGTCGGAAAATTTGAAGATGACCTTTTGGGGCAGGATATTCAAAGGTCATCTTCTGGGAAATGAAGAATGAGATTAATATTCCCTCGCAGAAATTTGAGCGTCCACTTTTTTGATGAGGTCAATGACCACCGAGACTACGATGAGAAGGCTGGTGCCACCGATAGCCACCGCGCTAATACCTGTAAAATATTTTACTACTAGAGGCAAAACAGCTATAACACCAAGGAAAAGCGCACCAACCATAGTCAAACGGAAAAGAGTTTTGGCGATATAAGCAGATGTGGAAACGCCTGGACGAACTCCTGGAATGAAAGCCCCGCTTCTTTGCAAATTTTTTGAAATTGAATCTGGATCAAAAGTAATAGCAGTGTAAAAGTAAGTAAAAATAAATACTAGTAAGAAATAAGCAATACCGTAAAACAACTGGTTTGATAGGATTGAAAGGAAGAAAGCTGAAATTTTCTGAACAATCACATTATTAACATTAACCAAGAAACGAACAATCATTTGAGGGAAAAGTAATATAGAAAGGGCGAAGATAATTGGGATTACTCCGGCCTGGTTGACTCTAAGCGGTAAATAAGTAGAAACACCCCCATACACTTTGTTGCCTCTCACTTGTTTAGCATAAGTTACCGGGATTGGTCTTTCGGCTTCAGTAATAACCACCACGCCCCAAATAACCACCAGTGCTGCCGCGATAAAACCAACATAAGCAGGAAGTTGAGATGGGTCAAAAGCAAACAAAAGTTTGCCCATTGCCCCCGGTAAAACTGAAACGATACCGGCAAAGATTATAAGAGAAACACCGTTGCCGATACCAAATTCACTTATAAGCTCACCCAACCACATAAGCAACAGAGAGCCGACACTAATCACAATAAGATTGGTTACTAAATCAAAGGTGGCTAACTTTGCTAATATACCTTGATTTTGAAGTAAAATAATAAAAGCATACCCCTGCATAAAAGCGAGCGGCACTGTCAGTAATCTTGAATATTGAGAAAACTTTTTTCTGCCGGCGTCCCCCTCTTCTTGATACATAGCTTTCAATTTTGGGAACATCACTGTCATAAGCTGCATAATAATAGAAGCGGTGATATAAGGAGAAACCCCAAGCATAATAATTGAAAGGTTGGAAAGACCACCTCCAGAAAATATGTTGAGTAGACCAAAGAAATCGTTACCAGAAATAAATTGCTCTAATCTTAAAGTATCAATACCCGGAATCGGAATAGTGGCCATCAAGCGAAATAAGACCAAAATAAAAAGCGTAAACAAGATTCTACCTCTCAATATCTTGTCCCCTAATACCAATTTGAATTTGTGAATAAAATTATTCATTTATTCTTTTATCCGTTCAACTTCTTAACCTTCTCTGACATTTTAACATTTTCAAAGACAAAAGATTTCTTTATCTCCTTGTCCGCCAAAATCTTCACTACCGGGATTTTACCATTTCTGGTCTTTATAATACCTTTTTCCAGTAAAACTTTAGGATTAACTTTTTCCCCAGTTCCAAATTTATCTTCCAAAACGGAGAGCTTTACGATAAAAATATCTTCAAATCTAGTCTTGAGAGAATTTTTGCCTCTACCTCTGAGTTTGGGCAATCTTTTTATAATGTCTCGCATTTCTGGTCTTTTCTTTCTACCAGCTCTAGCATTTTGACCTTTAGTGCCTCTACCAGAAGTCTTACCACGAGTACCGCCACGACCAACTTGTTTGGCCTTCCGGTTTGTTTTATTCTTTTTTAAATTATGAAATTGCATGATTATTGGGGTAAAATTTATTCCTTAATTTTAATCTTTTTTTCTTTTAATTGCCCCAATGCCTTGATGGTCGCTCTGGCAATATTTAATTTATTTTTTGATCTGGAAAGAATTTTAGAAGAAACTTCAGTTATACCAGCTAACTCCAAGACTACTCTCACTGCGCTTCCGGCGATCACTCCTTTGCCCGGAGCCGGCATCAGAGAAATCCTGATGCTAGAATATTTTGCCTCTACTGGGTGAGCAATAGAATTTTTATTAGTCAAAGAAATTTTGACGATATTTTTCTTAGCCGCCCGCATTGCTTTGTCTATAGCCACTGGAGTATCACTGGCTTTGCCGATGCCAACTCCGACTCTCCCTTTTCTGTCACCAATCACCATAGCAATACTGAAACTAAATCGGCGTCCTCCGGAAACCACTCGAGTCACTCTTCTGACACTGATAACTTTATTATCAAATTCTTGTCTGACTCTCTCTGGTCTGCGAGATGGTCGACGTTCATTTTTTCTTCTGTCTCGGTTGTCTCTATTATTTGCATTAAAATTATCAGCAGGTAAAACCTCCTTTTCAGCCACAACAGGAATAGCTATCTCTTCAGTTGTCTCCCCCACTTCGCTATCGCTTTGCGGGACAAGTTCTTCTTCTATTATTTTTTCTTCTTCTTTTGGCATAATTAAATATTTTTAAATTAAAATTTAAGACCAGCTTCTCTTGCTCCTTGGGCTATGGCAGAAACCGAGCCAGTATAAAGGTAACCTCCTCTATCAAAAACCGCCACGCTTATTTTTTGGGTCTTAGCTTGTTCGGCGATAGAAGCACCTACCGCTTTAGCTTTCTCGACCACGTTCTTACCCTTTATATCTTTACTTGTAGCTGATGCCAAAGTTATTCCATTTGAATCATCAATCAGCTGAGCAGAAATATATTTATTTGACCTGAAAATTGAAAATCTTGGTTTATCACCAGTACCAAAAATCTTAGCTCTGATGCGCTTTCTTCTTCTGTCTCTTTGTTCTGTTTTTGTTTTTGTATTCATAAACTTTATACTGATTTCTTCCCTTGTTTTCTCCTTATAACTTCATCATGATAACGGAAACCTTTGCCTTTGTATGGTTCTGGTTTTTTCAGAGATCTGATTTTAGCAGTAAAACTACCAACCAATTCCTTATCAATACCTGATATGGTCAAAAGATTTTTTTCAGCCTTCACTTCTAGTCCTGCAGGGATAATAACTTCTACCGGATGAGAAAAACCCAAAGCTAAAACTAGTTTATTGCCACTCACCTGAGACTTGAAACCCACTCCTTCCAAAATAAGTTTTTTCTCAAAACCATCATTCACACCTTTAACCATATTTTTAATATGTGAGGCATAGGTTCCCCACAAAGCTTTAGTTTGTTTATTTTCTTTAGTTAAAGAAAGAGAAATATCTTTGCCATCAATTTTGATAGAAATGTCTGATTTGAAACTTCTTTCCAAAGAACCCTTTGGGCCTTTTACTGAAAAAACTCCATTATTAAAAGTGGTTTCTGTTTTTTCTGGTACCAATATTCCTTTTTTACCTATTCTACTCATTGTGATTATTTATAGTGAGCGTAGTCGAACTACCATATATTAAACAAAAATTCTCCTCCTAAATTTTCTTTCTTAGCATCCACATCTGCCATAATGCCTTTGGGAGTAGAGAAAACTGATAAACCAAAACCTCGACGAAATCTCTTTATACTTTTGGCTTTTTCGTATAAACGTCTGGAAGGTTTTGATATTCTTTTGACGCCTGAAATCACTGGACTTCTATTTTCGGTATAAAGCAAAACTACATTTAAATATTTAGCATTGCCTTTGCTCTTTTGGCTGACTGCGCCAATATAACCCTTAGCCGAAAGTAATTCAGCAATGGCTAATTTAACTTTAGAAAAAGGCAGCGAAATACTTTCTTTGCCTACATTCCCAGCATTTTTAATTCTTATTATAAAATCTCCTATTGGATCGTTCATGTTTTTTCGAGGCAGTATCTCTTTTATTCCCCACTCGATTTATCCCGAGCGAAGTCGAGGGACTTACCAAGATGATTTCTTAACTCCCGGAATTCTCCCTTCATTGGCTAGTTCCCTAAAACATATCCTGCAGAGACCGAAATCTCCCATATATGCTCTGCCTCGGCCGCATTTGAAGCATCGTCTAACGATCCGAGTGCTAAATTTCGGCTTCTTTAAAGACCTTGCTATAACTGAAGTTTTTGCCATATCTATTAAAATGCCCTTTCGGGCCAATATAGACTAACAAATATAACTTCTGGAGTCAACATAATAAATATGCTAATCTAAATTCGTTGGAGGGGTGTCAGAGTGGTCTATCGTGCATCTTTGCTAAAGATGCGTGCCCTTTAAAAGGCACCGAGGGTTCGAATCCCTCCCCCTCCGCCAGATGAACAACAAAATTTTTGTATTTATATTTATCATCGTCGTCTTCATTCTCGGAGGCCTGCTTTATATTTATAACCCAGATCCAATAGAATACAAAAATCCCAATGATACCCCATCGGTAGCTTGTACAATGGAGGCCAAACTTTGTCCAGATGGCAGTTATGTCGGTCGCACTGGCCCAAATTGTGAATTTGAGGACTGTCCCATTCCACCAGATGCCATATTTGAAGACGGCACTCTAAATGAAATAGCGCCCCAATAGTAATGAAAATTCAAACAGATACTCCGCTTGAACAAATTTTTAGACTTTCTCCTTTTCAAAAAAAAGCGTTGGCTAAAATGCGTCTCAAAACAACCGAAGATTTATTGAGACATTTCCCCACCAGATACGGAGAAGCGGGAGATGTAAAAGCGATAGAATTTTTAAACGTCGGGGAAAATGCCGTTGTCTTTGGTAGAATTTCTAAATTAAAAACAGCCAAAACTTTTAAATCCAGAGTAGCCATTTCAACGGCAGAGATAGAAGACACTACTGGCAAAGTTAAAATTATTTGGTTTTCTCAGCCTTACATAGCCAAAATGTATTTTGAAGGATCACTGGTGAGGATTGAAGGAAAAATTTCAGAAAGAAAGGGAGAGCTCTATTTTTCTAATCCAAAAATAGAAAAAGTGTCAGAAATACCCGAGGGAACCAGCGGCTCTTTGTTTACCGGCGAAGACAATCATAACCTCTCCCCCGTTTATTCGGAAAGCCGCAGTATTTCTACCAATTGGATTTATCATGCCATCCAAAAAATATTTTCTTCCGAGTTTTTAGACAATTTGATAGACCCCATTCCACTAGAAATTTTAAAAAAATATAATTTACCATCACTCAAAACCTCTCTCATTTGGATACATGCTCCACGCAAAAAAGAAGACGCCGAAATAGCCAGAAAAAGATTTGCTTTTGAGGAAATATTTTTTATTCAGCTTGACCGCCAGAAAGAAAAATATATCGCCCAAAAAGAAAAATCTTTTTTAATTTCAAAAAAAGACAAAGAAATAAAAGATTTTATAGATACATTCCCCTTCCCCTTAACTAGCGCTCAAAATAAATCAATTGAAGTAATACTGAGCGATTTTAAAACTGGCCACCCAATGTCACGCCTGCTTGAAGGAGATGTTGGTTCTGGTAAAACAGCGGTGGCCGCCACTGCCAGTTTCGCCACTGTAACTACCGCTCCTCTAAATAGAGAATACGGCAATTTGCAAGTTGCCTATATGGCACCCACCGAAATTTTGGCCGAGCAACATTTTGAATCTTTTATAGAATATTTTGCCAAATATAAATTATCGGTCGGCCTCATTACCGGCAGTGGCGCAAAAAAATTTCCTTCCAAGACAAGCCAAGGTCGGACCTTAAACTGCTCCGGTCCCAAAGGTCCGACCTTGGCTTGGACCAAAATATCTAAACCACAACTTCTAAAATGGGTGGCTAATGGTGAAATACCTATTTTGATTGGCACTCATGCCTTAATTCAAAAAACCGTCCAATTTAAAAATTTAGCTCTAATAATCATAGACGAGCAACACCGTTTTGGTGTTAAACAAAGAATGCAACTACGTCGTAAGCATGATATTGCTCCACATTTACTTAGTATGACCGCTACCCCCATCCCCCGCACACTGGCCTTAACAATTTTTGGCGATTTGGATTTATCTCTGCTAGACGAATTACCGGCTGGCAGACAAATTCCGGAAACAAAAATTGTTTTGCCTCACCAAAGAGAAGAAATTTATGAAAGAGTAAGGGAAGAATTAAAAACAGGTCGGCAAGTTTTTGTTGTTTGCCCGCGAGTAAATGACCCGGATCCAGATAAAGAAAACACTATCAATGCCAAATCAGTAAAATCTGAAACTGAAAGACTGCAAAAAAAGGTTTTCCCTGAATTTAAAGTGGGGGCTATCACCGGTAAATTAAAACCGATGGAAAAAGAAAATGTGATGAGAGATTTCAAGGATAAAAAAATTGATATTTTGGTGGCCACCTCTGTAGTGGAGGTGGGAGTAAATATACCCAATGCCACGGTTATCATAATAGAAAACGCCGAGAGGTTTGGCTTAGCTCAACTGCATCAGCTTCGGGGTAGAGTTCTTCGCAGTTCCTACAAACCATATTGTTTTGTTTTCGCCGATAGTAAATCCCAAAAAACTATCTCTCGCCTAAAATCTTTTACCACCGCCCATAATGGTTTTGAGTTAGCTGAAGCCGACTTACAACAAAGAGGCAGTGGTGATTTGGCTGGTGCCAAACAGTGGGGTGTCTCTGACCTTGCCATGGAAGCGCTCCGCAATATCAAAATGGTTGAAGCTGCTCGTTTGGAAGCTCATACTTTAATTGAAAAAGATTTTGAATTAAAAAATTACCCCCTCCTCGCGAAGCACCTGGCAGAAAAAACCACAGTGCATATGGAGTGAATAAAAAAATACGACTTTGTGGTCACAGATAATTTCGTTTTCTTCAAAACGAAATTTCCGCGACCCCGCCTCGCCTGTTTTGCTTGCTAGCAAAACATGGCTCCGGCTCGCACAGCTAAAAAACCTGCAACAGTGCAGGTTTTTCTTAACGCTGTGCGCGCTGAGGGTCTCGAACCCCCGACCGTTCCGGTATAAGCGGAATGCTCTACCAACTGAGCTAAGCGCGCATTTTTGAATCAATCAAATCATTTATAATATGCCTTATTCCCATCAAAACATAGCTTGCCAATTCAGTATTATGATAAACAATATTACATGTACCGTGTCCAAAACCATGTTTGTAAGTCAACCCCGTCAGATAAGAATTTTTGACATACGGTTTTCCAAATTGATCGGATTTAATTCCAAGTGTTTTTTCCCAAAAAGAAATAGTTTTCTCCTTGTCCATATCTTTATACATATGAAGTTTGACCCTTAGTCTCTCCTTAGGAACTCCCAATAATATAAGCCATTTAACAAAAACTTTCAACATGTCGGGGTCAGTGTTTCCAAAATGTAATGTGCTCTTTCGAGTCTTCCCACCTTCTGCCCAATATAGTGCAAAACCTAAAATAAATAATTCTCTTTTTGAAAGATGTTTAATGTCTTTTTTGGCTTTCTCAAGAGCAACATTTAGTTTGGCTTGCCATTTGAGTGCCATGGTTTTTCTGTAATTTTCTATTCTTCTAGGATTAACATCCCTTAATTCTCTAATTCTCTCATCAGACAACGGATATTTAGCAAGCCAAGCACTAAGAGAGCTCTTGCTTACTTTAATTTTTGATTTTATTTGAGAATAACTCATCCCCCCTAATCTCATTCTTATTGCTTCTTCTTTTTCCTTTTGTAGTCGTTTCATAAACCTTTAAATTATGTTTTTTACATTATAATTCAAAGGTTCGTTTAATACCAACAACAAGGTGGATAACCAGAAAAATGGCGAGAAATCAAAACGTAACAAAAAATATTTAAACCAATTCCTCTTTTCTTTTAGGTTGAACACCGTTTGTAATAAGAATGTTTTCAAATTCTTCACGTTCAATGTTTTCTACTTCAATCAACCGCCGAGCAATAACATCAAGGAGGGGACGATGCTCGGTAATTATTTTCTCTGCTTTATCGTGAGCATCTTTCATTATTTTGGAAACTTCTTTATCTATAAGAGCACTCACTTCTTCTGAATATTCTTTTTCATTCACTCCTCGGCCAAAGAGAGCTTTGCCCTCTGTCCCCTCAAGAGCAATCGGTCCCATATTTTCTGACATGCCATATTTAGTGACCATATCGCGAGCCAAAGCGGTGGAAACCTGTAAATCGTTTGATGGTCCAGTGGTCAAATCACCAAAAACCATTTTCTCCGTGACATAACCACCCAGAGACATAGCAATATCATCTAGAAATTCTTTTTTAGATTGAAGTCTTCTGTCTTCAATGGGTAATTTGAGAGTATAACCGGCCGCTCGACCACGAGAAATAATTGAAATTTTATGAACCGGATCAGCGTAAGGTAAAATGCTAGCGACTAGGGCGTGACCAGCTTCGTGATATGCGGTAATTTCTTTTTCTTTTTTGGATAAAATATGACTGCGTCTTTCTGGGCCGAGCATTACCTTTTCAATAGAACGCACCAAATCAAATTGAGAAACTTTGGTCCTGTTTTCCCTAGCTGCCAAAATAGCTCCTTCATTCATAAGAGAATATAAATCGGCGCCAGAAAAACCGGGAGTTCGTTCGGCGATAACCATCAAATTTACATCTTCAGCAAAAGGTTTTTCTTTGGAATGTATTTTTAAAATTTCTTCTCTATCAGCTCGGTCAGGTAAATCAATAGTCACTCGGCGGTCAAATCTGCCTGGGCGCAATAAGGCTGGGTCTAATACATCAGGCCTGTTGGTGGCCGCCATCACTACTACCTTCTCAGCAGGTTCAAAACCATCCATCTCAACTAAAATTTGGTTTAGAGTTTGCTCCCTCTCATCATTGCCACCACCCAAGCCTCCACCTCTCACTCTACCAACTGCATCAATCTCATCCATAAATATAATGGCTGGTGCCGCTTTTTTGGCTATTTGGAAAAGGTCGCGCACTCGAGAAGCACCTACCCCGACAAACATTTCTACGAATTCAGAACCAGAGATTGAAAAGAAAGCCACTCCCGCTTCGCCAGCAACTGCTCTAGCTAAAAGAGTTTTGCCTGTTCCTGGAGCGCCCATCAATAGAATACCCTTGGGAATTCTGGCGCCAATTTCTAGAAACTTTTTAGGATTTTTAAGAAAATCTACAATTTCGGAAAGTTCTTCTTTGGCTTCTTTACAACCAGCCACATCTTTAAAAGTTACTCTTTGTTTCTGGTCATCCGGCGCCGTCAGCCTGGCCCTTGATTGACCAAAAGAAAAGGCTTGCATACCAGCTCCCTTTATCTGGCGGGTCATCATCCAAATGAAAACCGCAATAAAAAGTATGGGGAATAATATAGGTGAAAGATTTAAGAACCAATAGAAAAAGCCGCCACCCTGGTCAACGCTTACTTTTATTTTGCCAAGTTCTTCGGTGGTCACTCCGTAGGCAGAAAGAGTTTCAGTAAGACCAGCAGTGTCTTCTTTTTTGGAAGTTTTAATAACCCCATCTTTAAATGTGGCATCTATAGAATCACTTTTGACTGAAATTTCTTTAACATCACCGACTTGCACCGCTTTGGCCAGTTCGGAAATACTAATTTCGGGTTTGCTTTTGTTATTAGAAATCAAAGAATATATAGAAACTACAAAAAACAAAATGAGAACGCTTATCAGAAAATTACTAAAAAACGAGTTTTTAATTCCTCCCTCCGGCTTTTTTTCAATATTTTTTTTGTTTAGTTTTTGTTTTGCCATATTTTTGCAGTCACCAAATCAAAATAAAATTTCAAAAGTCTGGCCGAAGCGAAGCCGGGATCCGAGGACTTTTGCGAATTTTCATTTTGATTTGGTGACAAGACAATAATAGCATAAAAATGTTAAAATATCGAATATGCCTTTAATACAGAACAAAAAAGCACATTTTAATTATGAAATACTCGAAAAAACCGAGGCGGGTATAGAATTACTTGGTTTTGAAGTTAAATCATTAAAAAAGGGTCAGGGCTCTTTGGAAGGCGCCCATATTACTTTGCGAGGGAATGAAGCCTTTGTGATAAATATGCAGATTCCTCCCTATCAGCCAGCCAACACCCCAAATGATTACAATCCTTTACGAAACCGCCGTCTACTTTTGACTAAAAAAGAAATAACTGACCTAACTAAGTCAGAAAATCAAAAGGGGTTGACGATCGTACCCCTTTCGGTGTATAATAAGGGTAGGAAGCTAAAATTAGAGATTGCTATTGTCCGTGGTAAGAAAAAATACGACAAACGCGAGACTATTAAAAAGCGTGATGTTGAGCGAGAGATAAGGCGAGAGATAAAAAATTAAAACCAAAAGTTCGCCCAAAATATTTTATTTCATAAAATGTTTTAGGGGGATGACAGGTTTAGACAGATGAGATTCTTTGACAATGCGCGCGATAGAGCTGGAAAAACTCTTAAAAAGTTTCCAAAGCATAAATGCTAAAAACATTCTTGCACAAGCTAAGTCTGTTGTTTCTCCATATTTTGGAGTCAACGATTTTGCTTTCGCTTACGTTAGAACTTAATTTTAAGTTCCCCTAAGCGACGGTTCCCTCTTGAAGTCTGTTAGAGAAAGGAATTGTAATAACTTCGGACTTTAAAAACAAGAAATGTTTCGGCTTGTTTTTGAAATAAGAAACTAGATATTTGTTTGTTTTGTTAATTTTTTAGAACAAATATCAAATTTCTGTTGCAAAACAGAATAAAATTAACTACATCGCGTAGAAGCATTATCAAAACTTATTTGCATCCGGTTTCAATATCGGCATCTCCACAAATTTAATTTACCAAACACGTTCGGCCGTCACGATTCAAAGAAACTTGATGTTCAATAACACTGAGTTCACCATTTTTAATATCAACTTCCAAAACCAGCCCAGTTGAAACATCTTTATTCCAATATTGGTCAAATATAAAATTTCCCAATGAGTAGTAAACAATTGTTTGATATTTTTCCTGCCATGAGTTTATCGAAGGGTCAGAAGGTAAAATAATATGCGGATGAGAACCGATAATTAAATCTGCTCCAGTTTCAGCAAACATTTTTGCATTATCTTTAACTCTTTTTGGTGGCTTAATATATTCATCTCCCCAATGAGCATAAACAAAAACCATCTGCTTATTAGCTTTCTCCTCTAAAATACTTTGAGCTACTTTTTCTGGAGAATCTCCACCAAATTCATTGAAGGAAATAAAACTTATTTTTGTGCCACCAATTTTAGTGCGATATATTTCATTATTGTATAAATAATTAACCCCAGCTTTATTTAAATATTTTTTAGTTGAAGTGATTCCTTCGTTACCAAAATTGCCTATATGATTATTGCCAAGATTCACTAGTTTTATATTATTTTTGGCTAAAAGTTTGGCAGTATTTGGAGGGAAAGTAAAAGTGTAATTCTCTGAACTTTCTATTACACTTCCTAAACTGACTGATGAATTATCGGTAATTGGTCCCTCCAAATTGCCAACCACCAAATCAGAATCTTTCAAAAAATTGCTAATGCAAGAAAAAACGAAATCTTCGCCTTTATTCTCCCCCACTTGCCTAATATAGCGATCAAAATTCATATCACCAACAAACAAAATTTTAACTTCTCTTTTTTCATACAAAAAAAAGCTACCAAACAAAATAACAAAAACAAAAGTAATAAAGTAAACTTTTTTCATAATAATTTTAATACTGTTGCTGTTTGGGGCGGTAAGAGATGGCTTCGAGGATGTGGGAGGGAGAAATTTCTAGAGAGGAGTCTAGGTCGGCGATAGTACGAGCCAGTTTAATAATTTTGTGATAGGAGCGGGCGGAAAGATCTAAGGTGCGAGCCGATTTATTTAAAATTTCTTTAACATCATCAGATATTTTTAAAATAAGAGTAATATCTCTGGCACTCATTTCAGAGTTAGTACTTATTTTTCTACCAGCATCTTTGAATCTTTTCTCTTGAATATTTCTGGCTTTCATTATTCTTTCTCTTGCGGGAATACTTTCACTTTTTTCAGCTTTTTCAGTAAGTTTCTCGTGATCAACTTTGGAAACTTCCGTCCAGATGTCAATACGATCTATTATGGGTCCAGATATTTTTCTCTTGTATCTCTCAATTTGAAGCGGCGCGCAAATACAGGGTTTACCTTTGATACCAAAATTACCACAAGGACATGGGTTCATAGCAGCGACCAATATAAAATGAGCGGGAAATTTGACAGTACCGCGGGCTCGCGAAACCGAAACTACTTTTTCCTCTAATGGCTCCCGCAAAGATTCAATCGCTTTGTTTTCAAATTCTGGAAATTCGTCAAGAAATAATATTCCCTTGTGGGCCAAAGTGACCTCCCCCGGTCTCGGATTAGTGCCACCACCAATCAAAGCAACATAGGAGGCAGTGTGATGTGGAGAGCGGAAAGGTCTTTCGGCTACTAAATTATCATTCAAAGCCCCAGTCATGGAATGTATTTCAGTCACCTCTAGAGCTTCGTCAAACGAAAGTGGTGGTAAAATGCCTGGTAATGCTTTAGCTAACATTGTCTTGCCTGTACCCGGTGGACCATAGAGAGCAATGTTATGTCCTCCGGCAGCGGCTATCTCAAGCGCTCGTTTGGCCGCTTCTTGACCTTTAATATCTGCCAAATCAAGTGAAATATCATGCAAATTTTTGATTTCCCTTCTCTTTTCTGGTTTTATTTTTTGATTTATATCTGAATCCTCAGCAATATGATTTATAATTTCTTTTAAAGTTTCGGCTCCATAAATTTTAACGCCATCCACTAGAGCTGCCTCTGGGGCATTTTGGATTGGTAAATATATTTCTCTAAAACCAGCCTCTTTAGCTTTTCTAGTGAAAGCTAAAGCGCCTTTGACTGGTCGCAAATATCCATCCAGGGAAAGTTCGCCTAAAAATATTTTATATTTGGGATTAAAGATGATATCACCACTAGCCAAAAGATAGGAAAGAGCAATCGCCACATCAAGCCCGGAGCCTTCTTTTCTGATTTCAGCTGGCGCTAAAGAAATAATTACTTTATGATTTTTAGATTTTGGAGATTCAAAGCCGGTATTTTTAACGGCAGCACTGATTCTATCTTTTGCTTCTTCTACTGCTTTATCACCCAAACCGACAATGGAAAAAGAATTCAGACCTCTAGAAAGGTCTGCTTCTACATCAACAATATAAGGTTTTAAAAGATTGGCCTGCGCGCTGTGAACTTTAGCATATGACATGTTAGAAATATTCTAACACAAAAGTTTTACCCCATGTGGGCTTTGCAGGTGTGAGCAATTTGATTAGCAATTAATCTTTCTTCTTCTATCGGCTCACCACAAACTTCACAAATCCCATATTCACTTTTTTCAATTTTTTTAAGCGCGGTTTTTATGTCGTTATATCTGATTTCTAATTCCTTTAAAACTGCAGTATTGCCCTCAAATTCCTCCATATTGTCAGCAGTTTCATTTTCATCAGCACTATCTTCATTCATTAATGTTGGCTCCGCTTCCCAATCATTTTTATTATTGGGATTTTTTCGTCCAATATCATTAAGCTCCTTCTCTACCAAGAGAAGTTCCTCTTCTAATTTCTCTTTGAAATATTCTGTGTCTATATCATTTCTCATGTCTATATATTAACATAATATGGCTATCTAGCAAATGATCGAGAAGCGTAGGCAGTTGACATATCTCCGATAGCAGTAAGATTATTGGTAATCAAAATAGTGTTTTTATCAAGAAAAGTGTAGGCAATTTGGGCCTGGTTTTTTTGATTGACCAGTGCTCTAGTATCCTTATTTTTAATAATTAAATCTTTCCAATTGAACACGTCTTTGACTAGCGGGGTAGGAAACAATATTACTTTTGTCGTCGTGCTTGTAGTAGTACTGGTTGTAACATTTGTATTACTTGCTGGTTTAATTTCCACATTAAAGAATGTTAGATCTTTTTCCATAGTTTTTTCCCACTCAAGCATACCTGAGAAAGCGCGACCAAAATCATTGACGGCAAGCACCAAGAAATACGCCTTTTGATTATTTTGAGAAATTATTCCAATCGCGTACTCGTTTTTTAGAGTTCGCTCTAAAGTTCCCGGTAAAGATATTTCTAGAAAATCTAGAAAATCTTGGGATTTTTGTAGAACCAAACCACTAGTATCTGATACTTTTATAATACTGACACCGTTGCTTAATGCTAATTTAGTAAATTCCTCTCCAATATTTTTATTAGTTAGGTTAGCTAGAATAATTGAATTGTTGTAAGGAATAATTTCGGTATCAAGTATAACCTCTACCGGTGGTTCTTTCCCTATAAATTGAAAAATATACAGAGAAGCCACTGCCCCGCCAGCAAGCAAAAGAAGGCTTAAAGCAAGCGAAGTTAAATTCATTTTAAAATCATTACCACTTGCTGTTACCCTTTTTTGCTCTGGAGCCAACTCTTCTTTTTCTTCTCTTTCTTCTTTTCTTTCCTTCTCTTTTAGGGCAATGGAAATGGTAGATTGATTTTTTTCTTTTATAAACTCCGCCATGTCTCCCTGATAAGTACGCAAAGAAGCAAGCTTTTGCTTGCTATGCAAAGCATCAATTACCTTCCCAAATTTATTGGGGTTATCATTTTTTTCTTGAGGATCCATACTTGTATTATACTATTTCTTTTGCACAAAGTTAGGGTCAGCATCTTTGATAGAAAGTTTCAATCGTCCTTTGTCATCTATGCCTTTTATTATAACAGGTACTTTCATTCCTACTTTCATATAAGTCTCTACTTTTTCTATTCGGAACGGAGCAATTTCGGAAACATGCACCAAGCCGTCACTTTTTGACCCAAGTTTGACGATCACACCAAAATCAGCCACTCGCACCACTTCGCCAAAAACTCTATCGCCTTCTTTGTATTCCTTAACAATATCTTCTATCAGGGCCTTGGCTTTTTCAGCGCCAGTGGCTTCGCCAGTAATGTAAACCGTGCCATCTTCCTCTATATCGATTTCAACCCCAGTACTATCTTTGATTTCGTTTATAACCTTGCCACCAGTTCCAATCACCATCCCGATTTGCTCTGGCTTAATTTTAATAGAAATTATTCTCGGCGCTTTAGGCGACAATTCTTTTCTAGGCTCTTTTATTTCCGCTTCAATCACATCCAATATTTTTATGCGCGCCATTTTGGCTTTTTCAAAAGCTTCTTTAAGTATAGGTAAAGGAATACCATCCACTTTGACATCCATCTGAACTGCCGTCACTCCATCACGAGTTCCCGCTACTTTAAAATCCATATCGCCGTGCTCATCTTCCGGACCTTGGATATCGGTCAAAATTTTATATTTAAAATTTTGACCCTGAGCGGAGTCGAAGAGTTGCATCATAAGCCCAGATGCTATTCCAGCCACCGGTTTTTTGATTGGCACACCAGCATCCATAAGAGCCAAAGTAGAACCACAAACCGAACCCATAGAAGAAGAACCGTTAGAGGATAAAACTTCTGAAACAATTCTAATGGTATAAGGAAATTCATCTTTAGAAGGCAAAATAGGAATCAAAGCTTTTTCGGCCAATGCGCCGTGACCAATCATTCTTCTGTTCATGCCACCCACTCTGCCAACTTCACCAACAGAAAAGGGAGGAAAATTGTAATGATGCATAAATCTTTTATCAGTATGAGTTTCCATCCCGTCAATCACTTGTGAATCTCCAGGAGCGCCTAAAGTTAAAGCGGAAAAGATGTGAGTACCACCTCGATAGAAAATACCCGAACCGTGCAAAATCGGAGAGATACCTCCTGCCTTAGCATATAAGTTTCTAAGTTCATCAAAACCGCGACCATCGATACGTTTGTTGTCATCAATAGAAATCTGGTGAATAAAATCGTTAATGGCTCCGTGGAAAAGTTTTTTGGCCACTCGAAGGTCGGCTTCTGGCATATTTTCGTTTAAGTATTTGAACCACTCATCTTCTAAAGCATAAATTTTATGTTTACCAGCTTCACCCACCAAATCTTTCATTTTCGTTAAAACTTGAGAATCAAAAGCTTTTTTCAAATCTTCGGCCACTTCTGTTTTTTTGATTTCTCTTTTTTCTTTGCCTATTTCTTTTATTATATTTTCCTGAAATTTTTGCAATTTAGCCAATTCTCCATTTGCTTTTTCTAAAGCCTTCATCAGTATGTCTTCCGAAACTTGATTAGACCCCACTTCAATCATATTTACTGTGCCATCTCGGCCACAAACTATCATGTCCAATTCATAATCTTCTTTTTTATTTTCTCCATTTTCTAATTCAGACAAATTTCTCATTTCATAAGAAGGATTAATTAAAAATTCTTCTTTGCCTTTTAATTTGCCAATTCTCACGGCGCCCACAGGTCCGTTCCAAGGAATTTCTGAAGTGGCCAAAGCTAAAGAAGAAGCAATAACTCCCAAAATATCAGGGTCATATTTATCAAGAGAAAACACTGTCACTACCACCTGAATCTCATTTCTCAAATTGCTATCAAAAAGAGGCCGGATAGTTCGGTCAACGATCCTGCCGGAAAGCACAGCTTCATCAGAGGGTCTCCCCTCTCTTCTCATAAACCGGGAGCCCAAAATCTGCCCTGAAGCATAAAATCTTTCCTCATATTCAACCGAGAGAGGAAAATGTTCCAAATCTTTTTCTCCTTTTGACATAACCGCCGTCGCGAGGACAGTCGTGTCTCCCAATCTCAAAATTACCGAACCGTGAGCATTTTCCGCCAAATCACTAAACTCGGCCGTCAATTTCTCACCTCCAATTTCCATTTCATATTTTTTTGTCTTCATTCTATTTACGCGAGATAATTCTTGAATGTTTTTACTCCCAAATTTTGGGCCCAAAAATATTCAAAAATTATTTATCTCGCAATTACTTATAACGCATTTAATATAACACAAAGAATTAGCTCTGTCCTGCGCTCGCAAAACAGAGCTAATGGCCAAATTGCTGATCCTGATTTCTCAGAATCTTTTTCTTAAAACGAGTGATTTTCCGGAGCCGTCTTCTGGCTTCCTGTTCTTCTTTGGTAAAGCTTCTCTGGCGGGAAGTTTCCCAAATTTGAATTCGAACATCTCTTCCGGTCTCCAGAAAATCGACGGGATTTTATAAAAATTTGAGGATGACCCTTTGGGGCAGGATCTTCAAGGGTCACCCTTTGGGAAGGGAATTATTTCCTCGCTTCCACAATAGCCAAAGCTATGTTAGCCGGCACGATAGCATAGTGATCAAATTCAATGTTAGCATTACCACGACCCTCAGTCATAGAGCGAAGTGTTGTAACATAACCAAATAATTCTGAAAGAGGCACTTTAGCTTTAACCACTTTGAGTCCAGCTCTATCATCCATACCTTCAATCAAACCTCGTTTAGATGAAAGGTGGCCCGTAATATCACCCATAAACTGTTCCGGCACCACCACTTCCAATTTCATAATGGGTTCAAGAATCACTGGTTTAGCTTTTTTGGCCGCCTCTTGGAATGCTTGCGATGCGGCAATCTTGTAAGCGATTTCAGATGAGTCCACATCATGGTAAGAACCAAAGGTAAGTTCACAAGAAATATCCACCATTTTGTAGCCAGCCACGATACCTCGCTCCATCGCCTCTTTGACACCCTTTTCAACCGCAGGGATAAATTCAGAAGGAATCACACCACCTTTGATGGAATCAACGAATTCAAAACCTTCTTCGCGATGAATGTTTTTCTGTTTTTTCTTATTTTCCACTTCTGCCTCCAAAGGTTTAATATTGAGTTTGACGTGACCGTATTGACCTTTTCCACCAGTCTGTTTGATGTATTTAGTTTCGGCTTCGGCCGTACCGGTAATAGTCTCTTTGTACGCTACTTGTGGCGCACCGACATTAGCTTCCACATTAAATTCTCTTTTCATACGATCAACAATAATATCCAAATGTAATTCGCCCATTCCAGAAATAACAGTTTCTCCTGTTTCTGGATCACCTTTAACTTTAAAGGTTGGGTCTTCATCTGAAAGGCGATGCAGGGCCATACCCATTCTCTCTTGGTCAGCTTTGGTCTTAGGTTCAATGCGAAGTGAAATAACTGGTTCTGGGAAAATGATGGTCTCCAAAATAATAGGATTATTTTCATCACAAAATGTGTTTGAAGTTTTGGTATCTTTCAAACCGACAGCGGCGGCAATTTCTCCGGCAAAAACTTTTTTCACTTCTTCTCTCTTATCGGCCTGTAATCGCACGATACGACCAAGTCTTTCTTTGTCACCAGTTGAAGCATTATATATATAAGAGCCTGACTCAATTGTCCCAGAATAAACCCGGAAGAATGTGAGTTGTCCCACGAAAGGATCGGCTTGAAGTTTGAAAGCCAAAGCAGAAAATGGTTCTTCGTCAGAAGGGTGTCTTTCTACCTCTTCGCCAGTTCTCGGATCAATACCTTTTATAGCCGGCATATCGAGTGGACTAGGTAGATAATCAACGACGGCATCCAAAACCAACTGCACTCCTTTATTTTTCAAAGCAGAACCACAAAAAACTGGGAAAATTTTATTAGCAATAACAGCTTCGCGCAAAATCTTTTTCAAATCGGCGACAGCAATTTCCTCCCCAGCTAAATATTTATTCATCATTTCATCATTGTTCTCTACAATTCTTTCCACCAATTCAGCTCGGTATTTTAAGGCTTCCTCCTTCAAATTCTCAGGAACTTCTGTCTCAATCACATTACCGCCCAAGTGACCTTCAAATTTGTAAGCTTTCATTTTTAACAAATCAATTTGTCCTTCGTGTTTATCTTCCTCACCAACCGGTATTTGCATACGAACGGCCTTTTTGGAAAGTCTGACCAAAATTGATTTATATGATTTTTCAAAGTTAGCGCCAATTCGATCTAATTTATTTATAAAACAAAGACGAGGCACAGCGGCTTCCTCGGCATAGCGCCAGTTGGTTTCGCTCTGAGGCTCAACTCCGGCTACGCCATCAAACACACAAACAGCCGCATCCAAAACACGCATTGATCTTTTCACTTCCACTGTAAAATCAATGTGCCCTGGAGTATCAATAATATTAAAACGATATTTATTATCTTTGTTTTTTCTGCTTTCTTCACCCAAATATGTTGGTGCCCAAAAACAAGTAATGGCGGCCGCGGTGATAGTAATTCCTCGTTCCCGCTCCTGTTCCATCCAGTCAGTGGTAGTCTCCCCTTCATGCACTTCTCCAATCTTGTGCTGGCTTCCGGTGTAAAACAAAATACGCTCGGAAACAGTAGTCTTGCCGGCATCAATATGGGCTATAATTCCAAAATTTCTAACTCTCTCTAACGGATAATCACGATTCATAAAATAAATAATTTAGGTAAATAAAAAATTCCGTAAGGAACACTTGAAAATATACACCAACAAGCAATAAATTGCAAAAATATCTAAACAGGGGTAGTTTAATGGCAAAGGTGTAAAATGCGCAGATGCCCCATGCATTTAACAGGAATGATCGGTAAATACAGGATTGAAGTAGCCGGCCATCAATATGGTGAATTTGTGGCTGCTGATTTTGCAGTGCAATATCTCAAAAAAAGAGGGTGGTTTCATCTCAATGAGAAAAAAGAGTATTTCAAATTGAGACTGAAAGTCAGTGACTTGGAATTTGAGGCCTCGGTAGTTTTTGTTCAGGTACCACACAAACTTTCGGATCTACCAAGGTAAATACTGGGCTCTGAAGTAAAAAATTGATTCAGGGGACGATCGCCACAACAGGCGATCGTCCATTTTTTATAAATTTTATTACATCAGCTTTAATTTAAAATAAAATCTAAAACCATATACACACATCATCGACGACCGTCAATAACCTGTGTATACCAAAAAATCTATTTTTTACTAAGTCCGAAGTATTTTTTTACTTCTTCGTCATTTTCCAATGCTTCCACAATCATATACAAAACATCTCCTTCCGTTTCGGTTTCAGCTTTTAAAAGAGATACTATGTTTTCACAACTATATGGATATATCCAAACACTATCCTGCAACCTCATAAATCCGATTGAAATAAGAGCTTGGCGAATATTTGTTCTGTCAAATCTCCTGCTTTCGGGAATGTCAAAAATTAAAACCCGCCATTTGCCATCCCATTTTTTATTTTTGTTTAATTCCTTATTGTCTCCCAAAGATAAGCACCTGAATAAATACCTTTTTCCTCCTTGCGTTATCTTTAGTTGCCCGTTTTTATTTTCAAGCAAACCTCTTTCAATAAGAACATCTCGAGATCTTTTTATTGATTCAATTTGCCTTGGGTGTGTAATGAACCCCATTTTTTTCATTGCCCTCAATACATTCGGAGCAATTATTCCAACACCAATAATTCCAGCTAATTTTACCGTTTCCAAAATAACTTTTTGTATATTTGCCTTTTTAATTTTTTTCTCTAAACTCGTTATCATTGCTTTTATTATAATACACACATCACTGACGGTTGTCAGTAATCTGTGTATTACTAAAAAACAAAAAACACCGAGTGGTGCTTCTGCAACAAAATATTGAAAGAAAAAATTACCACGCAAAATGGGCAAAAGCTTTGTTGGATTCAGCCATTTTGTGAACGTTTTCGCGTTTTTTGATAGCTTCGCCTTCGTTTTTAGAAGCTAAAATTATTTCCTCGGAAAGTTTTTCGGCCATTGGTTTGCCTTTTTTAGCTTTAGCGGCATCAATAATCCATTTCATTGAAAGATAAGATCTTCTCTCTGGTCTAACTTCTCTCGGCACTTGATAGTTAGCACCCCCAATTCGGCGAGAACGAACCTCCATAGTTGGTCCGGCATTTTTTAAAGCAGTATCAAATACTTCCATTGGACTTTCTACTTTGGCTTTTTCTTTAATTAAATCAAAAGCGGTATAAACTATTTTTCGGGCAGTATTTTTCTTGCCTTCCTGCATTACATAATTAATAAACTTCTCAACTTTTTGAGAATTAAAAATTATATCCGGTTTAGCTATGTTTCTGTTTTTTACTTTTCCTCTCATATTTTATTTTCCATCTTTTTTAGGTCTTTTAACGCCATAACTTGATCTTGAGGTCTTTCTATTGGCTACGCCCTGAGCGTCGAGCTTACCTCTGACTATGGTGTAGCGTACTCCAATATCTTTCACTCTCCCTCCTCTAAGCATAACCACTGAGTGCTCTTGCAAATTGTGTCCCATTCCTGGGATATAGGCAGTCACTTCCATACCATTGGTTAAGCGGACCCTGGCAATCTTTCGGATAGCTGAGTTGGGTTTTCTTGGAGTTTTGGTAGTTACTTTAGTACAAACACCTCTTTTAAAAGGAGAGGCATAATATACCGGTCTGTTCTTTAAAGTATTAAAACCACGCGCCAAAGCTATCGCTTTTGATTTCGAGCGAAGAATTTTTCTTTTTCTTTTAACTAATTGATTTATAGTAGGCATTTGAAACTTAAAAACCGCTCTCGCGGACAAGTACTAATCTAATACAAAGCAAAGAAAAAAGCAACCCCATACCAAAAATATGACCCCTTATAAAGGCCCCTTTTTAATTACATCTTGAGCATTCCTTTTATTTTCTCCACTATATCATCTATACTTTGATCTGTTTTTATAAGATAGGCAAAACTCCCGTCTTGCACGGCTTGGGCAATAACTGTCGCGTCTTCTACCACTGTGAGCATTATAACTTTAACCTTTTTACCCCACTCTTCATCCTCTCTCAATTTTCTAAGCATTTCTTGACCATTCATTATAGGCATCAAAACATCAAGCAATATAATATCGGGGCGTAATTCAAACGCTTTGTTTAAGCCCTCTCTCCCATCAGAGGCCCCAGCCACATCAAACCCAGAAATATTTAGCTTATCAATTAAAACTGATCTTAAATTATCATCGTCGTCAACAACTAATATTCTTTTTTTATTTGTTTCTTCCATATATTTTAAAATAACTTTTAAAGTTTAATTGTGAAGGTGCTACCTTCGTCTTCTTTTGATATAAAACTTATATTCCCGCCCATTGCTTCTATTATTGATTTTACCAAATATAGACCCAAACCAGTACCTTGACTTCCAGTTAAATTGTGGGCATTGTCTGCTCGAAACATTTTTGTAAAGACCTTATTTTGTTGATTTTCCGGAATACCAATACCATTATCGGAAACAACAATGATATTCTCTCCTAAAGATTCTTTAAAACGAATAGCAACAGTGCCCCCATCTGGAGTATATTTTACAGCATTAGAAATTAAATTTTGAATCACTATGCGCAATAACTTTGGATCACTTTCTATATTTCTTAAATTATCATCATACTGTCTTTCAATATTTATCTTTTTTGTTTCGATTTGAGGAGAAAGCTCTACCAATATGCCTTCAGTGAGGTCAATAGCATTGGTTGGTTTAGATTCAACTCTTACGGAACCGATTTCAACTCTTGAAACATTTAACAAAGTTTCTACCAAATCAATCATCTCCTCGTTTACTTTATATACCGTCCCAAGATAATCATTTTGTTTAGGAGAAAATTCCCCCATATTACCCGAAAGCAACATCTCTACATACCATTTAACGGTAGCCACCGGTGTCCGCAATTGATGCGAAGCCAGAGAAACAAATTCTGTTTTTGCTTGATCCAATTGTTTTTGTTCAGTGATATCAAAAATAGTAACTAGCCCGGTACGAGCAAAGCTCTCAGGATCTTTTGTTTCAAAAATTGATAGCAGAGCCCATTTAATAGCGCCACTTTTGGTAACTATCCGTACTTCTTCCCTATTAATAGGAATGTTTCCTTTATAATATCTGGTCAGTTTTTCTATTCTATCTTTATCTTCTTCTGGTTGATAATGAAAAATATCTTTTTCTTTAATTTCTTCCAAAACTACTCCAAAGAAGCGCAGGGCGGCTTTGTTTGGATTTATTATTTTTCCTGATTTATCAATAATAATATAAGGCACCGGCGCCTCTTCATAAAATTTAACAAATTGCTCCAATGAAGCCGCTAACGATTTAGTAGTATTAAAAACAGTAATTTCGGTACGGGTATGTAATGAGAGCACCAAATAAATAATGTAAGAGGCAAGAACACTGATTATGACAAATGATATATGAACAAGAATAAACTGTATTTCTTCCGATGATAATTCGGTACTAAAATATCTCTGCGGTCTCGTTAAAATGTCTTCCACCAAAGAAAAAGACGCAAAAACTGCGCCAAGCATAATAAAGAGAACTACTGACGAGATGGTTAGATGTTCTGCTAAAAGAAGATTTTTTCGCATAGCAATTTTAGAGCATTGGCTGACCAATCAAAAAAGTAAAAAGAAAATTTATAATCGGGCTCATCACTGGCCAAAATAAAAATATAAAAACAAAGACTAAAATTAGACCAAATTTTTCTAGATTTTGCATAAAACCATGCCATTTATAAGGCAAAAAGGCTGAAAGTATTTTGGAACCATCAAGGGGTGGAATAGGAACCAGATTAAATATGGCCAAGACGATATTTATCATCACCACGAAACCCGCCAAACTCAAAAAAGCTGGATTAATAAATCCATAATCGGAGGCCAATCGTATAAATAGTCCAAATATAATTGCTAAAGAAATATTTGAAAGAGGCCCAGCTATTGCCACCAAAGCTTCACCCCATCTTTGGTTTCTTAAATTGTAAGGATTAAAAGGGACTGGCTTAGCCCAACCGATAATAAACCCTCCGGCAAAATAGCCAATGAGAGGCACCAAAACCGAGCCCACTGGGTCGAGATGAGAAAAAGGGTTCAAAGTCAATCGTCCCTCATACTTGGCAGTCGAATCGCCAAGGGCGAGTGCCGCATAACCGTGAGAAACTTCATGTATCACAACCGACATTATAAGGATGATGATAATAAACAAAAAATCCATATCTTGTATTTTAACACACTTGCAAAGATATGATTATCTGTTAGTATACTTGAGTCATGGCTAAAGAATGTGCAATTACAAAAAAATCATCTCAGATGGGCGGTTCCTATTCAAACCGAACCCGCGCCACCCAGTTTAATCCTTGTGGCAATACAAGGAAATTTGCCAATTTACAAAAAAAGAAAATTTTCGTGCCCGAACTCAACAAATCTTTTACTCTGACTCTCTCTACTCGAGCCATCAAAACCATCCAAAAAAACGGCGCCTACGCCACCCTCAAAAAAGCTGGAGTTATATAAATAAACTTTAAAAATTTTTAATAAAAAGAAAGAGCGTCGGTAGGATTTGAACCCACACGACGCCCTAAAACTCTTACAACTTTCTCCAGTGTTCGACTGGAGTGTCTTGCCACCTTTCCGAGGTGGCCACGAGGACCTTTTCAGTCCTGACGAAACCCTCGTGATCACGAGTGTTAATGATGATCACAAATGGTCTGGAAGACCTAGCCTCCCATATTTCAAACTTATCTTGAGGAGAATCTACACTCCACCCCACGCACCGAGTCCGTATCCGACCAGCCCCGGCCTTGATGAAATCCTGCCACTCCGTTGTGTCAGCGGAATGGAAATTCAGTTCAAATCTTACTCTATACATGACTGGCTCCTTTTTTTTGCTTTATACCTCCCGACATAAGCCTGGGAGTACTATCTTACATAAGTATAGCATACTATGCTTTTCTTGTCAAGCAAAATTTCATTTTCTTTTTATAAAAACCAAAGCGTGGCTTAAAATAAGGGTTATTTGGAGAGCTATTTTAAACATGATAAATTTGCCTCATCAGCCGTAAAAACAATACGGTTAAACTCAAAACCATCCAAAAAAACGGCGCCTACGCCACCCTCAAAAAAGCAAAGATTATTTAGTGTATAGAAAAATTTTTATATATTATTCATTTATAATTTCTTCTGCACTTTTGCCACAACCACAAGGACATTTCAGTGATTCATAATCATGCCTAACTCCACCATCTTCAGATTCGTATTCTCCATGTCTTGAGTATTCTCTTGCTTTTTCAATAAATCCTATCTCTTTATTTGTAAAAGGGCAGTATGAATTTTTGGTAGTAAAATTATCAATATATTTTTTTGGATTTTTTAAAAAAAACCTAAACGCTGAGTGAGTTATTCCCTTTTGCCTCCTTTTTTCTATTCCCTGTTGAATCAGGTCATGATCTGGATTAGTAATATTCCCCTCAATCCAATAAATCCATCTACAATTTTTCTCATCAAAATATAGATTGTAGTCCTTTGCGTATTTCCAATCTATAACTAAATCATTTGGTGGGTTCTCTTTTAGTTCTCCTAGAGAACATGCTCTCACTGACAATGCATACTCATCTGGACCTTTACGTACTATTTCTTCAAATAATTCATCTTCGAGTTCGGGCGGATTATTCTTGTCGCCACTAAGAAAGAAGCGAGCAATACAGCTATCAGACTGTCTCCAAAGTTTATATCCCCCTGATTCTTCTATTGATTCTCCTTGAACACCTTCCATATATTCAAATTATATAAAATATTAAAATTTTTGACAAGAGTAAAAATATAAACAAAAAGGGCCTGCGTTTTCAATGACGACAGGACCCCTAGTTTTTGCCCATAGTTTCTGATACACCACTGGACTTTGTGGCAACCACGGTGCCTTGTACCGCGGGTTGGCGCAACTCAATTGTTCAATCCATTGGACTATACCTCCTTTCTAGTGAAATGTGTCGGCCGGCGCCCAGGGCGTCAGTCTCGACCGGAGGCGTTCGCAAGCATAAGTGCAATCGGTTTCGGTGCCGGTGGCACCTGTCGATTCTTCTTCAACTTCCTGATCTTCATTGTGTCTCCTTAGGGGCTCTTTGAACCCCATCTGATATAAGTATAGCAAAAAGATATACATTTGTCAAGTATTATTGCATAATATTGAGTTGATGACAAAATAGCTTTATTTTACAACACATTTTAGAGTTATTATTTAACTTCCAAATTTACTCCATCGCTTTGGAATATAATGCGGCCCGACTCGTCGGTGCGAAATATTTTGGCTCCAAAATTGGAAACAATATCTAATACTTCTTGATTGGGGTGGCCGTATCGATTGTCTTTACCTGCAGAAATGACGACATATTGGGGAGAAACAGCTGAAACGAAGACTGCGCCGGTTGAGGTTTTTGAGCCATGATGCCCAGCTTTGAGCACGTCACTTTCGAGTGTCAAGGGCAACCCTTTGGGACCGGAGCATTTCAAGGGTTGCCCTTGACACTCTCGACTACCTAAAGAAACCAGATATTTTTCAATAACTTGTGGCGAGTCACCAGTAAGTAGGAATTCATTTTCACCATAAACAAGTCTGGCCACAATTGAGGCGGTATTGGTCTCCATGCCCGAGGGATCTCTATCGGGAAAAAGAATTTGCAAAATAGCCCCGTCTCCCAAATCAATCTCCATACCCTTTCTGACTAATATTTTTTTAATCCTACTCGCACTTTCTTTTTCTCCAACTATTTTTTCAAGTTCTTCATAAGAAGAAGATTCTCCGGCCACTCCTGTTTCCATAAAAATATTTACTTGATACTTTTTTAAAACATCCGGCAATCCACCAACATGGTCTTGGTCAGCGTGAGTTGCCAAAACAACATCGATACTTCGGTCATAAAAAGGCATAACTTTAGACAATTCTCTAAGTACCGACTTACCCGGACCGCCGTCTATAAGAATTTGGTTACCATTTGGCCCTTCAATAAAGGTAGCGTCGCCCTGACCAATGTTTAAAAAAACCACTGTCAAAATACCTCTGTCCTCCTCTCGCCAGGCAATATAAAATGAAAAGATAGTTAGAAATAATAAGATAGTTAGAATAATCAGCCTAATTTTTAATTTAAAGCTCATATTTTAATGATATAATAGTCAAATAACATTAACCAATAAAATATGGCACAAAAATTCGAAGAAAAAAAGTTTAATATTCCAAAACTTAAAGGTATTTCAGAAAAAAATATTGAAGAACATTTAAAACTTTATGCCGGGTATGTAAAAAATGCCAATCTGGTTTTAGAAAAAATCGAAGAAATGAGTGCTAACCTAGAAGCTAATGTTTATATTATAGCTGAGACCCAAAGAAGATTCGGTTTTGAATATAACGGTATGCGAAATCATGAGGTGTATTTTGAATCACTTTCCGGTGGTACTAAAAATTTGGATGATGCGAGTGGATTAAAAAAGGTCATTACAGAAGAATTTGGCTCGTTTGATAAATGGCTATCATATTTCAAATCTTTGGCAACCACTCGTGGCATAGGTTGGGCTATGCTTTATTGGGATAAAAAAGATAAAAGACTTTTAAACACTTGGATAGATGAACAACATATCGGCCAACTGCAAAATTGCTCCCCTATCCTAGCTTTGGATATGTGGGAACATGCCTTCGTTGCTGATTATCAACCAAGTGGTAAAAAACAATACATTGAAGATTTTTTTGAAAATTTGAATTGGCAAGTTATTGAACAGAATTTTACAGAAGTTATATAATTTTTGTGAAGCAAAATAAAATTTCAAAAATCTGGTTGAGCCCTGCAAGAGGTGACCCGAGGACTTTTGCAAATTTTCATTTTGACGAAACAAAAATTTATGTACCGAACAAAAGAAGCTATTTTTCTGCTGACAATTTTTTATACAAAACTCCATAACCCACATACCAAACAAAAATTAGCCAGATTGAAATTGATCCGGTTTGCAAAGTGGCAAGAGGAATATTTGCGGAAAGTTCGGTGATATAAATTATTATTTGAGAAATAAAATAGGAAATGACACCAAACGGCCAAGAAAGCATTTGAGAAAATATTCCGAGTGCGCCAGTCAAAGCGCCAAAGGCCATCGCCCACGGCACTAGTGGTAAAACAATTGGATTAACTAAAAATGAAATTAAAGAAACGAAACCTGACATCTTGATGAGTAAAGGTAAGACAAAAAATTGAACAGCTAATGTGGAGGAAACTATTTCTCTTAAACCAAATTTGATTGAAATAAACTTTCCAAACTTGTGCTCAGTGATAAAAGAAAAAATAAAAGGCGAAAATAAAATTAATCCCAATGTGGCCATAAAAGAAAGTTGAAAGGATGGGTCATAAAAAAGAAGTAAAGGATTCCAAAGGAGCATTAAAAACCCAGCAATAAAAAGGAAGCGTAATGCGTCTGAAGGTCGACCGAGATAAACCGCCAAAATAGAAATAAGAGACATAATGCAAGCTCGGATTACAGTGGCGCCAAGGCCCACCATAATAGCAAAAAGTAAAATAGAAACTGCGCCTATAACAAAACCTAACTTTCTTCTACCTAAGAAAGAAGTAAGGTAAAATATGCCAACCGCAATAATTGTAATGTTATAGCCAGAAAGAACTACAATATGAATCAGCCCCACTTTTCTAAAATCATCCAACAAATCTGTGCCCAAGGATTGTTTGACGCCAAAAATAACTCCTCCCAAAAGAGAGGCGTTTGGTTCGGGCACTACCGCTGAAATTTTTTCTATGAATTTATTTTTAAGTAAATAGAGTGAGGTAATAATTTTGCTACCATCATAACCCTCTATTTTTTCAATTTGAGGACGATAAATCAAAAAGTGAATTTTATCTTTGGCTAAATATGAAATGTAATCAAATTCTGTACCATTTTCTGCTACGAAATTTTTTGGCAAATCTAATTTACCAGAAACTTTTATTTTGTCGCCATATTGAAATTCAGGATATCTATTTGCGACCAAAAGTACAAGACTTTTCGAGGGAATGTGTTTATGAATGCCTTGCGAGGCTGACTGAGCCGAGCACGAGGAATTTTCTAGCAAGAAAATATCCGTGCATTCAGAAACATATTCCAAAGAAAAGTCTGGTCTGACTATGTAACGCACCGAAGTATCTCTTATATCGGGCTCATCGGAAATAGTGGCCTCAAAAGAAATTTTTTGGCTGATAAGTTTGTAAAGATTTGTATCAGGAGAAGTGCTAACAAAATTCATTCTCAAAATTCCGAGAGAAAAAGCCAAACTAATCGCAAAGAAAGTCAAAGACGCCCTTTTGGGAACAACTTTCAAAGGGCGTCTTTGACTCTCTTCCCCAAGGGCAACTCTTGAAGAATTGCCCCAAAGGATTGCCCTTAAAGTTACTGAAACTAAAATTATGAGCAAGGCGATGCTCCAACCCAAACCAAAAATTTTTTCAAAAACGATTCCTATAACAAATGAAACGACAAAAGCAATCATTGATGAAACAAGAAATACCCTGATTCTGAGCCATTATAAAAATCAACATTCAAGCCATCGGCAAAACTTGTAGCAATCTCATCACAACGATCATTAAACTCGTGACCTGAGTGGCCCACTACTTTTTTCCATTCTATATTTTTATTTTCTGTTTGTGCTAAAAGTTCTTCCCACAAATCGCGGTTTAAAACTTCCCTCTTATCTTTAGTGCGCCAATTATTTTTCTGCCAATTTTTAATCCAAATCGTAATACCTTTTATTAAATACTCAGAATCTGCATGCAACTCAACAAAAGAATTTTCTGGAATTATTTTCAGAGCTTCAATCGCCGCTTTCATTTCCATCCTATTATTTGTTGTTTGCTCTTCTCTACCACCAATTTCCAAAACTTTTTCTCTACTAAAAATAATCGCTCCAAAACCACCCGGCCCAGGATTACCACGCGACGAACCATCAGTATAAATAATTATTTTTGTATTTTTATCAGATATATTTTCCCTGAGAAACTTCTCTACTTCCTTATTCAAAAAAATTTCAGCATATCCAGCCCCTTTCGAACCAGCAATTTTACCTTGGAACTTTTTTTGAGCACTATTTGAATCATTAAAAATATTCATAAAACTATTTTAGCATAAACAAAGGGGAGCGACCGAAATCACCCCCCAATAGGCTTGCTAAACGTGAACACAAGTACTTGTGTGTGTCGGCATCCCTTCACAAGAAGAGCAGTACGGCAGAGGCAGTTGCAAGACTTCACCGCCTCCGGCACACACATTGCTAAATTGGTTAGTGTGGACAGAAACGGTGCAGGTGGTTTGCTGAATTTTGGCGCCACACTTTTTGCATCTGAATCCGCCCAAACCATCAGGCTCATAGTGGATCACTTCATGTTGTCTGATATCTCCCATGATATCATCCAAGGATCTCATTCCTGTTGGTGCGTTCATCTTCACGGGCTCCTTTCCTAATTTACTTTATACTCTTACCCAAACTTATTGTCAAGCAAAAGAGGTTAGTTATAACAAAGAAATGTAAGTATCCACACCCCTCAAAACACCCCTAAAAACAAGGATATTTTAAGTGCTCAATTTTAAATACTTTTGGAACCAGTCGTTTGGGTGGTTCCACTTCAAGCTCATGATGACTGAGGCCAGTATGGAGGTGGTTTCCGCCCCTCTTTGGGTTTTGGAGCCGAAAGATATTTTTCTTTCAATTATTTCCATTGGTACTATAGCTAAATCCTTTTTCATGAAACCATTTTATCACAAACAAAACGCTCCGCACCAAACTCATACATGAGCCCGAGTTGCGGAGCGCATTCTCACTTAGGAAGAAAATTCTTCCCTGAAGATTCTTGCCCACATCTTCGCTTTGCGGATTGAGAAACCTCCTTTCAGGCAGAGATTGTAAATCTCTTTGCCTACTTTACTTCCAGTTTTTGTAGTCTTCACAAAGACCTCCCATCAAGAGAATACCAATATGCCTAAAAAAAATCAACAATCCTCAAACGGATTTCTCGTCGGCCACCGAAATCAGATTTTTCAACATTGGCAACCAGATTTGTTTTAATACCTTCCTTTAGGGTATCACCAAATTGATCAGGTGAAGTAAAAAATGAAATACCTCTCGTTGTATGAAGTCCGTCTCTAAAATTTATTGATAAATGTTCTTTAGCTTTACCAAACCTATTTATTTTTTCCGGTATAACATTTCTAAAAATAAATAATGGTTTTTCATTACCGACTCCAAACGGTGCCAAACTTAAAATCTCAGTAACTGATTTTTCTGAAATATCTTTTAAATTTAATTCAGCATCAACTAAAATATCTAGATCATTATTTATAATATGGGTTGAAGCATCAATTAAGGATTCTTCTAAGGTAGGAATTTTTTCAAACAAAACCGAAAATCCGCCGGATAATTTATGACCACCAAATTCAATAAAATGATCTTTGGCTCTTTCCATCAAGGCTACAAGATTTGTGGTACCATCTGATCGGCAGGACCCTTTCAACACACCCCCAATTTCATCTGAAGCACGTCCCCATAAAAAAACCGGTCGATTAAATTCTTCGGCAATAGAGTTGGCAACCAAACCCAAAAGAGCCGGTCGCCAATCTGGATTGCCTAAAACAACCACAGATTTTTCTCCTTCATTTTCAAATTTTTCTCTGACTCTTTTTTTGACTTCTTTGACAATACTGGCTACCACTCCTTTCCTCTCGTTATTTATGTTATCCAAATGTTTAGCATAACTTTCCGCTTCCACTTCATTTTCGGCGATCAAAAGTTTAAAAGCGTCGCGCGGATGACCCATTCGAGAAGCGGCATTAATTCTTGGAGTAATCATAAAAGCAATATCATCTTCCGAAATATTGTTTTTGTTTATTTTGAGCATTGAAAAAAGTTTTAAAAGTCCCGGCCGTCTACTTTTCCTCAAGACAGAAAGACCAAAGAAAGCCAAGACTCTGTTTTCTCCGATTAGTGGCACCATATCAGAAAGAGTGGCCATTCCCACCAAATCAAGAAGCCATTTTTCGTGCCCTTCTTTTAGCAATTCTCTTTTAGTTTTTAAAATGGCTTCAATTAATTTCCAAATCACTCCAGTTCCACAAAGAATTTTTTCTGGATATTTAGAATCTTCCCTTTTCGGATTAACGATCGCAAAAGCTTTTGGCAATCCATCAGATTGCTCGTGGTGATCGGTAACAATCACATCTATTCCATGTTTTTTGGCATGTTCAATTTCTTTATGATCTCTAATACCACAATCAATAGTTATTAAAAGTTTAATTTTATCCTTAGCCAATTCTTCTATGCCCTCACTGTTTAGACCATAGCCTTCAATGTGCCGGTCAGGAATATAATTTATAAAATTATTAAAACCAATTAGTTTAAAAAAATCATGAAGTAATGCCCCACCGGGGATACCATCAGCATCATAATCGCTCCAAATTCCTATTCTTTCATTATTTTCAATAGCAACTAAAATTCTTTTTACCGCTTTTTTCATATCAGGCAAAAGAAAAGGGTCATGCAAATGTTTTACAAAATCAGGTTGTAGGAAAATTTCTCTTTCTTCTTTGGTTTTTACTCCCCTGTTATACAACAACTGCTCTACCAGATTATCAGATATTTTATGTTTAATATTGTATTTTTTAGACATAAAAGAATGTTAGCACAAAATTACAAAAACATTGTTTCAAGAGCCTTATCCTTATGACCTAACGCAGAAATAATGTTTTTGTAATTTTGTGCGTAAATGTGATAAAATTAAAATATGGAAAATTGTATTTTTTGTAGAATAGTAAAGGGTCAAATACCAAGTCATAAAGTTTATGAGGATAATGATTTTTTGGCCTTTCTTGATATAAACCCCCAATCTCCTGGTCACGTTCAAGTTATTCCTAAAAAACATTGTCGCTGGGTATGGGATGTAGAAAATTTTGGAGAATATTTTGAAATTGTTAAAAAAATAGCACTAGCTCAACAAAAAGCATTTAAAACAAAATGGATACTTTCAAAAATAGTGGGAGACGAGGTAGAGCACGCTCACGTTTGGATTTATCCAGCCAAAGCAGGATTGGATTCTGAAAACAAAGAAGACCCAAAAAACTTTGTTCAAAACGCTCAAAAAATAATATCAGAACTAAAATAGATTCTTTCTCAAGAACTATTTTAGTTCTGAAGAGCTTCAATACCAGGCAAAGTGCCATTGGCGAGAAAATCCAACATTGCTCCGCCAGCAGTGGATACAAAACCATGAACAGAAATGGCTTCTTTAATTTCTGGTTTGAGAACGGCCAAAGTGTCTCCCCCGCCCACTATAACCTTGGCATTTGACTCGGCTAGCATTCTAGCCAAAGCCACTGTGCCAGCCACAAACCCTTTTTCATAATTACCTAATGGTCCATTCCATAAGATGAATCTACAATTTTCAATTTTCAATTTTAAAACATCCAAAGTTTCGGTATTTGCATCCAAAGCTGAAATATCGCCAACTGGGAAGATTATCTTAGGATTATCAGCAAAAGACTCACCTGAAGCCGGCAAAGCGTTGGCTCCGCCGATAAAAATATCATCGGCAATATTTAAAAATTTCTCTACCAACGGCAATTTAGTTTCAAATTTAAGACCGCCCAAAATAAAAAGAAACGGGTGTTCTGGATTTAGAGCCTCTGATAATTTATTAAATTCTTCTAAAAAGTGAAATCCGGCAAAGTGAGGCAAAAGTTTTGGCAATTTAACGATAGAAGTGTGCTCTCGGTGAGAAACAGAAAAGGCTTCATTCACATAAATATCACTAAATTCGGCTAATTTTTGGGCAAAAGAATTATCATTTTCTTTTTCCATCCAAAATCTTAAGTTTTCAATAACCGCAATTTCTCCGCTTTTCAAATTTTCCAAAACTTTTTTGCCATCTGGCGATGAAGCATTCCAAGGATCTCGCACAAATTTGACTTGAGTTTCTAGGAAAAATTTTTCTGCTTCCTTCGCCACAATTTCCAAAGAATCTGTGCCGTCTCCTAAATGACTCAATATTATAATCTTGGCTCCTTTGTCCAAAGCAAAATTTATAGTTTTAACACTAGCCCCAATCCTAGAAGTATCTAAAATCACCCCATCTTTCATTGGCAGGTTCCAATCCACCCTTATCAAAACCATTGTCCCTTTTTCTATTTTCGCTTCTTCAATTGATTTGATACTCATAAATTTTAATTATAGTTATTTTACCGTCACATTCAAACCTAATCCTGAAACAACTTTTTTAAGAAAACCGAGTGTGGGGTTGGTTCTGCCAGATTCAAAACGCGCCAAGGCTGATTGTTTGACACCGATTTTTTCCGCTAGCTCTCTTTGGGTAAGATCTTTTTGAGCTCTTGCCTTTATAATTGCCTTGAAAATTTCTCTTTCAAAACTTGTTTCTTCATAGTACTTACGGAAAGATGGCTTCTTTAAAAGCTTTTTTTTGAAGTCTTCATGAGAAATTAGTTTTATTTTTTTATATGTTTTTTCCATATTGTTTATGATAACATATGCGTTATAATTGTCCAACTATCTTTTTCATTTTTCTAGCAAATTCAATTTCTCTTATTGGTGTTCTTTGAGTTTTCTTAATTATTGCGTGTAATAAATAGATTGTGTCTTTATGAAAACAATAAAATATTCTTGTATTAACAGAACCAATTAATCTTAGTTCAAAAAGTCCTTTTCTTAAACTTTTTGAATCAAGGTTTCCAAGCGAGCCATTATTTTCCATCAAAACATCAACTAAAGAAATAATTTTGTTTTTTATTACATACACAGATTAGCGACGACCGTCTGAAATCTGTGTATTCTAAATTAGCCAGATTTTCGCGGTCGCGAATTTTTGACTAATGTAGGAATTTGAAGATGACCTTTTGAGGCAGGGTCTTCAAAGGTCATCTTCTGGGAAGGGAAATTACCTCTTCATATCCACCGATTTTAAGACGGCAGAAAATTGTTCTGGGCGGAGTGAGGCGTGGCCCACTAGGAAACCTTCAATATTGCCAATATGGGCCATTTCATAAGCATTTTCTGCTTCCACTGAGCCACCGTAAAGAATTTTAGAACCATCAGCGATGTCCTTACCAAAAAGCTCGCTTATAATTTTTTTTATAAATAAAACTGTCTCGTGAATGTCAGTAGCACTCATTGCTTCTTTGTAAGATTTGCCAATGGCCCAAATTGGTTCGTAGGCAACAATGATGCCAACCAAATGTTTTTTCTGTAAACCAGTTAAGCATTCTTTGATTTGATTTTTTATAAAACTGAGATGGCTTCCTTCTTTGTCTCTTTCTTTTTCACCAATACAAAAAATTGGTGTTAAATCGGCATCAAAAGCAATTTGTAATTTTTTTCTAATTATTTCATTGCTCTCACCCATCGTCCTTCTTTCGGAATGACCAATTATAGAAAAGCCGACTCCTAAATTTTTTACCATATAGGCGCTGACTTCTCCCGTAAAAGCACCTTTGATTTCACTCGAAATATTCTGCCCTCCCAAAAACATATTTTTAGGATATTTCAATTTTAAAAGTGGCTGAATAAATAGAAAAGGTGGGCAAATAATTACATCTGTATTTTTTAAACCTTTAGCTGCCAACCTAGCGCCATTAAATATTTTTTTGGCCTCTTCTAAAGTCTCTGGACTCATCTTCCAATTAGCCACTACTAGATTGCGATGCTTCATATTTATATAATAACTCACCCAACCCTCTCTTACAACAAGAGAGGGCTCGGAACCCCCCTCCCTTAATTTAAGGGAGGGGTTGGGGGGTGGGTTATATCTCCTCCCACGACAAAATTTCGTATTTATCAGAGGTTAATGGAAATGATGGTGGTGGACCATACAAGAGGTTGGCATCATATATAATATTTCGGTCTTGATAACCGGTGCCGTTGGTATAGGCAAAACCATACCTTATGTTTGTGGCAATCATACCGTAAAGCGTGATGGAACTTCTGATATTATATGGCGAACAATCACTCTCATAATAATACCTCCCCACTCTACCATTTTGAGAAACTAGTGCGGCGTCAATCCTCAAATTAGTATCTGAAACTAACCCCACATTTACATTACCTTGAGAAATCAAGGCCACCACATCTGTGCCGTCATAATTGGTGTAAGTTAAATCATTATTTATAGTTAACTGTGGTCGAGTAGAAGGGTTATCAGGAAAACGCCCAGCAGCAATGGTCACTCTGGTGCTATTTATGGCCCCCTCTATCCAAACATTATCTTCTACAAAAATAAGACCATTCGCCGGAATCGGGTATGTACCGACAGCAGAGGTGTTTTGGACACTCCAGATACCCCAGCCGGTTTGATTACCCGGATTACTACAATTATTGTCGTTATACTGTGAAGTCACTTTGCGTATAGTAAAAGTATCATCCGTATTGAGAACAATTCTATATCCTTGTGAACCCGAGGCGGCGAAATATCTGCCATTTGTTTGGGCACTTGATTTAATATTGGCCAGATTGTTGGTTAGTCCGGTAAAGTCAACTGCCGGTACCGGAAACTGCCGACCAACCTCAAAAACATCAGTTCTATTTGGAACAGGGTTAATGGGTGGAGCTTCAGCCGCTCTAAAAGTATCGTTGACACCAACATTTGGTGGCACATTCACGTGAGTATGAACAGCAAACTCAACTTTATCAGTACCCCATTCATCATGATCCGGATCATCATAAGAAGAAAGCGCGCTAGTGATAAGATTGTGAATCAGGCCATCAAAACGAATACCTTTGTTTGAATGTATTGGCCCAAAAACTTCTGTCCCCTCTCCAAAACGCATCACATCATTAGCCGCTACCGCATATTTAGCAAGTGATGGAATCGCCATTTCCACCCTTATCTTTCTTGAAATGGTTGAGCTTGCTGGAGTACCAGTTGACTCTATTCTCACTTTGGTTGAGCCGGTAACAGGCGGGGTGATTGAAAGACTAAATTCGCCTACAATATTTCCATCTTTATCTAGTACCTGATGTACATATGGCCCTGCGGCCCCAGTACCATCCTGATAGTCTGTTTGATTGTGAGCTAAATGCCAACGATAATAATCAATACCAGATTCAGCTATTTGAATGGCTTTTTCCCTCACTATAAGTTGTCTGTTGGCTACTATAGTTATTTGAGCCCATTTCATAATGCCACCGATAATAACTAGCGCAACCGAAGAAAATATAATTATGGGAATCAACAAACTCCCTTTGTTCGTAATTTTTAATTTTAAATTTTTAATTTTCATAGATTATCTTTAAGATTACGCAAAAAAACTTGGCTTGTTACCATTACTGGGCCAAGCGATTTATTTGGATCCTTTTCTATATAAACATTTATTCTCACTAGTCTGACCTTCGTAGCTTGTACCGGTTGTACGAGTGGAGTACTTGTACCAGCATAGCTTGAATCAAAATACTCAAAAACCGCTGCCCCTTCATTATTTATATCTCTAATTAATAGGGTGATTTTTTCATTTGCCGGATTATAAGTTAGTGGCGAGCCAGAAGGCTTTATTACTCCTTTTTTTAATTCATTACCTTGCATAAAATACCTGACTTGCTCCTTATATGAATCACTATCTATATTTGAAAAAAAAGTAATAGCAGTACTGCTAGCGAGTGCTACCGGGTACGAACCAAGGCTTGATGGTGATGCACTTCGAAGCTCCCTTACTATGGTTTTAAGCACTCGCCTCGCGTCTGTTTGAGCACTTAAGTTTTTTTGAGCATTGGAATTAAAAGAAAAAATACTATTACCAAAATTAAAAACTGCCAAAAATATCGCTGTCGCTATAGCAATAACAATGATTATTTCAACCAAGCTGAATCCTTTTTTAAAATTATTGATCATGGTGATAATAAAACATTTTGACTTTGCCAATCTGAATTCATATTAACTGGTACAGTTTGAGTAGAAAAACCCGCTGCCGATACATCTAAAGTATAGACGCCCATCTCTAAATTTGAAAATAGAGCCTGCCCTGGTGGAATACAGGATGAAGAAAATGAAATGGCAAAATCAGAAACATTTGGAGTAAAATCAGAATCAGCAGTTCTTAAATATATTTTGTATCTAATGTATCTATCTCCGTTGTGAATTGAGTTGATGTTATTGTCAGTAATTGTATAAAAAGTTGCGCTAGTTCCATCTGGGCCTTTAAAATCCCAGGTAGTTGTCGCCGTATTTTCGAGGGCAGTTGCTATTTGAAACCTGACCGAGCCCACCCCTGTCTCAACAGGTTGATCTGTTGGTGAAATATCAACTCGGCTCCAATTTGAGGAAGTGCCTGTATCAAATATTGATGACGTGAGCTCCCCCGAGGCAACATAATTGCCTAATGAATTTGCAAGTTTAAGCTCTCCTATCGGACTATCAGTGTCAATATTACCGTCTGAAGAAAAGTATTTTGTCTCATCACTAAAATTTGCTTGACCCGCTCCCCCTTGCCAATCAGATTGAATTAAAAATCCCTTATTTGTTGTTAGGGTTTTGTTATAAGTACCTCCCGAAAGAGTGACCGTCGCATCAGATACCGGGAGATTTGTTGAAGATTCCTTAACATTAACCAAAAGTAGCGCCGGAGTTTCATCGGTTATTATCAAATCTATATTTTGTTCTGAGTTTGGCAAAATTGATATAGGAGATATTGGGTTTGTACCGGCCAAATAAAATCCACCAGTTGCTAAAAAAGTGAAAACATCCCATTCGACATCAGCAATATCCTTATACCCGTTTGAGTCGGTAGTGAAATTTTCCACCCATTTATAGACATCTGGAGAAGTACCGATGAGCTTAGTACCTTTTATTTCAAAAGGGACATTTGCAACTGGTACGCAGCGGTCTGTGATCGTATGTACTGAAATATCACTGGTCTGATCAATAATAAAAGAAATTTGAGTAAGTTGTTGCAAAATTACAGAGGCATCAAGTTTTATAGGATTGGGATTACTAACTGTTGACGCATAAGTTTTATCAGTAGTAAAACCACTTTTGGTTGTAGTAATTTTATAAGAATTTAAGGCGGGTGGCGCATCTACGATCGCCAAAAGTCCTTCATTGTTAGTAGTTTCATTAATATTTATACCCAATGCTGAGTTTTCAACATGGACACTAGCTTGTGGTACCGGATTACCGTTTGCATCAAAAACTCTCACAAACAAAGCGCCGTTGGTTGAAGCGGTTTCCAAATTTTTCGGAGAAACATTTGAGATTGTACTAAAATCTATTGGCTTTTTGCAGGAGCTACAAGATATGTTTATTTGTACCATTTTATAGTCAGCTGGCGAAAGATCATTTGGTGAACCGCCAATGGTGCCGTCAAAAGGGTCGTCAATATTTCTAATCGTTCTAGTTATTATAAAATCTCTACCGTCAACAGAAGTAGTTGAAGTTCCTGTTAAAACTCCAGCAGGAACACCTCCTTGTAGACCTACATCGTCGTAAGATAAATTTCTAACAAGCTCAAATTCGCTATTTATTAAATTTATGGCCACCACTTTATCACGCGAAGCAGATATAAGTGAGGTGACAGAAATAAATCCTTGATAAATTGCTACCGATACAATGGCAAATATGGCTGCGGCAAAAATAGCTTCAATCAAAGAAAATCCCCCACTTCGCTTAAGCTTCGCGGGGCAGGCTCTTTTTAATTTGCAGTTATTAATTTCCATTTTTCTTTTTTCTCCCCTCTCCTGCTTCTAGGAGAGGGGTTGGGGGGTGAGGTTATATTACTGAATTGCGTCAACCAAAGAATAAGTCGGGAGCATCATGGCGATCGCAAAGATACCAACTACAATACCAATCAAAATCATAAGGAATGGTTCAATAATAGTCGACAAGTCCTTGGTTTTTTGATCTGTTTCGCTTTCATAATAGGTAGCGATATTGTCGAGCATTTCGGTTATTTTGCCGGTTTCCTCGCCCACACTAAGCATTTCACTCACAAAAACGGGGTAAAGATTGCCGTTTGCATTGGAAAGAGAGACCGATAATAGTTCACCTACTTCTACTTTTTTAGCTGCCACATCTAACAAATCTTTGAAATAATGGTTTTGCAATACTGCACTGGTGATACCAACGGCAGAAACAATATCTACTCCAGACGAAATGAGAGAAGAAAGAGTTCTAGCCGTCCTGGCGGCGTTTACTTCTTTAGACATATTTTTAATCATTGGCATATGCAAGGTAATAAAATCTAAAGTATTTTTGCCTCTTTGGGTTTTAAGACTATAAGCAAAACTGATGCCAATAGCAACAAGAGTCCCCACAGTCAAAAGAAGATTAGCTATCAAAAAATCACTGATTGCTATAATAACTCTAGTTGGTAATGGTAATTTAATATTAAGCCCTTTAAAAGTTTCAGTCAGGGTTGGCACCATATAAACCATCAAAACAATACCGATAACCACCATCACACAAACAATAACAATAGGATAAATCATCGCTCCTTTTATTTTTTTAGAAATAGCATGAGATTTTTCAAGTTGATCAGCAATAACTTTTAGAGAATAGGATAATTTACCTGATTCCTCACCGGCTCTAACCATAGAGACAAACAAACTGGAAAATATTTCTGAATGCGCTTCTAAAGATTTTGATAGTGTTTCACCAGCATTTACTGAAGTGTTTATACTCTCAAAAACTGCAACCAAATTTTTATTTTTTGTTTGTTTGCTTAAAACAGCCAACGCCCTAGAAACCGAGAGCCCGGCATCTATCATCACCGAAAGATTTTTGGCAAAGGTAATAACCTCTTGAGGTTTTACTTTTTTTCTAAAAGAGAAAAATTTGAAAGGAATTTTCTTGGATTTTACTCCCTCGGCTGAAAGTATCGATCCGTTGTTTGAACGCACTGCCGCATAGAGAGTTGCTTTGTCAGCAAACTCTTTTGTTTCTTCATACTCCTTCCCTTCTTTTAAATATTTGTATTTATAAAATGGCATAACTTGTCTTAATTATAGCAATAATAAAAAATAATAAAAAAATTTTGGGTATAAATAACTAGCCTCAATTTCTTTTTCTTTAAAATAACTCACCCGGACTTCGTCTCGACCTCTCTTACAACAAGAGAGGGGTAAGAACAAAAATATATTGTTTGTTGCCGTTTTTTATTTTTCAGATTTTTCACACACCCAAATCATTGAGCAAGGAACTTTTTGAGCTTTGTTTATTGTGTAATACGACTTGCTCAAATCTTTCTTTAAAATCGGTTCCGGCTCCAGATAATCCACTACATTAAAACCGGTTTCTCGAAGTAATTTAAACCATGTAGAAGTTTTGCGATAAGTTAAATAAACAGGAGCCCCCCCTTTCCATTCTTTTTAAAATACCTCATGTTCATCGTGATATGAATACTTTACTTCCAACTTATCCTTCAAATCCTCTACATCAGTAAAAAAGGAGTGGTCCCAGCTTCAACATGTTTTTTGTTGAGCTTACTGGCAAATTGAAATTGTGCGTTTGAAATATCAACGCCATATACCTTTTTTGCTCCTCTTTCAATCAAATATTTTATTGAATGCCCGCTTCCAAATCCTATATCTAAAAATGTTTTACCTTTGATTGAACCAATTAAATCTGTGTTCTTCCCTATATTAAAAGGTCCCCATATCGGCAAAGCACTGTGAGAAAAAAATTGTTCTGCAACTTTATCCCAAGCTTTTTTGTTTATCTGTAATTTATTAATTTTCACCTCTTAAATCTAGCATGCTCTAATGATATTTAAAATATTCTCAATATTCTCCAAAACTTCATTATTCCAAAATCTGATCACGTTAATATCTTTGTCTTTCAGAAATAATTCTCTTTCTTTGTCATACTCTTTGGTATCTTTATGTTGTTCACCGTCCAATTCTATTACCAAACGAATCTCTGGACAGAAAAAATCGAGAATATATGGTCCAGCACTATATTGACGATGAAATTTAAAATTGTTAATTTGTCTATTTCTAATTTTCTGCCACAAAATCTTTTCTGCTTCGGTTTGATTTTTGCGAAGCTCTCTTCTTCTTTCTTTTTGTTTCTGGTCGTTATACATAAATTAATGCCTTATTTGTACTAGTTGCACGGAAACCCTTCTCTTGTTGTAAGAGAAGGGTTAGGGATGAGTTATTCTTTTCTTACTGAGTTTATTTATTCCGACACTACTCGCAAAACTTCTTCAATGGTGGTTAAACCTTGGGCGGCTTTGAAAATACCGTCTTCAAGCATAGTGAGCATTCCCTCTTTTTTGGCCTGCAGTTCCATATCTTCAGTGGAAGCACCTTTGATAATTAAATCTTTAATGGCAGTAGAGACATTGAGCACTTCATAGATGCCGATACGACTTTTGAAAGCATCTTCTCCAGCATCTTTTGATGGTCTATAAAATGGTATATTTTCCCAATCATCTTTTTTGCCTACTATTTTTTCATCTTGTAAAACCTGAATGACTATATCAAGATTGACCACTTTTGAAATTGATTCTACTTCTGATTTAGAAAGATAATATTTTTCTTTCTTATCTGAAAGTTTTCTGACTAATCTTTGGCCAATGATGGCGTCAATGGTGGAAATAATAAGAAATGGTTCAACTTTCATATCAATCAAACGAGGCACTGCTCCAGCCGCGGAGTTGGTGTGCAAAGTTGATAGCACTAAGTGGCCAGTTAATGATGCATTGATAGCCAAAGAGGCTGTCTCATTATCACGAATTTCACCCACCATAATAATATCTGGGTCTTGACGCACCAAAGTTCGGAGGCCTGATGCAAAAGTTAGCCCAATTTCCGGTTTTACCTGAGTCTGGTTTATTCTTTTCATTTGATATTCAATCGGATCTTCAATGGTAGAAATGTTGACGTCAGCAGTATTTAAAATATCTAACATTGTATACAAAGTGGTTGATTTACCTGATCCAGTCGGGCCGGTGGTTAAAATCATACCCGTTGTATGTTGCAATGATTTATGTAAAAGCTCTAAACCTTGACCATGAAAACCTAAAGACTCAAGAGTAAAACCGGAAACCGACTCGCGCAAAAGTCGCATCACCGTCTTTTCTCCATAATAAACCGGTAAAGTAGAAACACGAAAAGAAACCTTCTCGCCATTCATATCAATTTTAAATCGGCCGTCTTGTGGTAATCTTTTTTCATCTAGCTTTAAACTGGAAAGCACTTTGATACGAGCTACCAAAGAGTAGCCAATATGTTTAGGTAAAATCATGGCATCGTGCAAGATACCGTCAATGCGATAACGCACTAAAATCTGGTCTTCCAACGGTTCAATGTGAATATCAGAAGCATTTTGGATGATAGCGTGTTTGAGCAATGTATCGACAATCCTAACTACTGGCAATTCTTCGGCTAGTTTTTTCAAATCTCCCAAGGAAGAGCTTTCGTTTGGTAATTTTTCAGTAATAGTTTTTATCTCATCGGAATCAGTTTTGATGATATCGCCAAATTCATCTTTAAGATTTTTTTGATATTGAATAAGAGCACCACGCATTGACTCCGAGTCAGTGAGGCGGGGTAATATTTTCAAACCCACTTTTTTCTTGATTGAGTTCAGGGCCTGGAGGTCATCGGTATCGAGCATCGCCACCTCGAGCGAGTCGTCCTTTTTTTCAAAAGCCACAATGTTGTGCTTTCTGGCAATCGGTTCAGGAATAAGATTTAAAATATCTCTATTTAAGATTTGACCTTTTAAATTTATAAACGGGATACCAAGTATGTAAGCTTGCACCCTCCTTAAATCATCATCAGAAAACTTGCCTTTTGATATCAGGATTTCACCCAATGGTTTCTTTTTTGATTTGGCTTCTTTCTCCGCTTCTTCGGCTTCTGATTTGGAGATAAGCCCGGCATCAATAATGAAATCTCTTATTTGTGAATCTTCTACATGCATAATTTATATGATGGAAGATTAATTATAGCAAAAATAAAATTAAATTCTATTTCGGGATTTGTTTCTGATTGCTGAAATCAAATATTTGCGAGGATTTTTGTCGAGGTCAATGAAATCATCCGCCGCCTCAATGAGGCGAGCCGAGGTTGATTTACCGAAAGAAGCCACTTCCACTTGGCAACCATTATTTTTTAAAAATTCTACCAATGGTACGAAGTCCCCATCTCCAGTGATTAAAATAACAGCATCGAGTTTAGGGGCTAGTTTGATAGCGTCAACCGCAAGCCCCACATCCCAATCCCCTTTCTTGGCGCCACCGGCAAAAATTTGTAAGTTTTTGGTTTTAGTTTCAATCCCCATTTTTTCTAGAGCGTCAAAAAAACTTTTTTCTTCACCAGATTCGGTGGTGATGACATAGGCGACTGCTCGAGTAAGTGACCTTCCGGCCAAACCTTCTTTGACCACTTGGTCAAAATTTACTTTGGCGCCATAAATGTTTTTGGCACTATGATATAAATTTTGCGTATCAATAAAAATACCAACTCTCTGGTTTTTATGTTTAATTACACTCATTTTATTAAAAATTAATTTAAGAAGTTTTCTTAAGTCCTAACTTCTTAATAAGAGCATTATATCTCTTTGTGTCCTTTTTCTCCAAATATTTCATATGAGCCTTTCGGTCAGCAACTAAACCCAAAAGACCGCGACGAGAATGTTTATCTTTTTTGTTTTTCTTTAAATGTGCCGCCAAATCATCAATGCGACGAGAAAGAACCGCGATTTGTACTTCTGGAGAACCAGTGTCAGTGTCGTGTACCTTTACTTCCTTTATAATTCTTTGCTTTTTATTCTTTGTAAGCATGGCAAAAGGATAGCATAAACCCCATTTTTTTGCAAATCCTCTTTCCCGAAGATGATCTTTGAATATCCTACCCCAAAAGACCATCTTCAAATTTCCTTCCGACCCCACCCCACTTGCCCCACGGCAAGTTGCCCCTCACCTTGCGAAGGTGATGGGCGTTATTTCACAAAAAACTTTATTTTTAGCCATTTTCCTTCGTTTTACTTGACTTTTATATTGATTGGGTGTATAATATAAGGGCAGGCTGAAAAGCCCAAAGTTCTTTGAGTTTAATCCAGTAAAATCCTGACCGAAAGGCAGGTATGGATAAGGAGTTTGACCATGAACGCATTTCGATTTACTAACGAACACGGTTATGTTCTTCAGGGACACAACGATTACATCGCTCTGCACATTCCAAAAGGAAAGTGCATCCGATGTGACGGAGAAGGTTCGTTTCTTCTATGCTCTCTCAAGACGGCTAACTGCGTAGTAACCCTCCCCCGCAAAAGACAGGGGAGCGACTGTGCAGAGGGCTCGTTTGAACCTCTGGAAGAACAAGGCGTCATTATTATTGAAGATTTTGACGTCGAAAAACAAACTCTACCCCAAACATTTGCAGAGGTGCAAGAAAAATTCGGACGTGTTCCGAGTGTAGGGTAAAGTAAACGGCCTGACCAGCCACAAAAAGGTCTCACCTGAGAGGAGGTGATCAGAGTTCACAAGACCGCTCAGCGATGAGCGGTCTTTTTTAATAAAATATTTGATATACTAAAATTAAATATTTCATAAAGATATAATGAACTACAATAAAATAATAATCACAGGCGATGCTGGTAGAGGAAAATCAACTTTAGCAAAAATAATTTCAGAAAAGCTGAATATACAACACCATTCAACAGACGATTATTTTTATGAGGTAAAGTTTTCAAAATCGCGTGATAGACAGGAAGCTTTAAAATTGATATCCGAAAATTATTTAAGTGGTAAGTGGATAGTTGAGGGGACAACATATTGGCTTCTAGAACCAGGATTAAAATCTGCAGATGTTATTATCTACCTCCGTTATAAAAATATTTTATCCCAATGGTTTTCTATTTTAAAAAGGGGATTATTTAGAAAAGAAGAGACTATCTCAGGGATTTTGAGTCTTATGAAGCATGTTTTCTATAAAAGATATAAGCTCGGATATAAAAAAGGGAAAATGTCTCATTCAGAACTTCTAGAACCATACAAAAACAAAGTGTTGTGACGCTTTCTTCATTTAAAGAAATTGATAGATTTCTTGAAAGCATCAGATAATTTTCGTTTACAAACACCTAAAACGGGTATCTAATAGTGGTAGAGATAAAGAAATAGGAAGAGGAATTATTTTACCAATAACCTCAAACCAAGACCTGTTGTTATTTTTTGAAGAAAAGAAAGAGTTGGATTTATCCTACCTGCCTCAAAACGAGCAAGGGCTGATTGAGTAATACCTATTTTTTGTGCCAATTTTCTCTGAGACATCCCCTTTTCATTTCTCGAAACAATAAGAGCCCGAATTATCTTGATTTCTGGTTGCATTTCAATATAAGCCCTTTTTACCCCAGACCTTCTGAATGCTTCTTTTTTAAATTGTTCTAATGTTTTCATATTTAAATTATAACACTCCTTAATTTTGTTTTGAAAAAATATTGTGCGACGTTAAAAAGTGATACAATTTACTTTCACTTCTTATTCCCCTCCCCTTTGGGGAGGGGTCAGGGGTGGGGTTATATATGGCACAAGATCTAGAACAACTAAAAAGGCAATTTTTGGAATATGTGGAGATTGAAAAGGGTCGCGCTCTGAAAACTGTTGAGAATTACCAGCATTATCTCGATGTATTTTTAAAGCAAACAGGAGCAAAACAACCTGAAGACATTACCGATAGTGTAGTGCGTGAATTCCGCCTTTGGTTAAATCGCCAAGTCACAGGGAACAACAGAAAAACAGGGGAAACAATGTCAAAAAAAACCCAAAATTATTATTTAATCTCTATTAGGGCATTTCTAAAATATCTCGCTAGGCAAGAAATCAAGTCTATGCCCTCGGAAAGGATTGAACTGGCCAGAACCCCTGAAAGATCTCTAGATCTCATCACTAACGCTGAATTAAAAAGATTGTTAGACGCCCCAAAAGATAATAGCCTTGACGCACTTCGTGATAAGGCAATATTAGAATTACTTTTTTCCACCGGATTGCGTGTTTCTGAACTTTGTTCCCTAACACGCGATATAGACCTCACTACAGACGAACTTTCCATTATGGGCAAAGGCAGAAAGCTCCGAGTGGTTTTCATATCAGACTATGCTAAAAAAGTTTTGAAGGAATATTTAGCCAAGAGAAAAGATATGGACGATGCACTCTTTGTTCAACTATCAAAAAACAGCAAGGCCCAAGAATCTCGCGGCAAAGGATTGGCCATTACTCGTAGATCAGTGGAGAGGATAGTAAAACATTATGCAATTAAAGCTGGTATATCAAAAAAAGTCACGCCTCACACTATGCGCCATCTTTTTGCTACCGACTTACTCTCAAATGGCGCCGACCTGCGCTCTGTGCAAGCTCTACTCGGCCACGCCAACATAGGCACCACCCAAATCTACACCCATGTCACCGACAAACACCTCCGCGACATCCACAAAAAATTTCATAATAAAAGAGGTTAAACACTTGCGTAATTTATTGATTAATGTATGATATTATCATATTAAATAATCATACAAATATGACCACCCTATCAATACCCATAAACTCTAGCCAGGAAGAATTTATAAATTCCATGATCAAACAAAAATTTGCCTCAAACAAAGCTGAGGTTGTTCGTAAAGCTATTGATTTACTTGCGGAAGATGAAGCTGTCGCCTCAGTTCTTCGGGCCGAACAAGAACTTTTGGATGGCAAAATATTCTATGGTGATCTAAGAAAAATCCTTAAAAAATTTAAGAATTAAAATGATTGAGTTAATTTATACTCCCAATTTTATAAAAGAGTTTAAAAAATTAGAATATGCTTTAGGTGAAGAGGTTTTGGATAAAATAAATCTTTTTAAAAATCGCAAAAATCATCAACAACTCAAAGTGCACAAATTGCATGGTAAATTAACTGGCAGATATAGTTTTTCAGTTAATTACAAAACTTGTATCGTTTTTCGGTATGTTTCTAAAAAAATCGCAGCTATTTTATCAGTTGGGGATCACGATGTTTATAAATAAACACCTCCACGATATCCACAAAAAATTCCATAATAAAAGACAATGAAAATCATATCTTGGAACGTAAACGGATTGCGGGCAGTTCACAAGAAAGGACTGTTTTTGCCTATGGTGGAGAAGTATCAGCCAGATATTATTTGTTTACAAGAAATAAAGTCTAAAAAAGAACAAAATGAAATAGATTTAAAAGACTACGAAGAGATATGGAATTCCGCCGAAAAGGCTGGTTACAGCGGAACAGCAATATTTGTAAAAAAATTAGCCAACTTGAAAGTTCTAAACATAACTCTTGGCTTCCCTGCTGAAATTATCAAAAAATATAAATTAGGAGAAGATAATTATGGCGATCCTAATAAAGAAGGTCGTGTTTTAACCGCTGAATTTAAGGATTTTTTTGTTGTTAATGTTTACACGCCAAACTCTAAACAGGATTTAAGTCGACTCCCCCTTCGTCACCAAAAATGGGATAAAGCTTTTCTGGAATATATAAAAAATTTGACCCATTCGACAAACTCAGGGCAAGCAAAACCAGTTATTTTCTGTGGTGATTTAAATGTAGCCCACACTCCAGATGATTTGGCCAACCCCAGGCAAAACAAGGGTGAACATGGATTTACAGACGAGGAACGTAAAGGAATAGATAATATAATAAAAGCCGGATTTGTTGATACATTTCGCCATTTTACTAAGGGTAATGGCAATTATACTTGGTGGACACATTGGGCCAATGCTAGAGAGAGAAACGTTGGTTGGCGTATTGACTACTTTTTTGTAAATAAAGAATTTTTACCAAATATTAAAAATTCAAAAATACTTCCGGAAGTTTTAGGCTCAGACCACTGCCCTATTTTGATTGAAATAATGTAAACCAAAACTCGTTGAAGTCGTAAGTTTTAGAATGCCTTGTGAGCGCGACGGCGCGAACACGAGCAAATTTTCTAGCAAGAAAATTTGTGTGTATTATAAAACTTATGACGAGGAAGAGTTTTGATTTTCCAAACACAACAAAACCGCCAAGATGTGGTGGAGGAATTTCACACGACAAGGCGGCTTGTAAGCGGACAAAAGAGTATTTGAAAGGTAAGTTTCGTCAAAAAGCGCATTCATAAGAAATCGTATGATATTCCATTTTAAAAATAAAATAGTGAGAATATATATAACCTATTCTTATGTCTAACCAAACTTTCTTTCAATCCGATGCATCGGATTATAAAGAACAAATGCTAATGATTATGTTCGATTAAAAAATATTAGCTGTCTGATAGAAATTTTATGTCTTTTAAAAATAATGTAAAGGACAAAAAGTGGATAACTCTATCTTTATTGAACATAATGTTTGCCCCTTATTTCTTTTATCTTTTTTTCTTCTTCTTTTTCCTTCTTTTTCTTACCACTTTCCCCTAAACTCTTTAATTCTGTATCAGACATATTTGACAATTCTATTGTCCTTTTATTTAAATACTCCTCATTATTTAATGTTGGATCTTCTAAAACCTCTTCCAATAAGGCATTTAGTATTTGCCCGACTTTTGGACCTGGAGCAATATTTAGTAATTCAATTATTTTCCGACCGTCAATTTTAAGCATCCCAACCGAAACCGGGTCTCTCATTACCTCCTCTATCATAGACTTGTATTTTCTAAGCCTGTAGGGACTTTCTTTAGGTCTACCAGTACCTATACGATCACACATGCGCATATCTATCAAATCCCATACATTTTCTTTGCCCACATTGGCTATAAGACGCCTAACGGCAGAATGGGTAATTTGCTCAGTATCTGAGAAGAACATATGCCAGCGAACTAGGTTAGTTACATTCTCAATTGTTTCACGTGAGAACTTTAATCTTTCAAGTATATCTTTAGTTACACGTGAACCCACGACCTCGTGACCATAAAAAGTCCATTGATTTGCCTCTTTGTCCCATCTTCTAGTTCTAGGCTTTGCTATATCATGAAGGAGAGCGGCAAGTCTCACATGTAACGGGTATTCCTTGTCAGCAGAATGTTGGACCGTCTTAAGGAGGTGATTCCAGACATCATAGGAGTGGGCCTGGTTTTGTTCTACGTCAAACGATTCTTCAAGTTCTGGAATAATATAATGTAGCAAACCTAATTTTCTTAATAGGAAAAGGCCACTAGAGGGATTTAAGGACATAATTATACTCATAAATTCATCCTTAACTCTTTCTTTAGAAACTTCTCCCAAAATGTCCCTATTTTCTAGTATTGATTTTTCTGTTTCTGAATCAAGAGGGAAGCCGAGTTGCACATGAAACCGGACAGCTCTCAATATTCTTAGGCCATCTTCAAAAAACCTTTCTTTTGGTTCTCCAACCGTTTTTATAATTCCTCTGGCCAAATCAGCCACTCCAGCAAAAGGATCAATTATTTCTCCGGTCTCAACATCATAGGCAATAGCATTTATAGTAAAATCACGTCTTTTTAAATCATCCTGTATGTTTTTACTGAATTGAACACTATCAGGCCTTCTATGGTCAGAATATGAGCTTTCAATGCGGTATGGAGTGATTTCTATAATCTTAAGAGTTTCATCAGAAACCTCTTCATTTACAACTCCAACTGTACCAAAATCATTTTCGTAAAAAGTTTTAGGGAATAGGGGAATAATCTGTTCTGGAATGGCATTGGTTGTAATATCCCAATCTTTAGGCTTTTTCCCCATAAAGAGATCCCTGACACAGCCACCAACCAAATACGCCTCAAAACTAGCATCCTTGAGCGCCTTAGTTACATGGGAAACTTCTTCTGGTATCTTAAATTTTTCTATTTTAGCTTTGTTAGACATTTTCTGTGTGGTGCGCGCCCGGAGGGATTCGAACCCCCAACAAATGCTTCGAAGGCATTCATGATATCCGTTTCACCACGGGCGCATAAAATCATAATAACACAAACAAAGAGACAATTCTTTGTGCGGCCAGGGAGAATCGAACTCCCATCTCATCCTTGGCAAGGACGTGTCATACCATTAAACTATGGCCGCGATGCTAATAATTTAGCATAAATATTTCATAATACAAAATTCAATAACTCATCCCTAAATCCCTTCCCTTACAACAAGGGAAGGGACTTTCCGAAAACCCTCTCTTGTTGTACTTCGTGTTTCTAAAGAAATAAGAGAGGGTAGGGTGAGTTATATAAATTTGTCCTAAAATTTGTTAAAATGTCTTTGTGGTGTAGTTGGCCTTAGTTTTCAACAAAACTGGGGATAACTGAGGGGACAGTGTGTATAAGTCAAGGTCATTAAAAATAAAATATGGCTCTAAATAAGGGTTTTTTAAAAGTCAAAGACTTTTTGATTTTTTATGGCAAAACATAACAAAACTGGAGAAATGGGGGAGAACATCGTTACCAATTTCCTTTCAAAAAAAGGCTATATTTTAATTTGCCGGAATTATAGAAGGAAATGGGGAGAAATAGATATCATAATGGAAAAAGACAAAGTCCTTCATTTTGTGGAAGTTAAGACTGTTAGTCGCAATAGCTATGGGGGAAGATTTGAGCAAGAGATAAACAACTACCGGCCAGAAGATAATATGCACCCATGGAAGCTTAAAAGACTAAGGAGAGCCATCCAAACCTACTTACTGGAGAAATACAAGAAGGAACCTCTATGGCAATTTGATTTGGCTTGTGTGTTTTTAGATCAAGAAAGACGAGTAGCCAAAGTCAAATTTATGGAAAATATAATTTTGTGATAGTATATTTGAGTTAACGGAGTGTAGTATAGTGGTAGTATAAATGCTTTGGGAGCATTAGGTCCGAGTTCGATTCTCGGCACTCCGATAGTATGCCGCGAAGCTTTAGCGAAGTGGCACAATTTGATATCCCCATATAGGACATTTTACACAGCAATAGTCTGTTAAACTATAGTAGTTGGGTTTTATAAGTTTTATTACAAGATAATTTTATATTATGAAATTTAGAAATAAGATTCTTCTGACAATAAGCGGATTGCTACTTTTTTTGTCCGGATATATTTTGTGGGGAAACAATTCCTTTATTACCCAAAATATAGAAAGATTAAATATTGCAAGTATATATAATTCTATTTTCAATAATTCTTCAACAGTCATTTTGTCATTACCTTCAGAAATAAAATTTATTCAATCAAGTTACAAAGATGAATCAACTGGGGGCTCATCAACATACACAAAATTAAATCAAACTTTAAAAGGTGACACCATTATTGCATGTTTTGTTGGTAGAGATGTACCAACAAAAATTACTGACGACAAATCAAACATTTATAAATTGGTAAGTAGTATAAAAAATAGCAGTTCAGCCGGATATTTAAGTATCTATTATGCCACCGATAATTATGGTGGGGCAACTCAAGTGTCAGCCAATTTCCCTTGGGGACCTTCGATTTTGATGGCAGCGGAATATAGCGGGATTGATGTATTAGATAGTTTTGTAGCAAATGACTCAGGGTATAAGGGCGGTTCAAAATGGGATTCGGGTCAGTTAAATACTTCATCGACAAATGAATTGCTAGTCGGTTGCGCCACCGAAATTTATGGCTCATCGTCTATCATTTTAAATCCAGACCCAAGTTTTACTTCAAGAATAAGCGCTGATGGATTGTTGCTTGCAGAAAAGTTGGCGGTTAATTCAGGTAGTTATAGTTTTAATGGAACCAACAACACCAATTCCGATTACAATATTATTTCGGTATTTGCATCATTTAAACCTAAAACATCTTCAGATAGCCCTACCCCAACTCCCACACCTACTCCAACACCTGCCCCAACAGTTTCGATTAGCGCGTCTCCAACATCAATAACTTCTGGACAAAGTTCAACAATTACATGGAGTTCTCAAAATACTACTTCTTGTACTGCAAGTGGTGCATTATCTGGATCAATATCAACTAGCGGTACCTATAGTGTCGCTCCAACAAGTAATTCAAGTTACACCATCACTTGCACAGGCGGTTCCGTTAATAAAAGCGTAACAATTACAGTATCTCAACCTGTTCCAGATCCGGTCCCAGACCCAATCAGTACTAAATTTATAATTAGTGACAAAGTTCAGACAACCGACAATCTAAATGTTCGATCAACCCCTTCTACTTCAGGAAGTCTATTGGGTACCCAAATTTTGGGTTCCTTGGGAACAGTCACTGGTGGTTCATCGTACGCAAATAGTATGTTTTGGTGGAATATAAATTTTGATTCTGAAGTAGATGGATGGGCTGTTGAAGATTATATAGTTAAGTATACAGCTCCGACTCCTACCCCAACTCCTACGCCTACTCCCACACCTACCCCTATTCCAACTCCAGGTGTTACCGGAGGACCAGTAATATTTTTCTCCGATCTTGATTGGGGGCCAAAGACAGGATGGGAGGGCTCCTCATCAAAAGGAGCAGCTATAACCATTTGGGGTGAAAACTTAGGTAGCACCAGAGGAACAAGTTATGTGACAATAAACGGTGCTAAAGTTACTGAATATGTTGAATGGGGAATAACCAGCTCAGTCAGAGGGTTAGAAAGAATTACTTTCTGGATTCAAAGTTCTGCAACTGATGGCGATGGATCAATCACGGTTAATGTAAACGGTGTCACTTCAAATTCATTACCATTTAAAGTTATGGCAGGAGCAATTTACTTTATTTCTCCTACAGGAAGCAACTCAAACAATGGTACAACCGTAGCTACAGCATGGAAAGATATCCTTAAATTTAATCCTGGGTTAAACCCTTCAGGCGATGGGCAATATATTGTCTATGTTAAAAATGGAACCTATACAGCCTTAGATGTTGATGATACCTTCGTAGCACTTCGTGGGCCATATGGTAGCAGTACAAAGCGTAAGGCGTTAATAGGTTATCCTGGCGAAACCCCACTCATCAATAATCTCAATGCCGACCGAGGAGTAATTTGGAACGCCAACTACTCACCATATGGACGTAACAACTATTTCACCTTTGCAAAACTTCGAATTACAGGTGGGACGCAAGCGTTTGGTCTTTGGGGAGATTATATACGAGTTATAGGTAACAGTATGGAGGATATGCGCACAGATGCCTGGACTGGAGTCGTGATGGTAGACAACAGTCAACAAGTTCAAGTTCTTGGAAACTTATTTAAAAACAACGGATATGACAGTTACAAACACAATGTTTATATCAAGACTCACCCTGATTACATCACGGGAGATAAAAGCATTGACTATGTGACAGTGGGCTGGAATGAGTTTGACTCACCTTATGCTGGTAGTGACAACCGAGGTGGAGCAATATTCGTCAGTCGTGGCGCTGGAGGCACAAAGACAGTTGACCACGTCTTTATTCACTCCAACTACTTCCACGGTGGAAACATGGAATTTATCTACACCGGTGATACCACTCCACACAACGGAGATATTTGGATCTATAACAATGTATTGCGAGAAAACACTAACGGTTGTGGTGGAATGTATTTTGCATGGGGCACACGCAACGCCTATCTCTACAACAATACTTTCTATGGGTTGAATGGGAGTAGTATTATGATGTGTATTACTGGCACCGCACAAGTTATATCTCGCAATAATATTTACCGAAGTCTTGGAGCTAATGTACTTAACTTGGAAACCTATCAGGGTGGTACTTACAATAGCCAAAACGACCTGTTCTACGGTACATCAGCCCCATCTGGTGATGGAATAACAGTATCAGGCGCAAAAACAGTAGATCCGTTGTTTGTTTCAACTTCAGACCTAAGATTACAGGCTGGAAGTCCGGCTATAAATGCCGGATCAAATACGGTCAGCGGTTATGTAACAACCGACTACACAGCGATATCAAGACCTCAGGGTACAGCTTACGATTTGGGAGCCTTCGAATATGTTTCCCAGTAGTCAGACTCTGATTTGAAACAGCTAATAAATTAAATAGTATATGTCTTCAAAATTTAAAAAGAAGATTGAAAATTTCGTGTGCGAAAATTGTAAAACTAAAATAACGGGGAACGGCTTTACTAATCATTGTCCAAACTGCCTGTATTCAAAGCATGTTGATATTTTTCCGGGCGATAGGGAAGAGACTTGTTGTGGGCTTATGGAGCCCCTCTCAGCTGAAGAAAATGGGGGAGAGTGGTCTATAGTCCACAAATGCCAAAAGTGCGACAAACTCCAAAAAAACAAAATCTCTACTGAAGATGATTTTGATAAGGTTGTAGAGATTTCAGTTAAATAATGTTTTTTTGTTTATGTTAGTTATGGGACGCTATGGAAACTATTTTGGGTAATTTAATTTCTCTTATCTGTAATCTTTCCAAAAATGCTTTTTGTACCTCGGAAACAAGGGAAAAATCATGAGTCTCTTTTGGTTCATGAGAAAAAACATCAAATCCTTGCTCATTGTATCGGGGCACTAAATGCCAGTGCACTTGTTTTACTTCATCCATATACATCAAATATACCTTTTCTAAATTTAAAGTTTTTAAAAGTGCATCACGAGCAATATCAACAATTTCCATTAGATAGTCATATTCAGAATCTGAAAGATCATGCAAATCTGGCATGTCTTTTTTCCAAACAACAACTACGTGTCCCTTGGTAATGGGGAAAAGAGCCAAACATACATATAACCACTCATTATCATAAATAATAGATTTTGGCGGCGGTTTTGGAAGTGAAGACATAAAATTATTATATACGAAATGCCGCGCTCATGCGAACGCGGCCATTCACCTATCGATCACTTCGTACCAAAGTCACCGCACTGCTGCTGCGCAGAACTGTTGGGATTAAAAATAAATCCCCCAGTTCTTTCTTTATTGTTGACTGAGACGAAGTAAATGACATCAAGGTGCATACTATCTGTCATTTTTTCACCTCCAATAAGATTTTTGACCCAGAGTATCTCCCAGTCATGGTGGAACTTGTTTGCGTATGTGGAGTTCTTTGTAATTTCAATTGGGTATTGGTTTTTGTTCCAAATCCAACTCTGGCTTTCTCCAAACCACGCGTCACGATCGTTCACATGGAAAATAACGCCGTGGCAGGCAATCTCCTTCTGAGCACCACACGACGAAAGCCCAAACATGACCAAAAATGTGACAGAAAACAGAATTTTTTGCACCACACAGTAACCTCCTGTTCTATATTATACACAGTTAAACAAAAAAGTCAAATCTGCGTAATGCATCATGACCTTTGTGGCACTTTGGTAATTTATCAACATATGGCAAACTCAAAATCAACATGTGTCAAAAATGCGACAAACTCCAAAAAAACAAAATCTCTACAGAAGATGATTTTGATAAAGTTGTAGAAATCTCTCAAGGGAAATAATACCTATTCCCAAACTATCAAGATAATTGAAAAAACGCCAAGAAAGACTCCCACAAGTTGAATTGGTGACAGATGCTCTTTATAGAAAACAATACCGATTACGGAAGCTAATATGGCCGAAGCCACAGAAAATATTATTGCCCCTCTAGCCAATCCAGAGCCATATTTCAAGGCAATAAGCCACGAGGAATTGGCTAAAAGGTAGACAACTAGAGATAGAAATGCATAAGTTATAGACCTATTACCCAAAGACCACTCCTTGGCAAGAATATCAGCAATTGCTTCAAAAAATATAAGGATCACTAAAGGTATTACCCAAATCATATAAATATCTTACCACTTCTTTTCACCTGTGCGGGTAGCCGGAATCGAACCGGCGCGACGATCTTGGAAGGATCGCGTTCTACCACTAAACCATACCCGCAATACAAATTATATTAACACAAAACCCTTAGTTTTCCACAATTTGAACTGTAGACCCTTTACTGAACGGTGTATAATTTACATATGGAAAAATTATCAGAAGCAAAAATAGAATTGATTAGAAATTTGCGCTCTAGTGGACACACTTTATCAGAAATAAAAAACATTGTTTCAGCCGGTAAAGGAACCATTTTTAAGTACATAAAAGATGTGCAAGTGAAAGAAGAGTTTAAAGAAGCTTTTAGCTTAAAACGTTTCAATTCAAAAAATCTTTCTAAGGTTGGGTGGGAAAACGCTGAAACAATGGCAAAAGAGTTGCTATTACCATTTAATAAACAAAACCCTTTTGTTGTATTGGCAGCCTTGTATTGGGGAGAAGGAAATAAAAAAGAACTAAATTTAATAAACAGTGATCCTGCTCTTGTAAAAGTATTTGTTGAGTGTTTGTATTTTATTGGAATCAATAAAGAAGACTTAAAAATAACGCTTCGTATATATGAAGATAATGATGTTTCAAGGGTCAAAAAGTTTTGGAGTAATTTATTAAATATTCCCATTTCACAAATTAGCAATATCAATATTTTAAAGGGTAAAAAAGAGGGAAAGCTTAGGTTTGGCATGTGCCGAATCAGAGTTAAAAAGGGAGGTAAGTATTTCAAACTCATCATAAGTATGATAAATTTGCTAAAGTCCCATCACAATGCTGTCGTAGTTCAATGGATAGAACAAGACACTCCTAACGTCTAGATGCAGGTCCGATTCCTGCCGGTGGCACCATCAACGAACTGAACGGTTTTTGGGAAGCCAAAATGCGGGACGCGCGAAGCGCGTCCCAAGGATTCCCGCCGAATTCCCCCAACGAATTCAGAATTTTTGGCGCGCTGGCGCGCACTAATTTTTCGCCAAGAAGCA
>JBBTQO010000008.1:0-1876 GCA_038065655.1 Patescibacteria group bacterium | reverse complement strand
CAAAGACGCCCTTTTGGGACCGGGGCATTTCAAAGGGCGTCTTTGACATTTCTTTGGCCATTTTTTCTGCTTCAGCTTCAACATCAGTCGGAAAATTATAAACAATTCCTTTATCAAGCAAAATGCTTTGCATTTCGGTCTCGTGCTCTCCTTTTTTACCTATTACCGAAACAATTTTACCCCTAGGATTAAGATTTGGATTAGTCCAATTTATTTCTACCAAAACTTTAGTTCCTGCTTCTACTTCTTTTGGAAAATCAAAAATATCAACACTTCTGTAAAATTTGAAGTCATCCGGTTTGAAAACAACCCCGGAACCAGATTTTTCTATGGTCCCCACAAATTGGGTTTTGTTTCTTTTTATTATTTTAGTTATTCGTCCCTTTTTTCTGTCCCTATCCTTGCCAATTATTTCTACTTCCACTTCATCTTTATTTAGTGCACAATTTAAATTTTCTTCAAAAACTATAGTGTCCTCATCTCTCCCTTCAACTACAACAAAACCCATGGGTTTAGCTGTAATTTTAATAATCCCCAGTAATTTTTTATTTTCTCCGCCTGCGCGGGCAGGTTTCTTTTTATTCATATTTGTTTTATAATAGCATAGTTTTAACAATTAACTAAAATTTATGTTTTCAATAAAGGAATCAATAAAATATGGTTGGGCAAAATTTAAGGAAAATAAAGAGATTAGTCTCCTCACTACTTTGCTTTTGCTTGCTGTAGGTGCTGTGGGTAGTGACAAAGAAATGCATTTGAGCAATTTTGTATTTAATTTGGCCGTGATTGTATTTTTGTTAATTATACGAATTGGCTATAATAAAATATACCTAAAAATTCATGACGGGGAACAGACAAAATTTTCTGATATATTTCAGGAATATAAAACATTTTGGCGATATATTGGCGTCTCGATTCTCGTGCCTCTAACAGTACTCGGTGGTCTCATACTCCTTATTATTCCTGGCCTTATCTGGTTAGTTAGATTTTCATTTGCTCCTATCATTGTGATTGACACTGCGATGGGCCCCATCAAATCAATGAAGGAGAGTTATGCTATTACAAAAGGAAATTTCTGGAAACTTACACTATTTTGGATTGTTTTGGCACTGCTCAATCTTGCCGGACTTATCCTTGTCGGAGTTGGTTTGCTCGTCTCTGTTCCAGTTTCAACTCTAGCTTACATCTATATTTATAGAAATCTCACCCAAAGCAAGGCAGCCGTAGCCACAGTGGTATAAAAGGCTTGACTTGTTTTCTCAAAAGTATATACTTTATCTGCTCTCTTATGGGAGCAGTTTTTAAAGTTCATTGACATCTTGAAATAATAAGTACAAGAAAAAGAACTACTCGTTTTGAGCCATGGTAAGGTTTGATGAGTAGTTGCAAGTCCAATTTTTAGAGGTCCGCCCAGGACTCCTAAAAATTAAAATAATTAGAGTGATTCTTAATAGCTAGGATCAAAACGAAATAAGCCCGCCTCTTCGGCGGACAAGGTATTTTTTGTTTTGTTCCGTTCACCCCGCTTTGCGGGGAAAAACAAATGTAATTTCTAAAATAAATACATTTTATTTTAGAGTTTGATCCTAGCTCAGGATGAACGCTGGCGGCGTGGATAAGGCATGCAAGTCAAGGGGGCCCGCAAGGGCAACCGGCGAACGAGGTAGTAACACGTAGGTACGTACCCTTTAGTCTGGCATAGCTTCTCGAAAGAGAAGGTAATTCCAGATAGTCTCGTAAGAGTAAAAATTTATTGCTAAAGGAGCGGCCTGCGGGATATCAGCTAGTTGGTAAGGTAATGGCTTACCAAGGCTATGACGTCTAGGGGAGCTGAGAGGCTGACCCCCACCGATGGAACTGAGACACGGTCCATACA
>JBBTQO010000007.1:0-5629 GCA_038065655.1 Patescibacteria group bacterium | reverse complement strand
AAATATAATACAAATACAAAGATATTAAATGTCTAAGAAAAGGGGTACCTGTCAAGGTGTTGGGGTATAACCTTCTTCCATACCAAAATTATAACAACTTACAAATTTAATGTAAGTCTATGCAAAACGTTAAATTTATTTCATTAACGCGTCTCGTATACTACGCACGACTTGGCGGGCCCACGAGGATTCGAACCCCGGTCGCTCCTTTTGGAGAGGAGAATTCTACCACTGAAATATAGGCCCATGTGCAGAATATAACAAAAAAACGCCTTTTTGGCGAATTTTTGCACTTACTACTAGATGCTGGCTACTATTTTTTAGCTTCCTTGAAAACCACTCTTTTGCGGAGCTTTTTTGAGTATTTTTTGAGTTCAATTTTGCGCTCTACTTTTCGCTTGTTTTTACGCGTAAAATAGACCTCTCCGGTCCCCTTATTTACTAGTCTGATTAATTGATCCTGTGACATAGGCAAAATACTAACATAAAACAAAATCTAAGACAAGCTACTCCGGCACAGCAATATAAGCCTTAAATTTTGCCATTAAATCTTTGGTTACTGGACCTACTTCTCCACCCGCAAACCCAAAATCATCCACTCCAACAATTGGTACAATATCTTTAAAAGACGAAGTTATAAATATCTCATCAGTAGTTTTTAATTCTTCTTCTCTAACAGATCTTTCCTCGATTTTGTATTTTCCTTCTGCTAATTCAAGTACTACCTTGCGAGTAATACCTTTTAAAATATTTTCCACTGGAGTAATTAGAATTTTGTCTTTAACCAAAAAAACATTAGAAGTTGCACATTCTAAAACCTCTCCATCATAGACATAAAGTATCTCAACCGCCTTTTCCTCCTTACGAAAATTTTGTAAGACAGTAGCTCTGATATAATTTGTGGTCTTATACTCAGCCAATTCCCTTTTGTGAGTGTACGTGACAAGTTTAGCACCATTTTGATAATAATCTGGAGGTAAAGATTCCCATTTTTCGGTCAAAATATAAAATGTTGGATTTTCAAAATCATATTCAATACCACCCAAAGTCTCTCCGCCAGTTAATATCATTCTGATATTGGCTCGCTCCATTAGTCCATTTTTTTCGAGCAACTCCATAATTATTTTCTCGGCTTTTTCTTCAGTAATTGGAATATTTAAATTGAGAATATGAGCACCAGAAATGAACCGACTCCAGTGGTCCATAAAGCGAAACGGCCTACCTTTAAAAGCAGTCATACCATCATAAATACCGTAACCTCGCAAAAGACCTATGTCCGACAGTGACACTTTTGCCTCCCCTATAGGCAACACCTTCCCGTTTAAAAAACAATATTGAACCATAAGTTTATATTATATTAAAAAATCATAAATCGCTATTACTAAATACCTGTGATCTTTTCAATTGAGGCCCCAATACTGTTTAGTCTCTCTACCACATCTTCATAACCACGGTTTATAGAGTAAACATTTCTAAGAATTGAAGTACCTGGAGCAGCTAGCATGGCTATCAAAATTATCATCGCTGGTCTTAAAGCCGGGGGGCAAACTACTTGAGCTGATTTGAGAGGAGTTGGTCCATTTACAAAAACTCTGTGCGGATCGGCCAATGATATATTAGCCCCCAATCGATTAAGCTCAGTAAAATAAATTGCTCTGTTTTCCCACATCCAATCATGTATGAGTGTCGTCCCATCTGCTTGTGTGGCAATCGGCACAAAAAATGGTAAATTATCAGAATTTATTCCTGGATATGGCTGAGCATGAATTTTGTCATTTAATGATTTCAATTTGGATGGGAAAACTGATATATCGACCAGTTTCGTTTTTTCATTTAATGACAAATACTCTTTTGATAATTTAAATTTTAGACCCATAACCTTGAGTTTAGTTAACTCAAGCGCTATGAAATCCACAGGACATCTTTCAATTTTTAAAGTAGACCCTGTAACAATAGCGGCACTTAAAAACATCATCGATTCAATTGGATCCTCGCTATTGTAATATTCAACTTTTTGATTTATTTCATTAAGTCCATAAATTTTTAAATTGGTTGTTCCAATCCCTTCTATTTTGACACCAAGTTTTTGGAGAAAGAAACAAACTTCCTGAACTTGATAATTTGGCGGAGCAAAAGATATTTCTGTAAGTCCAGGAATTAAAGCGGCCATCATAATAGCATTTTCTGCGGCTGTATCACTGGCTTCATACATTATAATTTTTGCTGGTTTTATTTTTTTGTATGAAATATTGTATTCATCGTTAAGAGTTTTTATTGAAATACCAAAATCTTGAAAGGCATATTTGTGGGCAGCGATAGTGCGCTCTCCCATTTTACAACCACCGGCGTGAAGTAATGAGAAACTCTTATGTTGGTGGGCAATGGCGGGAATAAGCATCAAACTTGATCTCACATTGGCAACAGACGAATGAAGAAGCCCTCTTTTTTCAAACTTTTTTGGTGGCGTTATTTCAATAGTCTGCTTTTCTAACCATTTAGTCCTAACTCCCAGGGCAGAAAAGATTTCAAGCATTCTATTAACCTCTTCAATTCTTGGAATACCGTGAAGGGTAGTGGTATTTTTATTTAAAAGCGAAGCGCACAAGAGGCCCATGGCTCCATTTTTGGAAGAATTTGTTTTTATATTTCCTTTCAATTTCCTACCACCATTAATTTTAAAATCAATAGAATCAGATAAAGAAACAATTTTATGCTCCAAGGCATCACTGATCTTAAGAAGTTCCCCGGAAGTTAGATTTTGCCTACCGTTCTCCATTCGAGCAACAGCACTTTGAGAGGTATTTAAAATCAAAGCTAATTCCCCTTGAGTAAGAGAGCGCTTCTCTCTAAGTTTTTTGATGAAATTGCCTATTGCTTTTTGGTTGTCCACATTATTCATGTAGATACAATATATCATATATGGTATATAATAAAAAATATGATTGTGGATAAAAATACCCCTATTACTAATTCCCTTTCCTTACTTTCAAAGGCCAGCTTTGTCATACACTGTCAATCAAGAAAGGACGTGGTGGATGCAGATAATTTTGCCAAAAAAGAGGGCTTGCCACTCATCACACTTGGAGAAGGGACAAACATAATTCCAAATAATCATATTGATAGAGTGGTCCTCATTTTAGATTTTGATGCTCTAAAAATTGAAAATGAAACAGTCGTAGCCGAGGCGGGAAATAAATGGGACAGAGTTGTCCAATTTGCTGTAAACAATGACCTTTCTGGGATTGAGGCTCTATCATGGATTCCAGGTAAAACTGGCGCCGCCCCTGTACAAAATATAGGAGCTTACGGTTCAGAATTTTCAGATGTGACAGATAAGGTTGAGGTCTATAACAGGGAGAAGGAAGAGTTCGTAATGCTCACAAACAAAGAGTGTCAGTTTGGCTATAGAAATAGTATTTTCAAAAAATATCCAGACAAATTTATAATTGTCTCTATGACACTAAAACTATCAGAAGAAAATCTAAAAATACCCAAATACAAGGATATAGAAAATTATTTTAGTGAAAGAAGAAACGATAACCCTAGTTTAAGAGAAATTAGAGAGGCAATTATAAAGGTAAGAAAAAGTAAGTTGCCAAATCCAGAAACCATTCCAAATGTTGGTTCATATTTTACAAATCCTGTTATAGAGAATGAAAAAGCATTAAATGTTAAAAAGAAATTTCCAGATATGCCGTCTTTTGATTTTGAAAACAAAACAAAAATTCCTGCAGGCTGGCTTATAGAACAAGCCGGATTAAAGGGTAAAAAAATTGGAAAAGTAGAGATATATTCAAAAAACGCCTTAATCTTAATTAACCCAAGCCAAGCTAATTTTACTGACATTATGGAGGCTGAAAAATTTATTCAAAATAAGGTGTTTCAAAAATTTAATATCTTACTTAAAAGAGAACCCGTAATAATTTAAAATAATCTCTTGCACCAAAATAAATCGCCGGGGGTTGCCCACCCGGCGATTAGTGCTGAACACATCTTGTTCAGGGATAGAGCCTGACATGGCCGACATGCAACCTTGGGTCACAGGTCGAACCAAAGTGGATGTCGTGTTTGCCAGGATCGTTGGGATCAACTTGGGCATCTCGGTGAACCAACACCACATGATCCCCTAGCCTGACCCTGACCTTCAGAGGCCGACGGTGGGTTTTGAACCTTGTCTCCTGCCATTCTCGGTCATCTTTATTTCTAGCGAACTTGGGGTCGTCAGGGCTTCTGAAAACTACCAGTGAACCCACCACAATCTCAGGGCTTAGAACTTCTTCATTTACACCAATCATGACTGCTCTCCTTTCAAGTTTCGTTGTTTGTAGGGCTCAGAGATCATCATCTCCCTTTGCTCTCTTTGGCTCGTCGGATCTTACATTGAAAAGCAAAGCAAGAATCAATAGCACTATCACAAGCCCAAAAACAGAGCTTGCTGGATTCCCATTGATTATGTCACTCAAATACAACTCCAACCGATTCATCATTGAACCTCACATTCTAACGATATAATACTACAAAACCTCACTAATTCAAAATGTTCTCCGTACGGGACTGTATCCGAACGGAGTTATTACTAAATAGCAGCATAAGCCTAATTTCATGACTTCCCCAAGACACGAATTATATTTCGTTAATACACTATGCAAAATAAGATTTTTACAATTATCCACAATTTTTATTGGCACTATTTTAGTAGTCAATTACAATATTTAATATGGCTCGTAGATGGACAAAAAGAGAAGAGAGCAAATATCGGTCTGAACTTTTTAGTTTATATATTAAGCAAAATAAAGCTTTACATGAAGTAGCAAAAATTTTGGGTGTAACAGAACAGACAGTTTTTCAAAGATTGGGTAGACTGGGTATAAAAACCCAACCACATTTAAAAAAGAATTACCTAAAAAAACGTGCCGATGTATATTTACCACGAAAATACTCTGAAAATCTAGCTGAGTTTTTCGGTATTATGCTGGGTGATGGTCATGTGAGCCATTTTCAGATTATTGTTAGTTTAGGAAATAAGGAAAAAAATTATACTGAGTATGTAAGATCTTTAATTACAAAAATATTTAAAACAAAAGCGAAAATTTCTCTTCGTAGCACCGGTTACAGAGATGTTTATTTGGGTTCCGTCGCTATTACTTCTTGGCTATTAAAACAAGGTCTTGTTTTTAATAAAGTAAAATCACAAGTTGATATACCAAAGTGGGTTTTTAAAAAACCAAAATTTATAAAAAGATTTTTAAGAGGATTTTTTGATACTGACGGGTCAGTTTATAAAATAAGATTTGGTATCCAAATTTCTTTAAATAATAAATCTCGACCCATGTTGAAATCTTTACATAAACTTCTTTCTAAGTTAGAATACCAACCATCAGCAATTAGTGCTGACAAGATTTATTTCACCAAGATTACTGATGTAAAAAGATTTTTTGCAGAAATAAAACCAAAAAATCAGAAACATCAAGAAAGGTTTGAACAATTTGTAACAATGCGTGGATCGGATAGCGGCTATTCCAGCGGACTGTAAATCCGCGGCCCATAGGGCATCGGGGGTTCGAGTCCCTCTCCACGCACAATTTTAGGAAACAGCTTCAGGGGAAATAGCGTCGAGGATTGAAGCTTC
>JBBTQO010000006.1:0-31756 GCA_038065655.1 Patescibacteria group bacterium | reverse complement strand
AAAACCACATCAATTTTTTCTTTTTTCAAATCAGCAAGTAGTTCCTGCAAAGCAGGTCGTTGTAAAATTGCGCCAGAAAATCCGGCGTCATTATAAATTTTAAAAACCTGCCAATCATTTTGACTCGCGATAAATGACCGGATTTTCTGCTCTTGCGCTTCGCAAGAGGAAAACTCCTTTTCTGCTTGGTTATCGGTGGAAACGCGAGTATAAATGGCGCAATTTTTCATGTTCATAAATTTGTATTGTTAATTTTAAAAAAGAAAAAATTGAATTCCCCCGAAAGCATTAAAATCCGCTTCATTTCCCGCCAAAGCGACGGCGGAGCCGTCGCGGAGCGAAGCCCAGCCCCGCCAATGGCGGGGCTGGGCGAGCGAACCCTCTCATCTTCAAAAAATGAGTTCGTATCTAGTTTTATGGCTCCCGAATTAAGACCTTCGCAAACTTTTGAAATCATCTTGCCAAATCTGATACACAAATCCAAGAAGCGAAACCTGAAATGATGCGCCCCGCCACTATTTTTCTGGGGCAAAGGAGGCGGGGCGACGGACTCGCCCGCGCGGAGGAGGGGTCTGGGGAGGAATCCGCGCTGGCTTCGGCTTTCTTTTTGGCGAAATTCTGACGGGCATTCATAAGTACATAATATACTAAACTGGTATATTCCACAATCGATTATATCATGCTAATATATCTATGTCGAAGAAATATTTAGCAAAATACCAACAACTAACCGCTAAACTTAGGAACGCTCGCCTAGCGGCAGGTTTAACGCAGGTAGAGGCCGGTAAAAAGCTCAAGAAGCCACAAGCGTATATTTCCAAGATTGAACGAGGCGAGCGAGGAGTTGATGCAGTAGAATTGGGAGAGTTAGCTAAGGTTTACAAGAAATCGCTTGATTTCTTTTTACGCTAAGGTAAGATTTTTGCGTTCTTGCCGACATCTACTATGGAACCAGATATTAAAGAACAATTTTTGACAGCACACGATGCATACGCCGATGCGTTATTTCGTCATTGCTATTTCAGAGTCTATGACCGAGAGCTAGCAAAAGATTTAGTGCAGGAAACATTTTGCAGAACGTGGACATATCTTTCTCAAGGCAAAGAAGTTAAAAATATCCGCGCTTTTTTATACCGCATACTGCACAATGTCATTGTGGACGAAATAAGAAGAAAAAAACCGCTCTCGCTCGACCATCTCACGGAAGAAGGATTTTCTCCCAAAGACGAGTCTTCGCCAGATTTAGAACAACGCCTTATTGCAAAAGACGTGATTCAAAAATTGGAGTTACTGGAAGAACAATACCGAAGTATTGTTCAGATGCGATTTATTGATGATCTTTCTCCGAAAGAAATATCAGCTGTCCTCGGAGTATCAGAGAATGTCGTATCGGTGCGTATTCACAGGGGAATGAATAAACTACGGGAATTGGTAAAAAAAGAGTCAAAATAACCACTATTTATGAACAAAGACTTTCAAGACATTTTTAATAGGGCAGAACAAGTGAAGCTCTCATCTGATGAAAAGAAAAAGATGTGGGGAAACTTGGAATTATTTATTGCAAAGCATTCTGTAAGAAATGCGACTGGTCTCCGACATCTATTACAGGAAAGGTCGAAATCCTATATTTCTGCTTTCGCGGAAATATTGACATTAAAACCATTAATTAGTAAATTACAACCTATGGCTATCATATTAATCATCGCATTATTTGTTGGAGGAGGAACTTCGTTTGCCGCTGAAAGCGCTCTCCCCGGGGATATTTTGTACCCCATAAAGGTAAGCGTAAATGAAGAAGTTCGTAGTTTCGTCGCAATTTCCAACGAAGCGCAAGCTGAATGGGATGCGCGCCGAGCCGAGCGACGCTTGGAAGAAGCGGAAAAGCTTGCCGCAGAAGGGCGGTTAAATGCCGAAACGCGCGCCGATATTGAATCTCGTTTTGAAAGTCACGCGGAAGCGTTTCAAGAGCGTGCAAAAAAAATGGAGACGAAGCAGGATGCTGGGACATCTCTAGAAATTCAATCAAATTTTGAGGCATCGCTTAAAGCACATGAGCAGGTGTTGGCTCAAATAGCTGCGGAAAAAGCAAATGTCCGCGGAGAAGTAGGGTCGCTCTTGATTGAAGTGCGTACCCGCTTGAATGCAACGGTGAAAGCCCGAATTAACATTGAAGCGGAAGTGTCCGCCGAAGCAGACGGCAAATTCAAAACTGCGGCAGAGGGAAAGCTTGGAGCTGCGGAAAACAAAATTAGTGAAGTGCGCGGTTTTATTGCGCGGGTGAAATCATCTGTAAGCGCAAGTGCTTACACACAGGCAGAGACGCGGCTTAAAGTAGCGGAGAGCGTGGTCGCTCGCGGGAAAATAGAAGTGGAAGCGCAATCGTACGGAAAAGCCTTCGCAAGTTTTCAAGAGGCAATCCGTATTGCACAGGAAGCAAAACTGCTCGTGGCAACGGAGGAACGAATTAAACTTGAGATCAAAATACCAAGTGTTGATATAAAAATAGAAGGAGAAACAAAAGGTGAATCAGGACAAGGGACATCCTCTGGAGCTTCCGTTGAAGTTGAGTCAAAAACAAAGGTGGAATCAGGAAGTGGTTCAACTGGAGTAGAGGGGGAAGGGAAGGTAAAAATTGATATTGAGCTATAAAACAAAACGCCAGGTATCCCCTGGCGTTTTGTTTTATAGAAATTTCGTCAAACAATTCGTATAGCCCGTCAGAATTTCGCCAAAAAAGAAAGCCGAAGCCAGCGCGGATTCCTCCCCAGACCCCTCCTCCGCGCGGGCGAGTCCGTCGCCCCGCCTCCTTTGCCCCAGAAAAATAGTGGCGGGGCGCATCATTTCAGGTTTCGCTTCTTGGATTTGTGTATCAGATTTGGCAAGATGATTTCAAAAGTTTGCGAAGGTCTTAATTCGGGAGCAAAAGTTGACAGAAAATATAAATAGAACTATTTTTAATTTTGATTAAATAGTGTATAATGTGTTTATGGCAAAAAGAAAAACAGGAGTAGGCAAACCAAGAGCGTCGCGTTCTAGAAAGACCAAAAAGCGTCTTGCTGTAAAACGTGAAATGTTGGCCAAAAAAGCTAGCAAAAAACGTAAATAGAACGCGAGTTAAAATTAAATTATGTTCGAAAAAGGTAACAAAAACCAAAGATATATAACTTTAGTGGTTTTGATTTTAGCTGTTTTGGGTCTTAGTGGTGGTGGTTATTTTTATTATCAAACGGCGACAGGAATAATTCAAAATACCGGATATCTTGAAGAGAAAATATTAGAACTAGGAAGTAAAAATATTGCTTTAGCTGAAGATCTTAAAAAAGAGCAAGAGAAAAACGGAATATTTGAAACTCAGATTGGCGAAATAGCTGGCACAGTTGACACACTGGATAAGTTGGCTAAGACAGACAAAGAACTTTTGCAAAAATATTCTAAAGTTTATTTTTTGAATGAACATTATGCACCAGAAGCGCTTTCTTTGATTCCTGCTGAATTTCTTTATGAAAAAACTCTTTCAAATTCTTCAGGGCAAGTAAAAGAGATGCAAATTCACGCCAAGGTTTTGCCAAATCTTGTAAATCTTCTTAGCGTTGCCCAAAAAGATGGTATGGATTTGAAAATAATTTCCGCTTATCGTTCGTTTGGCGAGCAAAGTATTTTGAAAGGCGCCTATACTGTCAATTATGGCAGTGGAGCCAATACATTTTCCGCTGACCAAGGATATTCAGAGCATCAGTTAGGGACGACGATTGATTTCACAACTACCTCCATTGGGGCCAGCTTTTCTGGATTTTCTAAAACTAAGGAGTATGAATGGCTAGTGCAAAATGCTTATAAATATGGATTTATTATTTCTTATTCCAAAGACAATACCTACTATCAGTTTGAACCGTGGCACTGGCGTTTTGTAGGGAAAAGTTTGGCCAAGCGACTCTATGAAGAGAAGCAAAACTTTTATGACTTAGAACAGCGAATTATAGATAGTTATCTTATTAATATTTTTGATTAAATTTTTAACTAAGAATACAACCAAAAATGCCCGTTCTTAACGTGGCATTCTTGGTCCCCGGTCTACTATCCTGAAAGGAAGCACCCCCTTTTTTAAAATATTTCATCTCTAATTTGAAATTCATAATTTCTCAAACAAAGCGAGACGATTATGTTTGATTTATGGAGGTTCTTTTCAAGATTACCGTTACTGCAATTCTCTCTCTTGCTTTAATAAAGGTCAATATGGTGTTGTGTCTAAAACAGTTGATTTGGTGTGCATTACTTGTTCATAACTCTCATAAAACTGTGGAAAAGTAATTGCAATACAAATTTTGTTTTTTGGAAAGAGTTGAAAGTTCGTGATATATTTTTTAACTATAAATTAAAAGAAAAGCTGTTTTGCATAAATTATTCCATAGGGTTATAATTAAAATATGAAAATAAATATAAAGGCCACCGGTATTTCTTTAACACCGTCTATATCTGAATATGTTGAGAAAAAAGTGAGTATGCTTGAGAAGTTTTTTAGTGGCGTAGACGATGTTCTAATAAATGTAGAAGTTGGCAAAACAACCAAGCATCATAAATCCGGAGATTTTTTTAGAGCTGAAATTCGGGTGGTAGTCAACGGTCAAACATATTACGCAGTATCAGAAACTGAAAACCTTTATGCCTCTATTGATAAAGTAAAGGATGAAATTGTTCATGAAATGACTTCTAAAAGAAAAAAAGCAATGCGCCTCTTCAGACGAGGTGGTGCTAAAATTAAGGAATTATTAAAGAGCTGGAAAAGCTCCAAATAGTTTCTTTCACTCGATACAGAAATTTTTTGCTAAAAATTTCTTTGTCCTCAGCTTTTCACAGCTTCCGGAATCTCGCCCAAGAACTATTTGGAGCTTTTTTGGCCACGGAGAAAATCTTCAAAAAGCATTTCTTTTTTGCCTTCGGGAATTACTTTCAAAATTTTTAAAGAATGATTTTCTAATACTGCATCAGAAATGATAATGCGTTTTCCGTTATAGAAAAAGTAAGTAGTCGGCCATTCTTCAAAAGCTTTTATTTTGCATAAATATTTTCTGGCAATTTCGCCAGTGGGCATATTGTTTAAATCAATTTGAAGTTCACCATCCTCCTTTTTTATTTTTTGACAATAAGTGGCCTTACTCTCATCTTGAATAATTAGATCAATCGCTCCTATAAGCCACTCAGGTAAAATATGGGCAAAAAGCTGAGCTCCCTCGATTGCCAAGACTTTTTCAAGTTCGTTTCTTGAAGTTGCAAGCTCAGAAATGCCTTGCGAGCTTGACTGAAGCGAGCACGAGGAATTTTCTAGCAAGAAAATATCCGTGCATTTTTGGGCTTGTAACGAAGAGAAAAGGACTTTTTTTTGAGCTACTATTGGTCCTGTGTCCATTGTTTCTTCAATTTGCATTATAGTGACTCCAATCTCCTTTTCGTCATTTAGAATCTGGCTTTGGATAGGGGAGGCACCACGGTATTTAGGTAAAAGAGACGGGTGGATATTTAATGTTTTTTTCTCTGGAATCTCAAAAATTTCTTTGGGAATTATTTTGCCATAGGAAGCCACGAGGAAGAGCTTAGAGCTTAGAGCTAGAAGCTTGGAGGTGAATTCGGGGTTGTTTCTAAGAGAAGCAGGGGCTATAACTTCTATATTATTATTTTGAGCCCAAATTTTTACAGACGTTGGAGTAAGCACCAACCTTCTACCCTTTGGCTTATCAGGAGTGGTAATAATTAATTTGGGTAAAATATTATGAAGTTTTAATTCATCTAAAACATAAACACTAAATTCTGATGATCCAAAAAATACCATTTTATTTTTCTTTTACCGGCGGGACATCTTTTAAATCTTTGGCTTTATCAATAAATAAAATTCCATTCAAGTGATCAGTTTCGTGTTGAAATGCTTGAGAAAGAAGCCCCGAACCGCCCATCGTAAACAACTTGCCATTTTCGTCATAAGCCTTAATTAAAGTTTTTTGAGATCTTCTTACTTTGCCATAAAGCCAACGCACCGAAAGGCAACCTTCTTCCATCACTTTCTTTTCTTTGGAGGTCTTTAATATTTCTGGATTTATAAAAACAAGATCTTTATATTCTTTTTGAAATTCTTCTATATTTTCTCTTTTAGATTTTTTGCCTTTAATTTTTTCCTTGTCTATTATTTCAAATATTTTTTTTGATACCACGAAAATTCGCAAATTTTCGCCGATTTGAGGAGCGGCGATGGCGACACCGTCATCTTCCTTATCTAAAGCCTTTTGCATCCTCCTTATTATGGTTTGCACTTTTCGGCTTTGAATATCTGATACTGGCACCTTTTTTGCTATCTTTCTTAAAACTTTGTCTTCTTTTTGCACTATTTCGTTTACCATGTCCCTATTCTACAATAAAATCATCATAAAATCCATCAAATCACAACAAATTATCAGGGTCGATTTTTATTTCAAAGTGAGAGGGGAGAGATTTTAATATGGAAAGAAGAGTGGGCTCTGGCCAATTTTCTTTAGGTAATTTTATAACTATATTGATGGCGGATTGCTCACCTTTTTTTTCATGAATTGAATTAAAAACTGCCGGGTTGTAGTCTTTTAAAATATTTTTTAATTTTTCGCTTTCTCTTAATACAAAAATTTTGGTTCCTCTCGTTATTATTTTTATAAAAATACCAAATGGTGGATAATTTAAAACTTGGCGGTCCTTTATTTCCTTTTTATAAAATTCCATCAAATTGCCATTGATAGCAAATTCTACCGTTGAGTCATCGGGGTTGCGGGTCTGAATTAAAAAATTTTCCTTGGCAATATTTCTTGTTTGCAGAATAATCCGAAATATTTTTTCGCGAATACGAAAATCAGGAATGGAAAAAAGAGAATCAAATGAAGCGATAGCCGAATTGGCTACTTTTTTATAAAGATAAGGGAAAGCCATTTCCGTACCCAAAAGTATTGAACCTCTGTTTTCATAAAAATTTTTCATTATTTTCAGAGCCTTGGCACTAGTGGGGGCGATGTCTTTATAAATTTCAAATATTTTTGCTTCCGGAAAATTTTTTCTTATCTCTTCGGTTACTCTATCAATTCCGGAACCAAAAGCAGCTAGTTTCCAACTGTGGCAGTTTTGACAAATTTCTGCGGCATCTCTGGTCTCGCCACATTGGTGGCATTTAAAAGCTCCGCCATTGTTTGTTTTGTACAAGACCATTGGTGCTAGGCAGTTATTACATTTGACTTGTTCTCCGCAATCACGACAAACAGTAATAGAAGATAAGCCTTTTCGGGCGGCAAAAATAAACATTCGGGATTCATTTTCAATGGTTTTGTTTATTAGATTTATTAATTCAGGAGATAATGTTTTAAACTCCTTATCTTTTTTATTAATTTGTCTTAAATCAGAAACACTTGTTGTTACTTCTTTTGGCAGTCGCCATTTAATATTTTCAAACTCAGTGGCCTCTCCTTGTTTATATCTATATAAAGTTTCTGTTCTCAAGAAAGAATCGCCGATAACCAAGCGGATATTTTTTTTGTCGGCTAGAGTTTCAGTAAAAAATCTTAAATCCATAAAAGGACGGAAAAGGGTTTTCCAACCATCACTATTTTCTTTATCTAAAATGATGGTTCCCAAATCATTTCTTGGTAAAAATAACCATTTAGAAGTAGCAATAATAAGAATTGGGTGGGGAGTGAGGCAAGCTTTTTCCCATTCCTTTTTTAAATCTTTTTTAGTTAAATCATTATGAAAAACGCTGACAAATGACTCAATGCCTCTTTCTAACTTTTCTTTTGTTTGTTTTATGTCCTCATTTTGTGGCAAACAAAGAAATATTGATTTTCCTTTGGCAAATTCTTCACGTATTAATGAGCGATAATGAATAAATCTTTCTTCATCCGGCGCTTGAAGTGCCGCTACCTCACTTTTGGTTTCTTTGTTGCTGTCAAAGCTGTCAAAGGGCACCTTCAAACTGTCCCGGTCCCAGAAGGTACCCTTTGACAGCGACAGCAAATTTGAATTTTCTAAAATAAAAGAAGGAATCAAATGAGGTAAAACATTTCCTGAAGTGGTGGCAAAATATTCTGCCGTTGTTTTTACTGCATCTAAAAAATTTTTTTGTAAAAATGGTTTAGCGGTTATGGCAGAAATTTTTTTTAACTGAAAGCTTGCAGATTTTATCTCCGACTTTATTTCCACAGCGTCTCTGCTTTCTAAAACTAAAGCATTCACGCTTTTGCTTCTGATATTGATTTTTATTAAAGAGCCGGGTTCTAAATTTTTAGCCGAAAAATACGATAATGACTCTTTATTTAAACCCTTGGAAAATGGTAGACATTCAATTATAAACATAAGCAAATTGTGGCAGAGATTTCAGTTATTCTCAAGATTGCTCATTTATCAATTGGCTTGTAGTATTTTGGTATGGGAATTTTTTCTAAAAAACTTGGTATTGATTTGGGCACTGTAAACACTTTAGTATTTGTGCCCGGCAAAGGGGTGGTTTTAAATGAGCCCTCGGTTGTAGCAGTATCACTTGAAGACAGAAGAATTTTGGCCATCGGCACTGAAGCTAAAACTATGATTGGGCGTACACCAGAGGCCATCATGGCTTATAGACCAATGAAAGATGGAGTGATTGCTGATTACAAAGTAACTGAAGTAATGCTCGCGTATTATATGAAGAAGGCTTTGGGTGGTTGGAGTTTTATAAAACCAGAAGTTTTAATTTCGGTACCGGCTGGTGTAACCTCAACTGAACGCAGAGCGGTTATTGAGGCGGCTATAAAATCTGGAGCCAAGAGCGCTTATGTAGTGAAGGAACCTATATTAGCCGCCATTGGTGCCGGCATTCCTATTTATGAAGCGAAGGGACACATGATTGCTGATATTGGTGGTGGTACCACTGATGTGGCCGTTATTTCTTTGGGTGGTATTGTTTCCTCTATTTCTGTTAAGTGTGCCGGCAACAGAATTGATGAAAGTATCACCGATTATATTAAGAAGTCATTCAATTTGGCTATTGGTGATAAAACCGCTGAAGATGTAAAAATAAATATTGCCTCGGCATTACCCATAGATGAAGAGCTCTCAATGATTATAAAAGGTCGAGATCTTATTTCAGGACTGCCCCGCTCAGTTGAAATTAAAACCAATGAAATTGTTAAAGCAATATCAAGAGAATTGCGAGAAATAATAAAAGCCATTAAGGATGTTTTGCAAGAAACGCCACCAGAATTGGCTGCTGACATTATTGATCACGGTATTATTATGACTGGTGGTACTTCTTCTTTGCGTAATTTACCGGAATTAGTTTTTCGAAGGATTGGGGTCAAAGCTACTTTAGCGGAGAATCCTCTTTATTGTGTGGCCAAAGGGACTGGTATCGCGTTGGAACATTTGGGAGCTTATAAAAGAATGGCCGTCGCCAAGAGATAATACGAAATTATGCATCACGCTAATATTATATTGAGTAATGAAGATTGTCGCGATTTTATTTTTGATATTTTAGTTAAAAATTTAAATTTTAATCCAAATGCTAATCCAGATTTTCTGCTAGTAGAGAGTCAACCTTTTGGTATTAATGATGCTCGAAATTTAGAAAGATGGGCTATTGGCAAACCTTTGATCGGTGAGACCAAAGTTTCTTTGATTGTTACCAAATCTATTACTCATGAGGCTCAAAATGCATTATTAAAAGTTTTGGAAGAACCACCAATGGGAACTTATATTTTTATAAATCTTGAAAACCTGAGTGGATTGCTCCCCACTTTTATTTCGAGGATTATGATTTTAGGTGCTCCTCAATTATCTGGGGAAAATGAGAGGTTGGCTGAAAGCATTGGCCATAAATTTTTAAATTTTAAAATAAAGAATAGACTCTTAATGATTCGTTCCTTGTCAAAAAAAGAAGATAAAAATGATATGAAAGAGCTTATTAAAAATTTGGAAACAATTGCCTATAAAGAAAAAGCATCGGCAAATCAAATGAAAAATATATTAACCGCTAAAATATTTGCTTCAGCCAGAGGTTCTTCACCAAAGATGCTATTGGAATGGCTTTCGGGTGTGCTATAATGATTATCAAAGACGGTCTTTTGGGACCAGGGCAGTTCAAAGACCGTCTTTGATAACTAAGGACTGTTCTTAGTAATTATGTTTGATTTTTCAGAATTAAAAATAAAAAGTAAAGATATAGAAAGCTGGCTTTCAAAAGAGCTTTCAGTTATCCGTACTGGTAAAGCCACCTCAGCTATTCTCGATTTCGTGCAGGTAGAAGCATATGGCTCAAAAATGGGTATCAAAGAATTAGCCAATATTATTGTAGAAGATACTAAAACCATAAAAATAGAACCATGGGATATGGTGATTGGTAAAAGCATTGAAAAAGCTATTAACACCTCCAATCTGGGACTTTCAGTAGCGCCTTATGAAAAGGGTCTGCGAATTATTTTTCCTGATTTAACTTCTGAAAGGAGAGAACAATTTATTAAGGTGGTTAAACAAAAATTGGAAGAAGCCAAAATTTCATTTAGAAATTTGCGTGATAAAACATGGAAAGCGATTGAGGAAAAAGAAAAAGCTGGCGGGATGGGAGAAGACGACAAGTTTAGATTAAAAGAAGAGATGCAGAAAATAATAGAAGAAAGTAGCAAAAAACTGGAGGAATTAACAGCAAAAAAGGAAATTGAAATAAAAAATTAAGCTAAATGACGATTCTAATTTTTTTGATTGTTTTGGGGATACTCGTTTTTATCCACGAGCTGGGGCATTTTTTGGTTGCTAAAAAAGCGGGGGTGCGGGTAGACGAATTTGGTTTTGGCTATCCACCAAGAGCATTGAAGTTGGGCAAAAAATGGGGCACGTTATTTACCTTAAATTGGATTCCGTTTGGTGGTTTTGTTAAAATTTTTGGTGAAAATTATGAAGATGATTTTTCTTCATCTTCTGACTTTAAGAATCTAAACTTTACTAAAATTTCCAAAAAATGGCAGGCGACAATATTGGCCGCTGGAGTAGTTTTCAATATTCTTTTTGCCTGGCTACTTTTTTCTTTGGGTTTTTTAATAGGGTTACCAACATCGGTGGAAAATGATTTTGGAGCTGAAGTCAAAAATCCAGCTCTAACTATTGTAGATATTGTGCCAAATTCTCCTGCCCAAATTTCTGGTCTTAAAACGGGAGATAAAATAAAAGAAATTTCTTCTGTCAATAAGAATGTTTTAAAAGAATTAAAACCAGAAGCTGTTTCTGATTTTATAAATAAATCCTCCGGACGAATTTTGATGGAAATTGATCGTGGTGGAGAAATTTTAAATTTTAATATTTTACCGGATGTGGGGATAGTGGAAGGTAAAAAAATAATAGGTATCAATATGGATATAGTGGGTATTCTTTCCTTGCCAATACACAAAGCTATTTACCAAGGGGGTAAAACTACTTTTAATATTATGCACCTGACTGTCTTTGGAATTGGGAATTTAATTAAAGATGCGATAAAGGGAGATGCTGATATGACAAATATTGCCGGGCCAGTTGGCATTATTGGTTTGGTAGGGGATGCCTCGCGATTAGGTTTTGCTTATTTGCTTACTTTTACTGCCCTTATTTCTATAAATTTGGCTATTATAAATTTGGTGCCATTTCCAGCGCTCGATGGTGGACGCATCCTTTTTGTGATTATTGAGGGAATTATTAAACGTCCCATCAATCCAAAATTTGCCCAAATTGCCAATACCGCAGGCTTCGCCCTCTTGATTGCTTTGATGTTATTCATAACCTACCGCGACATTTTGCGATTGTTTTAAATTAAAGATATTTTGCTCAAAATTAGGATTTGAGATATTATTAGAAAATGAGACAATCACAACTTTTTACAAAAACAAGGCGGGAAGCGCCATCGGATGAGACGGCTAAAAACGCTCAGCTTTTAGTGCGCGGCGGTTATATTCACAAAGAAATGGCCGGAGTTTATTCTTATTTACCCCTTGGTCTGAAAGTGATAAAAAAAATTGAAAATATAATAAGAGAGGAAATGAATAGTATTGGTGGAATAGAAATGAAAACATCTATACTCCAAAATAAAGAGATATGGGAAAAGACGAATAGATGGGATGACAACGTGGTGGATAATTGGTTTAAGACGAAACTGAAAAATGGCGGGGAGGTCGGTCTATCATTTACAAACGAAGAAGCTTATTCAAATATTTTAAAGCAGTATGTAAATTCTTATAAAGACTTACCAGCCTACCCGTATGATTTTAAGGAAATTTTTAGAAATGAAGTCAGAAGCAAATCGGGAATTATTAGAGGAAGAGAATTTTATTGGAAAGCTTTGTACTCGTTTTCCAAAGATGAAGAAGAGCACAATGTTTTTTATGAAAAAGCAAAAATAGCTTACCAAAAGATTTTTGAAAGAGTAGGGATTGGTGGCTCAACTTATATAACTTTTTCATCAGGCGGAACCTTTTCAAAATTTTCTCACGAATTTCAAACTCTTACAGAAGCCGGCGAGGATATTATTTATATTGATGAAAAAAGTAAAGTAGCTATTAATAAGGAGGTTTTTAATGATGAAGTTATTGAAAGCTTGGGGTTAAAAAAAGAAAAGCTCGTTGAGAAGAAAGGTGTTGAAGTTGGTAATATTTTTACCCTTGGAACCAAATTTTCTGAGCCATTTAATTTAAAATACAAAAACGAAAAAGGAGAAGATGAAATGGTTTTCATGGGTTCTTATGGTATTGGTTTAGGACGACTCATGGGTACAATTGTAGAATTGTTTGCGGATGACAAAGGTATTGTTTGGCCGGAGGCTGTAGCCCCTTTTAAATTTAGTTTGATTGAAATTGCATCAGAAAAACCAGAAGTGAAGGAAATGGCAGAAAAAATTTACAAAAAATTAGGCGAGGCCAATGTATTATATGATGATAAGGATCTGCGAGCGGGAGAAAAGTTCGCTGATGCGGATTTGTTAGGAATGCCATATCAAATTATTGTTAGTGAGAAAAATATTGCTTCCGGTAAGTTGGAAATTAAGAACAGAAAAACAGGTGAAATCAAAATGATTTCTGAAGACGAACTCCAAAATTTGTGCTAGATTATCCATATGTTCAAAGAGAAAATAGAACAATGGAAACAGGTTCTACACAATGACATTGGTATTGACTTAGGGACAGCCAATATGTTGGTTTATGTGCGTGGTAAGGGGGTTATTTTAAACGAACCTTCGGTGGTTGCCGTTAATCAAAAAACCGGTCAAGTGGTGGCAGTTGGGACTGAAGCTAAAAAAATGCTCGGCCGAACTCCGCCTCACATTATTGCTGTCAGGCCTATTGTTAATGGGGTGATCTCTGATTTTGAAGTGACGGAAGAAATGATTCACTATCTTTTGAATAAAGCTCAATTAGTGTCAAAAAAAATATTTGGGCCGAGAGTGGTGGTGGGAGTGCCATCGGGCATTACTAATGTAGAAACACGAGCAGTACGAGATGCCACTAGAAACGCCGGTGCTAGTGAAGTTCATATTGTAGAAGAACCAATGGCGGCGGCTATCGGTATGCATCTGCCTATTGAAGAACCAGTTGGTAATATGGTAATTGATATTGGGGGTGGCACTGCCGACATTGTAGTTATTTCTATGGGTGGAGTGGTTAGTTCTAAAAACGTCTGTATTGCGGGAGATCAATTAAATAATGACATTTCTTCTTATATTAGAAGTGAATTTAAAATTGTTATTGGAGAAAAAACATCTGAAAGTATAAAAATTTCCATAATTTCTCTTTTGCCTGGGAATATTCCTTTGGAAACAAAAGCGAGGGGACGGGATTTGATTACTGGCCTGCCAAGAGAGGTGGTGGTAACCGATGCTGATGTGAGAGACGCCGTTTCTCATTCAATTGAAAGATTGGTTGAAGCCATAAAGGAAGTTTTGGAAGTTACACCCCCAGAAATACTCTCCGATATAATGCATCGTGGTATTCATTTGGCCGGAGGGGGCGCTCTAATTAAGGGTTTTGCCGAAGTTCTGGCCGAAGAAATTAAAATACCGGTTTATATAGCCGAAGATCCATTAACCTGTGTCGTGCGTGGTACTGGCATTATTTTAGAAAAAATTAATAAATTTAGGGATATATTAATTGCTGATGAAAATGATATATCAAATAAAACATACTAAACAAAATTTTTTTGGTAGAAATTTTATAAAAATATTTTTTATATTTTTATTAGTTGCTGTTTTTATTTTTTTATTTAGCTTTTTTAATCCAACTCGTTCACTAGTTTTGGATATCTTTTCACCATTTTTGAAAACGGGCAATTATTTTTATGATACTTTCAATAAAATACCAAATTATTTCTCTGATAGGAACAAATTGGTAGAAGAAAATGAGGAACTCTTAAATCAAATAGAAAACAATCTTTTTGATAAAATTGATTATGAATCTGTAAAATATGAAAATCAAAAATTGCGAGAGGAGCTTGGATTGAAACCATCTGGAAATTTCAAAGTAGCTTCAATTGTAGCCAAACCACCACAAATTCCACTTGATACAATATTTTTAGATAATGGGACAACGGATGGTGTAAATAATGGAGATTTTGTTTTAGTAGCCAAAAGAGTCTTGATTGGTAAAATTGTTAAGGTTTCTTCAAATAGGTCAACTGTTGTCCTCAACTCTTTTACTGGTGTAGTTTCCTACGGTTTTATTGCTAGGACTAACGAGCCAGTAGAAATCAAAGGTATTGGAGGTGGAAATATGGAAGTTAAGGTACCGATTGATTTTGATATCGTTATGGGAGACAAAATTATGGTTAGTGGTTCTCTAAATTATTTGATGGCAGTTGTTGGTATGGTAGAGGAAGATCATCCCTCCGGTTTTAAAAATATTTTAATGTCTCTACCGGTCAACGTTTCAAAAATCAGTGTGGTATTTTTGGCACCAGCTATTAATGAATAAAATGTATCGCTTCTTTTATTTTTTAGCAATTATAATTATTCCAATTATTTTTAGTTGGTGGCTTTTCGTGCCAATGGGGTTACTGTTTGTTTATTTGGCAAAATTGCCGTACGAAATAATTTTAGCTGGTTTTTTATTAGACATTCTTTATTATTTCGGTAATAGTTTTATAACCAAATATTCACTGACAATTTTTTCTTTATTACTCATATTGTTTGCTTTGTTTTTGAGCAAAAGAATTCATTGGTCTAAAATTATTTAATATTATTAAAATGATGCTGGGAATTTTTAGAAAAATGTTTAATAAATGGAAGAGGAGGAGCTATAAGGACATCACGCCGGATGAAATTTTTCTTGATTCTAAAAACTTGCCTGATTTTGATTTATACCAATTTGAGGGTAGATTAGAAAAACCAATTTCTTCTAAAGTTTTTTCATTTTTAGGTTTTGCTTATTTGCTGGTGGCTGTAGTTTTTTTAATAAAATTTGGAGATTTGCAGATTATTCATGGTTCTTTTTACAAGGATAGAAGTGAAAATAATAAATTAAAACAAATTTTAGTTTTAGCTCCGAGAGGAATTGTGTATAGTCGAGATGGTAAAAAATTGATTTGGAATCAAAAAGTAGAAAATGATAAAGATTTTTCTTTACGCAAATATATAGAAACTTCTGGTTTCTCGAATCTATTAGGGTTTATTAAATATCCAGCTAAAGACAAGTCCGGATATTATTATGAGGAAGAGTTTATGCCAAAAGATGGAGCTGAACTTTATTTAAATGAAATACTTGCCGGCAGAAATGGTTTAGAACTTATAGAAATATCGGTAAATGGAGATGTGATTTCTCAGAGCGTTATTCAAACACCGAATAATGGAGGGGATGCAACTCTTTCTATTGATGCCAGAGTTCAGAAGGAGTTTTATGGGATAATCAAAAGTCTTGCCAATTCGGTAAATTTTCAGGGTGGTGCTGGCATAATTATGGATGTTAATTCTGGAGAGATTTTGGCTATGACCAGCTTCCCGGAATATAACTCGGGGATAATGACCGAAGGAGAAGACATAATAAAAATAGAGAGTTATTATAAAGATTTAAATAATCCATTTTTAAATAGAGTCATTGCTGGACTTTATACCCCGGGTTCCATTGTTAAACCATTTTTGGCTTTTGCCGCTTTGGAGGAAAAAATAATTTCTCCAGAAAAAATAATAATCAGTACTGGTAAAATAGAAATACCAAACCCATATGACCCAAGTAAGCCATCTATTTTTAGAGATTGGAAGGCTCATGGGCCAGTTGATATGAGAAGAGCCATCGCCGTTTCTTCAGACGTTTACTTTTATCAAATCGGTGGCGGCTTCGGCAGTCAAAAAGGTTTGGGGATTGAGAGAATTAAAAAATATTTAGAGCTTTTCGGTTTTACCAAAAAAACTGGCTTTGATTTTCAAAAAGAAGCGACCGGTGTCATTCCAGATCCAGAGTGGAAAGAAAAAACCTTTAATGGCGAAATTTGGCGAATTGGCGATACCTACAACACCACTATTGGCCAATATGGAATGCAAGTTACTCCGATTCAAGTAGTGGTGGCAGTCGGTGCTCTAGCTAATAATGGCAAATTAATAACTCCGTCAATATTATTTACAGCTACTAGCACTATTGTTTCGGGAACTGAAATAGAAGGTGATACTGAAAATTTTCAAGTAGCAAGAGAAGGTATGAGAATGTCGGCGAAGGAGGGAACGGCCAGTGGTTTAAACGTGGGCTATATAAATATTGCTGGTAAAACGGGTACAGCCGAACTTGGTGCCAGAAAACAATTTGTAAATTCCTGGGTTATTGGTTTCTTTCCTTACGAAAATCCAAAATACGCCTTTACAGTGGTGATGGAAAGAGGGCCAGTGGCTAATCTCACTGGAGCCACCTATGTAATGCGCTCTCTTCTTGATTGGATGTCTATCAATACTCCAGAATATCTTAAAAATGATATACAATAATAATATGAAATCTCTGCTAAAAAATATTTTGGTCAAAATACTTGGATGGCAGGTGAGGAGGTTAAGAAAAAAACACAATTTAAAAATTATTGGTGTAGTGGGTAGTATTGGCAAAACTAGTACCAAATTATCCATTGCCAAAATGCTAGAAGGAGAGAAAAGAGTGAGATACCAAGAAGGGAATTACAATGACATTGTTAGTGTCCCATTAGTATTTTTTGGCCACCATATGCCGTCGCTTTGGAACATTTTTGATTGGATAAAAATTATTATTCAAAACGAATTTCAAATATATTTTTCTTATCCTTTTGATTTGGTGGTGGTAGAACTTGGCACTGATGGGCTAGGACAAATAAGCCAGTTTAGAAAATACTTGCATCTTGATGTCGCGGTGCTGACTGCTGTTGCGCCAGAGCATATGGAATTTTTTAAAAATTTAAGAAATGTGGCCGAAGAGGAATGGTCTGTTCGATATTTTAGCGATTTGGTTTTTGTTAATAGGGATTTGTGCAAAATTTTACCCGAAGATTTTGATCATAATGAAATAATTTTTTATGGCAAAGAATCTAGTTTTGATTACAAATGTGAAGTTATTTCTCAGGTTCAATTATATTCAGTCAGTATCGCTGTAATTATTGCCAAGGAATTTGGTATTAGTGAGGAAAAAATAAAAGAATCCATAAATAAAATTCAGAGCTTTTCTGGCCGAATGCAAAAATTAAAAGGCATTAAAAATTCTGTTATTATAGACGACACCTATAATGCTAGTCCGGACGCGGTTAGGATAGCTCTTGATGCTCTGTATCAATATCCGCGAGCACAGAAGATAGCCATTTTGGGCATGATGAACGAATTGGGTGATTCTTCAAAGGAAGAGCATATTAAAGTGGGGCAATACTGCAATCCTGAACTTTTAGATTGGGTGGTTACCATAGGTAAAGATGCTAATGCATTTTTAGCGCCAGTTGCTAGAGAAAATGGTTGTAATGTTTATGAAGCTAAAAACTCAGTTGATGCTGGCTTATTTGTCAAAGACAAAATAAAAGAAAATGCTGTTATTTTGGCTAAGGGTTCTCAAAATGGGGTTTTTGCCGAAGAAGCGCTCAAACCCTTGCTTGCCTCTAAATCTGATTTCTCTAAACTCGTTCGTCAAGATAAAAATTGGATGAATAAAAAGCAATTCTAATTATACCACAAGTTCAAAAACTCAAAGGGCACCTTTGATATTGTTTTCTTATATAAGCGAATATTTTCTTTTATAAAATTATTTTTATTTCCAAATATTTCAGTAAGAAATTTCGTGTGAATAATGGAGTTATCTCTGTTCTTTATAAAATCCATGTAGCTACTCCATTTATAATCTTCTGGTTTATTAACCACAGAATCTTTTACTGGGTTCATATGTATGTACGAAGAAATAAGCATCAATTGAGGATTTGTTTCTATTTTTACAGATTTAAATTGGTCCTGAAAAACATGGCCAACTCTTTTGTGTTTTGAATTTATATATCTAGAAAAACTAGTGAATACTTTTAATAAGAGAGTCGAAATTGATTCATCACCACATTATTCTATTAAAAGATGTAAATGATTTGGCATTAAACAAAAGGCGTGCAATTTGAAATAATTCGGTTTTAATCCAACAACTCTTATTTTTGATTTTAAAGATTTGGTAATTTCACATTTATTCAGATCTTCCTTTTCAATTCCAAGTGCCAAACCAAGCCTAAAAAGGAAAGCTCTATAATCTTGTTCGTCACGAAACACAATTTCTTTGTTGTTTCCTCTATTATAAAGATGATATATATGACCTTTTGTGAAATTTTTATAATCTCGATTTTTCATACTTAAATTATACCACAAGTCTTAGAATTCAAAGGTGCCCTTTGAGTTTTGTAAAGATTTTTTATTCTGGAGTGTAAGAGGTTTTTAGTTTTTGTTCTTTTTTAAATCTTTCTAGCGCAAACCGAATAAGTTTGTCTATTAGTTTAGTATAAGAAATACCGCTTGCTTCCCATAATTTTGGATACATACTGATTGATGTAAATCCTGGAATTGTATTGATTTTATTTACAATAATTTCTCCATTTTTCTTTAGAAACAGGTCAACTCGGCCGAGTCCTTCACAAGATAATGTTTTGAAAGTTTTGACAGCTACTTCTTGAATTTTTTTAACCAATTTTTTGGATAATTTAGCTGGAATTTCAAGTATTGCCCCATGTTCATCTATATACTTAGCCTCATAAGAATAAAATTCATGTTTTGTTATGACTTCGCCAGGAACGGAGGCGATTGGATTGTTATTACCCAAAACCGAACACTCAATTTCTCGCCCATCAATATATTCTTCAAAAAGAATCTTTAAATCATATTTAAAAGCTTCTTTGATCGCCTTTTTAAAATCTTTTTCGTTGCTGACTTTATTTATACCAACGGATGAGCCCAAATTAGCTGGTTTTACAAAAAATGGTAACCCTATTTTTTTTATTACTTCTTTGTAAATCTGTATGTTATTTTATTAATTCTGGATTATTATTTAAAAGAAACTTTGAATTATCGGCTAAAAGCCATTTTCCTTTTTTATCTACACCAATAAGTATCGGCTTATATTTGTTTTTATCAATAACCTCATAAAGTTGACTTTTAACTCCAAACGCATATAATACGAGTTCCATTATTTTAATTTTAAAAATATGAATGAATCTGAATATTTAACAAAAGAAAAACATCAAGCTTTAAAAGAAGAGCTTGAATACCTTAAAAAGACCAAGCGCAAAGAAGTGGCCGAACAGTTAGAGTACGCCAAATCATTGGGTGATCTTTCTGAAAATGCCGAATATCATGAAGCTAGAGATACTCAAGGAGTAGTGGAAGATCGTATTCAAAAGTTAGAGGCAATCTTAAAAAGCGCAACTATTGTTTCTTCTCATGGCACCGAAATGGTGGTGGTCGGCTCTCAAATAACCGTAGTAAAAAACGGAGACAAAAATGAAAAAATTTATACAATAGTCGGTGGTGAAGAATCAGATTTGACCTCTGGCAAAATATCAGTCCATTCCCCATTTGGAGAAGCTGTAATTGGAAAGAAAAAAGGTCAGTCTTTTTCTTATGAAGCACCATCTGGCCCTATCGCTTATAAAATAATTGATATAAAATAGAAGCATGGCTTCTTTAGAAGAAATTCGTGAGGCAAGATTAAAAAAATTAGAGACTCTTAAAAAAGTTGGAGTAGATCCTTACCCCGCAAAATCAGAGAGAAATTTTGAAATTGGCAAATTAATAAAAAACTTTGAAAATATCCAAAAAGAAAATAAGTCAGTCACTATTGCTGGACGAGTGATAGCCTTAAGGGCGCAGGGGGCTTTGATTTTTGTGGATATTTATGATGGCACTGGTAAATTTCAGGCCTTACTCAAGAAAGAAGAAAAAATAAGTGATAAGGATTTTGATTTATTTTTAGAGACAGTAGATATTGGAGATTTTATTCAAGTTACCGGTACTCTTTTTGTCACCAAAAGGGAAGAAAAGACAGTTCAAGTTTCAAGTTGGAAAATGTTGACCAAAAGTTTGCAACCTTTGCCGGAGAAATGGCACGGTCTGCAGGATATTGAAGAGAGATATCGAATGCGATATTTGGATTTGTTAATGAACGAAGAACTACGGGATTTGATTATTAAAAAATCAAAATTTTGGGACATTGTCAGGAATTTTTTCAAACAAAGAGAATTTTTGGAAGTGGAAACACCAACCCTAGAAATGACTACTGGTGGCGCCGAAGCAAAACCTTTCAGGACTCATCACAATGATTTTGATTTAGATGTGTGCCTTCGGATTTCGGTTGGGGAATTATGGCAAAAAAGATTGATGGCCGCTGGTTTTCCCAAGACCTTTGAAATTGGTAGAGTCTATAGAAATGAGGGTACCAGTCCAGAACATCTCCAAGAATTTACTAATATGGAATTTTATTGGGGCTATGCTGATTTTAAGGATGGCATGAATTTGGTTAGAGAATTATATAAAATCATCGCTCAGGAACTTTTTGGTAAAACCAAATTTGAATACAATGGACATTCTTTTGATTTAGCGAGTGATTGGGTAGAGATTGATTATGTTGATGAAATTAAAAAGCAAACCAGTATTAATATTGAAAAAGCAACTGATGAAGAAATAAAATCGAAATTATGGGAACTCAAAGTTACTTATAAAGGAGAAAATAAGGAACGCTTGATAGATACTCTTTGGAAATATTGTCGCAAAAATATTTCTGGTCCGGCTTTTTTAATTAACCACCCAGTTTTAGTGGCGCCACTTGCCAAATTGGTATCTGGCAAAAAAGTTGTGCAGATGTTCCAACCAATTATTGCCGGGTCAGAAGTGGGACGTGGTTATTCAGAATTAAATGACCCAATTGATCAAAAAGAAAGATTTGAAATTCAAGGGAGACTAATGGAAGCGGGTGATGAAGAAGCTATGATGTCTGATTTGGAGTTTGTTGAAATGTTGGAACACGGCATGCCACCAACTTGTGGCTTTGGTTTTGGGGAGCGCCTTTTTGCTATTTTAGCCAACAAACCTCTTAGAGAATTGCAAACATTTCCTTTAATGCGTCCAAGGGGATAAAAATAATATTATAGAGTTAGTTAAAAAATAACCCAAGAATAAGGGTTATTTTGTTTATCAGTTTAATTAAAATTGGGTTATCCACTTATCCACATGGTAAAGTGGTAGACGGATATAATGAGGTGGTATAAGATGGAACCAAGTGGGAAGAAGTGGATAACCCCGTAAAGCTCGCAAAACTCGCCACGGGGCAAGTTTCAAAAAACTTGAGGCGAGAATAAAAATAAGAAATAAATTTTTGATTCATGTTAATAGGAGAATACACACACACTATAGATGACAAGAACAGAGTTTCTCTGCCGTCTAAGTTTAGATCTCTTATGGGCAAAAAGATTGTGATTACTCCAGGTTTGGATCAATGTTTGTTTGCTTTTACAGTGAAGGAGTGGGAAAAAATTGCGGGTAAATTGTCGGAGAATTCTTCAATGCTTTCAACCGATATGCGAAGCTTCACTCGATATATGTTTGGTGGCGCCAGTGAAGTTGATGTTGATAATATTGGACGAGTTTTGGTTCCGGATTTTCTAAGGGAACGCGCTAATCTCAAAACCAAAGTGGTTTTGATTGGAGTGCAAAATCGAGTGGAAATATGGAACGAAAAGTCGTGGACCGATTATAAGAGGCAAGTGGAGAAGCAGGCTGATGGCTTGGCAGAAAAATTATCAGGCCTGGGCATAATGTAAGGGCACTCTTATGGCTCACGAAAGTGTTCTTTTAAAAGAGTCAATAGATGGTCTAGAACTTGAGGCGGGAGATGTCTATTTAGATGCCACCACAGGTTCTGGTGGTCACATGGAGGAAGTTTGGCAACGAATGAAAGACAAAGTCATTATTGCTGGTATTGATGCCGATCAAATGTCGGTTGATATCAGTCAAGAAAGAATGGATCTTTCTGGAGCTAAACCAAAACTGGCGGTGCTTAATTTCAGAAATATTGATAAGGCGCCAGAAATTCTCGGCATCAAAAATCCAACTAAAATCTTATTTGATCTCGGTTGGAGCTCTGATCAGTTTGATGAGGGTGGTCGTGGCTTTAGTTTTCAGAAAGACGAGCCACTCCTTATGACCTTCAAGAATGATGTTAGAGAAGAAGATACTACCGCGAGTGATGTGGTCAACCGTTGGGGTGAAGAAAGTTTAGCAGATGTCATTTATGGTTATGGTGAAGAGAAGTATGCCAGAAGAATTGCCAAAGCCATTGTTAAGGCTAGAGCCGAAAAGGAAATAAAAACCTCTGGCGAACTAGCTGAAATTGTGAAGAGCGCCGTGCCGATATTTTATCGCTTCGGCCGAATTCATCCAGCCACAAGAACTTTCCAAGCTATCAGAATTGCCGTTAATGATGAATTGCAAGCTTTGAAAGAAGGTCTTAATAAAGGATTTGAAATATTGGAAAAAGGGGGCAGAATGGCAGTCATTTCTTTTCATAGTTTAGAAGACCGAATTGTTAAAAATTTTTTTAGAGAAAAAAAAGAAGATGATAGCGGGGAACTTATAAATAAAAAACCGATTATCCCAAATGAAGAAGAAATATTTAAAAATCATAAATCAAGAAGCGCTAAATTAAGAATTATAAAAAAATGTCTAATTTAATAAAACAAAAAACAGCTACTCTTTTGATAAATAGAACTACTCATTTTATGCTTGTTGCGCTTATTATGGCGACGGTTCTTTCTTATGCTTACTTTGCCAACACCGCAGTTCGCACTCTAACTATCTTGGAAAAAACAAAAACTCAAATACAATCATTAAACATAACAGTCAGTGAAATGGAATCAAAGAGATTAATTTTAGAAAATGGTTTAAGTATCGAAAAGGCATTACATTTGGGTTTTGTGGAAGTAAATAATCCAACTTTTATAATAAAAAGTGCCAAAAAGACTGCACTTTCTCTTAAATTAGATTAAAATAAGTAAATGACTGAGAGGATTCGTCTTATAGCAGTTGTCATAATTTTAGTGGCAATAGTTATGTCTATTCGCTTGTATTTTTTGCAGGTAGTAAATGGAGAATCTTTTGTCTCAGATGCTCAAAGGCAAAATATAAACGAAAATACTATCTCCTATAATAGAGGTGAAATATATTTTGAAAGCCAAACTGGGGAGATTATTCCGGCAGCTATCTCTCGATCAGGTTTTACTGTTGCTATCAATCCAAAAATTATAAAAAATCCGGAAGAAATTTATAAAAGTTTAAGTCAGGTTTTGGTTCTAAATAAAGAAGAATTTTTAACAAAGGTCTCAGAAAAAGAGCATGTTTATGAGGAGATCGCTAATCATTTAAATGCGGAGACGACTGATAAAATAAAAACTTTAAATTTGTATGGTGTAACAATATCTACTGATAAATGGCGATTTTACCCAGGTGGTAAATTAGCAGCTAGTACTATCGGTTTTGTGGGCTTTAGTGGAGATGAATTAGCTGGTCGCTATGGATTGGAGAGATATTATGAAGACGTTTTAAAGAAAGATCCATCTAAGGCTTATAACAGTTTTTTTGCTGAATTTTTTTCAAATGTTAAAGAAACATTGAACGAATATCCGCAAGGGGACGGCAACATCATTACCTCCATTGAACCGTCGGTGCAACTTTTTTTAGAGAACGAATTAAAAAGCATCAGAGATAAATGGAGCAGTAATGGCGCTGGTGGCATCATCATTAATCCAATGAACGGTGAAATAATGGCTATGGCCTGGGACCCGTCATTTGATTTAAATAATTTTAAAGAAAGTGATGTCAGTGTTTTCAAAAATCCTTTAGTGGAAAATAGATATGAGATGGGTTCAATTGTAAAATCACTTACCATGGCAGCTGGTCTTGATTTGGGCATTGTCTCGGCGACCAGTACTTATTATGATGCCGGATTTTTGTTTTTAAATAATAAACGCATCTCAAACTATGATGATCGAGGCAGAGGGACGGTAAATATGCAAGAAGTTTTAAATCAGTCATTAAATACCGGGGCAGCTTATGTGGCGATGAAAATAGGTAATCAAAAATTTGCCGAGTATATGAAAAATTTTAGTGTTGGTACTGAAACCGGTATTGATTTACCAAACGAAGGTATTGGTTTAGTCAATAATTTGGACAGTAATAGAGATATTGAAATCGTCACTGCTTCTTATGGGCAAGGTATTGCTTTTACTCCGATTGCTACTGTTCGAGCGCTCTCAGTTTTGGCAAACGGTGGGACATTGATTACTCCTCACCTAGTTAAAAAAATAAAATATCAAACTGGTCTTACCAAAAAAATGTCTTTTGCTCCCGGTAAGCAAGTTATTAAAAAAGAAACTTCAGAAGAAATTACTCGAATGTTAGTGAGAGTGGTTGATGTCGCTTTGCGGGGTGGTACGGCCAAAATCCCCGGTTATTCGGTGGCTGCCAAAACAGGTACTGCTCAGATGACTGATGAGGGCAAAGCGGGTTATGTGGAGGGGAAGTATCTGCATTCATTTTTTGGTTATTTCCCCGCTTATAAACCAAAGTTTTTAGTTTTCCTTTTCCATATTTATCCTAAAAATGTTCGTTATGCTTCTGAGACTTTAACAGACCCATTTTTAAATATCACCAAATTTCTCATCAACTATTATCAAATCCCACCCGACAGACCTGAAGATGTTTTGGTTAAACTCCCGTAAGTTGTTGTGCTATTTACATAATCTGATATAATATAGGAACTTGCTGATTATATCAGTGATTACATTATCAGCTTTAATTTAAAACTATGGCAGAAGAAAATAACGATGTCGTTGTAGAAGGAGTTACTCCAGTTGAAGAGGGTACAGAAGGTGTTGTGCCTGTTGTCCCTGCAGAAGAAGTTCCTGCTGCACCAGCAGAAGGTTCTGACGAAGTAGTTGCATAATTTTAATATCTAAAATATTAAAAATCAAAATCCCCCGCAAAGCGGGGGATTTTGATTATGTAATTATCATGCCCAAAATACCGAGGAGAATGACATAAGTCAGACAAGGAACAATGACACCTTTTATTATCTGTACTTCTTGATTTTTAACTTTTGCTACCGCCTCTGCTGCCAAAATATCAGCCAGGGCCATCATGTTGCCTGCTGCCCCACCTACTACTCCGAGCGAGAGTATTATTCCCAAATTTAGATTAAGATTAGCCGAGGCAACGGCAAAGAAATTACCAAACATTATATTTGAAATGGTCGCGCTACCGGTGATGAAACTGCCAAAAGCGCCGACGAAAGGAGCAAAGAATGGCAAAAGTGGAGTCTCAAAAACTTTTGACAAAATATTGATTGCTGATGGAATCCCCGAAAAATTTGTCCCAGAGTTTATCATTATTTGAACCATTGATGACATGGCGGCAATCACCAAAAATGGCCCCACCGTCCCTTTAAGGGCGCTAGAAAAAGAGGGCCACAATATCCTAAATTCTTTTCTCCAAATAAGCATGACAATCAAAGCCGCCGCAATGAAAGCAAACCCAGGATTGAAAAAACTAAAAATATGTTTGAAGCCGAGTGAAATAGAAATACCCATGCTTCCCAATGTAAACTTACCGACAATAAGCAAAACTATTAATAACAAATATGGCAGGAAAGCCTTGGAGGCAGGCATAGTTTTTTGGGGTATTTTTTCATCATCAAATTTTTTTATTTCTTTTGGAACGAAGATGCCGAGTTTGGTGGTTGCCATTACGAGCAAAAGACCGATGACTGAACCAATAATAGAAGGGAATTCTTGTCCGAGTGGTAAAATTAAAATTGAAGGGATGACGAAGGCGACACCGGCCCAAATAGCAAAAGGTAGTCCATCAAAAAATTCCTTTCGTCCATTTTCACGATTTGAAGTTATAATCCAAAGCATAAAAATTGGCACAATGATACCAACGCAGTTTAAAAGAGCGGAGTAGAGTGGTACTGAAGCAGTATTGAGGCCAGCGAAACCGACTCTGATTGGGGTGCCCGCCGCACCAAAAACGACCGAAGTGCTATTCCCCAAAAGGCCAATTATGAGTGAGCGAATAGGGGAAAGCCCGATGCCGATGAGTAGGGGGACGACCACTGCGGCAGGGACGCCAAATCCGGCCGTTCCCTCCAAAAAGTTTTCAAAAAACCAAGCCAAAATAATTATTTGAATTCGGTAATCCTTGGAAAATGTTTCCAAATAATAAGAAACATTTTTTATAATATTTAAGTGACTCAAAATTTCCAAAAAGAATATCGCCCCCAAGACGATGATGAAAATATCAAATACGATGAAAATGCCTTTACCGTATGATGCGTAAACATAAAAGGGAAGCATCTTCCAATAAAAGATACCAAGCAAGGTAAACAAAACCACGGTGATTACCGAAGTTTTCAAAAGTGATATTTTCTCCCAAAGCAAAAGTCCTATGAAAACTAGGAAAGGCAGTATGGAAATAAATACTGGCATGGTCATATCTTTAAGCTAATTATACACTTTGCATGCCTTTTTCCAAAAGAACCCCAACGGCTCATTTGCTCCCAAATGAGCCGTTTGGTTAGAGTAGTTTCTTAATTTCTTCAGTAACAACTGGACTCTCGATTATCCCAGAAATAAGTTTTTTGAGAATATAATCAGAAATTCTGGGATAGTTTATAGAGCCACCATTTTCTATTTTTCTCACCAAATCCTCTAGGCTGACTTCATGGATGTCATTACAATTGAAGGCGCTTTCAGTGTTAAATGTACCGCATTCTTTTGGCGATACTATTACCAAAGTTTTTTCATTGATTTTCGCTTTTTTGATGAATTCCCTTCTTTTTTCAATTTGTGTTGTAGAGGTCAGCATTATCAAAACTTTATCCATCTTGGGATTACGATTCATTACTACAAAATACCTATTCCCAGATTTTCTTCCAGGCCCATCGAAATCGATGTGGAAATTAAAGACTGACCCTTGTTCGATAGATAGTGGAACCCTTACATTTAATGGTATATCCATCTTGCATAGCGATTATTTAGCAAAAAAATCAGAAACTTCTTGTTGTTCATTGAATGACTCTTTGGACAGATTTAATTCCGTTTTGGTTTGGGCAAACAACCCACCATGTGTTCCATCAGTAAAAAGATCATTATAACTCATTAATATTCTTTTCCTTCCGGATTTAAGTTCTTTTCCGTACTTTGACCATTCTGGGTATTTATGTGTCAATTCAGCGAGCTCAAACTGATCTCTATCGGAAAATGTATCGTTTACCGCTTCCAAACATTCAATATCTGTTTTTGAAAAAACATCTAGATCTGGTTCTTTTATAGAAACGAAAGAATGTTTTTTTTCATCCGTGGGTTTAATGTATTTTTTTGTATATGACAAAGCCGTATTTGGTAGATCCAATTCCGCAGCTTTTTTTGTTTTGGATCCTACGGGCCCAAGCTTCATAGCCCAATATACATCGCCAACTATGGGGCGACCATATTTTCGCAAATGCAGGCGGTCAGCAAGGTATATAAGCTTGATAGCTTTCATTTTGTTAATGATATTGCCGTCTTTCTTGCGTGCCAGAAAATTGAGGGCCTGGGTTGCTTTTTTGTAGCTTGTGTCAGGCGAATTGTTCATATGCTTAGTATAGCATTTTATGGGTCTAGATTTCCACTTTTTTATGCATTTGACATCAAAAATATGATACACTTTACTGTAAAGAATTAACAAACAAAATGTCTAAATTATTTGGCGGAAATCGAGAGAGAGAGAGAGAGAGAGTAAAACACGCTCGCCAGTTTTTTGGTTGCAATTTAAAATTTCCGCATGAAGCACTTTTAACAGTGCTTTTTGTTTATCATGAATAATTCAACGAAAAAATATTTTCAAATCCAAAAGGTTTTTGTTTTCATTTTTATAGTTATTTTATTGTTGCCTATAAATATTTATGCAACTGATTCTGTGCAAAGAGAAAATATATTAGAGAGGTATATAATCAATCCGATTTCACAAATTTTCTTACCTTGGTTTTCACCCAGAGAAAACACAAACACCGTAATTATAAAAACAGAAAATGTTTCAACAAGCTCCCCTCGGGAAGCCGAAACTTTAGCGAAGACTCCTCTAACTATAAATTATTCCGGTATTTCCAAAGAAGAAGTTTCAAGAATGATTACAGGGGCTATTTCTGCATTACCAACACCTATCCAAAACTATTATCCTTCGACTTATGTCACCGGCAGTTCAGGTTCCACTCAAGGTGTGGCTAATGCTCTAGGAAGAAATGTAAATACTTTGCAAACTAATATAGATAATTTGAGCAGTAGTGTAAGCAGTATTCTAACTGCTCCATCAATTACAGGCGAAGCTTCTTTTGCTTCTTCACTTTTGCTTTCTCAAATTTCTGCTCCATCAGATACATCTAATCGTTTGTATAATACAGGCGGTGATTTATATTGGGCTGGTAATTTAGTCGGCGGCGGTAGTGTTGGTAATTGGACTTTGTCAGGAAGTGATGTTTATAGAAGTTCAGGAAATGTTGGTATCGGAACAACTTCTCCATACCGTAAATTTTCTGTGGTTGGTTCAGGGGTATTCACTGGAGGCGATGTTCTAGCCTCAACATTCACGGCAACATCAAGTATTTCTTCACCATCACTGATTCTCTCCGGTACCGCTCTTAACTCTATTCTTTCAACAAATTCAATCGGCTCAATCGTAGCCACCTCCACTCCAACATTTGGTAATTTCAATGCAACAAGTACCACTGCCACTTCTACTCTCTCAACTGGCGGTCTAGCCATTGGCGGTTCCCAATTTGTAGTACAACAAAATTCGGGAAATGTTGGTATCGGGACGACGGGGCCAAATTACAAAATTGAAATAGTTGGCACTGCGAATATCGCAGATAGGACATTAGGGATTAATGGAACTCCGATTATTTACCTACCAAACAGTGTCACTTATTTGAATAGCCTGGCACTCGGCAACGGGCTTAGGAACATCACGACAGGCGCAATTGAAAACACGGCTGTTGGGATAAATGCCCTGCTTGCAAATACTGAAGGACACCAAAACACGGCTGTTGGAACAGAGGCATTGTCTTCCAATACGATAGGTAACAATAACGCTGCGTTCGGTGGGGATGCCATGCAGTTTAACACTGAGGGCATCAATAATTCCGCATTTGGGGCGGGTGCGATGAATTTCAACACCACAGGAAGTCACAACACTGCCATTGGTGTTAATGGGCTGTACGCAAACACCCTTGGAGCGAACAATACGGCGGTAGGCGAAGATGCAATCTATGCCAATACAACAGGGACAGGGAACAGCGCGATTGGATACCAGGCTTTGTATTCCAACACCACTGGCAGCTACAATATCGCATCCGGCTATCAAGCCCTATATTCCAATACGACAGGACTATACAACATAGGGATAGGAAAAGATGCACTCCGCGCTAACACAACGGCCAACAATAATATAGGTATTGGCGTCGAAGCACTGTTATCCAACACGACGGGGGCTGGCAATACCGCAATCGGCTTGGAAGCGATGCGGACGAACACGAACCGGAAGTGAAAACTTTGCCGCCGGCACAAGTGCTCTCAGGTCGAATACGACGGGAGTTCAGAATGTAGCAAACGGGATGGAATCGCTGTTATCTAATACGACAGGGAACGGAAATACCGCCAATGGTTATAGGGCGTTATACGCAAATACGACAGCTATTGGAAATGTGGCAGTGGGCTATCGGACACTTTTCACCACGACTACTGGCGGCAGTAACACTGCCATAGGAAACGCTGCATTATTCCTGAACACGTCCGGAGCTAACAATACGGCGTCTGGGAAAGATGCACTGTACTCTAACACAGTTGGCTCTTACGGTGTAGCAGTAGGTTGGCAAGCTCTGTATTCCAACACGAGTGGCGACCAAAACACGGCAATTGGAGAGGAGTCGCTTTACGGTAATACAACCGGCATAACTAATACAGCAATTGGAGCCGGGGCCATGTACTCAAACAATACAGGCGGGAATAATGTGGCTTCTGGTTTTTCTGCATTAAGATTGAACACAACAGGAAGCAGCAACACAGCTATTGGCCGGGAGGCCATTTACTCTAACGTCACAGGGAGTAACAATACAGCAATTGGTAAAGACGCCGGACGATATGATGGGGCCGGAGGTGGGTTGTCATCACTTTCAAACAGTGTTTTTTTAGGCTACAACACACGTAGTCTGGCAACAGGGCAAGACAATGAAATTGTGATTGGTGCAAATGCGGTAGGATTAGGAACTAATACAGTTATTATTGGAGATGGGAATGTTACAAAAACTGCATTAAGCGGCAACGTCGGCATCGGGACGACGAGTCCGTGGACCACCTTGAGTGTAAATGGCACAGTCGCTATGCCTGGATTGGTTAACGATTCTACCGGATACTATGTTTGTTTAAATACGACAACAGGTCAACTTGCTACTTCCACCGGAGTTTGTGGGGCATCGTCAATAAAATATAAGGAAAATTTAAAAGATATTTCATATGGTTTAAGTGAAGTTTTAAAACTCAGAGCAGTTTCTTTTGATTACAAAGATAGTTATATCAAAGATGGTAAAAGACAGGTTGGCTTTATTGCGGAAGAAGTTGCACCTATTATTCCCGAAGTTGTTTCTTATGACTCAAATGGAGAAATACAAGGTTTAGATTATCCGAAATTTACCGCTGTCCTTGCCAAAGCTATTCAAGAATTAAATAAGAAATTTGACGATTTTGCTTCTTCTACCGCCTCCGTTATTGGCTCTGTCAAAAATCTTGTTTTGGATAGCCTGACTTCCACCACTGTATACACGAGAGAAATAACTGCAGACAAAGCAAACGTGGTTGATTTTAATGTTAGTGGCAAGATGAATGTAAATAGTAATGTTTGTGTGAACAACACTTGTATTACAAAAGACCAATTTGAACAAATGATTTTGCGTTCTGGAGTTGGGACGACACAAGTTGTAAGCGATGGAATCGAAAATAATAATTCTGATAATCCAACTTCTACAAACGATACATCAACCACCACTCCGGAAACTGCCACGACTACTCCTGTTATTGAAGAACAAAACACAGCTTCCACGACTCCGGTATCTAACGATACTGACGAGAATGTTTCTGCAACAAGCACAGATTCCGTGACAGAATAAAAACTAAATAATTTGTGACCTAATCATATCCTTTGCGCGAACTTTTTTCGAGAGCTAATCGCACGCTCCGCGTG
>JBBTQO010000005.1:0-42401 GCA_038065655.1 Patescibacteria group bacterium | reverse complement strand
GGCGTTTTTTATATGAAATTTATACTGGCCAAAAAAGTGAATATGACCCAAATCTTTAAGGAAGATGGCAAGGTACAACCAGCTACTATTTTGAGTGCGCAACCAATAACAGTTTCTCAGGTTAAAACCAAAGAAAAAGATGGTTATACTGCGGTACAGATAGGGACTGGTTCTCGCCGAGAGAAAAATATTTCTAAACCAGTTAGGGGCCACTTGAAAGATGTTGGCAATCTAGCGGTTTTGAAGGAATTTAAAATGGCAGATGTTTCTGCTTTTAATAAAGGAGATAAAATTTCATTGAAAACTTTTGCCGTTGGAGATAGTATAAATGTTTCCGCTATATCAAAAGGTAAAGGTTTTCAAGGAGTAGTTAAAAGGCACGGTTTTCATGGCGGTCCTCGTTCCCACGGTCAAAAACATTCAGAAAGAGAGCCGGGTTCTATCGGTGGTGGCGGCCGCTCTGGAGGCAAGGTTATAAAAGGCATGAGAATGGCTGGCCGAACGGGCAGTGACAGAATAACTGTCAAGAACTTAAAGGTAATTGGTATTGATCAGGAAAACAATATAATGTTGGTTTCTGGGGCAGTGCCAGGACGAAGAGGAACGCTTGTGGAAATTAGGGGAAATTAACCTAATTATTCTAATTAACCTAAAAAATTTAGAAATTAGAATAATTAGAGCAATTAGAAATTTACAAACCATGGAATCCAAAATTTATAATCAAACAGGCAAAGAGGTGGGAACAATCAAGATTCCAGAGGCGATCTTTGGTTTAAAATGGAATGAAGCTTTGGTGCACCAGGTAGCTACTTCAATGGCCAGTAACGAAAGAACTCCAATTGCTCACACTAAAAACAGGGGAGAAGTGGCTGGTACAGGCAAAAAACCTTGGAGACAAAAAGGTACTGGCCGAGCCAGACACGGTTCTCGTCGTAGTCCTATTTGGGTTGGTGGTGGCGTCACTCACGGGCCAAGAAACGATAAGGACTATTCTAGAAAGATTAACAAAAAGATGAAGACTAAAGCTCTCTTTACCGTCATTTCCAGTAAATTTAAAGATGGAGAAGTTATCTTTTTAGACGATATTTCGCTAAGAGTGCCAAAAACAAAAGAAGCCAAAAATATTATTTCTTCTCTTTCAAAAATAAAAGAAATTAGCTCACTTTCAAGACGCAAAAATGCCGCTTTCATCACTCTGCAAGCAAAAGATGAAACCGTTTCTAAAAGTTTTAGCAATTTTGGCAATTTGGAAGTGGGGCAAATAAAAGATTTAAATGTGCTTGATATTTTGCAGTATAAATATTTAATAATGACCAGCCCCGAAAAATCAATCGCGACTTTGACAGCTAGACTAAAATAATTTTATGGCAACTGACTTTAAAGCAAAATACGCTGATATTTTGATCAGACCGAGAATTACCGAAAAGGCTACTTTGGTGTTGGAGGCCAATATCCATACTTTTGAAGTAGCCCTATTTGCGACTAAAAAACAGGTTGAAGAAGCTATCAAAGTTTTTTATAAAGTAAATCCGATTAAGATAAGAATGGTTAAAAATCCTGCTAAAAAAGTTTTTATCAAGGGTAAGAAAGGAGTGAGGGCGGGAGTAAAAAAGGCTTACGTATATTTAAAAAAGGGAGATAAACTGGAATAACTCCCCTAACCCCTCTTATATTAAGAGGGGAACCAAACAAAAATTATGGCAATCAAAACTTACAAACCAACATCAAAATCTAGAAGGCATATGTCTGTGGTGTCTCTTAAATCAATTTTATCTAAAAATAAACCTTTGAAGGCGCTTACTTTTGGCAGAAAAAGAGCGGTTGGCAGAAATAGCGCCGGCCGAATTACTGTTCGCCATAAAGGGGGGGGACACAAAAGATTGTTCAGAGAAATAGATTTTAAATACAATAAAATAAATATTCCTTATAAAATCACTTCGGTAGAATATGATCCAAACCGTACTGGTTTTATCGGTCAGGCAGTCTATCGAGATGGGGAAAAAAGATATGTGCTTTTGCCTAAAAGCATAAAAGTGGGCGAAGAATTATTGACTGCTGAAAATGCAGAAATAAAGCAAGGCAATCGTATGCCACTGAGAGAGATTCCCGTTGGCACTTCCGTTTACAATGTAGAATTAAAACCAAAAGGGGGAGCGAGAATTGCTCGTTCGGCTGGTAATTTTGTTCAGGTAATTGCTAAAGACGCGGGTTATGTTGATTTAAAAATGCCTTCAACTGAAATACGTAAAGTAAAAGAGACTTGTTGGGCCATCGTTGGAGAAGTTTCCAATGAAGAAAAGAGACTTGAAAATTATGGTAAGGCCGGGAAGAGCCGCTGGAAGGGCATCAGACCAACTGTTCGCGGTACTGCCATGAATCCCGTTGATCACCCACACGGTGGTGGTGAAGGTAGACAGGGTAGAGGTCGTAGACGAGCAATTTCCCTATGGGGTAAGCCAACTGGCAAGGGTCAGAAATCTCGCCGATCCAAAAAATATTCAAACAAGTTTATAGTTAGCAGAAGGAAAGTGGGTAAGAAGAGATAAAAATTATGAGCAATATAAAAATTTCAACAGTTAATATAGAAGAGAGAAAAAAACTAGATATTAAGTCTGGTGATACTGTTCGTGTCACTCAAAAAATTGTTGAAAAAGATAAAAAAACCAGCAAACCAAAAACCAGATTGCAGGATTTTGAAGGATTGTGTTTAGCGGTTAAACACGGCAAGGAAGCCGGGGGCACTATTACTCTTAGAAAAGTGGCTAGCGGAGTGGGAGTAGAAAGAATTTTTCCCATTTATTCTCCAATGATAGAGAAGATAGAAGTGACCAAGCGATCCAAAGTGCGTCGCGCTAAGCTCTATCATATCCGCAAAAAAGCAGCCAAAGAAATCAGGCGTCAAATGAGAAATACTCAGGCTTTGCCTGAAGTGGTGGTGCTTGAAGAAGATATCTCGGAGGTTGTGGAAGAAAAAATTGTTGAAAATACTGAAAAGATTGCTGAGGCAACGGAGGAATAACTCATCCCCCAACCCCCTTCCCTTACTACAAAGGAAGGGGGCTTTCCGAAACCCTCTCTTGTTGTAAGAGAGGGTAGGGTGAGTTATGTTTGAAAAATGCTTAAAAATAGATATACTTTCTCTAATGCGCAGGTGGCGAAATTGGTAGACGCACTACCTTGAGGTGGTAGCGCCGAAAGGCATGGGAGTTCAAATCTCCCCTTGCGCACAAAGTTTTTTGGACTATAATTCACTATTATGAAAAAGGTCGGAAGAGTTACACATTATTATGACCATATAGGGGTTGCAATTGTGGAGCTAGACGCTACTTTAAAAGTTGGCGATAAGGTCAAATTTGAGGGCCACGGTGCTGACTTTGAACAAGAGGTGGCTTCGCTCCAGATTGAGCATAAGCCAGTAGAAAAAGCTTCTACTGGTGAGGTTGTTGGTTTGAAGACCGATCAGGCCGTCAAAGTTGGAACTGAAGTTGAGAAAGTATAACCAACGCTTGCCCCTAATCTTGAGAGAATATTTTCTTTAGTTTTTTGGGCGTGGTCTATTTTTATAATTTACTTTTAAATATATGCTTTATACTAAAAAGGGGGATGATGGGACGACAAAAACTTTTGGTTGTGACCAAAGAATTTCTAAAAGTTCTAACATAGCTGAGACCTTGGGTAGTTTGGATGAAATAAATTCCTTTCTTGGGCTCTGTAAAGTGCAGGCGGCTTTTCTCGATTTTAAATTAGGAAAAACAAATCTTGCTGAGATTGTGCATGAAATACAAAAAAATCTATTTATTGTCCAAGCCGAGTTGGCTGGGGCGGAAAAAACTATTGAAGAAAGAAAAGTAAAGGAATTGGAAGAAATTATAGATGACATAGAGAAGGAACTGCCACCTATCAAAAACTTTTTTATTTCTGGTGGGCCAGCTGATATCACTAAATGGCAACAGTCGGGAGCGGGACTCGGAGCAATCTTTGATATTGCCCGCACTATTGCCAGACGGGCTGAGAGGCGAGTCATTGCTGTTTCTGAAGAGATTTCTCAGCCGTCCCTTTTAACTGATGACGAAGAAGAAAATAATCAATCAACTGATATTAAAAAAGCTATTGGTAAACAAACATTAGCTTATCTAAACCGTCTTTCAAGTATTCTTTACGCTTTGGCACGTTATTCAAATCACAAAGTTGGTATTATGGAAGAGTCGCCGGATTATAGGTAATCATTCTATTTCAGAAAAAAAATAAAATAGCTTCTCTTGCTCGATACAGAAATTTTTTGCTAAAAATTTCCTTGTCCTCAGCTTTTCATAGCTTCCGGAATCTCGCTCAAGAACTATTTTATTTTTTTCTGAGCTGGAAAAAAGTGATTTTTTGTGTAAAAATACCCTAGTATGATGGTGGCTATGGTGTAGCGGTAGCACGCGAGCTTGTGGAGCTCTCTGTCAGGGTTCAACTCCCTGTAGCCACCCAAAGTATCGTATCTTATAACCTCTGAATTCCCTTTGTTTTCATTGGGTTTTTCTGATTCACTGTTTTTATAGGATACCTGTTTTAGAGTTAAAAGCTCTTGGAAGAGAGGGGAGCTAATACATTTCTTTATAATTCCATTGTGAACCTCAAATCTTTCCCGAAGATAGAATAAAAAATTAAATAAACAAAAAAGGACGACCTCTGCTTTCGCTTTGGTCGCCCCATAGGACTTGTTGGTTAGAGAAGTTTGTCCGCACACTTCCTGACTTCTTCCTTCCACTTCGTTTGGTCGGTAGTATCAATGTCAGCAAGAACTTTGCAGGGAGGATTCTTGATAACCCACTTGCCACCGCCTTTGTTCTCCCACCGATAATGGTGGGGAATGCGACGCCACATCTCACGAATTTTGACGACTGCACCCTTAGACTGCTCACCCCCTTTCCATTGAGAGGAAGCTCCACCGAAGAAATCGTCCACACTGTTGCGATAATTGGTGGTGATGGCACGACCAATCATCACATCCAGCTCTGTATAAGTGCAGACAAAAACGAGACGGACTTTTGTTTTTTTGACTTTCTCACGAAGGCTGGCTCGCTTTTCGGCGTCAATGAAGTCGCTGTCCAGAATGACATTGCCACCCTGTTTTACGACCTCAAGAGCTATATTCTCAGCGAGAGCACGAGCTCTGTCATAGCGTTCGCCTTGCTTGCGGAGCTCTATACGAATCTCGTCGCCTTCAATCACTGTTCCACCGATGTGCTTGGCAAATTCTTGGGCTACTGAGCTCTTGCCAGAGCCAGTTAAGCCAATCATTGCCACAATGACCGGCTCGTCGGTCTTGCGTTTCTGAATGACACCGAGCTTCGTGAGGAAACTCTTTTGTGCCGCCAGTTCCTTTGGGGTTAGTTTTTCTCGTTTGTGAACCATTACCCCAATTATACTCGGAAGGACTGCTTCTATCAATTGAGCCAACATTTACACCTCCATTTCTGACTTCTATGATAACATATGTGTATTAGTTTGTAAAGCACGGTTGAAATTTTTATTGATACTAAATTTGAGATACAATAAAGGTTAGAAAATTTTATAAATTAAGTTATTTATTATGAGCACATCAACACAAGCATTGGAAAGTTTAAAAAGAGAAATTGAAAATGAAACTCGTGATTTACAAGAAAAAGAACGAGAGCTTGATAAGCGAAAAGCAGAGGCGGATAAAATAAAACAAGAACTTCAAAAAGCCGAAGGCGAAACTGCCAAAATAGAACAAGAAGTAAATCGTATTAGGCAACAGATGAGCCAACATCAAGCGGAACTCGGTAGAATGCAACAAGAGTTAGAAAAAATTACCAAAACCGATAAAAAATAATTTATTACTATTATGAATATGAACAAACCACCTACCCCCGAAGTTCCAGTAACTAGGGAAATAGCTCTCGGAGTAGCAAGGAAATTTTCAGAAAGAGGAATTACTAGTCCAGACAACCTTGATTTGAATGACCCAGAAGTTAAAGAGGCAAACAGATTATTTAATGAGTGGAGAATGGCAGAAGAGGCAAGAGTCAAAGGAGATATAGAAGCAGAACACAAATTAAATCTGGAATTGACAATGTTTTATGTTGATGCTGGTTTTACTGACCCAAATTATTTGGGTGATGTGCTTGATTTTTTAAGTCAAGATTCTCAAAATGCTTCAAAAGATTCAGAAAATGAACAAAAAACGCAGTTGAGGAGTGATATTTATAAAGCAATTATCAAAATCAGGCATTTAATGAATCCCACAAAAGAATAATTAGACCGTAACTTAAGCGGATTCCTCTTTCTGTAATTCTTTTATGAAAGCCATCTGAATAGCCATATTTTGCATCAGTTCGTTGTTCGAAATCAGCTTTATAATGTTATTATGATTAAGACCCCATTTGAATGTGTTAGAACTATCTAAAATAAGCCATATAAACAAAGGATGGTTTAGAACGAAGAAGTTATAAGTGATTATTTGTCCTACCACACACGAAGATTTTATAACAAAAATTTGACTTTAATTTTCGTTCGTATATAATATGGGTATATTCAGACGAAAAAGGAACCGAACGGTGTTAGTGCCTAAGGTCCCTTTTTCTTTTTGTGGTATTCTATTTTTGACTTTATATCTATATTCTCAAGATAATCGTAAAATTTTACAGTTAAACTTTTATACAAAGAGGAAGCAAATTTTTTGTTAGGGAAAAGTATTTTCTTGAACTTATCTTTCTTTATTAAATAATCTATAACTTTTTTATAATCTCCATCTCCAGATACTAAGACCACTTTATCAAAATCTTTGTTATCAATCAGGTTTTTCATTATTTCAAAAACAATGTCGGTGTCGACATTTCCTTTCTTTTCGGCTTTTAAGTTTGGGCTATGTTCTTTGAACAAAACGATAAATCCCGCTTTTTGCAGATTGTTATACAAATCTTGCTGTTCCTCAGATATATATCCCAAAAAATAATATGCTTCTTTAACTTTATATTTGTCTTTCAGATAAATTCTAAATTTATACAGGTCAATCTTCCAATTATTTTGAGTTGTTCCCAAATGAAGATTTTGTCCGTCTATAAAGGCGAGATTATTTTCTTTGAATTCTTTCATTGAGATTAAGTATATCAAAAATTATAACCAAAAATGCAAAATTGCTTGTTTTTTGCTATTATTCAAACATAAAAATAACAAACATAATATGAGTATAGAAACATTAGGCACTTTAGGTGCATTTGAGAGCAAAAAAGGCATAAAAGAGGAATTGGAAGAAATCAAAGAGTTGCATAAAAAAAGAGAAGCTCTGCAAAAACGCTGGAGCAAAATTTTTGATGAAATTACAGATTTGGACTTGAAGTATCCAACAGGTACCCAGTATGATGAAAATAAAAAGTTTAGGAATGACAGAGGTTTTTATTCCCCAGAAGATTTGGAGAGATACCAAACTCTCAACCCAGAATTTGAACAAATTGATGCCGAGATGAAAGAATTAGACAAAGAGATTCTAGGTAGAAGATTTGAGACTGGTCTAAAATATTTAGAAAACATTAACTCAAAAGATGCTCAATGGAAATTAGTAGAAAAGCATATGCCAGATACAGCAAATCCAAAAAGTGAAATGGATTTCCTTCATATAGAAAAATGGCGATGTATTTTAGATGATGTTGAAGCTAGTTTTGAATTTTCCGCTGATGCTGGGCAGACATCGTTTTTTGAAGGTATGAAAAAAGTTGCTGAACAGATTGGCGACACAGAGGTAGTTGAAAGAATGGCTGGATGGCCAGAGGAGAGAAAAGTTCCGTATAATAATGTCCACGCATCTTTTTCAGTAGGCCCAAAAACTTTTCTTCCATCAAATAAAGATTTATGGCCAGGACTTTCAATACATAAAACTTTTGGTTTCAAAGAAGAATACGACAGAACCGATGCTGGTTTCCCAATTTCCTTCCAAGGACATACTTTCCCGAGCCTTGACGAAGGCCAAAGAGAACAAGCTAAAGTAGAAATGTTAAAACTTGCCCACAAAGTTGGTATTGAAGGTCTTTAATATTTTTATAATACCATTAAGACAAGGTTAAAACGCTCAAAATTTGCTAAAATTAGACTGCAACTTGAGCAGATTCCTCTTTTTGTAATTCTTTGATGAAAGCCATCTGGATAGCCATATTTTGCATCAATTCGTTGTCTGAAATCAGCTTTATAATGTTATTATAATTAAGACCCAATTAGGAACATAATTATAACCATTAAAATAAACCTTGTTTTGCAAGACTATTTTAATGTAAAAAAGTTATAAGTTGCAACATTGTCCTACCATTTTGAATAATTTATAAACATTAACTGCTTGACAGATATTTTGATGGGTATATACTGTAAGAGTACTATTACGAAAAGGGATCCGAAAGGTGTTGGTGCCTAAGGAGCCCTTTTCTTTTTACCCAAATATTCAATCTTTGATTTAATGCCAGGATTTTCTAGATAATCAAAAAGTTCCGTCCCCAAGTGTGTATACAAAGAAGAAGCCGATTTTTTGTCAGGAAAAAGTATTTTAATAAATAAATTTTTATTCATTAAATAATCAACAAGTTTTCTGTAATCCCCGTCGCCAGATACTAAAACAATTTTGTCAAAATCTTTGTTGTCAATAATATTTTTCATTACTTCAAAAACAATATCCGTATCAACATTTCCTTTTTTCTCTGTTATTAAATTTAAACTGTGATATTTGAATACAATAATAAACCCGGCCTCTTGCAGATTTTTGTACAAATCATTTTGGGTTTCAGACGTATAACCAAGAAAATAATATGCTTTATTAATTTTGTACTTGACTAATACCCTAGGGGGGTATAAGATATAATTATCAATTTAGAATTTTCAATTTTCAATAAAAAATATGATTACACCAAAATCAAGAATATTAAGAAGGCTGAGTATTATTGAAGGGCAGATTAGAGGTTTGCAAGAGATGACGGAGAGAGGGGTTTACTGTATTGATATTATTACTCAAACCTCCGCGGTTAAAAACGCATTATCAAGCATTGAAGATGCCATAATGGAAAACCACTTGAATTCTTGCGTTATTCCTCAAATAAAAGAAGGTAAAGGGGTAAAGGCAACGAAAGAAATACTGGAAGTTTATAGATTAAAAAGAAGATAGTTCAATAAGTTCACTATGAATAATTATTAATTAATTTAAAAAATATGATGTACGGACTATATGATAATTACGGAGGATGGGGCGTTGGAAGTATGATGGGCTGGTTCGGGGGCGGCATTATGATGCTTGTCTTCTGGGTTTTACTCATTGTCTTCATAGTTTGGATAGTGCGCGAGGTGAGTGGTAGAAATTCCCACTCTAATTCAAACTCTAGCTCAAATGCGCTTGAGATTTTGAAAGAACGCTATGCTAAGGGCGAAATTGATAGGAATGAATTTGAGGAAAAGAAAAAGGATTTGAGCAGTTAATTACAATTAAGCATACAAAATATATGAAGTTCGATTACACAATAACTACGACGAAATCTTTTGACGAAGCGGTTCGAAGCGTAGAGGAAGAGATCCCTAAAGCTGGCATGAGGGTTTTGTATATTCACGACGTGCAGAAAACGTTAGTCGAGAAGGGATTTGAAAGAGAACCGTTTAAGATTATTGAATTTTGCAACGCAAAATTTGCTCACGAATTTTTGAATATTGATATCAATATCGGCCTTTGTTTGCCTTGCAAAATAAATGTGTATATCAAAAATGAGCAAACTTTTATTTCTGGCATGCGACCGATTGTTTTATTACAATTTTTTCCGCAGGCCGATTTGGGCGAAAGACCAAAAGAAATTGATCAAATCATTCAAATTATTATCAATAGTGCAAAATAGATTATGAAACTATCAAAATTTAATATGAAAAAAGAAACATATAAAATTCATGGAATATCTTGCGCCAGCTGTGTCGCAACGATTGAGCGCGCGCTTTCAAAGATGGCTGGCGTGCATTCTGCTTCTGTCAATTTTGCTTCAGAGTCAACTCTAATTGAATTTGATGAAAATATCGTCTCCGAACAAAATCTTGCAGATATGGTTAAATCCGCAGGCTACCATCTTGAAGTTGATTCTCCTAAAAAAGAAGAAGTGACGAAAATGATGGGTATGGGTTCTCATGGGCATAATCATGCAGAAATGGAACGAGAGGATCAAATAAAAGAAATGAAAATCAAACTTGTTATTGGTGGCATTCTTTCTTTTTTTATATTTTTGGGCAGTTTTCCTGAATGGTTTTCTTTTGTTCCTAAAATTTTAAACAATAATTGGGTGCTTCTCGCATTAACAGTCCCGGTGCAATTTTGGATTGGTTCCCAATTTTACAGCGGATTAAAACTTCTCGTAAAATATCGCACTGCCGATATGAATACTCTAATCTCTATTGGTACGCTGGCTGCCTTTTTCTACAGCGCGGCAGTTACAGTTTTTCCAGCTTTTTTTACAAAAGGAGGAGTAGCGCCAGCGCTGTATTTTGACACCTCGGCCATTATCATTGTTCTGATTCTTTTAGGAAAATACTTTGAGGTGTTGATGAAAGGCAGGGCTTCGGAAGCTATTAAAAAACTTATCGGTTTGCAGCCCAAAACCGCAAAAGTGATGAAAGATGGAAAGGAAATTGAAATATCCATATCCGAAGTGCAAGTCGGGGATATGATAATTGTTAAACCTGGAGAAAGAATTCCTGTTGACGGAAAAATAATTGAAGGTGAATCAGAAATTGACGAATCAATGGTGACCGGAGAATCAATGCCTGTTCACAAAAAAATAGGCGGTCTAGTTATTGGCAGTACTATAAATAAATTTGGCACTTTTACTTTTGAAGCGACCAAAGTCGGCAAAGATACGGTGCTTTCGCAAATCATAAAAATGGTGGAAGAAGCCCAGGGAAGCAAGGCGCCAATTCAAAGGTTGGCTGACACGGTTTCTTCCTATTTTGTTCCTGTAGTTTTTGTTGTTGCTGTTTTGACCTTTATTGTTTGGTTTTTCTTGGGACCGACACCTGCTTTTACTTTTGCTCTTGTCAATTTTGTGGCCGTTCTAATAATCGCTTGTCCTTGCGCTCTGGGATTGGCTACTCCTATGGCTATTATGGTTTCTTCCGGTAGCGCCGCCAGCAAGGGGATTTTAATAAAGGATGCCACTTCGCTTGAAATTGCCAATAAAATAAATGCTGTCATTTTAGATAAAACCGGTACTTTGACGGAAGGCAAACCGACTGTTACTGATATTTTGGGAGATATTTTGCAGATTGCCGCCAGCATAGAAAATAAATCGGAACATTCTTTAGCTCGAGCCGTGGTTAATAAAGCTCAAGAAGAAAAAATTAATTTGTTACCCGTTGGAAATTTTCAAGCCATTTCTGGACATGGGGTTTTCGCAACAATTGAAAATAAAAAAATCTTGCTGGGTAACAGAAAATTAATGGCTGATAACAAAATTGACACCACAACATGGGAAGAAAAAATAATAAATTTAGAAAATCACGGCAAGACTGTAATGATTTTGGCAATTGATAATGAGATAACTGGTTTAATCGCTGTTGCCGATGTTTTAAAAAAAGAATCCATTGAAGCAATAAAAGCTTTGAAAAAAAATAATATAGCTGTTTGGATACTCACCGGAGACAATGAACGTACTGCCAGAGCCATAGCGGCTGAAGTTGGCATAGATAATGTAATGAGTGAAGTTTTGCCTGACAAAAAATCAGAAAAAGTGAAAGAGCTTCAAGCCCAAGGAAAAATTGTAGCTATGATAGGTGATGGCATAAATGATGCGCCAGCCCTCACCCAAGCCAATATTGGTATTGCCATGGGCGAAGGCACGGATATTGCTATGGAATCGGCAAATATTACTTTAATGAGAGGAAACCTGATGCTTATTCCTGAAGTGATAAATATTTCAAAAAAGACAATGCGAATAATAAAACAAAATCTTTTCTGGGCGTTTTTCTACAACATTGCTTTTATTCCCGTGGCCGCCGGAGCACTTTATCCATTCTTCGGAATCCTTCTCAATCCCATCTTTGCCGGTGTCGCCATGGCTTTTAGCAGTATTAGCGTTGTTCTGAATTCACTTCGATTAAAGAAAATTTAGTAAAAATATGCTATACTTTTAATGCTCATCATGAAATACATTACGGTTTTAATTTTAATAAGTTTTGTGGGTCTAGCTGTGTTTAGCGTTGCAATTTTTGACCATAGGATGAACGGTTCTATGGATAACTGCATTGGTTCTCAAGTTGATAACACTCCTTGCCCCACTAACTTGGTAGCATCCATTTTTCACCACATTTCTGTTTTTCAAACGCTTTTTAATACGTTTATTCCATCTCTGATTATATTTTTGATTTTTGTTTCTTTTGATTTTTGGAGTCAAGATTTAGCTAATCCTAAACTAAAATTTTTATATCAAAAACCTAAAGATTTTAAATTAATAAAATATAGAGCTAAGCAAAAATTTATTTCTTGGCTTTCTCTTTTTGAAAATTCCCCATCTTTTTAATAGATTTTTCTGTTTATTCAGATTATTAATCTATTAAAAATTTATGAAAACAACAAATATTATTATCCTTGCGTGTGTCATTGTAATCGGTCTGTTTGTTTGGGGTTATTTCTCCAAAGGGGGCACTACCGCTTCGGTCCAAGGTGTTTCCGAAACGAACTCCACCGCTTCTAAAAGTCTGCTTATCGCTTCGGAAAAGTTTTACGACTTTGGCACCATCTCAATGAAGAACGGCAATGTGATTAAAGAATTTACCGTTACCAATAGTGGTGATAAAGATGTAACAGTCGGTACAGTTCTTACTTCTTGTATGTGTACTACCGCTTTGATCGTGGGACCAGATGGTAGTACAAAGGGACCATTTGGTATGGCTGGACATGGGGGTTCGGTGCCTCCGGCCAATGAAATTATTAAAGTCGGTGAAAGCCGTATTATTAGAGTGGTCTTTAATCCAAATGCTCACGGCCCGGCCGGCGTTGGACCAATAGACAGATTTATTACCATAACCGATACTTCTGGCGACACACTTCAGTTTGAAGTAAAAGCCGTGGTAACACCATAATTATGAAAAGAATCACAATTATTGTTGGTATTCTTTTGGCGGCAATTGTCGGGATTGTTATTCTAAAAAATAGCGACGGCGCGGCGGCCTTAATCTACAATTTGAGTAGGGGAGGCTCGTGGCTTTTGCCACTGGTCTTTTTCTCGTCTCTACTTGATAGTGTTCATCCGTGTTCTTTCTCCATTCTGCTCATTACCATTGCTTTTCTTTTTGGCATGCAGATGACTAGGGGAAAAATTCTTAAAATAGGTGGAACATATATTGCAGGTATTTTTGCCGCCTATTTTCTGATTGGTCTGGGAATATTGAAAGTATTACACTTGTTCAACACGCCTCACTTTATGGGTAAGCTCGGCGCGGCACTTCTAATTTTGTTTGGAATCATTAATCTTGCTAACTATTTTTTTTCCAATTTTCCAATCAAACTTAAAATTCCGGTGGTGCTTCATAGTGCTATGGCCGGGCTAATGGAAAAAACCTCCTTTCTGGCGGCCTTTGGACTGGGAGTGCTAGTTGGCATCTGCCAGTTTCCTTGTATGGGTGGGCCGTATCTCATGGTTATTGGATTGCTTCACGACCAGGTGACTTACTTCAAGGGATTCGGTTATCTACTTCTTTACAATCTTATTCTTATCGCGCCACTCTTGGTCGTGCTTTGGGTGTCGGCTGATAAAGCGTTGGTGGACAAAATGCAAGAATGGAAAACCACGAATATGAAAGGGGTTCATTTATGGGCCGGTTTGGTTATGATTATTATTGGCATATTAATCTTCTACATTTAATTTATGCTTTTTATCATTACCATAGTTTCCATCTTCATCATTGGACTTTTGATTTGGTTGGCTAACCGCTTTTTGCCATTCAAGATTTGTCCCATTTGTGCCGGGGTTTCTGGCACTTGGATTTGGTTGATGATTGGATACTTTTTGGGTTACCAAATTAATCTTGTAATTCCGTCAATGCTCATGGGCGGTTCAGTGGTTGGCCTGGCTTTTCAGTTGGGAGAAAAATTGGGTCGCGGAAAATCTCTTATTCTTTGGAAAACACTATTTATGCCGGCTGGTTTTGTTTTGGCTTACAGCATTCTGTTTAAAGAATGGCTGTTGTTTTCCGCGGCCCTGATTTTTCTTTTAGTGATAGCGTTTTTGTTCTTATCTAAAAATGAAAAAAAATCAGATAGACAAGTTGTAGAAGAACTCAAAAAGAAAATGGATAACTGCTGTTAATTATTAATTACTCTAAAAAATAAAATGGAAAAAAATAAATTAGAAAAGTTTCTTTCATTGCCAGTGAGTATAATAATCGCTGCTTTAATATTAGCAGCAGCTTGGTTATACAATGAAAGATTAGGGCCCGTTGTTTATTCACAAAAAACAAACACAGCATTAACCGGTTCGCAACAAGTAATTAAAAAATCAGATATGGAAGAAAAGGTTTTGCCGACGGTAGGAGTAGAATTGCCGGTCAGTTGGGGCGATCTTGGTAAAAAATTAGTCAGTACCGGGGCCATTGATGGAGAAAGATTCAAAGCGCTGTATGAACAGCGCGAACAGTTCACGGAGGAATATGAGAAATTATTATTAGGAAATAGTAATGGAAAACTTATAATTACAGAAGACAATGCCGGTTATCTGCTCAACTTATTCTGGGCTTTAGGTTTGTCAAACGGTAATCCTATATTGAATGATACGAAGGAAATGAAAAATCCAAATTATGGCGGGGCGGCCAATTTCGCCTCAACGGGAGGATGGACTATGGCGGTGGGTAGCGCAATGGATCATTATAACCGGCACATATACTTTGACCTAACTCTAGAACAACAGGCTTTAGTAGATAAAATTTCACGCGGAATATACAGACCATGTTGCAATAATTCCACTCATTTTCCAGACTGCAATCACGGCATGGCCATGCTTGGGTTCCTAGAGCTTATGGCTTCGCAGGGTGTCAGTGAACAAGATATGTGGAAAGCGGCTTTAGCCGTCAATTCATACTGGTTCCCGGACACATATATTACTATTGCCACTTATATGAAAAATAAAGGTGTTGAATGGCAAGATGTAAATCCCCAAGAAATGCTCGGGTTTGATTATTCCAGCGGTTCTGGTTTCAGGAATATATCATCACAAGTTATCGCTCCTAGCAATTCCAGAAGTGGAAACGGATGCGGTGTAGACGTTGGATCATCTGCCCAATCAGCTCCTGTCCAACAACAAAGACAGCAAAGTGGATGCGGGATATAGCTCCCTTCCCCGGAGGGTGACCCTTGAAGATCCTGCCCCAAAGGGTCACCCTCAAATTCCTAACTCCCTAAGTCCCTCGACCCCACCCCATCCCGCAGAGCGGGATTGCCCCTCACCTTGATTAAGGTGAGGGAAGAAACAAAAACAAGGAACGGCTCAACAGTATTTCTCGTTGAGCCGTTCTTGTTTAGCTTGGAAAATAGGGAGAAAAATGATAGGATTTTGGGAATGAAACCAGAATTTGTAGAAAACTATATTTCAGAAATAATTAAACATTTTCAAACTGGTCAAGCCGGCGAGCATGCTTACCGCCCAGCTTTTAAAAATTTGATAGAATCTTTATTACCGAATCTTCAAGCCGTAAACGATCCAAAGCGCTCCGAACATGGAGCACCTGATTTTATTTTTATGCGCTCAAAAGAACTTACTGCCGGTTATACAGAAACAAAAGATATAAATATAAATCTTGATGATACAGAAAAGAGCGAGCAAATGAAGCGTTATTTTGGGTATGATTCTCTTATTCTAACTAATTATATTGAGTTTCGTTTTTTTAGATATGGAGAAAGTTTTGGCGAGCCAATTATTATCGCTAAATTAAAAAATAATAGTATTGAAGTTGATGAAAAAAGATTTGGAGAATTAGCAGATGCTTTGCATGATTTTCTTTCTCAAACAGAACCCATAAGATCAAGTTCTAAACTTGCTAAAGTTATGGGTGGGAAAGCTCGTCGTATAAGAGATAATATACGCAGATTTGTAGAAGATGAAAATGATAGAAATAAGGAAATCAGAAATATTTTTGAATCATTCAAAAAATTACTCATCCATGATTTAAAAAAAGACCAATTTTCAGATATGTATGCTCAGACTCTTGTTTACGGTCTTTTTGCTGCTAGATATGAAGATACTACACCAAAAGATTTTACCCGACAGGAAGCCAGAGATTTGATTCCAGCTTCAAACCCGTTTCTAAGACACTTTTTTGATCATATTGCGGGACCGAGTTTTGATGATCGGCTAGTTATTATTGTAAACGAGCTTTGCGAAATATTTTCCAATACTGATGTCAAAACATTAATGCAGGAGTATGCAATACAAAAGAGTCTTCTTGGGGAAGATAAAGAATTTGCTGATCCCGTAATCCATTTCTATGAAGATTTTTTGAAAGAATATGATAAAGAACAGCGAAAAAAGCTCGGAGCATTTTATACACCTTTACCTGTGGTCAGGTTTATTGTCAGGGCTGTAGATAATATTCTCGAAAAAGACTTTGGTCTTTTAGAAGGACTTACTGATACTACAAAAATAGAGATAACAAAAAATGTTCAGAGTAAAAATATAAAAGAATCTGTTCATAAAGTGCAAATTTTAGATCCAGCAGTAGGAACTGGAACATTTTTGAATGAAGTAATAAAAAATATTTATTCTCGTTTCAAAAATCAAGAAGGCAGGTGGAAATCTTATATTGAAAGTGATTTATTGCTACGTGTTCATGGTTTTGAGCTTATGATGGCTCCATATACTATTGCTCATCTTAAAATAGCAATGACCTTAAAAGACAGCGGACACAAGGATTTTAAAAAACGATTAGGAATTTATCTCACCAATTCTCTTGAAGAAGCGTCAATTTCGGAAGACACTTTATTTGGTCCCGGTTTTGGTCAGGTTATTACTGAGGAGGGTAAAGAAGCGTCAAAAATAAAAAACGAAACCCCAATTATGGTCGTTATTGGCAATCCGCCGTATTCTGCTATTTCTTCAAATAAAGATGCTGGCTATTTGGTTGATAAATATAAAGTTGAACCAGGTGGAATGGAAAAATTAAAAGAAAGAAAAAATTGGTTAGATGATGATTATGTTAAATTTATTTCTTTTGCTGAGAATTTGATAGATAAAAATAGCGAAGGAATTTTGGCTTATATAACAAATAATGGTTTTATAGATAATACAACTTTCAGAGGTATGAGATGGCATTTATTAAAAACATTTGATGATATTTATATTGTGGACTTACATGGAAATGCAAAGAAAAAAGAAAAATCTCCAGATGGCAGTAAAGATGAAAATGTTTTCAATATAATGCAAGGTGTTTCAATAAATATTTTTGTAAAGAAAAATAAAGATAAAAAAATTCCATGCAATGTATATCATATAGATTTGTATGGTAAAAAAGAAAACAAATTTGATTTTTTAAATAAAAATGGATTAGACAGTATAAAATGGAATAAAGTTGAAACGACTTTACCAAATTTGTTTTTTGTACATAAGGATTTTAAAGGAAAAGATGATTATGAACAAGGTTTTTCTATAATAAATATGTTTGGAAAAAATGTAACGGGTATAGTTACTATGGGAGATGAATTTATTATTACAAAAAATAAAAAGGAATTAGAAGACAGATTGAATAAATTATTACTAGATAATACTTCAGAAGTAGCATTAAAAAGTCAGTATCATCTTGGTAAGAATTATGCAAAATGGATACTTGAAAATAAAAATGGAAATAAAATTAGCATAAATGAAAACAAATATACTCAAATTAACTATCGTCCTTTTGATATCAAGTGGACATATTACGATAAAGGTTTAATTTGGAGATGTAGGGGTGAAGTAATGAGTAATTTGGTTAAAAAAGAAAATTTTGGTTTAGTTTTTAAGAGGGGTGGTATAGAGGAAAAAGCTTCACCCGTTTTTATTTCAAAAGAGATCATTGATTTTAGAAGTTGGTCTAGGTCTGGCATGCAAGGAGGTGATTATATTGCACCTCTTTATTTATATACCGAAGATGGCACAAAAATTCCAAATCTCAAAAAAGAAATTGTTGAGGAGATAAAAAATATCGTAGGGGAGACATCACCAGAAGATATTTTTGATTATATTTACGCAGTTTTACACTCACTAAATTACCGTGAAAAATACAAGGAATTTTTAAAAATTGATTTTCCGAGAGTGCCATATCCAAAAGATACTGAATCTTTTAAAAAATTTGTGGAGTTGGGCGGGGAACTTCGAGAGCTACATCTTTTAGAATCACTAAAAGTTAAAAATTTCATTACTACTTTTATAGAATTAGGAAGTGATGAAGTAGAAACAAAATATCCTAAATACGAAAAAGGAAAGGTATTCATAAATGCTAAACAGTATTTTGGCGATGTTCCCGAAGTTGCTTGGAATTTTTATATTGGCGGTTACCAACCCGCTCAAAAATGGCTCAAAGATAGAAAAGGTCGAATTTTAACTAATACTGATATAGAACATTATCAAAAAATTATTGTCGCTCTCGTTGAAACTGATAGAATTATGAAAGAAATTGATAAAATATAAATTTATGATAAATTTTTTTATAAAAAATTTTGAAATAATTAGAAATATAATATTTTTTTTGACCCCAACCTTAGTTGCCATTGTTTTTATATTTTTGGTCTATTATAATAATAAAAAAATAAAAGTAAAAAATGAAAGAATTGAAAAAATTCAAAATGAATTAGATCAAGACGAAATTAATAGTATAAAAGGAACATGGCACTTATCATTAGATGATACAGATGGATCTAGAACAAAGAAGAAAAGACGGTTGGAACAGGAAATTCAAAAACTAGAAAGGGAACGAAAATATTTGTTAGAAGAAATTTCTATATTTAAGATATTTAAAAAATAATTTTATGGAATTTACACCAGATAAATTTAATGAAATAAAAAGTGATGCCGAAAATTTTTATAAAGCAATAGGCAAAGTTCGTTGCCCATATTTTGGAGATGATGTCTATTTTAATGTAAAAGGTTGGGATCACTTAATATTCAAAAGTTGGAATAATACTCGTATTATAGGTGATCAATTTGCCAGATTACGCCATATAAAACTTACTCCAGAAGTAATACGATAATCAAAGACACTTCAAGGCGAATGGATAACAAAAAAGATTGAGAGGATAAAAACAAATAATCGATGGGAAAAGCTTTTTAAGATGATTTCCTATTATGAATTTATTGCAGTGATGGAATCACATAATTCAAAAATAAGAGTAAAGGTTATTATTAAACAAGTAGAAGGATGAGAGAAGTCTTTTTGGAGTTTGATTCCATTTTGGGGAGTTGATAAAAATACCAATGAGAGAATTATGCATGGTGGTAATCCTGAAGATGATTAAATCAAAAAACACCGCGTGAGCGATGTGTTTTGATGGTACTTGGCTGCAGTTTAGTATAACCGCGAGAGAGCCAAGGCCCTCACAAGCACCATTATTAATATACCATATTTGAGTCTTGAATCAAGCTATTGTGGATATATAAAGTAACTAAATTTTGTGTTAGAATGGTGGCTTATGCCAGAAAAAACATTTATATTTCAGGTTGAAGGTATGCACTGCAAGGCTTGTGAGATGATGATTGATAGTGAATTGAAAGACGTCCCTTACATCACAAATGTCAGGTCAAATTTGAACACCCACACAGTTGAAGTTGTCGGGTATTTCGGGGACATGGGAGAGAAAGAAGCGGCAGAAACTCTGACGAAATTTATTGTGCAAAATAGCTATTCTCTTTCCGTTGAAAAGCAAATTAGAAATAAAAATTGGGGTGATTTTAAAATGGCGATACCAATTACTCTTGGTTTTGCTGTGTTGTTTATTGCTTTACAAAAAATGGGCATAGTCAATCTGGTTAATGCTAACAGTATGACTTATGGTACGGCTTTTATGATAGGAATTATTGCTTCGCTCTCAACTTGTATGGCAGTGGTAGGTGGTCTGGTGCTTTCTATGTCTGCTACTTTTGCCAGAGAAAATGATAAAGTTAAACCCCAACTTTTATTTCATATAGGCAGAATTGTTTCTTTTTTTATACTTGGTGGGGTGATTGGCATGCTAGGCGCCACGCTTCAATTAGGTACAATAGGCACATTTGTACTCGGGTTAGTTATTGGACTAACTATGCTTTTAATGGGGGTTAATCTTCTTGACGTTTTTCATTTTACCAAAATATTTCAGCCGGTTATGCCAAAATTTATTTCAAAGCATGCTTTGGGAGTTTCAAAACTAAATCACACTCTTACTCCGGTATTAGTGGGTATTGTTACCTTTTTCTTGCCGTGTGGTTTTACTCAATCAATGCAGATTTATACTCTTTCAACTGGCAGTTTTATGCAAGGCGGACTTACCATGCTGGTCTTTGCGTTGGGTACATTACCCGCCCTGGCTTTAGTTAGTTTTAGTTCATTCAGTATCAAAAATAGTTCAAAATCGGGCGTCTTCTTTAAATCAGCCGGGCTTATTGTTATAATGTTCGCTCTGTTTAATCTTATAAATTCTTTGGTTATTATTGGTTTTATCCCGCCAATATTTAATTTTTAATAAAATTATGAAAGGAACAATTACATCCATACTGGTAGCTCTTGTCCTCATTGGGGGAGCGTTTATTTTTTCCAAAGGAAATTTCAAGACAATAAATGAAAATGTTGCTTCTGTTAATAATGTCACATTAGAAAATGGGGTGCAGATTGTGGAAATAAAAGCTAGAGGGGGGTATACTCCAAGAAAGAGTGTCGCCAAAGCGGGTATACCCACTATTCTAAGATTTAATACAGAAGGCACTTTTGATTGTTCTTCTTCGGTTCGTATTCCGAGTTTAAATATAAGCAAAAATTTGCCTCTTTCTGGAGTTACCGATATTGAACTAGGCAACTCCTCACTCGGTGTTTTACAAGGTACATGCAGTATGGGTATGTATCCTTTTGAAGTTGATTTTCAAAGCTAGAGAGCAATCCACATAAAAGGGATGCGGAATATTTATTCTGGTATAATATAAGAGTGTAAGAGTTTGGTTTATAAAATAATCAATTCAATATGGATGGACTAACAAAAGATGAATATAAACAAATGTTAACCGAGATAATCGAGAAGCAGATTGTTATTTTGGGACCACAAATTGCCATACTCAAGGCCAGAAATGTGCCAGGGTTAAAAGTCTCAGATGATGGAGCGGTGACTGATATAACTGAATCAGAACAAGTTGTTCTACAAAAACTTATTGACGAATATGTGGCTCTTTCAGGGGAGATTGTTAAAAATGCTGTCAACTCAATATTTAAAAAATATCCCTCAATTCAACATTAATTTAATAAAAGCAAAATATGAAAAATTTTTTATTGTTAATTGTTTTAGGAATTACTCAACCAATTGTCGCTTTGGCTCAAAGATGGGATGTTCAGGTTTCTGATAATAGTTTTGCTTACGCTTCCATATTTGCCGGCAATTTTTCATTATTGCTCTCGATTGTTATAGGGATCATTGCCACCGCTCTTGTTTTTAGAGCCGCCAAAAGGCTCGGGGGTGGTTTGTTTGGATCAGTCCTTAATTATATTGGAGTTGGTATGTTGCTTATTGTTTTAGGGAACATATCTGCAGTAGTTGATCCATTATTTGTTGGCTTTTGGTTTAATATTACGAGCACCACTCTTTTTGCTGCCGGGTACATTTTTATGGTTATCGGGGCCAACAAACTTTTTAAGGGCATAATGAATACTTAAATGAATATCGCGCTTTTTTCAAGCGCCAATTGGTCTCCATTTTTGATTTTAGCTGTTTTTGTTTTGGCTGTTTTAACTTTTTATCTTTTCTTTTCTCTCCAAAAAAAGGAAAAAGAAATTACAAAAGAAAGAGAAGAAACTACTCGCAGACTTTATGAACTCGCTATTTTGAAGGAATTAGGAGAACGAGTGGGCTACTCCTTGGATGTGGAGGAGATCCTTCAAATTATTACTGGATCCTTAAGGCAATTTATAGATTATACAGCTGTTGGTTATGTGGTAATCACTTCTGAAAAAATAAAAATAAATACCCACATTGAAAAATCTGTTAGTCGGCATTTTTTATCGGAAATGAAAGATAGAATGATTGCCTCGCTTTCTGCCTTAACTGATAAAACTTTTGATTTAGAAAATATTGATGAAGTTGTTTCTGGGGCAATAATTATTGACGAGATAAAGGAAAATATTGGTTCTTTATTTAATATTCCCCTCGTTATTGATGATATGGCGGTTGGGGTTTTGACTGTCGCTCATATAAGTTCTGGTTTGTACAAGGAAGAAGATATGACTATTTTGTATAAAATTACCGGTCAGGCTTCGGAAGCAGTTTCTCGTTTGCAGGAAGTAGTCAAAAAGGAAAAAGGTAAGCTGAACGCTATGGTGGAAAGTATGGGAGATGGAGTTTTAATGGTTGATTCAGAATACAGAGTGGTGGTGGCTAATCCGGCCATTAAAAAAATTATAAAAGTTGATATTAGCAAAGACGTCAGCGTTTTTGATTTTATTGATGTTTTGGGTGGCAAATTTGATATACGCGGAAAGTTGGAAGAATCAGTTTCAAAAAAGATTTCATATGTTTCAGAAAGAATAAATATTGATGATGTCTTTTTTGAAGTAGGGGTTTATCCGGTTTCGCATTCTTTAACCAAGGGCGGTAATCAGATGCTCGGAGCGGTCGTTGTTTTTCATGATATTAGTAAAGATATTGAACTGGAAAGAGTGAGAGAAGAATTTACCGGAATGATTGTTCACGAACTTCGTTCACCCCTTGATGGTATTAAAAAAATAATTGAGCTTTTTGTGTCTGGATCAATTACCGCCGATTCAGATAAATTTAAAGAATATTTGAATATGGCGCATCAGAGCTCTGCTTCTATGCTCGAGTTAGTAAATGATATTTTAGACCTCTCCAAACTGCAGGCTGGTAAATTTGAAGTAAATAAAGAAAAAGCAGATATTCAAGAAGTTATCGCAAACAGAATTTCCTTTTACAAAATTTCAGCCGATGGGCGGGGAGTTTCTTTGGACGCATCATTAAATAAAAATTTACCAGAGTTTTTGGAATTTGACCCACAAGCTATTAAACAGATTTTGAATAATTTTATATCTAATGCTTTGAAATTTACATCAAAAGGGGGCTCTATTTTAGTTTCGGCATTTATTTATAACCCAAAGGAGCCTTTCCCTAATGATTTGGATAAGCAAAAAATCTCAGTTTTTCCAGAGGGAAGCGATTTAAATATAAAGAAAACATCATTGTGTGTGGTAGTTTCTGATGTTGGTATTGGAATACCGGAGGATAATATTAAGGATCTGTTCCATACCTTCAAGCAGGCTAGACTAAACCCGGTTGACAAAGAAAGCAAGAGTACCGGCCTTGGTTTGGTTATTGCCAAGGGTATTGTAGAGGAACACGGCGGTACCATTGGGGTGGTGTCAAAGGAGGGGATGGGGTCAAGCTTCTTCTTTACAATACCTTTGTAGAAGATATAATATATTTATTACAATAATTAGGATAATATGAAAAAAATACTTGTTATAGATGATGACCAATTCTTCTCAAAAACCTTAGAGGCAGCATTACCGGCTGGTAAATATAACCTTATTAGTGCCGAAGATGGTGAAATGGGATTAGAGAAATTAAAATCCGAAAAGCCAGATTTAGTGATTCTGGATTTAATGATGCCAAAACTTGATGGTACCGCTTTTCTAAAAAAGCTCCAAGAATCGCCAGAATTACCCAAAGTGCCCATACTGGTTTCATCTAATCTTTCGAGTGTCAAAAAAATAAGCGATGTGATGGCTATGGGTGCGGTTGGCTATGTTATCAAATCAGACGAAAGTTTGCAGTCAATCGTGCAAGATATTGAAAGAGTGCTCGGAGAGGAAACAAAAAAACAATAAATTTCAAAATATTTTTATTAAAAATGTCCCTACGTAAACTGTTATGATATTGCTTGGGATAAGGCCAAATAGTGTTCCGACTATGTAGTCCCTCATCTTTATTTTAGAAACACCCATTAGAATATTTAAAACATTAAAGGGCATTATTGGAGCCATTCTTAAAACAACAAGATCCCAAGTGGCGCCTTTTTCTAATCTCTTATTATATTCACCTAAACGTTTAAAATATTTGTATTCCAAAATACTTTCTACTCGCTCTTTGCCTAATTTTCTTGAAACAATAAATACAATAATAGAACTCAAAAATCCACCAATAATGGTGTAGAGAAGACCATATTTAAAACCAAACAAAATCCCAGCGAGAGCCATAAAGGGAGTAGAAGGAATAAAAATTGTACCAATGGTGTAAAGAAATACAAAAATAAGAGGTGACCAAATACCAAAATCTCTTAAATGTTGTCTAATTATTTCTAAATCAAAACTAGTGCCAAATATTTCGTATAATATAAGTGAACTGATTATCAAGATCAAAAAAACAATAAAAGCTATTTTTTGCAATTTTTGCCACCTATCCATATAAATATAATACCAAATTTAGTCCCAAATATGTTATATTTTGAAAATGGCTAGGATTTTATATGGAACTCCAATTAAGGAGAAAATAAAAGAAGAATTAAAGATAAGAGTGAAAAAGCTTGAAAAAGAGCCTATTTTGGCTATAATCCAGGTGGGAGATAGAGAAGATTCAAATGTTTATATTAAGCAAAAGCAAAAATTTGGGGGAGAAATTGGAATAAAAGTGGTGTTAAATAAATTTGTGAATATTTCTGAAGAAGAATTAGAGTCAGAAATAAAAAAATTAAACAAAGATAAAAATATAGACGGCATTATTGTGCAATTACCACTACCAAAGAATTTAAATACACAAAAAATAATAAATACTGTTTCAGTCAAAAAAGATGCAGATGGGTTAGTGTCAAAGATGCCCTTTGACAGTTGCTCCAAAAAGGGTATCTTTGACATTGACACGGTATTGGCGACAGCAAGAGGAGTGATGGCCTTGTTGGATTTTTATCAAATTGAAATAAAAAATAAAAAAGTTGCCGTGATTGGGCAAGGTATTTTGGCGGGCATTCCTATTGCGATAGAAATGGAAAAGAAGGGTGCCGAAGTTTTTAGATGTGATATCAATACCAAAAATATTCCAGAGATTACAAAGGGTTGTGATATTTTAATATCAGCCGTTGGGAAGCCTGGTTTAATTACAAAAGAATTTATAAATGAAAGGCAGGTGGTGGTGGATGTGGGGATTAATAAAACCTCACCCCCAACTCATCTCCTAGAAGCAGGAGAGAGGAGCGGGCAAACGAAAACTTCCTTACCAAAGCTGGTTGGAGATGTAAATTATGCAGAAGTTGAACCGCTAGTGTACGCTATAACGCCAGTACCAGGTGGCATCGGCCCGCTAACAGTCTCTTGTCTCTTCCAAAATCTTTTGGATTTAATTATTTCGCAGGATTAGTTATTCGCTGTGAGTCGCTTCAAACATCCCAGTCCCAACTACTTCACCAGTAGTAGAATTTATAACCTTTGTAACTCCCTCGTAAAAATAGTTATTCAGAACACTGTTTTCTTGATTTTGGACTAATGTTTCAAGCAATAGTTCTATTCCTCCCGGTAAGGTAAGTTTCCATTTTTTTAAATAAGTCTTTTGAACTCCGCTCCAGGTTTCAATACTTTCAATTTTCATGTCAGTCTGGGCATTTTTAGCTGTGAATTGTTTTAATCCTGGCAGTAAAAGATCTATATTAGTGTAACCGCCTGGTTGGCGTAAATTGTTTTGATCCAAAATTTCCCAAGCGACACCAACTGTTCCTGCTGGTAATAATCCTACGGGTTTATTCAGTATAAAACTCATCCAACGATGATTTGCTTTGAGTTTTGAAAGAGCTTCTAACATAGAAGCAATGTTAAATTTTTGAGAATCAATCCAATATCCTTGATCCGTGGTTATTGAGGCATACAAAGAGTCTACTCCGTTATCCATAGGAATAATTCCATCGCCACTTTCATAAATAATAGGTTTGCTTGAGGTCAATGTTTTTGTTTTTTGATATGAGTTGGCTCCCCATGGAAGATCTAATTTTAGTTCAAATACGCCCAAACCTGTTCCGGTCTGGCGAAATTCTAAGATTTTTTTAGAGTTATATTCATAAAAAAGATCTATTTTATCTGCATTTTCAGAAAAAGTTCCATTGCTTAAAAATCCCGGATAATATTCTCCTGTATTTGTGTTGGTAATCCCATAAAGTAATTGAGCTGAGGGGTCGCTCGGAGTAGTCGCTATTGATCTCATTGCTGCTACCCAAAAACTTATACCACTTTCTGGTACGGTTTGTGCAATATAGAACCACCCAGAATTTTTGTTTGGATTAAAATAGAAAACTTCTTTTTCTGAAATGCTTGGGGTGGGGCTAGTATAATATTGAGATAGTATTGATGATATAGATGGGACTGAACCGCTAGAATTTTTAATATAAACTGAAACCGAAGAAGCAACAACTTTACCGGTAGTATTATTTTTTCCAATCACTGAAATTATGTAAGTTGATCCGGTTTGGCACTGTTCAACTTTGGCACTGAATGTATTAAGGGGCGACACGGTTTTTACCACCCAAGGTTTTTGTTCGCCAGTTACTGATCCTCCTACACAAGTATCGCTCGGGATAGCGTTGTAATATGAATTAACTGAATCTACATTTTGCATCTTAACTTGATAATTTATGGTGTCTCCGACTGCATAGGTACCACTTTTCAAATCGTTGTCCAATGTTAATTCTACAAATGGGCCTGATGTCGTAGTTTGAGTTGGTGCCGTTATAGATTGTGAAGAAATAATGCATTGATATGTTTTTCCATCAGAATTTAGACGAAACTTATCACCACCACCACAAGCCTTTGACATTTCAGCATTGTTTAATATTTCATTTACCATTGCCCAACCAGAAATATTGGTCGCTTTTGACAACAATCCAGCTTCAAAACCGCTATGACCATTTATGGTACACATTGGTAGAAGTCCATATGTGAGATTGGAAGCCGGATTAACATAACCAGCCATTCCTAATTGTTCAACAGAACAAGTTATCGTATAACCAAAATATTTGCCGAGTGTCTCTGCTTGGTTAGCGATATTTTTTGCAGCGTTAAAGTTTGATCTTTCAGGTGTGCATGAACCCAACTGAAATGAGGCCGAGCATACAGAAACAAAAGGTGATACTTTAGCAACCGCAGAATCTTTTGTAACACAGGAATTGGCCCCCCCGCTTCCCAGAGAGCCAGCTACACAATTTTCAAGAGATAGAGCCCATTCTGGACGGCAACGAGCCTCATTTTCATAACCAGTACAGCCAGTTGCGGGGTCTAGTATTAGAGGCGGTATTGTTGTGGGAGGTATATTAGTTGGGTAAGTTGATAAGGTTCGTACTCGACTGTCAATAATTATTTGAGTCTGAGGTTTTACAGTTTGAGTGGTTGTCTGTCCGGTTCCAATAGAGCTCAGTTGGTTTTTTAAATTAGAGGACATATTATTTATAATTTTACTGACTGAAGATACATATGAAGCGGTACTTTGAAGATTTATGGCAGAGGTACTTGTTTGGGTTCCCTCAGTCCTTCCTATGGCATCGAGCTGGCTTTTTAGATCTATTGTTATTTTACTTAACAAACTAAGAAGAGAGGTTATCCAGCTACTTGTACTTGGCGTTGTGTATGTGGGTGTTTGGGGGGTGGTTGGTGTTGTAGACACAGAGCATGATTTTCCGGTTACATAATTATATTTATTGTTATTTTCAGCCCCCACACAAGTATCTGTGTAAAACGGGGAAGCAATACATTTATATGACCCGTCTGTATTCCAAGACACTATCTTGTACATTCCGCACGCCTCACCGGCAGCTATACTTTTTAGTTCTGTTGCCAATACATCCCAGTTAGTATATGAGGTGTCTCTAGCTGGGTCGTTAACTAACAAATCTGCATCAAAACCACTTTGGCCGTTTACGGTACATAATGTAATTAATCCATAAGTTAAATTGGTGGCTGGATTTACATAACCACCCATTCCTAATGTCTCAGTAGAACAGGTAATTGTATAACCGAGAGACCTACCCATTATTTCAGCTTGATTGGCCAGATTTTTTGCTGCGTAATTGTTCACTCTATGAGGTCGGCATGAGTTTAGAGCATTGGTGGGTGAACATATGGTGACATATTTACTTATTAAAGCGACAGCTGAATCAGTGGTCACACAAGTATCCTTACCACCAAGATTGATTGACCCCGGTACACAACGAGATACTGATTCCGCCCATTCTGGTCTACAAGAGGCTGTCATTTCATAACCAGTACAACCTGTCACTGAATCAGGCACTAGGGGCGGAACAGTTGGTCTTGTCTGAGCGTTTGCATAATTTGCAAATAAAAATAAACTAAATATTGAAATGATTAACAGAGTTTTTTTCATAAAAATTGATTATTTACTAATAAATAAATTATAACACTTAAACAAAAGTAAAACTTGATTTGTGTGAATAAAAGCACTATAATTAAAATATTATTTAATAGTCTAATTTATATACATATTATGTTCAATCAATTTTTGGGAGAGGAATCAAAGAGAGTGTCAAAATGGGCTGTTATTTCCTTGATGCTTCTTTCGGCTTTTTTATTAATGAAAGTTATAGCTGACTTTAAAAGATTGCCAAATATAGATAGGGAAATTTATCCGCAGTCAACCATTATGGTTTCTGGCAAAGGAGAAGCATACGCTATACCCGATATAGCCACTTTTAGTTTTTCAGTTATTGAGTTGGGAGATACCGTAAAACAAGCCCAGGAAAAAACTGACCAAAAAATTAACAAAACTTTAGCCGCAGTGCGTGATTCTGGAGTGGAAGATAAGGATATCAAAACTACAAATTATAATGTATATCCAAAATATGAATGGAATCAAACTCCTTGTCCAATGAGTGTTGCATCAAACGGATTATCATACCCATGTTCTTCTGGTAAAAATGTTTTAACTGGTTATGAAGTTAATCAAACCATTACAGTTAAAGTGCGAGACACAGAAAAGGTGGGGGATTTGGTTACCAAAGTTGGAGCGGCATCTGTTTCAAACATAAGCGGAGTAGAGTTTACTGTTGATGATAGAGAAAAATATGTAGCAGAAGCCCGAGCGAAGGCTATTGCGGATGCCAAAGTTAAAGCCAAAGAACTGGCCAAACAGCTCGGGGTTCGTTTGGGTAAAATACTTTATTACAATGACAATGGCAATTACCCAGTATATTATGGCGCTGAAGGTATGGGCGGTGGCAAAGATATGATAACTTCTTCTGTGGCTCCAGTTAGGGCCGAATTGCCAACAGGCGAAAACAAAATCACTTCTGATGTCAGTATTACTTATGAGATAAGATAAGAAAAATCTGTCAAGGGTAACCCTTTGGAACCGAGGCAGTTTAAGGGTTACCCTTGACAGATTAATTTGACAATATTTTACTAGGGTGTATAATAGGGGATACAATTTAATAAAAAGACCCCGCAAGGGGTTTTTTAATCCCAAAAGAAATTAAAATTTCTAACGGGACAAGTAAGAATAAACATATGTCAATAATAAATTATTTTAAAGAAACAAAAGCAGAAATGTCACATGTTAATTGGCCCACCAAAAGACAGGCGGGCATTTTTTCCTTGGTCGTTATTATTATTTCTATTTTGACCGCCCTCTTTTTAGGCCTATTTGATTTTATTTTCTCCCGAATTTTAAATTTATTTATTTAACCTCACCCCCCAGCCCCTCTCCTAAATGCAGGAGAGGGGAGAAGGAGGAAAATCCAATTAACATGTCTAAGCAACAAATACAAGAGGGTAGAAATTGGTATGCTATTCATACCTACTCAGGTTATGAAAACGCAGTGATGAGAAATCTCAAACAGCGTATTGAATCTTTGGGTATGGAAGACAAAATCTTTGGTGTTTTGGTACCAACCGAAAAAAAGATAAAAATAAAAGGTAACAAACGAGCCGAAGAGGAAGAAAAAATATACCCGGGTTATGTTTTGGTAGATATGATAGTGACTGATGATTCATGGTATGTAGTCAGAAATACTCCACGAGTAACCGGTTTTGTTGGGGCAGGAGTATTTCCTGTGCCACTTGATCCGAAGGAAGTGGAGGAACTTTTCAAGAGAATGAACTCTGAAAAAGTTAAGCACAACATTGATTTGTCTCTTGATGATGCGGTTAAAATTGTCGACGGTCCATTTAAAGATTTGGAAGGAAAGGTGGGGAATGTTGATGAGGAAAGAGGCAAAGTCAAAGTGCTGGTGCCCATGTTTGGTCGGGAAACACCGGTAGAGTTAGATTTCTTGCAAGTCAAAAAGATTTAAGGAGCGCGGCGACTATAAATCTTAAGATGCAGATTTTTTAAAGTTCAAAAATCTGCGGAAGAAATTTAGGTTGCAAATGTTTTATTATTGTGTAATATGAACCTGAAATGGCAAAAAAGATAACAAAAAAAATAAAATTGGTGATAGTGGCCGGTAAAGCCACTCCAGCACCTCCTGTTGGTACCGCTTTGGGTCCGGCTGGTATTAATATTGGCGAATTCGTTACCAAATTTAATGAAGCTACCAGAGGGATGGAAGGCCTAGTTCCTGCTGAAATTAATGTCTATGAAGACCGCACTTTTGACTTTGTACTCAAGACTCCTCCAGCATCAAGTTTAATAAAAAAGGCGCTTGGTATTGAAAAAGGCGCGGGCAAGACCCCAAGTCAAAAAGTTGGCACCATAACTCGCAAACAACTAGAAGAAATCGCTCAAGTAAAAATGGTTGACCTAAATGCCAACGATATTGAAGCCGCTGTCAAAATTATCGCTGGCCAGTGTCGAAGTATGGGAGTGGAGGTCAAGGGGTAATTATCTCTCCAAAATAATATATGAAAATGGGGGACTATGTTCGAGATGATTTTCTTTTGAAATTTCTTTTTTGAATTGAGAATAGTCGGGGAAGAAGATGTCGGCTTCCGGTTCGTCATAGACTATTGTTAAATACAAACGATCAGCGATGTCAATAAATGATTTGTAGATCATTCCTCCTCCTATTATAAAAATTTCTTCTTGTTCAACCTTTCTTGCCTCCTCAAGAGCTTTTTCAATTGAATCAACTATGACAATCCCTTCGATTATGGTAAAACCCCCACTTCCTTTATCAGATATAACTATATTTGTTCTATTTGGGAGAGGTCTACCAATTGATATATAGGTATTTCTTCCCATTATTATCGCATGACCGCTAGTTAGAGCTTTAAATCTTGGCAAATCACCCTCAATTTTCCAAAGGAGATTGTTTTTAAATCCAAGAGCACGCTTCTTTTCGCTGATAGCGGCGATTAAGCTTGTGACTGGTTTATTCATATAAAGAAAAGTATATCAGCTTGCCAAAAGAACGGAAAGCTAATAATATACTCACATGGAAAATAATATACCAATTGATAAAGGGGCCTATGCTCATTTGAGTTTTGGTGGCAAGGCGTTGACTGATTATAAGAAGATTAAAAGCCTTATCGAACACTGTAAATATCTAGGTATGCGAGTGGTTCTCACTCAAGGAGCATTTGATATGATTCATGTTGGGCACGGAAGATATTTGAGGGAGGCAAAAAAACATGGTGACCTTCTGGTAGTTGGAGTGGATAGCGATAAAAAAATAAAAAAAAGAAAAGGTCCTGAAAGACCTGTCGTACCCCAAGAAGAAAGAATAGAAATGCTAACTCATCTTCGATATGTTGATCTGGTCTTTCTTAAAGAACTGAATGATCCTAAATGGAGTCTGATAAAAGCAATTTGTCCGGATGTTCTTATTGCGACCCAAAAAACCTATAGCAAAAAACAACTAAAGGAACTCAAGAAATATTGTGGAAAAGTATTTGTCCTAGAACCTATGGCTACCACGACAACTAGCGCAAAAATCAGAAGACTCCAAATTAGTACTGCCAAAAAATTGGGGCAAGCTCTCACTCCCAAGATACTGAAGACCATTCAAGATGCACTCGATGAAATGGGGGGTTAAAATATTAAACAAGAGATGAAAAAAGTTATTATTGCTTATGTACCCGTATTACACGAAGGGTACAGAAAATTTTTTGAGCGACACAAAGATGTGGATACGCTTTATATTTTTGGAGATTCTCTTGTCAAAAAATATGATTATCTTGCTAAAGAAATTCGGCAACTTTCGCCCAGTCTTATAAAGCAAGCTATAGAGAGTTGGAAAATGTTCAAAAAAGTTGAAGTTCTCGAAGAAAAAGACCTTAACTCATTAAAAGTGGCCGAAATTATTATGCCCGATGAAGATGTTTGTCACGATCTTGCAAAATTTTTTGATAAGGAAAAAGTGATTTTTGATAGCATATTTTTACGTTGGGATAAACATAAAACAATGGAAGAAAAGCCGGTGCAGGCTGATCAAAAAATTTCAAGAGATGAATTTGATAGGGAAATAATTCAAAAATTGAAAAAGGAAGCAGAAAAAAGTAGCGATTGGTGGCGGCGTATTGCTTCAGCCATTGTAAAAGATGGTGAAGTTTTATTCTCTGCTCATAATGAGCATTTACCTTCTCCGCATTCTCCATATGCAGATGGTGATCCTCGCAATACCTTACACAAAGGAATTGGGATTGAGTACTCCACTTCTATCCATTCGGAAGCTCGGCTCATCGCAGAAGCAGCAAGGAAGGGGATCTCTCTTGAGGGTGTATCAATATATGTAAGCGTCTTCCCATGCCCGACTTGTGCTAAACAGATTGCATTTTCCGGCATTAAAAAACTTTATTACGGAGGTGGTTATCAAATGCTTGATCAAGAAATAGTTTTGCGTAGCAAGGGAGTTGAGATTATTTTTGTAGAGTAAGTAATTAATACTCTTTCTTGTAGTTTTTTGGTTCTCCAAATTTAAATCTCCATGCCTCAGTTTCTTCTAGTTTTTCTAAATCAGGCTCTACAAGGTGGGCATGAATATGTAGGACACTACTTCCATAATTGCCATATTCTGGATTGCTCCCAAACCTCATAGCGACTCCACCACCCTTCATATTTCTTTTTTTTGCTTCTTCCGCAAACATTTCAAAAAGTTCTCCGCCAGATTCTGGGTTCATTTCTTTCAGGTGTTCAATATGAGTTTTATAAATAGCAAGCAATTGATGTTTTATTTTTTTGTATGGCCATTGGTTTTCGGTTAAAATCCAAAATTTACCTTCTTTTAAGATAGGATTTTTGTGGTACTTTTGTAAATTTTCAAGACAAAACGGGCAGTGTCCTTGTTTTTTTATTTCTTCCATCACTTCTCTCTGGTCTTCTCTTCTTACTGCAGACAGATTTACATATTTATTTTCTTTTTCTTTGCTCATGTTATATGGCAACGGGGATACCTTTTATTCCTGGATGCGGATCATAATCTGATAGTTCGAAATCTTCTTTACGAAAGGCAAATAAATCTTTTTTATTTTTATTGAGTGTCATTGTTGGGAAGGGTTTTGGTTCTCGAGTGAGCATTGTTTCTACTGATGGAATCTGATCTACATAAATATGAGCGTCTGAAATACTGTGTATAAATTCATAGGGAATGGTGCCAGTAACATGGGCGAGCATCATGGTAAGAGCTGCGTATTGGACCATATTTGAAGGCACACCAACGGGTACATCTCCCGATCTTTGCATCATGTGAAGGGTAAGTTTATTTTCAATGATACGGATATTTATCCAGCCGTGACAAGGACAAACCACAACTTTTTGTTGTTTGCCTTTGCCGCGACCCGTGTATTGGGGAATCCATGGGCTAACAAAATGAGTTCGCAATTGGGGCTCCTCAATAATTTGTTCAACTATATGTTTAAATTGATTAAAAGGTTTGCCTTCGGCGGTAGGAAAATCATGGAAAGCGGCACCATATGATCCTGGACCCAAGTCTCCGGTTTCTAATCCTCGTTTGGCACATTTTTCTGGAGTAACCCAAGATTTCCACCAAAAACAACCAAATTCTTCCAACTCCTTTTGTGTTCGCGCGCCATTTATAAAAGCACAAATTTCAGCTATGGCTTGTTGCCACACTGTGACTGGCAAAAACTCTGAAGGCTTTGGATTCATATTACGTTCGGTAATCATGGGGAATCCATTTTCAAGTTTAAAATGCATCGGGTTTGGGCCCATGAGGGTCAGGGCATCTACACCTTGTTGACTTGGGATACGCACACCATTTTTAAGGATGTTTTTGAGCATTTGCTGATATTGACTATCTGGAGTACGATTTTCGTATGATTTCATATTTATATCATATCCTACAAGTAATTTGATTTCAACATTTGCTTTTTATATAGTTTAGATGATAATGAAATTACTATGAAAGACGCTCAAATAAAAAAATTAATTGAAGCGGAAAAAAAGAGGCAAAAGAGAGTGGTTAATTTAATTGCTTCGGAAAATTATGTTTCCAAGGATGTGTTGGAGGCTTTGGGCTCGGAATTAACCAATAAATATGCCGAGGGGTATTCTGGTGCTAGATATTATGGTGGTAATGAGGTGGTGGATAAAATAGAAAATTTGTGTAAAGAGAGAGCAATAAAACTTTTTAAACTTGATAATAAGAAATGGCATGTTAACGTTCAGCCTCTTTCGGGTTCACCAGCTAATCTGGCTGTTTATTTGGCTTTAGTACCAAAAGAGGGCAAGATCATGGGAATGAGTCTAGATCATGGAGGTCATTTGACTCATGGACACAAAGTTTCTGCCAGTGGCAAGTTTTGGCAGCAGATTCCTTATGGAGTAAATAAAGATACAGAACAGCTTGATTATGAAGAAATAAAAAAAATAGCTCTCAAGGAAAAACCAAATATTATTGTCGCTGGCTACACAGCTTACTCGCGCAAAATTAATTGGTCAAAATTTAGAGAAATATGTGACGCTTGTGGGGCATATTTGATGGTTGATATGTCACACTTTGCAGGATTGATCGCTGGCAAAGTTTACTCTTCACCATTTGATTATGCTGATGTGGTGACAACCACAGTACACAAGACACTACGCGGGCCCCGTTCGGCTATGATCTTCTCAAAAATAGATCCGAGAGAAATTTATAAAAAAATAGACAAAGCTGTTTTTCCGGGGTTACAGGGTGGACCGCATCTCAACCAAATTGCAGCTGTGGCAGTAGCTCTAAGAGAAGCCAATACTCCTGCTTTTAAAAAATATGCCAGACAAATTATAAAAAATGCTGATACTCTTGCCAAGGAATTGAAAAAATTAGGCTGGAAAATAATTTCTGGTGGCACTGACACTCATTTAATACTGGTGGACACTTGGATGGGGGGCAAGGGTATCTCTGGCAAAGAGGCTAGCAACGCTCTCGAAAAAAACGGTATTATTGTAAATAAAAATACTATTCCAAATGAAACTCGTTCTCCGATGGACCCATCAGGCGTTCGTCTTGGTTCTGCGGCTGAAACTACTCGTGGCAAAGTGGAGAAAGATTTTGTCGCTATCGCCCAAAAAATCGATAAAATTCTCAGGAATAAAATATCTCTCACTTCTTAAATTTTGTAATTTTTTATTGTAAAAATCCTATAACCTTGAATACACTAAATTCAGACGGTCGTCCTATTTTGGTGTATGGGGGGGTTAGTTGTTAGGGAGTCCAAAATATTTTCTTATTGGTTCATCATGTTCAATAATTTCAACAACCATATAAAGTACATCCTCATTAATTTCGGTATCGGCCTTAAGCAATGTTATTAAATCTTCACAATTGTAAGGATAAACCCAAACACTATCCTGTAATCTCATAAAGCCGATAGAAACTAATGCCTGCCGTATATTATTTCTATCAAACCTTCTGTTTTCTGGTATATCAAAAATAAGAACTCTCCATTTACCATCCCATTTTTTGTTTCTGTTTAATTTTTTATTTTCACCTAAAGAAAAATTTCTAAGCATATAAATTTTACCCTTTTGAGTTATTCTGAGTTCCCCCTTTTTATATTCCAACATTCCTTTTTTTATAAGAGAATCTTTTGATCTTTTTATTGATTCTGTTTGCCGTGGATGTGTGATAATGCCTATTTTTTTCATTGCTGATAAAACATTGGGAGCAAACGCCGCGACACCTATCAAACCTGCTAATTTTACAGTTTCCAAAATAATTCTTTGTATATTTGCTTTTTTTACTCTTTTTTCTAGTTCCATGATATTAATAATACACTAAAATAAGACGGTCGTCAGTAAATAGTGTATAAGATTATAACTTATGTGTGACGTTTAGTTTTGGGACGATAAGTGGTAAAATAAAAAAATGAAAATGAATGAGAGGAAAATTGCGATGACAGATTTGGAAACCAGTGGAGATGTCTTTGGGATGCATGAAATATTGGAAATTGGTTTGGTAGTTTTTGATCAAAACACTTTTGAAATAGTTGATACTTTAAATATCAAAACTAAACCTTTTAATATTGCAAATGCAGTACCAGCGGCAATCGCTAAAAATGGTTACAAAGAAGAAGATTGGCAAGACGCTGTCTCGCTTAAAGAAGCAATACAGCAATATGCTGATAAAACTAAAGATGCTATTTTTTGCGCTTACAATGCTACTTTTGATTGGGGTTTTATGAATGAGGCTTTCAGAAAAACTGGAGTAAAAGATAGGATGGATTATCATCGACTAGACTTGCTTTCTATCGCTTGGACTAAAAGTCTAAAAGATAAAGAAAAGTGGAGTTTGAAAACTGCTTGTGAAATATTTGACATTCCGTCAGAGCCGGCAGTTCATAGAGCCATAAATGGCGCTATGACTGCTTATGAACTTTTTAAAAAATTGAAATAAATTGATTGATAAAATCTTTAGAAATGTTAGTATGGGTGTATGAAAAAGAATGTAAAAAACAATAAATCAATAAATTTTCCGGTTCTTATAGAACAGGATGAAAATGGTGTGTATGTTGGTTCTGTACCATCATTGCGTTCTTGTTATACTCAAGGTAAGACTTTGGAAGAGCTTTATAAAAATTTAGGGGAAGTGGTTGAGCTTTGTACTGAAGTGGAGAAAGAATTTTTTGGTAATAAAATCCAAATTAATAAAATTATTGGATTTCAAAATATTTCTTTTTCTATTCGATAATGCCACATCTTTCACCAATTTCTCCCAAAAAACTTATAAAACTTTTAGAGAGAGAGGGTTTTGTTTGTATTAAAACTAAAGGCAGTCATTATTTTTTCTTAAATCATATTAATAAGAGGACTACTACTGTGCCTCTACATGGAAATAAAGATATTGGAGTGGGACTTTTGCATAAAATTATAAAAGACATAGAAATGTCGGCTGAAGAATTCAAAAAGAAATTATAAAAAATGAACATACAATCAAAAATAAAAAAATGGATAAAGGAAACCTTAAGGTTGGAAAGTGATTTTGTGTTAGCTCATCCTAAATACATTAAAAATGGCGATTATTCTTTTTTTTCTGTTGACGAAAACCCAAAAGATTTAGTTGATAAATTAGAAAAAAATAAAATTCTAGAGGTAGATAAAATAGAAGTAGTTGGCAATTTTATAAACTTTTATTTATCAAAAGAATTTTTTACTAATTCTATCAAAGAAATTTTAGGCAAAGAGGAAAGGTGTGGAGAAAATGATTTATTTAAAGATCAAAAAATAATCATTGAATATACTGATCCAAATCCATTTAAAGAATTTCATATTGGGCATTTGATGAGTAATTCAATTGGTGAAGCAATTTCAAGGATTATTGAGACTGGAGGATCTAGTATAAAAAGACTTTCTTATGGCGGAGATGTTGGGCTTCATGTGACCAAATCTATATTTGCTGTTTTGGCCCAAAAAAATGAAATAGAAAAAATAAAAAACGCTGACGAAAAAGAGCAAATCAAATTTTGGGCAAAAGCTTATATTCTTGGCAATAATCAGTATGAAGACAATGCAGATGCTAAAAAAGAAATAGATGAACTCAATAAAATCATTTTTGATAAATCTGATCCGGAAATAAACGAGCTGTATGAATGGGGAAGAGAGCTAAGTATAAAATATTTCCAAGAAATGTTTAAAAGACTCGGTACTCATTTTGATAAAAATATTTGGGAAAGTGAAGTAGTTGAAGATGCTCAGAAAGCGGTATCTTTAGGGCTAGAGAAAAATGTTTTAGAAAAAAGCGAAGGCGCGGTTATCTTTAAAGGTGAAAATTATGGTTTGCATACTCGAGTTTTTGTGAATTCAAAAGGAGTGCCAATATATGAAGCCAAAGAACTTGGTTTAAGTATTAAAAAATACGAAGATTTTTCTTTTGATAAATCAATTGTTATTACTGGTAATGAACAAAATGAGTATTTTAAAGTAGTCCTCAAAGCAACCGAACTTATAAAACCTGAAGTCTCGGGAAAAACTGTTCATATTGGACACGGTATGTTGCGCTTTGTTTCGGGCAAGATGTCGTCTCGCAAAGGCAATGTTATAACCGGCGAAGACCTGATTGATCAAGTGAAGGAGAAAGTTTTTGAAAAAATAAAAGATAGAGATTTTAATGAGGAAGATCCTTCGATAGACTCAGGACAAGTAAAAAATAGTATTGCTGAGATGGTGGCAATAGGGGCAATCAAATATTCCATACTTAGGCAGGCGATTGGTGGAGACATTATTTTTGATTTTGATAAGTCTATTTCTTTTGAAGGGGATTCAGGGCCATATTTACAATATGCGTGTGTGCGAGCTAATTCGGTTTTGGAAAAAGTGTTAAAGGGCACCTTCAAAATGCCCCAGTCCCAGAAGGTGCCCTTTAACACTTTGGAAACTTGGGAAATTACGGAACTAGAAAAATATTTATACAGATTTGAAGAAGTAGTAGAAAGAGCGGGAGTAGAATATGCGCCGCATTATTTAGTTACTTATTTGACCGAGCTAGCCAGCCTCTTCAATAGTTTTTATGCCAATAATAAAATTATAGATGAAAATGATCCCTCTTCTTCTTACAAAATTGCTCTAACTCAAGCTGTAGCCAACATCCTCAAATCCGGCCTCAACCTTCTTGGTATCAAAGTTCCCAAGAAGATGTAGGAAGCTCTCGGTCTCTTTATTGACAATAAATGCTTATTTGGTAGTATATTACACAAGCTCATTGGAGCTTTTAATTTGCAAATAGAATAAACAGATTATGTCCAGATCAATCAAAAAAGGACCCTACGTTGATCCGAGGGTACTCAAAAAAATAGAAGGCAAAAAGCCACAGGAGACTGGGGTTATTAAAACCTGGTCTCGGGCCTGTGTTATCGCTCCAGAAATGGTAGGTTTTACTTTTGGAGTGCACAACGGAAGAGATCATGTTGAAGTTTTTTTGACTGAAGATATGGTGGGTCATCGCCTGGGAGAATTTTCCCTTACTCGTAAATTTATAAAACATGGTGGTAAAATGCAGAAAGATTTGGAGGCTAAGAAAAAAGAGGATGAAATAAGCGCCGCTAAATCTGCCAAAGCTTCTGTAGATACAAAGAAAAAATAAAATGAATGAAATTACTGCACAACTAAATAGCTATAGGCAGTCTCCAAGAAAGGTACGAATAGTCGCTGATGTCCTTCGAGGTAAGTCTGTAAAAGAGGCCAAAAAGAAACTCGATTTTATTACCAAACGAGCCACTGACCCTCTGCATAAACTTTTAAATTCTGCCGTAGCCAATGCTAAAGATTTGGGAGCGGTGGTAGAAAATTTGACAGTTAAGGCTATTACCGTTAATGGTGGCAAAATATTATACCGTCGTCGCCCAGTTTCTCATGGTTCTGCTCACACTATTCACAAAAGAACTTCACATATTAAGATAGTTTTAAAAGAAAAAGCGCCAGTAAAGAAAAGCGTAAATAAAAAATCAGAAGTAAAATAATTTTATGAGTCATACCGTACATCCATATGCACACAGATTAGGTATTATCCGCGATTGGCGATCACGCTGGTTTGGCATTAAATCTAAATATAAAGAAAACTTGAAAGGGGATGTTTTGATTTTTGAATATTTAAAAAAGAGATTAAAAGGCTGTTATGTAAATTCTATAGAAATTGAAAGAAATATTAAAATTTTTAGAATTATTATAGAAACTTCTCGTCCTGGTCTTATCATCGGTCGAAGTGGCGAAGGGATGAACAAATTGAGAGAAGACGTCATCAAATTTATGAAGCGACGCAGTTTGAGTATTAAAGAGGAATTGAAGATTGACGTGAAAGAAGTGAAGTCCCCTGAATCAAGCTCAATGATTGCGGCTCAGATGGTGGCTGAAGGATTGGAGAAAAGATTGCCATTCCGAAGAGTCTTGAAATCAATGGTGGAAAAGGCTTTTGCCAACAGAGATGTGAAAGGAGTAAAGGTCACTCTTTCGGGCATCATGGGTGGCTCAAATATGGCCAGAACAGAGACTAAAAAAGTCGGCCGCATTCCACTACAGACCTTGCGAGCCGATATTGATTATGCTTTCCACGAAGCGCTTTTACCTCTTGGCAAAATCGGTATCAAAGTTTGGATTTATAAAGGAGATATCTTTGCAAAGCAAAAATAAATTATTCTAATTATTCTAATTAACCTAAATAAACCCCAATGAAAAATTCCCAATTAGAACAATTAGAAATTAGGTTAATTAAGTTAATTTAAAAAATATGTTATTCCCCAAAAAAGTTAAATATAGAAAATGGCAGACATTGCGTGAAAATCCCAAAAAGATTGGTCCAGCCACTCGTGGTATCAAGGTATCTTTTGGTTCGCATGGTATGAAAGCCATGGCTCCTGGCCGAATCACTTCCAATCAAATTGAAGCGGCGAGAAAGGCGATTACTCGAAGTTTGGGTAAAACCGGAAGAGTTTGGATTCGCATTTTCCCCGATATGCCTTTTACTAAAAAGCCGGCAGAAGTGAAAATGGGTAAGGGTAAAGGAGATATTGAAGGATATTGTGCTAGAGTAGCGGTGGGTCAGATAATGTTTGAAGTGGATGGCGCTACCGCTCCAGTTGCGGCGGAGTCCTTGCGCAAAGGGGGCACCAAAATGCCAGTTAAGATAAAGGTAGTGGCTCGAGTATAACTCATATAAAAATGAAAAATGAATTATCAAAAAAGAATACAAGTGATTTAACAAAAGAGTTAAATGAAAAGCGCTTGTCATTGCGTGAAATAAGATTTGGTGGCGCTGGCAGTAAAAGTAAGAATGTTAAAGAGCAAAAAAATATAAAAAAAGAAATAGCCAGAATAAAAACAGCTTTAAGAGTAGCAAGTAGCAAGTAGCAAGTATGAAAGAGAAAATTATAAAAAATATGGAAGTAAAAAACAAAAAAAAGAATATAGAAGTAGAGAAAATCGTTTCCAGAGCTAAAACTTTGAGTGGGATAGTGGTATCGGACAAAATGAAAGATACTTGTGTGGTTTTGATAACTAGATTTGTAAAGCATAAAAAATATAAAAAATATCATAAAGTAAGCAAAAAGTTTAAAGCGCATGATGTCGGTAATACCAAAAAGATAGGCGATAAAGTAATGATTAAAGAATGCAAGCCAATTTCAAAAGATAAACATTTCATAATTGTAAAATAAAAAAATGATTCAGCCACAAACAATCGTAAAAGTAGCAGACAACTCAGGTGCCAAAATTGGACGCGTTTTTAAGGTGCTTGGCAGTTCCAAAAAAAGATATGCCAAAATTGGTGAATTGGTTATTTTTTCTGTTCAAAAAGCCGAACCTCGAAAAGAAATTAAAAAGAAAGCCGTTCTTTTGGGTTTAGTGGTTCGTCAGAAAGCGCCATTGCGAAGAAAAGATGGTTCTTATATTCGTTTTGATGAAAACGCGGTGATTGTGGTAGAGCAGAAGAAAGGTGAAATTATCCCCAAAGCCGGTAGAATATTTGGTCCAATTCCCAGAGAAATTGCTGAAGCTGGTTTTCAGGCAATAGTTTCTTTGGCGCCGGAAGTGATATAAATATATGAAAATAAAAAAAGGAGACAAAGTAACAGTAATCGCAGGTAAAGACAGGGGTAAAACCGGTGTTGTTGTCAAAGCTTTTCCCAAAGATGATGCTGTTTTAGTAGAAGGAATAAATAAAAAGAAGTTGCATAAAAGACCAAAAAAGAGCAACGAGAAAGGTAAAATAATAGAACAGGCTGCTCCAGTACATGTATCAAACGTTAAGAAAGTAAAAGATAAATAATATGAAATTATTAAAAGAAAAAACCAAAGAAGTTTTTAAGGAACTCAAAGAAAAATTGGGACTTAAAAA
>JBBTQO010000004.1:0-30971 GCA_038065655.1 Patescibacteria group bacterium | reverse complement strand
GTTTGAAGCGACTTTTATCCATTCTTTCATCGGTTCGAGCCAATCATTCTGCTTTTGTTCAATCCGCGCCATTTTCTCGTCCAGCGACTTCTTTTCCATAAGAAGTTTTGTTTTTTGTTCGCGGTAAATTTCGCGCTCAATATCCTGCTCTAAATAGCCGTCCAAAAGTCGCTGGAGCTTCGTTTGTATGGCGCGAATTTTGTTTTGCGACTCTTGAACAAAAGTAGAAACGGATTGGGCGGATTTCTCCTTATAATTTGATTAAATTTAATCATACTATCCGAAATTACCCGTGACATAATCCCGAGTAATCTTTTGACAAGGGTTTTCAAAAATATCTTTTGTTTTTCCAAATTCTATTAATTCTCCTAAATGAAAAAACCCCACATGATCTGAAATGCGTTTTGCCTGATGCAAATTATGGGTAACGATAACAATAGTGTAATTTTCCCTTAATAACATAAGCAGTTCCTCAATTTTTTTGGTAGAGATTGGGTCAAGCTCGGAGCAAGGCTCGTCCAATAGTAGAATTTCCGGTTTCACTGCCAAGGTTCTGGCGATGCAAAGACGTTGTTGTTGTCCACCTGATAGCCGAAATGCTGATTGACGAAGCCTATCTTTAACCTCTTCCCAAAGTGCTGCTTCTTTAAGACTTTTAACGACAGCTATATCTATGGGATGTTGGCTTTTCTCGAATTCTACAAAATTATTCTTTTTATTATTAAATATTTGCCAAAGGCCTTCGTATTTTTTTTTGATACCTTGTATTTCTAAACCATAAGCAATGTTATCAAAGATTGATTTTGGAAATGGCGTGGGATTTTGGAACACCATCCCTATTTTTCGGCGCAGAGCAACCACATCGGTATCCTGACTAAGTATATTTTCTCCCATAAATAGTATTTCTCCTTCTACTTTTGCATTGGGAATAATGTCAAGCATTCTATTTAAAGAACGCAAAAGGGTTGATTTCCCGCTACCCGACGCCCCAATGAAAGCTGTTATTTGATTTTCTGGAAGCTCTATATCAACATTTTTCAATGCTTGAAGGCCGTTATACCAGATATTAAGTTTGCGAGTTGTGATGATTATTTTGTTCATAGATGAATTTACCAATCTTTTTTTCTCCGATAGTGGAAGCGGAGAAAAATTGCACCCGAGCTTAATAAAAAAGTGAGTGTTATTAACACAAGTGCCGTGGCAGCGGCGTAGGTGTTAGCATAAGGACTGGAATGTTGGGTTGCTAATATAAAAGTATGGTAAGGAAGAGCCATAAATTTATCCAATGGCGAAGAAGGGAGGTTGGAAAGATAAAAAGTCGCTCCCACCATAATAAGCGGTGCGGTCTCCCCTAATGCCCGCGCTATACCTATTATTCCCCCAGTTATGCTTCCTGTGATAGCGGCAGGGAGTACGATTTTCCTGGTTGTCTGCCAATGTGTTGCCCCAAGGGCGAGACTTGATTCTCGAAATTTTTGCGGTACCGACTCGAACGATTCCACAGAGGCAGTAATAATCCACGGAATGGTCATAAAGGATAAAGTTAAGATCGCTGAAAGAAGTGAGGTGCCGAAAGATAATAAGTTTACAAAAATCACAAGGCCAAAGAGTCCGTACACTATCGAGGGCACACCTGAAAGATTTCTGATAGCTAACTTAATTATTCTTTTCAATAAATTATTTTTGCTGTATTCGGTAAGAAATATTGCGGTACCTATGCCCAAAGGAAAGCTTACCGCTATTACACCAAACCCAAGATAGAAAGATCCCAAAATGGCAGGCAATATACCGCCTTGAGTAATATCTCTGTGTTGCCAATTTTTAGTAAGAAAATTAAAATCAATCACCGAGTATCCAGAAACAAAAAGCAATATCAAAGTTAAAAAAAGTATTCCTATTCCGATAAAAGCACTAACACGAAATATGGAAAAGTAAGCTGTCTCTCGTAGATTTTCTTTTGTTTTCATAATGACTTTTTATGAATCAGTATATCTGCCAAAAAATTTATGAAAAAAGTTATAACAAAAAGGATAAATCCTATCATAAAAAGACTTTGCCAATGAAAACTTCCTACTACCACTTCTTTTATTTCAATAGCAATATTGGCTGTCATCGGCCTGACTGCATCTAAAAGAGAATGTGGGAAGGCCCGGCTGTTCCCGGCAACCATAAGCACAATCATTGTCTCCCCAATAACTCTTCCTAAACCAAGCATGATTCCGGCAATTAAGCCGGATTTTGCTGCTGGAATAACTATTTTTTTAATTGTTGCCCATTGAGTGGCCCCCAAGGCCAAGCTTGCCTCTCTGAATCTCTGGCTTACGCTCGAGAGAGCGTCCTCGCAAATACTGGCTATGGTGGGCAGGGCGGCTATGGCAACTAAAATAGAAGCGGTCAAGGCATTAAGCCCATTTGATAAATGAAAAATTTTGGCTATCAAAGGAGCTAAAAATAGAAGTCCCAAAAAACCCAACACTACCGACGGAATGCTGGCGATCATTTCAACGAGGGGTTTTAAAATCTCCTGCGTTTTAGGAGAGGCAATCTCGGAAAGGTAAATAGCAATGGACAATCCAAACGGAACGACAATAAAAAGCGCCAGCAGACTAATCATAGCCGTGCCGACAACCAAAGAAAAAATACCCCAGGCCGGAGTATCAAATGCATTCGGGTTCCAATCTGTGCCAAACAAAAATTCCTTAATACCAATTTCCTTAAATGTGCCCAAACCGCTTATGAGCAAAAAAACAAAGATGCCCAATAAAATAGCCACAGTAAAAGTGGCAATAAAACCAAATATCCACTTGGGAATATTTTCTGAAAAATATAAAGCTTTGCTATTTGAATTCATATTTTGGGGTCATGTCTATCTAATTTTTTCAAACAGTTGATTATTTTTTTGCTGATCTTCATTGGTTATTGAATAGAAACCAGCTTGCTCAATTATTGCCTGGCCTTCCGCTGACGCTTCAAAGCGAAGAAATTGTTCCTGCAGTGAACCTTTTTGCGGGAGATGAGCCGTATATTGGAATATAGGACGAACAATCGGATATTGACCGTTTTTCACCGCCTCTTTATCAAGGGGAGAAATTGGGGAGCCCTCTTTCCCGGAAACCAATATAACTTTTATATCCTGCCGTGGTTCGCTCTTTTCATTTTTTACATAACCCACCCCGACATAACCCAAGCCATTTTTGTCCGCTTTGACCGCGTCAACAATGGCTTGGTTGCCTTCCATACTTCGCATCTCCGGCGAATAATCGGCCTTAACAATAAAATCCCGGAAAAAAGTATAGGTACCCGAAGTGTTTTGACGTCCGTAAAGCACTATGGGCGCATCTTTGGCGCCTACTTCTTTCCAATTTTTGATTTCTCCTTTGTATATTTTTCCAAGCTGTTCTAAGGAAAGCCGGGCGATTGGATTTTCCGTATGAACAATAATAGAGAGACCGTCTCTTGCTAAAATAAATTCCTGAACATCTAGGCCGCGGCTTGCCGCCTGGGATTTTTCATCTTGTTTCATTTCTCGGGAAGAATTAGCCATATCTATTTCGCTGTTAATAAGAGCGGCTATGCCAACCCCACTTCCGCCGCCGGTTACGGAAATATTGGCTTTTGGGTTTTTCTCTAAAAATGCCTCAACAAGATTTGAAACGAGTTGAACTTCGGTGTCAGAACCCTTAATAGTTAGACTTTGTTTTTCTGTTTCTGGTTTTTGAGAAGACCTTCCTATTAAAAGTACTGCGCCGATGATTACGAGTATTACGATTGCGACGGTAATAAAAATGTTTTTCATAATTATATAGTTTATTTAATAAATATATACTTACATTAAAAAGTATATATCTCTGTAACTTTGATGTCAAGCCTTATTTTTGTGGATAACTTGCCCTTTTAAAAATCACCGACTGTTGCTTCTATTATCTTTTTATAGTAATATGGAGACATATGGAGAAAAGAAAAATACAACGCACGGGGGGATCAAGTTTTTCTATTACCTTGCCTAAAAAATGGGTTGAAGCTCATAAACTTAAAGAGCAGGATTTTGTCGTTTCTTTTCAAGATGGAGATTCGCTGGTTGTTCTCCCCGCTTTTGTTGTTCAAAAGCAGAGTAGGGGAAAAATTAACTTGGGTGAGCTGAAAGAAGAAGAATTGAAACGAGAACTAATTGCTTGTTATATTTCAGGATTTGACGAACTTACAGTTTTAGGAGAACCAATAACAAAAGAGAAACGTTTAGTGATAAGAAAAACAACACAGATACTCACTGGCTTTGAGATCATTGAAGATTCTACTAATCAGGTGGTTCTGAGGAATATTCTCCACCCAGAAAAATTCTCCTTCAGAGAAAGTATAGATAAAATGTTTTTAATGACTTATTCAATGTTTCAAGATGCAATCACTTCTATTTCTGAAAATAAAAGGGGTCTGGCACAAGATGTAATTGAGAGAGATTATGACATTGATAAACTCTATTTTTTAATATTGAGACAAAATCGTTATCTATTGCAAAATAAAATTTCAGAGGAAAAACTAAATCTTTCTCCAATAAAAACACTCTACTATGAAGGAATTGCTATTCAACTCGAGAGAATATCTGATCACGCAGTAAAAATTGCGCAAATAGTCGCGGATGACCGTTTCATTTTTTCAAGGAAATTTGGTCAGATATTACAAGAAACTGCTCAAAAAATATTGCCTCTTTTGAAAGAAGCGGAGTATTTTGTGGAAAATATAGATAAAGCAAAGTCCCATAAGGTGTTAAATGTAGCTCCAAAAATTAATAAAAGCATTGATATGTTTTCTCTGGAGATTATAAAACAGGGTTCTGCAAGGGCGGGTATTTTAAGCGATAGTTTTGATCGGATATACGGATATATAAGGAATATGGCAGAATTGACCATTGATCAATCTATGGTTAAAATGGATGTATTAAAAGGTCAAGGATTTGAAATTTAACCCCACTCACCACCCAATTTGAGGTCCCGCCGTCGTCCGAAAAAACGCTCTCGGGTTCCCAGTAGGCGGGCAAAAAGGAAGGGGGTTTGGGGAAAGGAATTTTTGACCGCCTGCCAAAAAAGCGAAGCCCCGTCGCTCTGCTCGTTCAGAGCAGAGTTCCGCAAAAAAGTTTTCTTTTCCTTTTAGAAGAAAAAATCGGGCGGGCGCAAATTAAAAAATGCGAAGAAAACTTTTTTGCGGGACAGCAAGCGAAGCGAGCGGTGGCGGGGCGGAGCGTCAATTCCGTTCAAAAAAGGTTCGGATTTCGTCAAACAAACGCACATTTTGGTGATAGGCTAAATTTAATTCCCTCTCACTTTTAGGCGAGTTTGGCGATTTTTGTCTAGTTTGGGTAGTTTGATGATAAGCAGGCCGTGCTTTTCCACAGCTTCAGCGGCATCCACATCTATTTCTTGTGGTAAGACGATGATGCGGGAGAAAGAGCCCCAATAAAGTTCTTTATGAAAATAATCATCATCGGCGATGGTCCTTTCGCTTTCCCTTTTGCCTTTTAAAGTGACCATATCACGAGAAATAGAAACGTCCAAGTCTTCTGGCTTAACACCTGCTACCATAGTTTTTATGACAATTTCATTTTGATTTTGGTATACATCAACATTGAGCTCGCCCTCTTCGGGGGCGCTATTAATCCAATTTTCTTCTTTTGTTTCCGGAATATCGTTCTCCATTTCGTTTGATATAGAAACTGAACCAGTTAATCTCTCAAAAAATGATCTTTTATCTTTTGCCATATTTTTATATTATAATTATTTGCTGTCAAAGGGCACCTTTGAACTGCCCCGATCCCAAAAGGTGCCCTTTGACGGCTCTTAAGGATTAATTTTTTTAACTTTCTCAATCAAAACCAATAAGAGAACAATCAAAACCCATATTCCAGCGAAAATAAAAAACAGATTATTCTCGAGCTTAATTATAAGTAAATTGAAGGTGGTATGCAATAGAATAGATACACATATACCCGCTAACAAGAAAAGCTTTTTAACCAATGGTTTTTGATAGTAAGAGAGCCCCATCATTACACCAATGGCAGCTGAGGAGGCTACGTGTAGCAAAGTTGCTCCCAAAAATCTAGAATTACCGGTAATGATGCTTTGAGTGAAAAGACCACCATCAATAATATTAAAAAGAAACAATGCATTTTCTAAAGCAGAAAATCCGAGGGCAATTGTAATCATGTATATGATAGCGTCGATTGGCTCGTCCACCACTCTTTTCCTTAGGACAGCGAAATAAGCTACTACATATTTTGTCAGTTCCTCTATACTGGCCCATAAAATAATTGTAAATAAAGAAATATTTGAAGAAGTGGCTAGAAAGACAAATTTTTCAAGTGGCAGTACCAAAAATACTGCAGCCATGCCCACTAGGAAAACAATTAAAATTCTAGATTTGGGTTCTGGATGCAGACGGTCTTCTTTCAACCAAAACCAAAGCCAAAGGAGCGCTGGGAGTATGCCACCTATTAAGGAAAAAAATATAGTGTTAAATGAACTCATTTTAATTTGTTGGCCACTTTTCCACCATCAGTAAATTTTTAGTATCAGGTAGCATACTCCAAATTTTTTCAGTAATAAATGGCATAAATGGGTGCAGAAGTTTTAATTGTTCTCTAAATAAAAACATAAGAATTTTTTTGGTGTTTTCATTTGTTTTGCTCTCTTCTATTATTATATCGGCAAAAGTATGCCAAGTGTAGTGGTATAGCTTTTCGGCGGCTAAATAAAACCTATAATTTTCCATATCGCCTGTGACATCTATCACTAAAGCATTAAATTCTTCTATATATTTTTTGTTTTCTTCACCAAAGCTGTCGCTACCAAAGGGCGTCTTTAAACTGCCCCGGTCCCAAAAGACGCCCTTTGGTAACTCGGGTGCATTTTCTAAAACAAATCTGGCGATATTCCAAATTTTATTGGCAAAATGTTTGTAGGCTTTTAGTTTATCTTCAGATAGGGCCAATGAAGTGCCGGGGGTATTACCAATCACCATAGCTATTCTCAAAGCGTCAGTTCCGTATTTACTTGTTAGATCCAGTGGATTTATAACATTGTTTTTGCTTTTGCTCATTTTTCTGCCCTTGGCGTCAAGGACCAGACCATGAAGGTAGACTGCGTTAAATGGTAATTTTCCCGTTATGTAGAGACCGAGCATAAGCATTCTGGCTACCCAGAAAAATATTATTTCTCCCGCTGTTTCCATAACTTGGGTCGGGTAAAATGTTTTGAAGTCGTTTGAATTTGGATAACCCAACGAAGCAAAAGGCCACTGGCCGGAAGAAAACCAAGTGTCAAAAGTATCGCCATCTGTCCTGGTTTTTTTGCCACATTTTGGGCAAGTCTCAATTTTATTTTCTAAATCAGGAAATCCTCCCCCGCATTTCTCACAAATTTTTGCAGGAATTGGGATGCCCCATGTTATTTGGCGAGATATATTCCAATCAATAATATTATTGAGCCAATGTAAAGAGATTTTTTCGTAATGTTCGGGAATATATTTTATTTCCTTTTTTTCTATGGCTTTGATTATTGGTTCTGCCAGTGGTCTCATTTTTAAAAACCATTGCGATTTTATTTGGGGTTCAATTAGGGAATTACATTTATAACAAAGCTTAACATTGTGTTTGTAATTATCATCTATTTTTTCAACCAGATTTTTTAACTTGAGTTTTTCAATCATTTTCTCTCGTGCTTCGGTAATTTTCATTCCAGCAAATTCTCCGGCTATAGGCAAAAGCCTGCCTCTTTCATCTATAATCTGTTCTTTATCTAAATTGTGTCTCTCGGCTATCTCAAAATCTACTGCATCATGCCATGGGGTGATAGTCATAACTCCTGTGCCGAATTCCATATCAATTGACTCATCTTTTACAACAGTTGCCGTTATTGGCCCGTTAATCCATTCCAAATCAATTTTTTGTCCGTCTTTGTAAGAAGCATATCTTTTGTCATTTGGATGCATTACCACATATTTATCACCAAACTTTGTTTCTGGCCTAGTAGTCCCAATGATAAATGGTCCGTATTTCAAATAGTAAAATTTATCTATTCTTTCTTCGTCTATAATTTCAAGATCAGAAAAAGAAGTTTGGTGCTTGGGACACCAACTAATAATTCTTTTGCCCCTATATATCAAATCATCATCAAAAAGTTTTTTAAATGTTTGGTAAACAGTTTTTACTATATCTTCGTCAAGGGTAAATTTTTCTCTAGACCAATCACAAGAAGACCCCATTTTTTTAACTTGGGAGTTTATGTTTGAGCGATTGTTTTGAGTAAAATCCCAGATTTCTTTATAAAGTTTTTTGGGGGGAATATCAAATCTTGAACGGCCCATTTTTTCAAGTTCTTTTTCGTAAACTACTTGAGTCTCAAATCCAGCATGATCATTCCCCGGTAGCCATAAAGTTTTCTTTCCGGCCATCCGATTGAAACGAATCATTATATCTTCAATTGTCATTACCAAACCGTGACCAGCATGAAGATTGCCGTTCGCGTTTGTTGGCGGCATTATTATAGTGAAAGACTCTCCTCTTTCACCGGGCAGATTATCCGGATTGAAAAATCCGCTTTCCTCCCATTTTTTATAAATCAAATCTTCGTGCTCAGTTGGATTGTATGGTTTTTTTAGTTCTTCGTTTTCGTGCATATTTGTTTTTATAATAATACATCAAAATATTGGTTTGTCATAAGGTCAGTACCAGTTTGGTCTGTCACACATAGCAACTTTAAAAGGACAATATTTATTTATAAAAAATGTCCTTTTAATTTTTCCTTGTCTTTGTGGGGAATAATGTCTTTTAAAGGACATTTTTATTATATAAAAGACAGAAATTATAAAATGGCTTAAAATAAGCATATTTGTAGTATTGTCAAAAACCGCTTCTATTGACTTTTTTCGTCAATTATAGAAGGATATTGATATTAATTTAAAAGTATTTAATCGGCCCATTTTAATATAATTCACGTGTTTCAAAAATATCACAAAATCAGAACGTTAATATCCGCAACAGTTATTTTTCCAGTTATTTTTTCATTGGTTTTTCCTATCGGTATTGTCTTTGCCGATGAAAATGGGATGGCAATTCAATGTTTAATACCAGATTCATTAGGTGATTCATCTATCATAACTATCGGCCAGTCTTCCTCTGTTGAAAAAACTCTTCAACAAATTTTAAATGATGCTGGGTATGTTAATAATGTAAATTCAGAGCAAAAAGGATATCAAACATGGAATACAACTAATTCTTCAACCACTATTGAAATTGAGTTTGTAGATCAAGGAGAAGGAACAGCCAACGGAAATGTTTTTGGTTATTACACCAATGGTGACAAGTCCACTTTTATACCTTTGTTCAGAACAAATAATAATATCAACCCCACTTACACTGACTTGCCGGTATTTTCTAAAGGACAAAAAATTACTCTAAATATTTTAGACGCTTCAAGTTTGTCATTTGTCATAGTCTCACAAGCTCAAAATAGTCTGGAAATGTTTTCTACTGAAATAAATAAAAATAATGATAGTAAAGATCATGTTATTGCTTATAACGCAAAAACGTCATCTGGATTTATTCCAAATACTTATATTCTTGCATTTGAAGATTTATCGTTTTTAGGAGATGCAGATTATAATGATGTTGTTGTTTCAGTCAAAGTTTTATCTTGCAATAATACAAATCCTGTAGTCAATACCCCCCCAACAATAACTTTAGTTGGAGCCAATCCTCTTCAAATTACCATTAACACCGTTTTCACTGATCCAGGAGCAACAGCTACTGATACAGAGGATGGCGATGCCACAACTACCGCTCACATTATTGTTACGGGTACAGTTAATGCCTCTACTACCGGTTCTTATATCTTGACTTACAGTGTTACTGATTCTGGTGGACTTGGAGCTACTACTACGAGGGAGGTGATCGTTTCATATCCTTCTAATCCAGAAAAGTGCACTATTGAAGTTGTAAGTGATGTATCAAACGAAGTAGTCGGAGGCGAGTTTGCTGTGGTTACATATTCAGAAAATCCTCGCTGGACAGCTTCTATCCCGGGAGCCACTTGGATATGGAAAACATTTTTGGTTCCAAATCCTGAACAAGACGAAATTCAAACCTTTACCAAGACTTTCAATGTAAACTCTACTTCAACCGTTACTTCTGCCTTGCTCACCGTAGCTACTGACAATTCGTATCAGGTTTCCATAAATGGTCAATGGATGGGTACCGACGGTACAGAATTTAATTATTTTGATGAAAACAAAGATGTATACAATGTTGCCGACAAATTAATCAAAGGACAAAATCTAATTTCTTTGACAGTCAAAAACTGGGCTCAACCTGAAGGAACTCCACAATCAAATCCAGCTGGTCTTTTGTATAAACTCACTATTAACACTGAAGATCCAAACTGCAATGAACCTCCAGCCGAAAACACTCCTCCCATCATTACTCTTATAGGTGCTAACCCGCTTCAAATAACAGTTAATACTCCTTTTGTTGATCCAGGAGCAACAGCTACTGATACAGAGGATGGCGATGCCACAACTACCGCTCACATTATTGTTACGGGTACAGTTAATGCCTCTACTACCGGTTCTTATATCTTGACTTACAGTGTTACTGATTCTGGTGGACTTTCTACTAGCATCACCAGAGATGTTGTTGTTTCTGCAACAACTACTCCTCCGGTTGTTCCTCCAGTAAATCCTCCAGGTGGCGATGGAGGAGGTGGTAGCTCTAGCGGTGGGCGTAGGCATCCTGTGGTTGTGGGCGAAATACTTGGTGCTACTAGTTGCTCATACCTTAGAGATTATCTAAAAATTGATTGGGTCAATGATCCAATCGAGGTATTGAAATTACAATCTTTCCTAAATGTCTTTGAGAAAGAAAATTTGTCCTTGACGGGAGTATATGACCAAGAAACATTCAAAGCGGTAGAAAAATTTCAAACTAAATATTCCGAAGATATTTTGCAACCTTGGGGAGAAAAAGTTACTACTGGATTTGTCTACATACTGACAAAAAAGAAAATCAATGAAATTTATTGCAATATCTTGTATCCTCTTTCTCAAACCGATCAAAATGAAATAGATGTTTTCAGATCTTCAGATGGCACTTCCAGTGTCACCGGTAATACTGGTTTAGAAACAACTATTACCAGCGGTAGTGAAATAGGTTCTCTACTTAATGCAAATAACACATCTTCATTATCGGAAAATATATCAAGTGTTCTCAATGGTTCACCAGTGGTGGAATTAAAAGATTCTAGCCAATCTATATTGAGAAATGCCGCTATCTCATTATTCTCTCTACCTCAAAGAATGTTTGATAGATTATTTGACAGTTGTGGTTATACACCAACTCTCTTACTCTTAATTTTAATTGCTTTGGCTATTATTATCATCAAAATGTTTACTGGTTCAGGAAAAAACTCAGATAAACATGTAATATCAGATTCTCCAATTGTTGGTAGTGTCGCTCCAGAAAAGGAATCCCCGATAATAATATTGCCAGGTGTGATGCTAGACGAAGAAATAATTATTGAAAATCCAGAAGAAGGACCGGAAGATGTTTTAGTAGGTACTCTAGATTTACGCTCCGACCAAGCCGAAGACAAAAAAGTTTAAGAGATACTTAAATTTCCCTGAGCCCTTAATTCTACTTTTTTATTGTCTCTCAAACACTCAATATATCCGGCAGCGGCTATCATAGTTGCGTTGTCGGTGGTTAAGGATTTTTCTGGGATTAATATCTTTAATTCCGGATAATATTTTTCTAAATCCAAAAAATTTTGTCGCAAGGCTTTGTTGGCAATGACTCCACCGCCAATGATTAAAGTTTTTACAGTGTCAAAGGGCATCTTTGACACTTCCTCGATAGCTTTTTTAGTTTTGGTAATTAAAGTTTCTATCACTGCATCCTCAAATTCTCTCGCAATTTCCATTTTTTCTTTTTCTCCCAATACACCAATCTTTTTTATGTAGTAGAGAACTGCCGTCTTAAGGCCTGAGAAAGAAAAATTAAAATCACCCGAGTGAAGCATTGGTCTTGGAAATTTGGTTTCTAATTGGATATTTTTTTGTCTGGCCTCTTCGGCGAGTTTTGAAATTTCTGGTCCGCCCGGGTATGGAAGTCCGAGCATTCTAGCTACCTTGTCAAACGCTTCACCAACGGCATCGTCTTTGGTTTCGCCAATTTTTTCTTTTTCTATCCAATTTTTTAAATATATTAATTCAGTATGTCCACCACTTATTAATAATGCCAGAATGGGAAAGTCTGGAGCCTGAGTCTGAGAGCTTTCGGAAAATAAAACAGAAACGATATGCCCATTCATATGATTGGAACCAACAACAGGAATGTCCCATTTTTGACCGAGTTCTTCTGCAAACTTAATACCTGTCCAAAGTGCCGGTTCTAACCCCGGCCCAACTGTCACTGTAATTAAATCTATTTTAGATAAATCTGTAGCAGCTATTTTTAGAGCTTCTTCTAAAACAATCGGCAGGTTTTTTTGATGCTCGCGTTTGGCTATGTTTGGCACTACTCCGCCCCATTCTCTATGCATTTCAATCTGGCTATTTACAGCGCTACCGAGCACCTTAAAACGAAGGTCTTCCAAACCTCCTTTTGCTTCAACAACGCTTATCGCTGTCTCGTCGCAACTTGTTTCTATTCCAAGGATTATCACATGACCCTACAGGGAGTCGAACCCTGCTTCCAAGCTTGAAAAGCTTGTGTCCTAACCGATAGACGATAGGGCCGCCTTCGCTAAAGCTTCGGCGGCCAAAGGCCTCCAAAAGCAAAAATAATAATAACATTTTTTGATAATAATGCAAAAAAGTGATAATTTTAACCTACGGAAGTGTGGCTGAGTGGTTGAAAGCGCCGCTCTCGAAAAGCGGTATAGGGGAAACCTTATCGGAGGTTCGAATCCTCCCACTTCCGCAAAATTACACCACATCTAAAAATACACAGGGTAGCCCCCCGTGTGTTCATTTTGGTTATGTTAATAAAAATGCTAAAATTATAAATATGGAAAAACTTCATACATCAAATCAGGAAGATAGTGAAAGTCATTTAAGGGAGATAGCTAATCGAGCCGATCAAGATGCAAGGAAATATCTTAAAGAAAGAATGCATCTAAACTTGATTGAGAAAAAAGAGGTGGAAATAATTAATCCTGAAAAACAAGTATTAAAAGACAATGCTTTTCCTATTATGGAAAAAGCTTTTAGTGATTTAAACATTACTCCTGGAAGCCAAGAGCAGATTTACTATTTAGAACAATTTACTATTGTCGCTGGTTTAGATAAACCAAAAGATTGATCTAATCTTTTATCTTAAGCGAATAAAATGTTAAAATAAGCCTAATGAAAATATGGGTTTGGATAATATTTGTTGCTTTAGTTTTATCATTATTTTTTATATTTAAAATGAATCAAAATAATTCTATTTTCGACAGTGCAAATTTAACATACAAAAATTTTAATTGTTCTGAAATGGGAGGTTTTAGTTTTGAGTTTCCAGATTTTAAAAATTGGGAATTGCAAGGGATACAAAATCAAAGAGAAAATTTGTGTGTTATGTATTTCAACTGGCCAGATGATATAGAATATGAAATACCACCTCAAATAAGAGTAGAAAAAATAAAAACGGAAGCAGGTGATAATGCAGAAAATAAAAAGCAAAATCCGCAAAATATTTCTTACGAATACGTTACTGATTTAAGTTTATATGTAGAAGGGCATAAATTTGAAGAAGGTGATTGGGATTGGTTGGTTTTCTATGGCAAGGATTTTTACGTCAAAATCTCAAAAAACGGTTTTGGCAAACTACCTTTTGACACCGATTTGTTTTATGGAAAAATTATAGAAACTTTTAATTTTAGATGATTTAAATGTGCTATAATAGCTTTTATTAATATTTAATTTAAAAATATGAAAAAAGGATATCACGCAAATATTGAAAATTTAACTACCGAAAATACAAATTTTCGCAAAGTGCTTTATACGGGCGAACATATGCAATTAGTTTTAATGTCTCTACCGGTCGGCGGTGAAATAGGAGTGGAGGTTCATAATGATAATGACCAATTTTTCCGTTTTGAAGCTGGTCAAGGCAAAGTATTAATCAACGGCAATGAATATGGGGTTTCCGATGGGGATACTGTAATTGTACCAGCTGGCGCTGAACACAATGTTGTTAATATTTCGGAAAGTGAAGATTTAAAACTCTACACGATTTACTCACCAGCTCACCACAAAGATGGTATTGTCCGTGCGACTCATGATGAAGCAATGGCCAACGAGGCAGAATTTGATGGCACCACTACGGAATAATTTATTTAATTAGCTCTTTGGTTAATTACTGAAATATGCTAAAATAGAAAGTATGATTATTTCATATCAAGGAGCGCAATCTTTTAAAGTCCAATTTGGGGACACGGTATTGGCATTTGACCCAGTGTCCAAAAAATCCAAATTTAGAGCCAATAATTTTGGTGCCGATATTGCTTTGATTTCCTTAAATCACCCAGATATGAACGGGGTTGATCAGGTTAATCGAGGAGAAAAAGAAGCCTTTATAATAAATGGTCCCGGTGAATATGAAATTCAGGGGGTTTTTATAAAAGGATTAGCAAGCGTTTCTTCGTATGACGGTGAAGAAAAAATTAATACTATATATACTGTCAATTTTGAAAATATGAATTTATGTTTCTTGGGTGCTCTGGGAAGTACAGAAATACCAAGTGAAACTAAAGCGGGTATTGACGGGGTGGATATACTTTTTGTGCCGATTGGCGGGGAAGGAATTTTGAATTCAAGTGAAGCTTATAAATTTGCGGTTTCTCTAGAGTCGTCTATAATTATTCCAATGAATTTTGATGAAAAATCTCTCAAGGCTTTTTTGAAAGAAGGGGGTAGTGAAGGGACAAAACCAATTGAAAAATTAACCATAAAAAAGAGAGATTTAGAAAGTAAAGAGGGAGAGATAATTGTGCTTGAGGCGCAATAAATTAACCTGATTTCTAATTAACCTAAATCCCAAAATGCTACTCAAAAAATATAATTCAATAATGGAAAGAGAGGAAAGTTACAGAAATAGATGGGCTCTTGGACTTTCCGTCTCTCTCACTCTTGTCATATTTTTTAGTTTTGCTTTTTATAAAGGTTATTTGAGTTTTGGTAATAATAATTTGATAGCTGGGAAAAAATCTACAAGCCAAATGGCCAATGTTGTTTCGGCCAAATCTGTGCCTTCGCCAATTCAAAATACGAAAGAAGTTTTTGGAGCGGCTTTTGCAGAAATTGGCAAACAATATCAAGAATTTATCGATTCCGTTTCTTCTGTCTTTGTGCCGTTTATAAGCAGTATTGAAGTGTATGAGAGGAAATAGTGTTTGAAACAATGTTTTTTTATTTTTTCTCTTGTATATTGAGCTGAAATTTGCTATAATTAAGGCATAAATGGCTAAAAAAGAAGACAAAAACGAAGAAATCTCAGGCGCTCATGTGGGCGTTATTTCACGCTCCATTGTCAGTGAAATGAAGAAGTCTTTCATTGATTATGCCATGTCGGTTATAACCGACCGAGCCCTACCTGACGTGCGTGACGGTATGAAGCCTGTCCATCGCCGTATCCTCTATGCCATGCATACTATGGGGCTTTCAGCCTCAGCCAAGACCAGGAAATCTGCTGCTGTAGTGGGAGAGGTTTTGGGAAATTATCACCCCCACGGCGACAGTGCCGCTTATGAGGCGATGGTCAAAATGGCTCAAGATTTCAGTATGCGTTATCCATTAGTGATTGGTCAAGGTAACTTTGGATCAGTCGATGGCGATAGTGCAGCCGCTATGCGTTATACCGAGGCCAAGATGAGTAAAGTGGCCAGTGAGCTTTTACGCGATATAAATAAAGAAACAGTTGATTGGGTGCCAAACTATGATGCTACCAAAAAAGAACCATCTGTTTTACCAGCCACTGCTCCTCAACTTTTATTGAACGGCACTTTAGGTATTGCGGTTGGTATGGCTACCAATATTCCACCTCATAATCTTCGAGAAGTTATAGATGCTACCGCTTTTCTTATTGATAACAAAGAAGCAACTACTGATGATCTTTTGGAATTTGTACAAGGCCCCGATTTTCCACTGGGTGGCATAATTTTTAATTCTAAAGATATTCATCACGCCTATGCTACTGGCCGAGGTGGTATTGTGACTCGAGGAGTGGCCGAAATTGTAGAAGATAAAAATAATTCTCAGATTATCATTACCTCTATTCCTTTTCGAGTAAACAAAGCAGATTTGATAATAAAAATCGCCGAATTAGTACGAGAAAAGAAAATTGAAGGCATCAAAGGCATCAGAGATGAATCAACTAAAGATATTCGAGTGGTCATTGATTTAAAAAATGGCAGCTATCCGCAAAAAGTTTTAAATTTTCTATATAAACACACCTCACTTGAAGATACTTTCCATTTAAACTTGGTGGCCTTAGTTGATGGTGTGCCCCAAACCCTTTCTCTGAAGACTATTTTGGAAGAATTTATTAAACACAGGCAGATTGTGGTCAGAAGAAGGACGGAGTTTGATCTTAGGGAAGCTGAAGCTCGAGAACACATTTTGGTTGGTTTGAAAAAAGCCCTGGATCATATTGATGAAATCATCAAGCTTATCAAGAAATCAAAAGATGTAGAAACGGCCAGAATTAATTTAATGAAAGAGTTTAAATTTTCAGAGTTGCAAGCCAATGCTATTTTGGAAATGCGTTTACAAAAACTAGCCGGTCTAGAAAGACAAAAAATAGAAGATGAACTTCAAGAGTTGCAAAAATTGATAGGTGAATTAAAAGATATTTTAGCTAATCCTAAAAAAATTCTTTCTATAATCAAAAAAGAGCTTTCCGATATTTCCGAAAAATATGGAGATGATCGTCGAACCAAAGTAATAAAAGGCGGGGTTAAAATTTTGTCGATGGAAGATTTGATCGCTGATGAAGAAAATACTTTAATTCTAACCGCCGGTGGATATGTGAAGAGAACCAGTCCAGATGAATACCGAAAACAAAAAAGAGGCGGTGTCGGGGTAGTTGATTTGGATACCAAAGAAGAAGATTTTGTAACCAATTTCTTAACGGCTAGCACTCATTCCGATTTACTTTTCTTTACTGATCGAGGCAAGGCCTATCAAATAAAAATGTATGAATTACCAGAAGGTAAACGAGCCACTCGAGGTAAATCAATTATGAATTTTATTTCTCTTTCAGAAGGAGAAAAGGTGACTTCTATTTTGCCAATGCCTAAAAATTTGAAAGACGACAAGGATCTTTCCTTGATGATGGCGACCGAAGAAGGTACTGGTAAAAAAGTTTCAGCTGCTAGTTTTCATGATGTTAGGACCAGTGGCATTATCGCTATCAAACTTTCAGAGGGAGACAAATTAATTTCTGTATCAGCTGTTACCAAGGGCGACTCTTGCATGATTGTTACTTCCAAAGGTCAATCAATCAGATTTAAAGAATCTGATGTCCGTGAAATGGGACGCACTGCTGGAGGGGTGAGATTAATAAAAATGAAAAAAAGCGATAGGGTAGTGGGGGCTCACCCTGTTCCCAAGGAAGTTGAAAAGGACGCGGCCCTCCTTACTATGGGGGCCAATGGTTATGGCAAAAAGACCACAATTAAAGAATACAAAATCCAAAAACGCGGTGGCTCAGGTATAAAAACTAGTAATGTAACAGCCAAAACCGGCGAAATAATTGCTTCAGCGGTAGTGACAGGTGAAGAAGAAGCCGTGGCAATGTCCAAAAAGAGCCAAGTGATCCGCTTAGGTCTTACCGAAATACCATCCCTCGGTCGCTCCACTCAAGGTGTTCGCATTATGAAGCTCCGCGACGGCGACTCCATTGCCTCCTTCATTTGTTTGTAAATTTATTAGATTAAAATTAATTATATGACAGCAATAAAATTTATAGGTGGATTTGTATCTGGTATAGCAGTCTCAATTCTTTTGGAGATTGTTTTATTTCAGCAATTTATAGATAAGATATTTTATAATTCAGGATATCCAATTTCAAACTTAGTTGATGAAGTAAGACTAATTATTTTTTCTTTACTAACATTATTTGCTCTAAGTAAAATTAAAGAACTCAGGTGGGCTTTTTTGTACGGGTATATTTTATCAGCCTTCTTACTGGTGTCATTTTACATTGCTTTATTAGGAACCGTAACAATCTAAAACTATCGAAAACTGTCAAGGACGAACTTTGATAGCTAAAAACCCTTATTATTCATCAAATTCAATGTCAAGGGGAACCCTTGGCAGGTCACTTTCTTGGATATTTTTGCAGGTCTCTTTTATGAATTTTTCTTTACTTGTAAAAATTAACGGTATTAAATTTTTAGAAATAAAAACAAGATTTCTTTTATTTATAAAATCCTTATAACTACTCCATTCGTAATCTTTTGGGTTATCAACCAAGTTTCCTATTACCGGGTTCATATGAATATACGCGCTATTCCACATAAGTTGAGGATTTGATTTAACTAATACTGATTTAAAACAATCTTGAAATACATTACCGACTCTTTTATATTTTTTATTAAAATACATTGAATAACTTGTACAGAGTTTTAACATCATATTTGATATTGATGTTTCCGTAATCTGTTCAATTAACAAATGGAAATGGTTGGACATTAAACAAAACGAATGAAGTCTAAAAAGATTTGGCTTGGAATTTATCCTTATTCTATTGCGAGGGAAATACATCAAGGGGTTCTCTGATAATTCTTTGGAGCTAAAACCAAGAGATAATCCTAATCTAAAAATAAACGCTCTATAATCTTGCTCGTCAAGGAAAATTTTCTCCCTATTATTACCCCTGTTGTATACGTGGTAAATTTCACCAATCGTAAATTCTTTGTAGTCTCTGTTTTTCATAATAAAATTATACCACAAGAAAAAAGCCAAGGGGAACCCTTGACATGTGGATTAGAAGAAACATTTTAACAGTCCACAGTTTTTATAAGGTTGTTTTTGTTATGCTGTATAATATTGGTATGACAAAGTTTCAGGTAATTTTGATGGGCGTTTTCGGAATATTTTTGATTGGTGGGGTAATTGTTTTTTCGGCCTACAAAGGGAGCTCACAAAATGCGATCAATGTTGTTGTTTGGGGTACCATTCCTCAAACCAGTTTTAATAATATATTAAGAGATTCGCCTCTGTATCAAAGTAAAGAATATACAGTTCAGTATGTTGAAAAGACCAAAGAAGATTTTGATACAGATTTTATAGAAGCACTTGCTTCGGGTACCGGGCCAGACCTCTTTATGTTGTCATCGGACAAAATACTGAAACATCAAAACAAAATATTACCTATACCTTATAATGTTTATACAGTTAGACAATTTAGAGATTCATTTATTGAAGGAACTGAAATCTATTTAGGTCCAGACGGGGTAATCGCTCTGCCGATATCTGCTGACCCTCTAGTGATGTATTGGAATCGATCAATTTTTACCGATGTCAAAATAACGAATCCGCCAAAATATTGGGATGAATTTTATAATTTAGCTACTTCTATTACTAAAAAAGATGGCGCTTTAAATATTTCAAGAAGCGCAGTCTCCTTCGGAGAATTTGCCAACATTTCACATAGCAAGGAAATAGTTTTGAATTTGGCAATGCAGGCCGGGACACCAATAACTGCTTGGAGTGGTCAAAAAGTGGTCATCGTTTTTGCCGATTCCTTCAATAAACCAATTTTGCCAGCTGAGGCCGCTGTCAATTTTTATACTGAGTTTGGTAATCCAGCCAAACCTTCTTATTCTTGGAATCGATCATTGCCTAATTCTACCAATTACTTTTTGAGTGGGGACTTAGCTTTGTATTTTGGTTTTGCTAGTGAAATATCAAGTTTGCAATTAAAAAATCCTAATCTGAATTTTGATATTGCGATGGTGCCGGTCTCTCGAGAAGGAGGCACCAATGTTTCTTTTGCCAATTTTAACGCTTTTGCTATTACCAAATCATCTAAAAACCAAAATGGCGCATTTGCAGTGGCTACCATTTTGACTGGCACTGATAGCGCTAGTACTTTTAATAAAATTTTAAGACTGTCTCCTGTGAGACGCGACTTATTGGGTCAAAAACCAACCAATGCTTATGAAAGCGTCTTTTATGACAGTGCCATCAGGGCCAAAGGTTGGTTGGACCCATCACCAACTGAGACCGATGCCATATTTAAGAATATGATAGAATCAATCACAAGTGGTAGAGCCAGGACTGGCGAAGCAATCTCTAGAACTCAGCGAGAACTTAGTGGTTTGTTGCCTCAATAACAATAACACCCACCAATCTACTAATGTACACGAATCTTACTAATAAAAAAATAAAACAATTTCTGCCTCTACTTATTTTATTTGTTTTATTAGTCCCTGTTTTTGTAAATGCTGAGCCTATTATTCCGTGTGGAGGTCTTGCGGAAGACGGCAAAACCCCTCAACCTCCTTGCGATTTTAATATGTTAATGAAATTAGTAAATAAAATAATAAACTGGATTATATGGATTTCAGCACCAGTAGCGGCAGGAGTTTTTGCTTGGGCGGGTATTAAATATATGACTACTGGTATCGCTGACCAAAAATCAGAAGCAAAAGATATGTTGCAAAAAGTTTTTATAGGTTTTGTTGTTATCCTTTCCGCTTGGATTATTGTGGGCACTATTATAAAAGCTCTTCTTAAAGACCCCAAGAGTGTTCCAATAGATGTTACTTCAAATAAATCAATTAATTTTTATGTTTAATATAATGTTTAAATCAGCTAAAACTAGAAACATTTTTAATGGTTTTATGTTAGTTATAGTACTAACTATTTTTATATTTCCTTTATTGTCTTTTGCTCAAGAGGGTGGTAATGAGGGATCCGGTGAAGCTGGAAATAGCGGGACAAACATGAACATAAAAATAGAAAATCCCTTCAAACAAGACACTATTAAAGGCTTAATTGAAACCATAGTAAATGATATTTTGATGCCTATTGGTGGAGTAATAGCGGTACTGATGATAATGTATGCCGGCTTTCTTTATGTCACAGCCCAAGGAGATCCGGGCCAGATTACAAAGGCCCACGACGCATTAAAATGGGCTGTTATAGGAGCAGCCATACTTTTGGGCGCTTGGGTTATTTCCACAGCTATAAGCACAACCGTCGATCAATTAAGAAAATAATCAAAACAAAATGGCAGCAGTAGCAGAACCAAAAAATTTAACAGAAATTATAGGATTATTTACCGATATCGGGTTGGTTTTAATTCCATTTTTGGGAGCGGTGGCCTTCTTGGTTTTTGTTTTGGGAGTAGCCAGATTTATAAAAGCAGCTGGTAATGAAAAGGAAATAAAAGATAGTAAAAATTTACTCATTTGGGGAATAGTTGGTCTTTTCGTTATGGTTACTATCTGGGGCATTATAACTTTTCTTAGAGGCGAATTTGGTTTTGGCGGGGGCACTTTTATTCCACAGATAAGATTTTAATTAACTTAATTAATCTAAATATAAAAATTATGGGAATAAAAGGAATAATAGAAGCGGCATCTGGCTTAATAACCACCACACTAATACCCCTAGCTTTTGCTTTGTGTTTACTCTACTTTTTCTGGGGGGTGGCGAAGTATATTAGAGAAGGGGCGGGTAGTGAGGAAGCCGCCAAAGAGGGTAAGAGGATAATGGTCTGGGGCATTGTTGGCCTCTTTGTAGCTTTCTCAATTTGGGGTATAATTAAGTTTATAAGAAATGAGCTTTCAATCCCAGATATACAAAACATAAATAGACCACTCATTGAAAATGTTAATTCCACAATAATTTATTAGTTTATATTAAATCTATGTTGAATAAAATTTATAAAAAATCTTTTCTTGTTTTAATTATCCTTTTGCCAATGATTTCTTTTGGGGTGCAACTTGGAGAAACAAGTATTTTCTTTACCAATCTTTATAACTTAGTTAAGATGGTTTTGGTTCCTCTTGTTTTTACTTTAGCTCTCTTGTTTTTCTTTTGGGGGGTGGCCAAATATATTTGGTCTGAGGGAACTGAAAAAGCCCAAGGTAAACAGATTATGATTTGGGGTGTGGTAGCTTTGTTTGTCATGTCTTCAATTTGGGGTTTAGTATATTTTATTCAAGATGAATTGGGTATAACAGACGATGGTCTTGGTATGCCAATACCAACAATAAAACAAGCACCTTAACTGTGGATTAGTCGTTGAGTTTGTAGTATAATGAAAGTATTATAAAGTAATAAAAATGGTCGTTTATTTAATTATTAATTAAAAGTAAAATTATGAAAACAAATATTAAAATCAGTGCGTTAACAATTGGAGCTTTAGCCCTTCCTCTCGTCTCCTTCGCAGCCTCTCTTGATAATTTGAGTGAATTAGTTACCAGTGTAGGTCTAATAGTAAATAAAATCATTCCGATTATGTTTGCTATTGCGCTACTTGGCTTCTTCTATGGTTTGGTAATGTATATCTTTGGCAAAGAAGACAACAAAGATCAAGCTAAGAAGACTATGATTTGGGGAGTAGTGGCTCTATTCGTGATGGCTGCTGTCTGGGGATTGGTAGCATTTATCGGTGATGCTGTCGGGGTTGATACGACTACTGGTGGCCCCGATGTGGGCAATCTTATTCCAATACCTTAATAATTCAATTTAGTCTAAGACTTAAATAAAAATGCGAATCTGTTGAAAAACACTTCGCATTTTTGTTTTTTGTTTGTTATTATATATATATGCTTGCGGCACCAGTAACAGCAGTCACAGAACTTTTAGGAAAAATAGCGACCTATATTTTAAATCCACTGATTATATTGGGCTTTACAGTGGCGACCATATTTTTATTTTATGGTATAGCCGAAATGATTTACAAATCCGATAGTAGTGATTTGGGTAAAAATAGAAGTAATGTTATGTACGGAGTAGTGGGTCTTTTTGTAATGTTTTCTGTTTATGGTATTTTGCGTTTAGTCTTGGCTACTTTTGGTATTACTTGCAAAAGTTTTTTCTGTTAAGAGTTATAAAAATAGATAAAAAGAAGGGGAAGCGCGAATGATCGCGCTTCCCTTTTTTATTTTGAATTTTTGGCAAAAACTTCAATCCGTGCTCCTTCCTCGGAACATTTGAATTGTAATACCTTTAGTCCAGGATCTTTGGTTTCCTCAGTGATTAAGGTTACCTTTTGCTGGTCCCTGTTCCGCATTACCTCGCACTTACCTCCTTTCTTTGTGTCGATTCTTCCCCAGACAACGTCTGGTTGTGGGGTTTTTACTTCAGTAGACCATCCACCAACCGGCGCATCGACTGCCCCAAGAAGGACATTTGTTTTTTTACCTCTATCTCCGTAACCTAGAGTCAAAAGCTTTGGTCCCCAGCAGGCGCTACCACCACCGTACTTCTGGTCGTGATCCCATGGACCAAAGCCTTCTTTCCCATATAGGTATTCGAAGTATTTTTCTTGGCCCTCTTCAGTGTTGAGGTCGTATCCCAATTTCTTGGCGGGTTCCCGATGAACCTCTAAGAACTGGTACTTACCAAAGGCTGTTGATGGTGGGACCTTTTCCTTCGGTATACCCCTGTTTTTGTATGGTGTCTTGCCGTCGGTTTCAAATTGCTGACAGCCTGACTCGCACTCGCAGACTACTCGCTTGGCTACATCGACTGGGATGTTGCTGTATGAAGCGGTGTCAGAAGACTTGCCCAGCGAAGTGGTTGTTGTGGTGCTTTTCTGATGACTCTGCCAGGCAGTAGTCACAAGCCCGAGTATTAGCATCGTAGCGAGAATGCTCGCAATCTTTGATGCTGTTGGGTGATCCTCCTTGGTGTCTTTGCCAAGCGCATCTTTCACCTTGATGGTGCGAAGATACAAAACCGACCAGAACCCAAGATTGAAAATCAAAAAGCCCAACACAGAGTAGGTGATTATGTTCCACCACCAAGGAATCATCTGCCAACTGATGAGATTGAAGATGATGAGGCCGTACCCGATAAGGGCTATTGGGTGTTTCGCCCAATACAAAACAGTTTTTTCTTCGCTGTTTTGTGCTTTTTCTTTTGATTTCTCTTCCACTTTGGGTCGTAAGGCCCGGTAGACGAGAAGTGCGGCGCCAACGATAACGAGCAGACCAAGTGCAATTCCGCCCAGAATATACAAAATCTTCTCCATTTCTAAGCTCCTTTTGTCAAGTTTCTAACCCACTTGAATTATAGCATATTTATTAGTATTTTGTCAACAAAAAAGCCAGAGTTTCCTCTGGCCGGGCTCAAAGCCCTTATTTTAAGTCTTCTTTCCTTTGCCACTATCAATGGGAATGGAAATAAGTGGTCCTCCTTTTCTTTCTCCGCCTTCTACATAAGTAGTAAGGTTGGGTAGTCCACCAACTTGTTGAGAGTGAAATATTTCAGCACCCCCAGGAATTGCCGCTACCGCACCGATGACTTTCTTTGCCGCTTCAGCAGTAGCGTTTGCGATAGTTGTTATTTTGCCGGCTTCAGCAGTAGCATCGATTCCAACTTTCTCTGCTTTCTGCTTTGCTTCGTATATCATGGTCAGGAGTTCACGATATTTTTTGGCATCTGTGCCTGCAGGTTCCACCGATTGTATCTGAACCAGCTCTACGAATACCCCATACTCTTCCTTGAACTCCGTAAGTCTCTCTTGTAAATCTTCCAGAAGTTTCTCAGAGGAAGTTGGGGAAGGAATGAACTTCCCAACTGTCTTCATGTCGGTGCCTTCTTCGAGAGTGAATAACTCTGGGAATTTTTTTGTACCGATGAAGACACGAGTTGTGCCTTCTGTCTGGTTAGACACTGCTTCCAGCCAATGTTGAACTCGGTAGAGTGCCTTGTAGGGGTTTGTAATATTGATGGTGAGCAAGAAACTCACATCGACAGGTACACCTTCTGATGTCTCAGCAGATGAAATTCTCACAAAATAAACATCAGACTGAACCAGAATGTGACTGATCAGTTCTTCGTGAGGGATAGGTGCTTTCTCGATAGATACACCGCCATCGGGTTTCTTGGGGTAACCCCATTCAATCCAAGTCATCTTGTACCTTTGGATTTCAGAAAATGGGGGTATACCTATCCAGTAGAGACCAGTCCAAAAGCTTTCCTTTTGTGGTGGCCTGGTATCTTCAACAACCTCCCAGTATTCTGCTTGGCTAGTTGAGAGCAGTGGATATCCATCTAACTCTCCTTTAAAACATTTGCCCGCGAAACTCATGATGAATTTCGAGAACTTTTTGTTTCTTGTTACTGGCCTGGCTTGCCCTTCTTGGCAAGTCGCCCAAAATCTCTCCAATTCAGCGAGTTTCCTCACTATGAATGGAGACAGAATGACCACTGCCGGAATCATCAATATCCCAATAGTGACCAGCATCGCAATTAACATTGGTTCCATTGTGTAAGGTTCCTTTCCATCCATAATTATATCATACTTGAATATAAAATGCAAGCAAAAACCGACCTTGCGGACGGTTTTTGCATATATCAGGTTTTCATTCTCATAAGCCGAATTCTGGTTCTAACAGCAATTTATCTAGGTCATAAATTACTCTATGACTCGAGCGGCACTCCACCAATGCTACGCATCGGAAGCACGAAATTCTAAACTCGAAATTCTAAACTTTTTATTTCGGATTTCGATATTCGGATTTCGAATTTCCAGTGCGAAGCACTGGTAGCACGGCCTTGCACACAAGTAAGAATTTAGCCGTTTCAGCCGGACTTAACCGGGTCGTTTCTGTTCGCATCTCTATCCTCACGGACGACGGGTGTTACCCGCTACTCTTTCCCAACTAAATGGGTATGTGTTCGGACTTTCCTCCATCGGTCCGCCGTAGCTTTAGCGTAGGCGACCCGACAGTAGCTGTCGAAATGAAAACCCGTTTTCATTATAGCACATAATTAAAATAAATAAATTATTGATCATACGTTGATATTATTAATTTTTCTTCGATAAAAAAATTTTCGTATTTCTTCAACTAAAATAATTGAAGAAGCGACCGGAATAATAATAAGCCATTCTGAAAGTGAAAGCGATGTGGTGTGCAAAACTTTTTGCATAAATGGATTATAGATTGCAAATATCTGAAAAAAAATAACACTAATTGTTGCGCTGACTAAATACATATTAGAAAACGGATTCATTTGGAAAATTGACTTGCTTTCTGATCTGCAGTTCCAGGCGCTAAACCATTGGAAGAGGGCCATAGTCGCAAGAGCGATACTTAAACCTTTTGCAAGGTCTACTTGAAAATATTGACTAAAAAGATAAAGTGTTCCAGCTCCCATTACAAAACCCTGTGTTAATATTCGTCGTGTCATAAAACCATCCACAATCCATTTCTTGGGTTTTTCAAATATACCCACAAGAAGTCCTTTTTCTTTTGATTCCATAGCAAGCGCTACAGTCAAAAAACCGCCGGTGACAAAATTAAGCCATATAATCTGTGATGGAAGAAGTGGAATTGGCCAAAAAAGAACAAGTGCCCCAGCGATATTAATGACTTCTCCTATGTTAGTAGAGAAAAGAAATGTCACAACTCTTTTAATTGTTTTGTAAATATTTCTACCTTCTTCGGCCACTCCCACTATACCCGCGAAATTATCATCTAAAAGCACAATGTCCGATGCTTCCTTCGTTACTTCTGTTCCTATTTTCCCCATAGCGACACCAATATCGGCGGCGACAAGTGATGGTGCGTCGTTTACACCGTCTCCAGTCATTGCCACAATTTCTCCTCGTTTGCGATAGGCTTGAATAATACGAAGTTTGTGCTCTGGAGTAACTCGCGCAAAGACAGTGGTGTGGGCGAGTAATTCTGAAAGCTCGTCATCGGATATTTTATCAATTTCTTCCCCAGTAAGAACACTGTCGCCTTCACGCCAAATATCTGCATCTTTAGCGATAGCTTGCGTGGTGATATAGTGATCGCCTGTGACCATTACCACACGCATACCAGCTGCTCGCACTCTTTGCACCGCTTCTTTGGCTTCACTACGGAGTGCATCGTGCATACCAAAAAAACCAACAAATGAAAGAGGTGGCATCTCGCCTGGATTAACAATCTGCTCAGTATCATGATTAATAGCGTAAGCGACTACTCTAAATCCTGTTTGCGCAAGATTATGGAAAACTGATTCTAATTCTTTTTTCTTCTCTTCATTTAAATCTTCAATTCCATCTTTATGCCAAACATTTTTACAAAGTTTAAGCACTTTTTCTGGGGCACCAATTAAAGTAAGAAAATTTTTTTCATCAACTACTCTAATCGTGGCACGATATTGTCTTTGAGAATCAAACGGTAATTCAAAAATTTTAGGTGTTTCCCGCTCTAACATATCATACTGAAAACCAATTTTTTCAGAAAACACCAACATTGCCGCTTCCGTTGGGTCGCCAGCGATTTTCCATGTACTGTTTTCTTCTGAAAATGAAAGTCTGGCGCTAGCGCAGAACGCTGCAACTCTTCCACTAAATAGAAGTTCTGGATGATTTAAGAAATCAATAATTTTACCATTAAGAAATACTTCGCCTTTTGGTTCGTATCCATTACCCGTGATGTTAAAATCCTTACCGTCCACATATACATGCTGAATTATCATCTCGTTTCTTGTGAGTGTTCCAGTTTTATCTACAGCGATGACCTTTGTTTGCCCCAATGCTTCCACCGCTTGCAATCTTTTTACCAGTACATTATGCTTTGCCATTCTATGAACACCAGTTGCTAAAATGAGAGTCATCACAATTGGAAGACCTTCAGGGATAAGAGAAACTGCCATTGCCACCGCAGTATGAAGCATTTCTTCTATTGGTTTTCCAGACAAAACACCAAGAATAACCAATCCAGAGACAATAATAGAGGTAAAAATAATAATAAGCCGAGAGAGATACCGAACATTAATTTTTAATGGAACTTCCGTGTCAATTGTTGAGATTTCCTTAGTAATTTTTCCAATTTCTGTTGCAAGCCCAGTAGAGACAACAACCGCGGTGCCATTTCCGCTCAAAATATGGGTACCTTTAAATACCATATTTTTCTGCTCTGATACTGGTAAATTATTATCAGACAATACAATATTATTGGATTTAGTTTCTGGTATTGATTCTCCAGTAAGACTCGCTTCATCTATCTTGAGAGTGTTAGCATAAATTATTCGAGCATCGGTGGGAACTTTTTCTCCTTCTTGCAACAAGATAATATCTCCCGATACCACTTCAGTATCTGAAATTATAAACTCTTTGCCATCTCGTAGTACGGTAGCTGAAGTTTCGACAAATTTTTTTAAAACAAGAAGCGTGTTTTGCGCTTTGCCCTCTTGAATTGTTCCTAGAATTGCATTAAAAAGAAGAATTGCGAAGATAATAAAAGCATCAACAATTTCTCCCATTGAAAAGACAATACCCGCCGCAGCAAAGAGAATGTAAATCAGCGGGCTTTGGAATTGGCGCAAGAAAATAACCAGAGAACTATCCACTTTTCCCTCAGGAAGCTTATTGGGGCCATATTCTTTGAGGCGTTTTGTTGCCTCCTCTCCCGTCAAACCATGTTCACCAGAGCGCAATGCATGAAAAACTTCGGGCAGTGTCTTTAAATACCAAGTATTATTCATTTGAATATTAAATAATAACAAAAATATCAAAAAAATCAACAAATTAAAACAGCATCTTTGCTGTTTTAATTTGCAAATCTTATAGATTCTTAGATTAAAATTTTATTATTTAAAACTACGCTTCGTTCTATTCTGGTGCAGTACACTTGAATTAGTCCGAACGCATTTCGCCGCCTGTGGCGGCGAGGAAGTCCCCCCGCGAAAATCCGAAAATGCGGCGGAGCCGCACCGATAACAATTTCCAATTTTTCTTTGGCGGCAAATCCCTAGCGTTCCAGTTCTTTGAGTTGTGATTCCTCTTCCTGAACAATCTTTTGCCACAATGCTTGGTTTCCAGTAGCCAACGCGGCCTGCTTAGCTTTATAGTTTTCGTTGATTTTATGAATCCACGAAGAATCTTCGGTAAACAGCTTGAGGGTTGGCTCTAAATCTTGGTCGTTAGCTTTGACAAACAAAAGAAGTAAGTCTTCTTGTTCAGCAAGAGGTACGGGAGATTTCTGGATTAGTTCTTTGATTTTTTGGAAGTTGGTGTTCATAAAAAATGTCGAGTGATTATCGTTGTTGTAACAGCTTCTCCATTCTTTCCAGTGCCTCTTTTTGCTTTTGACCGGAATATGAAGATTGTCGTTCTAACTTCTTAATCATGTCATCAACCTGCTCCATTCGCTTATCAAGGGCTTCAATTCCAAACTTGGTATTAAGCTCTTGTATAACTTTCTTCATTTCTTGGGCGTTTCGGAGCAATAATTTTGAGTCGTCCTCTGTGTAATCTCTTGTTTTGATTCCGTATGGCCCTTCTTTCAAATTACCTTTGGTCGGCATGTAATATTCGGACACAAGCTGATTAAAGTGCGTTCGTATTAACCATTCAGCATCTTCAGCAGTTTTTATTTTTTTCATGTCAGCACGCGCAGATTCAACAACACTTCGAGACCACTTACTGGATTCAGTAAGATTGGTTTCGTTGATTTTTTCTTCCTGCTTTTCTTGTTTTTGGACTTGCTCTGTTCGCGTAGCAGGTTTTGTTTCTTGGGCGTATGCCTCGCTAACCATACCGGGGCCAGCTGAAAGCGCAGAAACAAAAAGCAAAACACCGGCTACTTGTTTAGCCTTGCCTTTGAATCTCTCTAAAACGCTGCGCTCTTGGGTAAGAGCCTGCTCCGGTTTTAATTCTGGCTCTTCCGCTCGTTCTCGTACTTCCAACACCTCTTCTTTTGGAAGTTCCGAAGGCATTTCTTCCTCTGATTTTATTTGTTCTGGGCTAGGCCCATCCTCGAATGATTTCATATTCAAATTGATTAAAAATTTTTCTTTTCTTCTTTCCGTTAAAACATGGTTCGAGCCGATTGTTTTTCCGGGCTCTTTGGCGGTTTTGATCGGTGCGGCTCCGCCGCATTTTCGGATTTTCGCGGGGGGACTTCCTCGCCGCCACAGGCGGCGAAATGCGTTCGGACTAATTCAAGTGTACTGCACCATTTCGGAAATTGCAAGCAAGAGGGGTCCGCCTCGCTTCGCTCGGCGGCCAGTTTGTATTGGATTTTCGGGGCAAAAACGAATTGGCGATTTTGAAAGAAGAAAAGAAAAATTTTTAATCCAAACCATATGAAATACATACTTTACGCAAGAAAAAGCACCGAAGAAGATGATAGGCAAGTTCTAAGTATTGAAGCGCAACTCGTAGAGTTGCAAGAGTATGCCGCCAAAGAAAAATTGGAAATTGTTGCCTCGCTGTGCGAGGCCAAAACCGCCAAAGAGCCCGGGCGAATGAAATTCGCAGAAATGTTGTCATTGATTGAGAGAGGAAAAGCAGATGGGATTATTTCGTGGCATCCTGATAGATTGGCGAGAAATAGCGTGGACGGAGGTAAGATTATTCACTTCGTTGATCGCGGCTTGATTCGCTCCCTTAAATTTCCTACCTTCTGGTTCGAACCGACACCACAAGGTTTGTTTATGCTCAACATTGCCTTTGGTCAGTCAAAATATTTTGTAGATAATTTGCGAGAGAATGTGAAGCGTGGTTTGCGGCAAAAGATACGAAATGGCGTATGGCCCGGCTGGGCTCCGGTTGGCTATCTCAATAACCCAAAGACACGAGGTATTGATATTGACCGTGAAAAATCTCGATTGGTAAAGAAAGTTTTTGAACTTTACGCCACCGGAGCGTATACCCTCCATTCTCTCGCAAATTGGTGCGTCAAGCACAATCTTCGCGGCAACAAGAACAACAAAATCTCTATCAGCAGTTTGCAGAAGATTCTACAAAATATTTTCTATAT
>JBBTQO010000003.1:3236-9958 GCA_038065655.1 Patescibacteria group bacterium | reverse complement strand
GGCACCACATATAAATCAAAAATCCCCTTCCGGGGATTTTTGATAAGTGAGAACAAATTCTTTCTAGATTCAAGATTCTAGAATCTAGCTTCTACTTGACGGCATCCTTCAAAGCCTTAGCGGCTCTGAATTTTGGAACTCTCATAGCGGCTACTTGGACTGATTCGCCAGTACGAGGGTTGCGAGCAGTTCGAGCGGCGCGAGATTTGGTTGAAAATATACCAAGTCCAGCAACGGATACTTCGCCACCACTTTTAAGTGTACGGACGATTCCATCAATTATAAGCTCAACTACTTCTTCTGCTTGAACCTTGGTGCCACCAATTTTTTCATGAACGGCATTTGCTAAATCTGCTTTATTCATTTTTTTAAAATTAATAGTTTTTATAATTTCTCGACCTAACGCAGAACGGAAAATCTCGAGAGTTATCCGTTCTTCCTCCGGTTATAAGTATATATTTAAAAGCTTTTTTGGCAATACCTTGACTATAGAGCTGTGGACAAGTGTAATTTTGCCAATTGGCAAAATTAAAATAAAAAGCTAGGAAATTTTTGATACAAGTCTTGAAAAAGTCTCGGGCTTAGAAGCGGCAATTTCAGAGAGCATTTTGCGATTTATATTTATATTTAATTTTTTGAGAGAGCCCATAAATTTGCTATATGAAAGACCGCTTTGGTGAAGCACTGAATTTAAGCGAACATTCCATAATCGACGGAAATCTCCTTTTTTATCTCGGCGATGAGCAAATGCATATGTGCCAGCATGAGCAATAGCTTCGTAAGCTTGCTTTTCTTTTTTGGAACGTCCAAAACGGTAACCTTTTACTTGTTTCAAGACATTCCTCCTTGTTTTGAGAGCGTTAACACCCTTTTTTACTCGTGACATAATTATTGATTATTTAAATATCTGCCTCTATTTTTGTTAGTCATTTGGATTGCGACTGGGCGACGCTTTTTAAGCGTTGTGTTGGTTCGGTTTTTGGCATTAAAATGATTTTGGCCAGTCTTTCTGGTCATTAACTTCCCGTTCTTGGTTACTTTAATGCGTTTTGAATAAGATTTGTTTGTTTTCATAGACTCATATATTCTGCATAAATTTGTTATCCTGTCAATTTATTTGGCTTTTTCTATCATTGAAGTCATGCCTTTAGGACTTTTCTTTGGTTCCTCCGCTATTTTAAAATCTTCAGTAATCAATTTAAAAACTCTATCCATCCTCTCCTTCAAAAAACTCTCGTTCATATATTTGGCCCTGCCAGGCAGAAATAAATCTATTTTTACTCGATGTCCTTCTTTTAGCCATTCAGAAGCTTTCTTGGCCTTAAGATTTAAATCGTGATCTCCTGTACCTACTTTTATTTGAAGGCTTTTTATTTCAACCGTATGAGTTTTAGCCTTAATAACTTTCTGTTTTTTGTTTTCTGCATACAAAAACTTTCCATAATCTACAATTTTGGCAATTGGCGGAACAGCATTTGGTGATATTTCTACCAAATCGAGACCAAATTCTAGAGCTTTTCTTAGAGCATCCCTCGTCGCAGAAACGCCAAAATTTTCTCCTTCTGGTCCTATCAGGCGCACATTTTCTGCCCTAATGAAATTATTGATTCTGTGTTTTTGAGCCAAAAATTATAAATTATTTCTAACATCAGAAGTATAGCACTAAAATGGATTTTTGGCACCACGAATTTCAAAGTGGAGGTGAGAACCTGTTGATTTGCCGGTAGAGCCAATAGCACCAATAACATCTCCTTGACGAACACTATCACCGACAGAAACGCTATTTTTACTATTGTGAGCATACAGAGTCTGGGTACCGTTTGAGTGGCGGATAACAATATAATTACCATAACCACCATTCCAGCCACCGGTCCTGCTTATGATAACTTCACCATCGGCAGCTGCCAATATTGAAGTGCCTGACGGAGCTGCTAAGTCAACCCCATTATAACCGTGAATGCCTTGAGTTTTTCTACCACCAACCACCGGTCTCATATAATAGCCGACATACTCCTTAGAACCAGAAGAACTAACATATCTGGTGATAGAGGACGAGGCCAAAACTTCTCCATCTGGCACAATAATTATTGAACCAACGGCCAAAGAATCGTCTTTTTGAATATTGTTGTAAGCCATTATTTCTTCCTCATCTCCTTTGTATTTCTTAGCAACAGAGGCCAGGGTATCTCCCTTCACAACTGTATGTTTAACTCCAGAAATAGGTAAAATGACCAAAGTCTGACCTTCCTTGAGGGTATTTGATGAGAGATTGTTGCCCCATTTAATAGTATTAACGGTCACATTAAACATTTCGGCAATTTGGGAAAGAGTATCGCCTTCTCTTACAACATAAATACTTATTTGATCACTAGTTGGTTTGGCCAAAAGTTCAGAAGTGCCCATTGGTCCGGTGCTAGAAACCAGCGCATCGCCTTCCACAACTGGCATACTTGAATTTTGATTTAATGGAGTGGTCACAGCTACTAAAAGTGCCATATTTTGAATATTTTTATTTGAAAGTAGATTTTGTTCGCTCGAATTTTTAAAAAATAGATTATTTAAAACATTCACCAAACCAGCTGATACTGATATTGGCAAGAGCATAATGATCAAAACCAAAAACAACTTTCTTGGATTAAGAAAAGATTTCAAATTATTATTTCGCCCAATTCTGCTTAGAAAATAACGCTTTTTTGAATCGGGGTTATCAAGATTAGTTAAAATAAGCCTAGGGTTAATGATAATTCTGATTTTCTGCAAAAAATAGCTAAATAGAGCCATATTTCCGAAACTCAGCATCCTTTGAACACGCTTAAAATTGTAGCAAAAATAGCCCATTTAGCAACCTTGCCAAAGATTAAGGTGTGGATTATAGATTTTCTGATAAGATAGATGGGTGGAAGAAAAAAATAAATTTTTTGAATTGAATGAAGCTCAAAGAAGCGCGGTAGATAATACTGAGGGGCCACTTCTGGTGCTTGCTGGGGCGGGGGCGGGGAAAACCAAAACTATTACTTATAGAATTTTAAATTTAATCCAAAAAGGAGTAGCTCCAGAAAATATTTTGGCAGTGACCTTCACCAACAAGGCGGCCAAAGAAATGGGGGAGAGGATTACCAAACTTATGACTGAGGATAAGGTTTTAAACTTGCCAATATCTATTGAAGGCAAATTTACCCGCCGAAGCGATAGCGGAGGCGGGCCATTTGTCGCCACTTTTCACGGGCTAGGAGCTTTTATTATAAAAGAAAATTTTAAAGAAGCGGGAGTTAAAAAATATTTTAGTATTTACGATAGGGAAGATTCCAAAAGAATTGTAAAAACGGCATTGCAAAAAAATGGCTACGACCCCAAGCAATTTGACCCAGGCAAAATCCTTTCCATTATTTCTCGCGAAAAGGGCAATTTTGTGACAGTTGAAAACTATTTTGCCACAACCAGCAACGAGTATTTTGGCGGTATTGTAGCTAAGGTTTGGCAGGATTATGAGATAGATTTAAGAAAAGAAAATGCTTTAGATTTTGATGATTTGTTGTTGGTAGCGGCTAAACTTTTACAAAAAGAAGGGATTAGAAAATTTTATTCTGAAAAATGGAAATACATTCATATTGACGAATATCAAGACACCAATAAAGTGCAGTATCAGATCGCTGAAGCCATTGCCAGCGAGCATCAAAACATCTGCGCAGTAGGGGATATAGATCAAAATATTTATAGTTGGCGAGGTGCTAATATCAAAAACATTTTAAATTTTGAAAAAGATTACAAAGGCGCCAAACTAATTGTTTTGGAAGAAAATTATCGCTCCACCCAAACTATTTTGGCGGTGGCTAATAAAATTATAGAGAAAAATAAATTTAGAAAAGAAAAAATTTTGGTCACCAGAAACGCTGTTGGTGAAAAGGTGGGCACCTTTGAAGCTTTAACCGAAAATCATGAAGCCCAATTTGTAGTGGAGAAAGTGAAAGAACTGCAAAAAAATGGTGTTAACCTTTCCGAAATTGCCGTGCTTTATAGAGCCAATTTTCAATCACGGGTTTTAGAGGAAGAATTTTTGTCCAAAGGTGTGGATTATCAAGTTTTGGGAACTAGATTTTTTGAAAGAAAGGAAATCAAAGATATTTTGGCATTCTTACGATTTTGCTTAAACCCCGAAAGTATTTCTGATTTGAAAAGAATAATAAATGTGCCACCACGAGGCATAGGCAAAACCACTTTACTTAAAATTGTAGAGGGCAAAGAAGAATCCTTGCCGGCTGGGATGAAAATAAAAATGAATAATTTTAGGGAACTCCTCCGAAAAATTAAAAATTTTGCTTTGCAAAATCCACCATCTAAAACTATTTTGTTTATTGCCCAAGAAGTAGGCTTGAACACCAATTTAGAAAAATCAGAAGAGGGAACAGAAAGAATTGAAAATATAAAAGAGTTAGCGGTGCTAGCTTCGCGCTACGATAAATTGTTTTCAGATAATGGACAAGGAAATGATTGGGAAGAAGGAATAGAAAAGTTAATAGAAGATACTTCTCTGGCTTCAGATCAAGACAGCGACAAAGAGGAAAAAGATGGAGTGAGACTTATGACCGTCCACGCCAGTAAAGGCCTTGAATTTGCTTATGTTTTTGTCACTGGTTTAGAAGAAGGTCTTTTTCCTCACAATCGAGATGATGAAAATACAAGTGAAGAAGATTCCGAAGAAGAGCGTCGGCTTTTTTATGTAGCTATCACTCGCACCAAGAAAAAACTTTTTCTCTCCTACGCCCAAACTCGCACCATTTTTGGTAGTCGAGGAATTAATATCCCCTCAGAATTTATTTTGGAAATCCCAGATGAGTACTTAGAGCACGAGTTTTTAGACTACATCCCCAAACACAAACCCCTCCTTCACATTGAGTTTTAGCTTATCAAATAATTCCTGGCAGAAAAATCATATTGAGTTATAAATATTTTTTTGAAAGCAATCAAAGAATTCAGTTCATAAAAAACCAGTACAGCTTCTCTGTAATCTTTTTCGTCTACACTCCTATACGAAAGGGGTGGCAGCCCATAAGCCAAAAGCATCGCGTTGGCAAAAAGTCGGCCCGTTCTTTTATTACCATCTTCAAATGGTTGTATATAACTTATGCCCAAAATTGATACTAGGGCTTTGGCATATCCATCTGACATTTTAGAAACGGCTTTAGCAAGATTTTCTACAGCTTCTCTGATTTGATACTGATTATCAAGAGGTTTATAAATAGAGCCAAGCACCCCAACAGGTTTTGAGCGAATATTATTTTTAATATTCAAGTCTTCAATGAGAATTGAATGGATGCTTTCCAAATTTTTGATATTTAGTTCTTTAAATTCTGCTCTGTTTTTATATATAAAATCAAAAGCTTTTTTATGATTTAATATCATCAAAGCCTCTTCTTTTTTGTGACCAGGCAATTCAATACCATGCGAAATAAGGTTTTCTGTATCCAGTAGGGTATATGTATTGCCTTCAATTTTGGAGGATTTCCATGATAGTTCTATGATAAATCTTTCTAATTCTTTTTTATGAATGGTTTCCGAAACATTTTTTATTTTTTCTTTGTAATAATTTGTAGCCTTTGTTAAAATCTTTAGTTCTTCATCCAAAAAAGGATAGAAATTGATATTTTCAAATAAATTATAATTATATTCTTTTGCCCCATTCCTTTTATCTGGCTCTGTTTGACAATATACAGATGCATCTACGCTTGAAATCAATTTTCCAAAATCATTTAAAGAATACGCGGTTGATCTCCCAATACCACCAGAAACTAAAATTTTCTCAGATTCCATTTTTGACAAAAGACGTTTTACAGTCACCAAAGAGACCTCCTCGACGAGTAGGAGGTTTTTGTGGATATCAGAAGATTTGGATTTTCCCAAATTTCTAACTATTTCTATTACTTTGTTCTCTCTTTGGTTTAATTTTATCATTATCGTATCATTTAATACACATTATCGTATCAAAATGATACGATAATGGCAAATTATAACCTGTGGACAACTTTTTTAGCAAACTTATGAAAACAATAGCAGCAGACTTGCTAATACAAAAAAGAAATAGGTTTTTACTACCGGTTTTTCGTTATAAGGTTTTTTATTTATGTAATACCAAGAAGCAAGAGCCGTTGGAATTGCGGCTATAAATAAAATATAAATACCAGAAAAAATTGGCACAAGTAAAAAAGAAATGCTCGTAAAAATGCCCACCACTTTTGGCCCCCAGATATCGCCAAATACTATAGGCACTGTTTTGATGCCGGCGGCTTTGTCCCCAGCTATATCTTTCATATCTCTCACATTAGCTAGCAACGAAAAGATGACAACCACCGCCAGAGTTAATTTGAAGGGGAAAATTGCTACATATTTGAGGGGTGAAAGAAGGAAAAAACCAGCCAAAACAGCGGTCAAGCAACAAAGACCAATAATAAAAGAGGAGAAAAATGGAATAATTTTATATCTAGTTGGAGGCACACTATAAACATAATAAAGAGCGGTAAAAGCAAGAACAAAGAAAAGGGCGGTATAGCCAGCTAAAAATCCGGAAATAATGGTGGCCACCAAGAAAATATACGAGGCCTGTTTCATATCTTCCTTATTTAAAGAATTGGCAACAAGGGGACGAGCAGGATCAGAGATAGAGTCTATTTCCTCATCAACAATATCATTGGTACAAACGGCAAACATCCAAGAAAAATAAAAAGAAA
>JBBTQO010000003.1:0-3136 GCA_038065655.1 Patescibacteria group bacterium | reverse complement strand
ATTGATTTAAATACTAAATTGTTATTGTATTATGGGGCATGCAAGCAAAAAAGTCATTAGGACAAAATTTTTTGAAAGATAAAGGCATTTTGAAAAAAATAGCTGATTTTGCGCAAATTGGAAAAGAAGATGTGGTGGTAGAAGTTGGACCAGGGGAGGGATCTTTAACTGAACTGTTTTTAGAAAGAGCAAAAAAGGTTGTGGCGATTGAAAAAGACGAAAGAATGGTTGAGTTTTTAAATAACAAATTTAATAAAGAAATTAAAGAGAATAAATTGAAAATTATTGAGGGCGATATTTTAAAATTGTCAAAGGGCGTCTTTGAAATGCCCCGGTCCCAAAAGACGCCCTTTGACAATTTTAAGCTGGTAGGAAACATACCATATTACATAACAGGCGCCTTGTTTAAAAAAGTTTTAGAATCAGAAAACCCGCCCAAATCTTTAACTTTTGTGGTTCAAAAAGAAGTAGCCGATAGAATCATGGCGAGGGATGAGAAAGAATCAATTTTAAGCATTTCAATAAAAGTTTATGGCACACCAGAATATGGGGGAGTTATAAAAGCGGGAAGTTTTAACCCTAAACCAAAAGTTGATTCGGCTATTATTGCTATAAGGGATATAAGTAAAAATAGATTTGAAAAAATAACGCCCCCCAACCCCCTCTTACAACAAGAGGGGGGGCCGAAAGGAAACGAAGAAATGGAGCAAAAATTTTTTGAGATTTTAAAAGCAGGATTCGCCCATAAAAGAAAGCTGCTCAAAAAAAACCTTATTTCTAACCCCAAAAACATTCCAAGGACAGTCCTTGGAAATTTAGAGATAAAAGAGGTTTTTGAGAAATGCGGGATTTCTGAAAAAGCACGAGCGGAGGATTTGAAAGTGGAAGATTGGTTAAATTTAACTAAAGAATTACTCTAATTTCTAATTGACCTAATTTACCTAAACAAACACCAAAATCTCAATTCCTAAATTTGGGAATTTATGATTAGAGCTTATTTAGAATAATTATGAACAATTAGAGCAATTAGAATAATTTCTTGTGATATAATTTAATTGTGATTTTGCCAAGCAAAAAAGTTTTGAGTGTATTTATATTAACAGCCGCTTTAGTAGTGGCTATTATTATTACTTTTGGTAGAGATAAAAGTAGCACTGCCATAAACTTTGCCAGCGATTTGGTAGCTGGAGAAAAAGTAAGCATACCCGAAAATCAAAACTGGCAAAATGAACTGAGTGGTTTAAACATAGAAAATATAAGTCCAACAACAGAAAAAAATACTGAAAACCAAACAAAGACCGATGCTGTATCGGTGGCTTTGGTGTCAAATTATTTGGCCCTAAAACAAAGCGGGGTGTTGACGGGAGAATCTACTCAAAAATTGATTGATCAAAGCTTAAATTACGTAGGCAAAACAAATCTTCAAAAGATAGACTCATCAAAGCTAAATCTGGTCGCAGACAACGGAATAACTTCTATTGCAGGATATGGTGAAAACTTAGGAAATATGTTGAGAAATAACAAACCTCAGACAGTTAAAAACGAATTGGAAATAATAGGCGCTGCCATAAGTTCAGGCGAACAATCTAAGCTTGATGAACTAGACACAATTATTACCACATATGAAAAAATAAAAACTGAGTTAATAAAAATGCCCGTGCCAAAAACATTTATCAAAGCCCATCTAGATTTGACAAACGGAGTGGCCTCTATGGCAACAGCACTAAGAGAAGCAAAAAATGTTTTAGCTGACCCGCTTAGAGGATTGTCTGGAATGCAAATTTATCAAGAAGGAGGAACAAAATACAAACAGGCTCTGCAGGCAACCATTTCTTTTATTATGAAAAATAAGGTCGTTTATAAACAAGGTAGCGGTGGCTACTACTTACTATATGGAATATAATTAATAAGAAAATAATGAAAAATTTATATAAAAAAATTATCACTTTTGTTTTAATAATCACCTTTATTTTCTCTCCTGTTTTTGCGATTCCAGCAAGAGCTCAATGGATAACATGGGACCCAGGAAACTTCGTGCCAAATTGGGGTAAATTTTTAAAGGATTATGGTTTGGATAGCGTCGCTTGGGCAATCATTAATTTGGTTATAGACCGTATGTCTGCCGGCGCCGTCGAATGGATAAACAGAGGTTTTCAAGGTAGCCCCGCATATGTCACAGACCCCGCTGCATTTTTTGGAAATATAGGAAACCAGGTGGCCGGACAATTTATATTTACTAATCCAAATTTAAACTTCCTTTGCGGAGATATGTCAGCAAAAATAAAATTGGCTTTGGTAAATAGCTACAACAGAAATAATGATGAAGGGGCATGGCGATGCACCTTAGCTGGTGTAATTGATAATGTTGACGATTTTATGGGTGATTTTGAGCAAGGCGGTTGGGACGGGTTTTTTGAACTCACGCAGGTGCAACAAAACAATCCAATTGGGGCATACTTGCAAGCTGAGGGGAGTTTAGCAAATCAAATTGCCAACAAAGTAGGCATAAAAAAGGAAGACCTTCTCCAGGGTAAAGGTATTATGAGCAAGAAAAAATGTACTGTGCCAGGAGTTCCAACAGTTAGAACAGTAGAAGAACCAGGAAAATTTGAACTCCAGAGTGATGGTACCAATAAATATCTCCCAGGAACAACAAAGCAAGTTACTGAACCAGGACCATGCTTAAAAGAAGAAACGGTCACTCCCGGTTCTGTAATTTCTGACCAACTAAACAAACAATTGGGGATGGGAAATGAAAAATTGGCAGTAGCAGATGAATTTAATGAAATTATAGGTTCCCTTTTAACACAATTGATTTCAAAGGTTCTGGGAGATGGGGGTTTGGGGGGAGCAAACAAGGAAGATCCATCCAATAACAATCAAATCTTGACTACTCAGCTCGCAAGCAGTACAGGGCAAACAACAACAGATTATTTTGATAATCCCCAAGACACAACATTTGTTGGCGCTGAAATGCCAGACACAAGTCAGTCTCCAACTGGTGGTACCTTGGTTTCTCCTTCGGCTCCAGCGAGTGACCAAACCAACTGTGATCCAAACACTGATCCATTCTGTCAAACACCATAAAAATGAGGGGAAAAAATAAATGACTAAAAAATTTCTTACATTTGGAATA
>JBBTQO010000002.1:26365-47942 GCA_038065655.1 Patescibacteria group bacterium | reverse complement strand
TAAGGAGGAGGTCGGGAGGAGGTTAAAAAACCAAAGGGAATCTTGAGGGTGACCCTTTGGGGCAAATTCTTCAAGGGTCACCCTCTCAAAAATGAACAAACTCTATAAAATCGGATACTTTATTTTCGTGGCCATAGTGATTTTTATCGCTGTTGTTATTTTTGCTAGTATTTTACCAATTCCCGGCAAACTGGAAATAAAAATTGTGCAGTCGGGCTCTATGGAGCCGACTATTAAAACCGGCGGACTGGTAGTGATAAAACCTGAAAGCATATATAAAGAAGGAGACATTATAACTTTCGGCAAAGACACCAAAAAAGATATTCCGACTACTCACCGTATTATTGCCATCAAAGCTGAAAGCGGGGTAGTTATTTACACAGTTAAAGGAGACGCCAACAATAGTCCCGACCCAACGGAAGTAAGACAAAGCGAAATTATAGGCAAAGTTATTTTCTCTGTTCCTTATCTCGGCTACATTATGGATTTTGCCAAAAAACCTTTGGGCTTTGCTCTCCTCATCGGTTTGCCAGCTCTTTATATCGCATATGATGAAGTAGCAAAAATAGTGAGGGAATTGAAGACCCTTCGACAAACTCAGGGTAAGAAATCAAAAAAAGAGAATAATATTGAAGATAATGTATAAAACAGCATTAGCAAGACAAAGAAGAAACAAAAGGATTTTCAAAAAAATCTTGAAATATTTTGTTTCTAAAAAGTTTGAAGAAGTCTCATACAAATTTGCGGCTGTTTTGCTTTTAGTAGTGATGAATGCGGTTATGTTTTATATCCCTATCACCAATGCTTTTTATAGCGATAGTGAAATTTCGGTAGGCAATATATTCCAAGCGTCAGCATTGGACATGAATATTTATCCGGACAATTTTTCTGAGACAATGCTTCCAGGCAATGCAACCACGACCACGATTGCCTTATCAAAATTTAATCTAGACGATTTGGATTTTAAGTATTTTGTCATCAGTACAACCACAAGTAGCGACAACTCTGCCTGCGATAATATTACGATATCTGCCTCAAGTTCACCTCAAAATATTTCAAGTTCATTAAGTAATTTTGTTTCTGCTACTAGTACTCCTGTTGGCCAAGTTTTATGGGATTTTACATTCTCGGTAGCTGATGGTGCACCCACAGGAACATGCAATTTCAAAATAATTTACACCGCATGGCAGACAAATTTTGAGGAAAGCTCAAGTGGTTTTAATGATATAGATGAAATGACTGGCTCAATAACAATAGGGCAGGTCGCGCCAGTAGTACCAGATGTGGTTTTGAATGAATTTTTACCTAATCCAGAGGGTAGTGGAACAGATGGTAATCCTATGCCAGATGGTGAATGGGTTGAACTATACAACAATACTGATTCCCCAATTGATTTGAGCGGTTACTATCTGACTGATGTGGATAACACACATCGTATTGATATTGAAAGTTGTAGAACAAATACAGGTGGAACAACTATTTTGGGCCATGGATTTTTAGTGGTTTATCGTTATGTCGATTCTTCTTGTAATTCTCACAATTTTTCTTTGAATAATGATGGTGACACTGTAAAACTATTTAATGCTGGAGCAAGTATTGTTGATTCGTATACATATACAACTGATGCTCCCGATAATAAATCTTATGCTCGTATTCCAGACGGCACTGGCGGCTGGGTTGATCCAATACCAACACCGGGCGGACCTAATAAAATAGAGGAGGTTTTGGCTCCCTCTCCTTCGCAAGGAGAGGGCGGGGGTGAGGTCGTTGTAACAGCTCAAATGGCAGGAAATGAGCCGTTGGTGGCAGAAAATGCAACTACCACTTCAGAAATAGCCACCACAACGACCGAAATATCAACAACCACAGCCGAGATTATTACAGAAACAGCTTCTTCAACACCAGAAATCGTAATAGAAACGGAAATATTAATTGAACCAGCAAAAGAATCCGAACCCGTTGTTTTACTAGAACCACCACCAATAACACCAACCGAATAAATATATGAAAAAATTTATTAAAAAACTCATACTTCCAATCGCTGTCATAATAATGCTGGGTGGTTTTGCTAGTGTTGCTTTTGCTCAGATACCACTAGATGTTCAATTTGTTCCGAATCCGCTTTTTGTTAAACCAAATTTTCTTCCCTTAGACGAAACATCTGGTGTTGTGACTGTGGCGAATAATTCTGGCGCAACACAGACTATTTTGACTGAAGCAATAAATATTTTAGATAATAATAATTTTGGAGGTCTCTTGCGTCTTAAGATAGTGGGAAGTGATGGAACCTTATTTGACAATACTCTTACTAATTTCTTTGGGACTGCTGGTGAAGTTTCTCTCGGTACCCTTTCAAACGGACAATCCAAAACTTTCACTTACACTATTTTATTTATTAATTCAAACGATAATTCTTATCAAGGTAAAACTTTGGGTTTTGATGTCTGTGTTGGATTTCAAGGGGGGCAGACGAGCTGTGGCGATACAGTGATAGGGGATGAGGAAGATACCAACGGCGGCGACAATGGCGGTGGCACCACAATTCTCGGTTCTGGCGGAGGTGGTGGAGGCGGTTCACGTCATCTGATTATTTTTAATGAAAAAGCAATTGAAGTCTCAACAACAGCCACCATAACCTGGGAGACAAACCTTCTTTCAACTAGTCAAGTCATTTATGGGTTAGCTTCTGGGGGTCAGTATACTTTGAATTTAACTCTGCCAAATTTTGGTTATCCATCTATCACAACGGAGAATACAATAAAAGTAATACATCACTCAGTACTTTTGACCGGTCTTACACCGGGAGAAACTTATGTATATCGGGTAGTTTCTCGCGCCTCGCCACCAACCATAAGCTATGAACACAAGTTTACTGTACCGATATCTTCTCAAACTGGCAACATTATAACCTCTGGTCCTCTGGGAATTTCTGGCATCGGCTCGACGGAGTTAGAAGGAAACGGAGAGGTGGCAGGAGCATTTAATGAAGGCAATTTAGCCTCTGTATTTAGCTCTGGTTGGAATGGTTTGGTTTCTAAATGTTCACTTATCGCTCTTCTAATGCTTTTGGTTATTTATCTCATTTGGAGATTTGCTTTAAGACCAAGATACAAAAGAAAAGGTTTGCCGGAAGAAGAAATTAGACAAAAGTTTTATGCTTTCTTCGGATTATTTTCTGCTTTAGCTATCGTTATTGCTTTCCTATTGGGCCAATACTGTCCGATTCCTATATTTGTTATAGCTTTGCTCATCTCAGTTGGTTTATATGTTTATAATCTTGTAAATTAAATAAGACTATTTTTGAAATGCTAAAACAAAAACACCCCTGATAAATCTGGGGTGTTTTTATTTTAGTCGTTAATTACAGAAGATTAATTTCCTATAGTTAAGAAGGAATGCTCGGTGCTGGTAGCGATATTACCAGCTACATCTACAACTTTAACTAAATAATAGTAAGTCGTAGTTGAAGCAAGATCGGCAATACTATATGAATGAGCAGTTTTTAAGCTACTAGTTTCAAGTTTTGTAGCTGTACTGGTACTTACCGGAGTAACAGTACTGTACCAAAGAATTGAAGTAGCATTTTCATTAGTAGTCCAAGATACATAAGCGGTGGTAGTTGCGGTGGTAGATGCCAAATTACTTATGACCGGAGCGGTGGTGTCAGTTGTTGGAGTAGAAACCGCAGTAGTACCGCAAGCATTCATTGTATCACCATGATTGTGGTGACCCCAAAAAGCGGAGGATGAAACTCTTAATGTTTGTCCTTTGTGACAAATAGTAATTTTTGCTTGTCCTGAATCGGAATCATCATCACCATCGTCATCATCATCCTCATCTTCTATTTCTTTCATTGAGTCCACTTTTTTAGCCCACCCAGGGGGTAATTTGCCGGCACTACCAAGCCCTTCTGATAACAAAGCATTAATCCTGGCTCGGGTTTTTGGACCAACTTCACCCGCTTGTTCAATGCCAAATTTTTTCTGGAATTTTTTGACCGCTTTTTCGGTGAGAGGACCAAAGAATCCAGTGGTCAAACCTTCCGGATAAATATCTGAATCAGTCGCCAACATTTCCTGAAGTAATTTAACTTCATCACTTGTCATTCCAAGTCTTAATGACTTTGTTAATTGCAATGTCTGTTGCAATTCAGTTTTCAGCTGCATCCTTTGATTATTTAGGACGACCATCTGATCTTGAAGCGATTTTATTTGCTTAAGCAATGACTGGACTTGAGCCATCAAAGCTTCTGTGCTGGATGATGTCTGGGCGGAAGCAATACCAGTACTACCCGCAAACATCGCCAAAAACAAAGCAGTCGCCACGATATACTTAATTTTTTTCATATTTTAATAAATTACTTATAAATTTGTAGTTGACTTGTTGCTTAACACCACCAACCACTATTTACAAGTATAGCATTTTATATTAAAAATGTTATACTGTTGATAACGGGTAAGAAATATAAAGAAATTATGAAATTAAAAATTGCTATTGTTTGTTTGATTATTTTAGTTGTTTTGGTGGGAGTGGCCCCATCTTTTAGAACGGGTGTTCTTGATTCACTTTCAGCTATTTATGCCTCTGTGCTCGTAAATTTGACCAATAAGGACAGGGTAGCCGCTAATGTGGGAGAACTTGCCGTAAACCCAATTCTTGAGAAGGCGGCACAAATGAAGGCCGACAATATGGCATCAAGAGGTTATTTTGCTCACAACACACCAGAGGGTTTAACTCCTTGGTATTGGTTTATACAAGCCGGATATCAATATAAATATGCTGGAGAAAATTTAGCGGTTAATTTTGAAAATAGCGAAGATGTAGAAACTGCCTGGATGAATTCTCGGGGTCATTTTTTAAATATAATGAATCCAAAATATACTGAAATAGGTATTGCCACCTCTACCGGTCTTTACAAAGGCCGTACAGCCATCTTTGTGGTCCAAATGTTCGGTACTCCGAAATAACATCATAACTTTTCCGTTCATAACCACCTTAATCCCCCTTATCTTAAGGGGGAAATAGGAAGGGAATATACTCTTCTTTTTTCTCCCCCTCTTAATGTAAGAGGGGGCTGGGGGAGTTATTTTTTGGCTAACTCCAAATAAATATCCTCAAGAGCCTTGACGGCGTCGCCGGCGGCGATGTTGTTTTGATGATAGAGGCCATCAGTACAATCTCCGGCGGCCCATATGCCTTGCTGGCTTGTTCTTTGGGTTCTTGGGTCAGTTTTAATATGCTTGAATTCATCCATTTCAACTAAATTTTCTACGAAATATGTGGCAGGAGAGTGGCCTATTTCTACAAATATGCCGTCAACTTTGATTTCTATATTATCTTGAGCAAACGGAGCCACTCTTTTATAAATTAATGATTTTACAAATGTCTCACCATTTATTTTGACTGGTATGGCATTGGTTAAGGATTTCATTTTGGGGTTAGCTAATACCTTTTCAACTGTTACAGGGTCAGCCCTAAATTCACCACGGCTTATCAAAGTGACACTTTTACAATAGGCGAGCAGTTGAGCGGCAGTTTCAAAACCAGCATTACCGCCGCCTATAACTACCACATCCTTGTCAGCAAAAAACGGCCCATCACACGAAGCGCAATAGGTGATACCCCTACCTTCAAACTCTTTTGCCCCCTCTATATCAAGTTTTTTGCGAGAACTACCAGTGGTTACTAAAACTGTTTTTGTTTTATAAATGTCTTTATTGGTTGTAACCAAGAAGCCATCTCTCTCAATATGTTCTACATTACTGACAACCTCACCTTCTTTCATATTTACAAATTCCTTGCCGTAAAATTTTATATGTTCTTTTAAATTTTTAGCTAAATCTATACCAGAAATGGCGGGAGTACCTACCCAGTTTTGGATTTCGCTTGATTCCATACTTTGACCACCAAATATTTCAGCGATAATAGCGGTTTTTATCTGCTTTCGCGCCGCATAAACTCCCGCCGCTGCTCCTGCTGGTCCACCACCAATAATAATTAAATCGTACATAATTTTATTATACAGGAAATGTGTTATTTCCAAAACCCCCTTCTCTTGTTGTAAGAGAAGGGGGCTGGGGGATGAGTTATTTCAACTTCGAGCGTCGGAGGAATGCTGGGACTGCGCCCCATTCGTCGTCGTCATCTATAATATTTTGTTTTTTCTCTTCCGTCTCTTCTTCTTTTTTATTTTCTTTGTCTTTCTTTTCGTCTTTGCCAAAAACAGAATTAAATATTTTGCCTTTATTTTCTCCATCCTCTGCGCCCCTGTCTCCAAATAAATTTTTCTTCATATAATTCTCTGGGAAGCCGCTGGCAATGACGGTAATTTTAACTTCGCCTTTTTTGAGTTTTTCATCACGCACGGTTCCAAAAATAATTTTAGCATTTGGGTCTACTGATTCAGTGATAAACTTGGCGGCATCATGTATTTCAAACATTGTTAAATCGTCACCGCCGGCGATAGAGAACAAGACACCTTTTGCCCCGTTGATTGAAACTTCCAAAAGAGGAGAATTAATAGCCAATTTAGCGGCTTCCTCGGCCCTTTTTTCACCACTGGCTCGGCCGATACCCATCAGTGCCCCACCCGCGCCCTCCATAATGGCTCTGACGTCGGCGAAGTCTATATTGATGATACCAGGCATAGTAATCAAATCAGAGATGCCTTCAACCGCCTGTTTCAAAATATCATCACACATTGCAAAAGCGCTTTTAGCGGAAGTATCTTTATCTATCGTGGCCAAAAGTCTGTCGTTTGGAATAATTATCAAAGCGTCTACTGATTGGCGGAGTTCTTCTAAACCAACTTCTGCCAAACGCATTTTTTGTTGGCCTTCAAATGAAAAAGGTTTGGTCACTACTCCCACGGTCAGAGCACCCAATTCCTTAGAAGTGCGAGCAATTACTGGACCAGCTCCAGTACCAGTACCCCCTCCCATTCCGTAGGCAATAAAAGTCATATCAGCTCCCTTAATGGCTTCTTGGATTTCTTCTTTGGTTTCTTCTACTGCGCGTTTACCAAGTTCAGGATTCATACCGGTACCTAAACCTCTAGTTAAGTTTTTGCCAATATGTATTTTCTTTTTTGCTTCTGAGTGATGTAAGTCTTGAGCATCAGTATTAACCGCAATAAATTCCACTCCTTTCACTTTGGAATTAATCATATGGTTCACCGCATTCTTGCCGGAACCACCAACTCCGATAACCTTAATTCTAGCGAAAACTTCTATTTCTGGTTTTATTTGTGGCATATTTTTATTTAAATTTGAAAGCTATTAGGCAACATCATACTATCAAAATTCCCCTAAAAAACAAAGGTTGCTTATGTCATAAAATGTGTTGTAAAAACTAGGGTAGAAACTGCTTTAGGATTCTAAATATTTTGTTAAAAAAGTTTTTACTCTGCTTTTTAAGGCCCAATCTTTCTTCTTCGTCTGAGAGATTACTAATGATACAGAGACCATAGGCAACTGACCATGAGGAGTCCTTTATTTGAAATTTACCGTTACCTATATTTAAAGAAGCAATGCGAGAAGGAAGACGCAGATAACTTCTAGCCAAGTCCTCAATTTGACCAATTGAAGAAGTGCCACCAGTTATTATTATACCAGCAGGTAGGACACCTGATTTACCAATTTTTTTAAGATGAACTTCAATTAATTCAAAAATATCACCAAGTCGGGCTGAGACGATTTCCTCTAATTTCTTTTTTGAATAACTGGTAGCGGTCACACCGCCAAGTTTTATTGATTCTGCTTCTTCTAAAGATATTTTAAGACCCAAGGCGATATCGTTGGTAATATCTGAACCGCCAAGGGGAAATATTTCTAGAGATATTGGTATATTATTTTCAAAAACAACTATAGAAACTGTTTCAGCCCCAATATTGGCCAGTACACAACCGGCAATTTTTTGACTTTTTGTGAGAGTAACAAAGGAGGCAGCAATGGGAGAAGCAACCACATCAATCACTTCTATGCCGGCTTCTTCCACTGCTTCAATCAAGTCATCCAAATGAGATTCAATACAACTAACAAAAAGCGCTTTGGTTTCTAGTTTTACTCCTTTCATACCAAGGACTCTACCCAAAACCGGTTTGCCGTCAACTTTCCATGAAATTGGAATTGAATAAATTATTTTCCTATTTTGAATTAGTGCGACTGGTATGGATTCTTCTGCAACTAGAACGGCCTGTTCTGTATCCGCATTGGTTATTTCTTGATCAGCGCGACTAATGATAGTTGAACCCTGAGAATTGACCCCAGAGAGGCCAACTCCGCCAATAGAAATAAAAGCTTTTTTTATTTTAATACCAGAAGATTTTTGCGCCTGCGCTACTGCGAGAATAACACTTCTGGTAACATCAGCAGTATTTATGATATAGCCATGCCTTAGACCTTTTGATTCGGCTCTGCCGGTTCCTAAAACCGTTGGCAAAGAATTTTTTTCATCTTGTTCAGCGACGACCACACGTACTTCATATGTTCCTATGTCTATACCGGCTGTAATGTGTGAACTCATATCTTTCCATTTTAACACCATGTTTCAAGCCTTTCAAATGAAGACATCCGTGGATAACTAAAAATAACAAATAATTTGCAGGAGTCATCCCAAATTTAGGCGCTTTTATTTTCGCCATATCGCGACAAATTAAAATTTCTCCGCAATCTTTTGAAAGCGGGAAAGATAAAATATCAGTAGCTTTATTTATTTTTCTATATTTATTATTTAAAAACTTAGATCGATTTTTGTCTATAAAAGCAAAAAAAAGCTCGTAATGCTTTCCTAAAATATCATTTTTTATTTTTTCAACAGGTAATTTTTTAACCATCTAGTCTAGTGTACCGGGCATTTTACCCATCTTGATAAGCTCGCGAATTTTAGATTTATTTTTTATTTTCTTTAAGGTCTTTTTCTTTTTTACATATTCAGAGAGTTTTCGACAGCTGTATCTTCGGCTTCTTAAACGTGACAAAATACCAGAGCCCTGCACTCTTTTAGTAAATTTTCGAATCAATCCTAAATTATTGTCATTGCCACTTTTTGTTACTTCTACGTTTATCGCCATAGGCAATATCCTATCACACCTTTATTTTTTATGCAAAATGACCCCACCCCATCCGCCTTTCGGCGTCTTGCCCCTCACCTTGTCAAGGTGAGGGGCGGCATACCAAAGGTATGCGGGGTTGGGTCAGTTCGGGATTAAAGTGTCAAAGGGCACCTTTGAGTTTTGGGATGTGTGTTGTAAATTTTAAATAAAACAAAACCCCGTCTAAGACAGAACACAGGGCTTTGTCTGGGGCGGGGTTATATCAATTCCTTAACCTTCTCAGTCAAATTAAATATAGGGACTATTTCTTGAGCGCGGGTGAGAGTGTTGCGGATAACCACTGAATTTTCTAAGGCTTCTTTTTGGCCAAGTAAAATAATATAAGTGGCGTCTGAATTTTCAGCAATTCCTATTTGACTGCTTAATTTATCTTTAGCGATAGAATGAATAACACTGGCCCCGGCTTTGTAAAGTTCTTCTAGGACCAAAAAACTTTTTAATTTGGCTTCCGGACCGAATTGAATTAAATAAAATTGAGGTTTGACTGTTTTTGCTTTTACTTTAGTTAAATTCTTTTTGAGCTTGGCGGAGATATTTAAAATACTGCAAGCTAAATCTTTTTTATAGCCTAATTTCTTTGCCAATCGATTAAAGCGAAAACCATAGGCCAGCTCCCCTTTTTGATTTTGTTCATTAGCTACAGAATTATCTACTAAAGAAAATATTGTCTCGGAACTAATATCAGGATTGCTGACCAGGTGATGGTCTATCTGGTAGGGGATTTCCAGTATCTCTAAAAACTCAAGTATTTCTTTAAAATGAGTTCTGCTAGTTTCAGACAAAAAATCTAGTGATTTTGGACATTCTGTTTGAAATTCCTGCCACTCCTCTTGTTTTTTTCTCAAAATAGCGAAAGGATCTTTTTTAACAATTTGTCTCAAATCGGTCGGAAAAGAATTGTAATTCTTTTTTATAAATATCATCAATTTTTTTTGAAATTCATTCATTGAATCTTTATCTCCTACTGAATTTAAATGAACCTCAATGTTTTTGTAACCAAGTTTATTTAAAATGGTAATGCAGGTCTGAATAGAAAGGCATTCGCAAACACTTTTAGATGAACCTATTGAGATTAATGAAGCTTCTAGATGCAAGGGCTTCTTTTTTTCCTTGATACCACGAAAAGGACGTTCGCAAAAAAGCATATGTGGTTGAGGCAATGACATCATTCGGTCTTCAAAATAAATACGCAAAAGAGCGGCATTTTCAGCTGGGTGCGAGTCTTGGTTAAAATTCTTTACTAATTCAAAATCTTGTTTTTCAACTATGGGTGAAATAATTGGCTTAAAACCGTAAAATCTAGCGATTTTACCGGCTTCGTTTATTTCCTTAGCGTCCCGATTCTGAATTGGTTTTTGTTCTGTCATTTTGGTTTGAAAATTATAATCTAATACAAGCCCGGCCAAACATTAATCTTGTTTAACGGCATTAATCTAATAATCGGTCTACCTATAATGTATTTTTTAGGTACCGGTCCCCATATGCGAGAGTCAGAACTGCCAGCTCGATTGTCTCCCATTACAAAATATTCATCCTCAGCTAATTGGGCAGTAAAATTTTCACTTTTTTTGAAAACAACATAAGGGTCTTTGATGGTGATACCACCTGGATTGACATCATTAAAAACAGTGACAATGCCATCTTTAATTTCTACTTTTTCATTTGGGAAAGCAATCAATCTCTTTATAAAAAATTTGGAAGGATCTTTGGGATATTTTATAATAACTACAGATTCGCGTGCTGGTTCTTCAAATCTTTTGCTCAATTGGTCAACAATTAAATAATCAGCATCCTTAAAGGTTGGGTCCATTGAAGAACCGCTGACCACATAAGGTTGAGCAATAAAAATACGAAAGGGGATTACAATAAGTAAGGCAATAATAGCGTATCGGACAAATTCCCAAAATGATGATTTTTCTTGCGGGTTGTTGTTTTCTTCCATAATTTCAGTCATTATATTACATATAGCAATTAATTCAAAATTTATGTTTTTTATCGTAGGTTTGGGTAACCCCGGAGAAGAATATGAACACAGCCGCCACAACACTGGGCGGATGGCAGTTTTGAGATTATTAAAGGATTTAAAAATTGAAGATTTAAAAATTAATAAAAAGGCGAATGCTTTAATTTTAGAAGATAAAATTGGTAAGGAAAAAATAACTCTTATTTTGCCTGAAACATTTATGAACAATTCAGGCAAAGCTGTTTCCTATTTTGTTAAACCAAAATTAAAAACATCCAAAAAAGGGTTAGAAAATTTAATTGTGGTGCATGATGATTTAGATTTGCCGTTAGGCACATTAAAAATTTCTTATAATAAAGGGGTGGGGGGACATCGAGGGTTAGATTCAGTGGTCAAAGCCGTTAAAACTCTAGAATTTGTGAGGGTAAGAGTAGGTATTTCTCCGGCTACCGCCAAAGGTAGAGCTAAAAAACCCGAAGGTGAGCAGAAAGTTTTGGATTTTATTTTAGGTAAATTCAAACCCTCAGAAGCCGACACCCTCAAAAAAACGCTCAAAAAGGCGAGTGAAGCCGTGCAAACTCTTATAACTGATGGACGGGATAGGGCTATGAATATGTTTAACAAAACTTCTTGCCATTGACAAATATTCAATTAAGAGTTTAATATATACAGAGGTGAAAAAATGCGTTTTGGACCAATTTTAGCTTTACTAGCTGTTTTAGTAGGTACTCTTTTTTGGTTTAGCTCCAATCAAGATAATAATGCCAAAGAAAACGAAGCGGCTTTTCAAAACTTGTTTGGCAAAAAAGCCACCCAAGAACAAGTTCTTGACCAGATTTCTGAGCTTGATGTCATGTGTGAGATCGCTCAGATAGACGAAAGGTCATACAAGACAACAATTAAGAGTAAGTACCCGAACTCGCCACCGTTTCCATGGGACGGTTCACCTGTTGAAGGTGGGGCCCAATCACTTAAACTTGAACGTAACAGCCGGCAGATTTGTTCATTGTTTAGTTACGCAAAAGAGGTAGCGAAACAAAGGAACTATTACAAAAAGTTCCAATAACCCACTGTTTGAGTTGAAGAAACCCGATAGTGGGTTTCTTCGTATTTATTTATTCTCAACAAAACTCAAAGCCATTTTTTGTTCTTTAGGATCAAAAATATTTATTTTGAAGTTGTAGGTTTTACCGAGCTCTATTTTTTCACGTAATTTTTCTTCAGTACCAAATTCAGAAACATGTACCAAACCAGCTACTCCCTCCTCAATGGAAGCCAAAGCGCCGTGCTTGTTGAATTTAATAACCACTCCGCTGACCACATCATCTTTCTTATATTTTTTAGAGGCTTCAGTCCAAGGGTTGTCTTTCATAGCCTTGATAGAGAGGGAGATCTTGCCATCCTTTATCTCAATTACCTTTATTTTTATTTTATCTCCAACTTTGGCAAATTTGTGAGGATCATCTACCAATCCCCAATCGATTTCAGATATGTGGACCAATCCTTCTAGCCCCTCATCAATCTTTACGAATATTCCGAAGTCAACGATACCAGTGACTTCACCATCCAATTCGTCACCCAGATTGTACTTGTCAATCATTTTTTCCTTTTCGTTTCCTTCAAGATCTTTCTCAGAGAAAATCAGTTTGCCTTCCTTGGCATTGACTCCAATAATAGCCACAGACAATTTTTGACCAACCAATTTTCTTAACTCATCAAGAATCCTGTCTTTATCACCATCCGAAATTCTTGGATAATGTTCTGTTTTTAACTGAGATGCTGGTAAGAATCCAGTAATACCTTGCCAAATCAACATCAAGCCACCCTTGTTAGCCTCCTTGACTGGAATTTCAAATATTTTTTTATCTCTAATAGCCTCCTCAGCCTCACTCCAAGTAAGGGCCTGTTTAGCTTCCTTTAGAGATATTTCTATATAACCTTCCTTGTTGTCACTACCAAGAACCTTACCAGTGATTTTGTCACCAATATTAATTTTCTTTATTAAATCACGAGCATTGATGTATTCTCTACCGAAAATAACCCCAGTACCCCAGGGTGCCAAATCTACGAAAATAGAATTTTTGGCGATAGCGATAATGATACCATCAACAATAGAATCCTTAACTGGAGGCAATGCAGAATTATCCAAAATTTTGGACATTTTGCTTTCCTTCACTTCCTCTTTACTAACAGTTTGTTTTGTCATAAAATGAAAAAACCGTAAGCTTTTCCGCATCTCTTGCCATTTACAGGATTGCGAAAGGTTAGGCTCCGGAACTTCTTTTAATGAAATGATATTAGCACCTTGACTTTTATAACGCAAGGGTATATACTGGAAAGGTAAGCGAATTTCTCTTAGTTTGTTTTGCGGCTTTATAGACGCGAACAATCAAGCGGAGCGCTTGGTCGTTTAATCGCAATGTAACATATAAAGTACGCAATGAAAAAGCTTTTCGTAGGCAATTTGCCTTACAAAACAGCCGATGCTGATTTGAGAGATATGTTTTCTCAAAACGGTGAGGTCACCGAAGCTGTCGTTATTATGGACAGAGAAAGAGGTGTATCTAAAGGTTTTGGTTTTGTAACTATGACAAATGATGCCGAAGCAGATGCCGCCATCGAAGCATGGAATGGCAAAGACATTGAAGGCAGAGCTCTCACAGTAAATGAAGCTCGTCCTCAAGAGGCTCGTCCTCGTAGAGATAACTTTAGACGATAATTTCGTATTGAGTTAATCACAAAAAACCGCTCACTTGAGTGGTTTTTTGTTATAGGGATAACTCATCCTAAACCCTTCCCTTACAACAAAAGAAAGGTTTGACACCAAAAGTGTCAAAGATGCCCTTTGACATGTTATAATTTTGTAAATTTTGTGCAATACTTACTAATCTTAACATGCTTTATTTTATAACTGGCAACAAAAACAAATTTGAAGAAGTGGCAGCAATACTGCCGAAGGTTGAGCAAATAGATATTGATCTGCCAGAAATTCAAGAAATAGATCCACACGAGATCATAAAGGTCAAGCTTGCAGAAGCATTCAAACATACATCCGGCGAATTTATTGTTGAAGATACTTCTTTATATCTTGACTGCTTGAATGGATTACCGGGACCACTAATAAAATGGTTTCTCAAAACTATGGGAAACAAGGGGTTGGCCGATATTGCTGAAAAATTTGGTAACGATAAAGCACAAGCCAAAACAATGATTGGTTATGCGGCAGATAAAGACGACATCCACTTTTTTGAAGGAGTAGTGAAAGGAAAAATAGTTCAACCTCAGGCAGTTTCCGTCTTTGGTTGGGATCCTATTTTCTTACCAAATGGACACACAAAAACTTTTGCAGAAATGGATAAGTCAGAGAAGAACGAAATTAGTATGAGAAGAGTGGCATTAAATAAATTAAGCGAGTTCTTAAAAAGCAAAGGTGTCAAAGATGCCCTTTGACACATCAAACAAAGAGAATGAAAAAGAGTATTTTAAAAATTTTGCTGATTGTTTTGATTGTTTTGGCGGTTTTTTGGAATAAATCAGCTCAAAATTCAGAAAATGTTAAAAAAACTTTAAAAATTGATGGAATAACGCTAAATATTGAAATAGTTGATACTGATGCCACCAGAGAACAAGGTCTTTCTGGGAAGGATGGATTGGCAGAAAATGAGGGAATGCTCTTTGTGTTTGACACTGAAGGGTATTATGGATTTTGGATGAAAGATATGAAATTTGCCATTGATATTGCTTGGTTAAACAAGGATAAAAAAATTACTCATATAGAAAAAAATGTCAGTCCAGAAACTTATCCAAAAATTTTTTATGCTTTTAAAACAGATGCACCAGTTTTAAGTTTATATGTTTTAGAAACCTCGTCTGGATTTTTGGCAGAAAATAACATCCAAATTGGAGACTTTGTTGCTTTTTAATTTTTTATGTTTCCGGTTACTATTTTTTAAACTTATCCACAGTTTTTTTGGTCTAAAAATTGTAGAATGGAGGAACTAAGTTTTTTAATTTTTATTAAAATACAGCAAAAAATTACTAATTTTTAATCTTTTTATAAAAAATATGCCTCAAAAAATCAAGAAAACATCAAAAAAGAACGCAATGGAAGATTTCGTAAAGAAGGTGCAAAAGCGCGACGGCTCGATAGTCTCTTTTGATTTTGAGAGGATAGTGACCGCTATAAATAAGGCCATGAAAGCATCCCGGGAAGGTTCGGAAGCTGAGGCTAGAATGGTGGCTCATAAAGTGGTGGCCGATCTAGTTAGAATCAGTAAAAAATATAAGAATTTTCTGCCTACAGTTGAAGGTATTCAAGATAGCGTTGAGAAAGAATTGATGCTTTCAGAATATATAAACACTGCTAGAAATTATATTCTTTACAGACAAGAACGTACTAAAGTGCGAGAACAAAATGCCATGATACCGGCAGAGGTAAAGGTTAAAATTGCCGAAAGTAGTAAATATTTTAAGACACCCTATCAGGAATTTATTTTCTATCAATTTTATGCTAGGTGGCGAGAAGAATTGGGGCGCAGAGAAACATGGATTGAGGCCATAGATCGCTTTATGGATTTTATGAAAGAAAATATGGGTTCAAAATTGACCGAGCCTGAATATAAAGAAATAAAGGAAGCTATTCTAAATCAAGAAATATGTCCTTCAATGCGCTTGCTTTGGTCGGCTGGCAAAGCTTGCCGCAGAACAAATGTTTGTTCATACAATTGTGCTTACATCGCCCCAGTATCGTGGAGAGATTTGTCAGAAATAATGTATGTATCAATGTGTGGCGCTGGCTGTGGTTATTCGGTAGAGCCAGAAAATGTAGGCAAGTTTCCTCAAATCAAAAAGCAATCTAGAGAAAAAGCTCAAAAAATTGTTGTAGAAGATAGCAAAGTTGGTTGGTGTAAATCATTTGTCTCTGCTTGTGAAGCTTGGGAAAACGGGAAGGAAGTTGAGATTAATTATTCTCTAATCCGCCCTGCCGGAGCTAAACTTGAGACTATGGGTGGCCGAGCTTCCGGCCCAGCACCACTTCAAGAATTGATGACATTTACCAGAAGAAAAATTTTGGCAAGACAGGGTCGCAGACTTACCACTCTTGATCTTCATGACATAATTTGTCAGATAGGTCTTATTGTGGTGGCTGGAGGAGTACGACGTTCTGCTCTTATTTCACTTTCAGCTCCTGATGATTATGAAATGCGTGATGCCAAGAAAGGCGCTTTTTGGCAAACTGAGGGTCAACGTTCAATGGCTAACAACTCAGCAGTGTATGAGGTTAAACCATCGGCCGAAGAATTTTTAGAAGAATGGACGGCTCTTGTTACTTCTCATTCAGGTGAACGTGGTATCTTTAATCGAGGAGGTTTGGAGGTTCAATTGCCAAAACGCCGCTGGGAATCAATCAAAAATGCAAAGCAAATTGGCATGAACCCTTGTGGAGAAATTTATTTACAATCAAAACAATTTTGTAACCTTACTTCAATAGTGGTGCGACCAAAAGACACGATGGAAAGCTTGAAAAGGAAGATGCACCTAGCTACTATTGTCGGTACCTACCAAGCCACATTAACAAACTTTGAGTATCTTTCAAAAGAATGGAAAGAGAATTGTGAGAAAGAACAACTCTTGGGAGTTTCTATTACTGGCTATTATGACAACAAAATTGTTCGGGATGATAAAAATTTGCAGATTCTTCGCGATGAGGGTATTAAAGCAAATAAAAAATATGCCAAACGTTTTGGCGTCAATGAATCAACTGCCATTACTTGTGTCAAACCCCATGGCAATTCTGGACAACTTTTGGGAGTGGGTTCGGGCATGCATACTTGGTATTCTCATTACTACATTCGTCGCGTTAGGATTTCGGCCAATGATCCACTTCTTAAACTCGCTCAAAATCAAGGAGTGACAGCTTTGCCCGAAGTCGGCTACTCTACTTCAAACGCCTCCACGATGGTATTAGAATTTCCCTGCAAAGCCCCTGATGAAGCAATGGTCAATAAAGATGTGACGGCTCTGGAAATGCTTGAAGAGTGGAAGAGACTCAAAATAAACTTTACCGAACACAATCCATCAGTCACCATCTATGTAGGTGATGAAGAATGGATAGCTGTAGCAAACTTCGTCTATAAAAATTGGGATATAGTGGGTGGACTTTCTTTCTTGCCCCGTGATAATCATATCTACCAGCTCGCTCCTTATGAAGAAATTACTAAAGACGAATATGAACGTCGGATGAAATTGTTGAAGCACATTAATTTTTCTAAACTCGTTCTCTACGAAAAAGATGATCAAACCATCGGCGCTAAAGAACTCGCTTGTGTTGGGGGAGTTTGTGAGTCTGATGCCCTTACCTTAAACATCCCCGAAGCCAAAACTACCTAGGTTCTCCTTTTATTGTCCACCGAATATTTATATTGAAACCAAATATTTGGTATAATTTAAACATGGAAAATAAAAATATTCGTGTAGCAATAAATGGTGCGGGGAGGATTGGCCGAGCTTTTATTCGGCTCGTTCAAAATGTGCCTGAAATTGAAATCGTAGCGGTAAACGATTTGGGTGACATAGAAAATATCGCTTATCTTTTAAAATACGACACTGCTTATGGCTCAGCCCAGTTTCCGGTTGTGGTGAATGAAAGTAAAACTAGTTTGAATATAAATAGTAAAGAAGTGAAATTTATTTCTGAGAAAGAATTAATTAACCTTCCTTGGAGAGATTTAAATGTTGATGTGGTTATTGAATCAACCGGTGCTTTTACTTCTTTTGAAAAAGCCAAAGGCCATATTGAAGCTGGAGCCAAGAGAGTGATTATAACCGCGCCCGCCAAAGATTCTCCTTCCGACGAAACCCAAGCAACCATTTTGATGGGTATAAATGATGAAAAATTATCCACTTGTCAGATTAGTTCTAATGCTTCTTGCACTACTAATTCAGCCGCTCCTCTTATTCAGATTTTGAATGAAAAAATTGGGATAGGAAAAGCGGTACTCAATACTATTCATGGTTATACAGCTAGTCAGGCAATTGTAGATGGACCAAATAAAAAAGATTGGAAGGAGGGCAGAGCGGGTGCTCAAAATATTGTACCAACATCAACAGGTGCCGCCATTGCCGTAACAAAGGCAATACCAGAGTTAGAAGGAAAATTTGATGGTCTGGCTATGCGCGTGCCAATTATTTCTGGTTCGATTGCTGATGTGACCTTTATTGCCAAGAGAGAGACCAGTGTTGAAGAAGTAAACAAAATATTAAAAGAAGCGGCGGCTGAGGAAAGATGGCAGGGTATTTTTACTGTCACCGAAGACCCTTTAGTTTCTAGTGATATTATTGGTTCGCTTTATGGTTCTATTGCTGATTTAGGACTCACTAAAGTTGTTGATGGTAATTTGGTTAAAGTTTGCGCCTGGTATGACAATGAGATGGGGTACACCGCTACACTCATTAAACATGCTTTAAAAACTGGACAATATTTATAAAATGAAAATATATTTTGCATCGGATCATGCTGGGTTTGAGATGAAAAATACTTTGATTGAGTATGTTAAAGAGTTGGGTTATGAGACAGAGGACTGTGGTGTATATAAATTAAATCTAGACGATGATTATCCAGAATTTGTAAAAAAGGCCGCACAAGCAGTCTCAGAGGCCACAGATGGCTCAAGGGCAATAGTTTTGGGAGGCTCTGGTCAGGGTGAAGCAATTGTGGCAAACAGATTTCAGAATATTAAAGCTGCTGTATATTATGGTGGCAATTTGAAAATCATAAAACTTTCACGCGAACATAACGATGCAAACATCCTTTCTTTAGGAGCTCGATTTTTATCATTAGATGAAGCCAAAGAAGCAGTCAAACTTTGGATGGAAACAGCTTTTTCTAATGAAGAAAGACATATACGCAGAATTTCTAAAATTGAAAATTTAATGAAAATTAAAAATTGAAAATTACTCCTATGATAGAAATCATCCCATCAATAATTCCTCAAAATCTCAATATTGTTAGGGAACGATTTGGCAAACTTTTGGGTTTAGTTAAAAAAGTGCAACTGGATGTTGTAGATGGCAATTATGCTCCCAGCAAAACTTGGCCGTTCAACGGCAATCAATTTGAGGAGATGATGAAAATTGCCAGAAATGAAGAAAAATTTCCATATATTGATGATTTTATTTTAGAAATTGATATGCTAGTACTCCACCCGATTGAATATATTTCCGATTTTATATCACTGGGAGCTAAGAGCTTTGTGATTCATCTTGATTCAACTGATCATATAGAAGAATGTTTGAGAACTATAAAAAACGCCCATTGTGAAATTGGTCTTGGTATTAAACCCTCTGGAGATATTTCTATACTTGAATCTTTTTTACCAGAACTAGATTTCGTTCAATTTATGGGTAATGATCGAGTGGGATATAGTGGAGTAGATTTAGATGAAAATGTTATAGATAAAATAAAAAATTTTCACCAAAATCATTCCTCGGTACCGATTCAAATTGATATTGGAGTCAATCAAAAAACTATTCCTAGACTTAAAGAAGCGGGAGTATTTAGTTTTGTCTCTAGTTCCTCAATTTTTAATGCTCCAGATGTTAAAGAAGCTTTGGCTAAACTTCAAGATTTATAATTTTAAAAAATGCAACAACTAACAGATGAAAAAAAAATATGGATGGAAGGGAAAGCTAATGAAATACGGCAGTCTATTATAGAAATGCTGGTTGAAGCAGGAAGCGGGCACTCAGCCGGACCACTTGGGATGGCCGATATTTTTACCGCCCTTTATTTTTTTATTTTAAAGCACGACCCAACTAACCCAATGTGGGAAGAAAGAGATAGACTAGTACTTTCTAATGGCCATATTTGTCCAGTTTATTATGCCACACTTGCTCATGCCGGTTATTTTCCACTAAATGAATTAAAAACTTTAAGAAAATTTGGCTCAAGATTGCAGGGACATCCTCACCGAGAATATTTAAAATTTTTAGAAACAAGTTCTGGACCATTAGGCGCAGGTCTTTCTCAGGCAGTAGGAATGTGTTTGGCAGACAGAATGGATAATGGCAAGTATTCTCCTAAACAATTTTATTGTCTTTTGAGTGATGGAGAACTTGATGAAGGAAATACTTGGGAAGGCGTAATGCTCGGAGCAAAGGAAAAATTACAAAATCTTACTGTTATTATAGATAGAAATAATATTCAAATAGAAGGTTATACCGAAGATATTATGCCACTAGAGCCATTGAGAGACAAATGGGAATCATTTAATTGGCATACTCAAGTAATAGATGGGCACAATTTTGAGCAGATAGTAGGCGCTATCGGTGAAGCTCAAGCAGTTTTTGATAAACCATCAGTAATTATGGCCAATACAATTCCAGGCAAAGGAGTTTCGTTTATGGAAAGGAAATATGAGTGGCATGGCAAGCCACCAACTAAAGAGCAAGGAGAAGAAGCCTTAAAGGAGTTAAGAAATAATCATGCTTAATCAAAACTTAAAACTTAATACAAAACTTTTTGATGAAGATGTCGAGCAGATTCCTATTCGTCGAGGTTTTGGTGAAGGTTTAGTTTTAGCGGCTGATGCTGATAAAAATGTGGTTGGACTTTGCGCTGACCTAAATGAATCATCTCAAATGTATCTGTTTGCCAAAAAATATCCATTAAGATTTGTGCAGGTGGGAGTGGCCGAACAAAATTTAGTGACAGTGGCCAGCGGAATGGCGGCTATGGGCAAAATTCCTTTTACATCCTCTTACGCTATGTTCAGTCCGGGTCGCAATTGGGAACAGATAAGAACTACCATTGCTTACAATGACCGACCAGTCAAAATTATTGGCAGTCATGCTGGCGTATCTGTTGGTTCAGACGGTGGTACTCACCAAGCTATCGAAGATATTGCATTGATGCGAGTTTTACCAAATATGATTGTACTTTCTCCTTGCGACGCCATTGAAGCCAAAAAAGCTACCATAGAGGCAGCAAAAATAAATAAGCCAGTTTATATTCGGCTGACTCGAGAAAAAACACCTTTAATCACTACTGAGGAGACACCGTTTGAAATAGGCAAGGGGGAAATTTTATTTGCCCCACCCATGACTGCCCAGGTAGGCATTATTGCCACTGGCGCTTTAGTCCATAAAGCAATAATTGCTGCTCAAAACTTTTCTCAGAAGGGAATCTCTGTTAAGGTTTTAAATATTTCAAGTGTGAGACCTCTTGACTTTGAAGCCATTATAAATTTGGCCAAAGAAGCAGGCGCGATTGTTAGTGTAGAAGAGCATCAGGTGGTAGGAGGTTTGGGCTCTGCAATTGCTGAAGTTTTAGTTCAAAATTATCCGGTACCAATGGAATTAATAGGGATACATGACAAATTTGGTCAATCCGGCACTCCCGCAGAACTCATAGAATATTATGGTATGGGAGTTTCGCATATTGAAAAAGCAGTAGAGAGGGTTTTAAACAGGAAAAACGACCCCACCCCGTCCCGCTAAAGCGG
>JBBTQO010000002.1:19489-26265 GCA_038065655.1 Patescibacteria group bacterium | reverse complement strand
CAGTAGAGAGGGTTTTAAACAGGAAAAACGACCCCACCCCGTCCCGCTAAAGCGGAAGAAATATTATGGTGGTATCTCAGGAGTCAGAAATTAGGAACCAAATTTAAAAGGCAACACAGTATAAGTGGATATATTTTGGATTTTTATTGTCCTGAAAAAAAGTTAATAATTGAACTTGATGGAGAAATTCATAACACCAAAGAAGCAAAAGAATATGATGAAGTGAGAGATAAATATTTCGCTGAACTTGGCTATACAACTTTGAGATTTTTGAATAGGGAAGTGGAAAGTGATGTTGAGGAGGTTTTGAGTAGAATAAAAAATTTATAACAGAAAGCCCAGTCTAACTTCGACTGGGCTTAATGAGAGGAGAATTCTTCTCTACATCATTATTTGGAATCTATCAACCCGTAGGCCTTCTGGCAAATTCTCTTGGAACTGCCCGAAGATTTCGGGTTTTTGTTTGAACTGCCAGACCGCAGGATTGTTCACCGGGTCCGGGCGTTGATAACTGTGAAAAGCAAAGAACCATTCTGCCCGATGGGGTGGGGTCGTAATAAAAAGCAATCCACAATCTTAATTGGTCATTATGGTTTAGTGCTGATATCGTTTAAGTAGCTAGATGCACCTCTGGTATTCAGGGTGGTCGCGCGAGACTCGCACGACCACCCATTACTTTTACATAATTTTTTGAGGTCGGTAGTCTTGTGGCGCCCGAGAAAGATATTTTAATATTTCTTCTTGAGTAAGGAGACCTTTTTGAGCACCAACATATTGAACCACTGACATAGAATTTATGGGGGCCCACAAAAAAGCATCAAAAAGAGATTTGCCTAGAGCGATAGCCGAAGTAAAAGTGGCTGAAAAAGCATCACCCGCACCAGTGCGATCATAAGGTGGCTTACTATCAGGAAATGGTGGCATAAAAAATCCTTCATAGCCGTCGTAGGCATAAGCGCCCTTTGGTCCATCAGTGATAACAACAACGTTAGGACCAATATCGTGCATTTCTTTCAATAAATTTTTGATATCTGATTCGTTTGGTTTATTTAAAATATTTTTTGCTTCTTCAGTATTGCAAAAAAATATGTCAGCTCTAACATATAAATCTTTTAGAGTTTCGGTACCCATTTTTATTTGAAAAGTGCCTGGCTGAAAAGCAAATTTGATCTCCGAATTTTTTCTTAAATATTCAGCGATTTCGTTGTGATAATTTAATGAATTTTCACCAATAGATGACAGATAAATCCATCTTGGTTTTTCAATATCGGGCAATTTGTAATCATATTCATGATGTTTAACCAGGATTGTTCGATCTTCTTCAAACCATAAAACATAATGGTAATTGGTCTCTTTATCTTTTTGAACTGAAACAAAATTGGTAGCCACTTTATTTTTTTGTAGGGTAGCGATACATTCGTGGCCATTATGGTCATCGCCCACATTTGTAACTAAAGCAGAATTTAGGCTTAATCTGGTAGCGCAGACAGCGGCATTAGCGCTGTTACCAACTGCTCGCACTTCCTCCATAAATTCGTATGGCACCTTATCGCCAAATCTTAAAACCAGCTCAGATTTTTTGCCATTATCATCACGAATGGTTTTAGCATCTTTTAGTCGAATAAAAGCGTCGGTGGTAATGTCACCAATGGCTACAAAATCAAAACTTTTATTTAAATTAAAGAAATCCATTTCATTTAATTATACACCATTAAAATTTTTAAAAAATAAAAATATGATAATATGGGGATACTAAATATGAAAACATTACGGGAATACATAAAAGAAGCTGAGGAAGAAAAAATTGCCATTGGCCATTTTAATATTTCAAATTCAGAAGGTTTTTGGGCGGTGGTTAATGCTACTAAAAAAATAAACTTACCCGTTATCATTGGTGCCTCAGAAGGAGAACGGGATTTCATTGGAATAAAGCAAATTAAAGCGTTGGTGGATACAATAAAAGCAGAAGGCTTGCCAATATTTTTAAATGCTGACCACACTTACTCGGTAGACAGAGTTAAGGAGGTGGTAGATGCCGAGTTTGACGCAGTCATTATAGATGGCGCTGAAAAATCTTTTGAAGAAAATTTAAAAATAACAAAGGAATCTGTTGATTACAGAAATTCTAAAAATCCAGAAATTTTAATTGAAGGAGAACTTGGTTTTATAGGCAAGTCCTCAAAAGTTTTAGATGAAATGCCTGAAGGAATAGAAATATTAGAGAGCAACATGACCAAACCAGAGGAAGCGAGCGAATTTGTAAAAGAGACGGGTGTTGATTTGTTTGCGCCAGCAGTTGGCAATATTCATGGGATGGTTAGGGGAGGCAACCCCAAATTAGATATAGAAAGAATCAAAAATATCAGAGAAGCGACCGGAGTGCCATTGGTCTTGCATGGTGGCTCGGGTATTACAGATGAAGAATTTAAACAAGCAATTTTAGCCGGTATTTCTGTTATTCATATAAATACCGAATTGAGACTAGCCTATAGGCAAGGTATTCAGAAGTCTCTTATTGAAAATCCTGATGAAATCGCTCCTTATAAATATTTAAAACCTGCCCTTCAGGCAATGCAGGCTGTTATCGAAAAACGCATGACTTTGTTCGCAAATCTGTAAAACGAAAACCACTCCCCAGATGAGAAGTGGCTGCAATAGGCGAGCGGGATGAAGTCTTTTTTCGGTTGGTTTTTTCTAAAAAGATACTATATTTTTTGACCTTCTTTCATTCCAACCTGGTATGGTTCGTGTTCCCGGCTTATGCTTAACGCACAACCTTCGTCATGGTCCTAACACGATTTGGCCACTACAGCTTGTGTGTTCCGCGGTCCATCCTTTCAGATTACGCCCTCGACACACCACACTGAAAGTTTCTTTTCCCTTTTTGTTTTTCTCGCCTGGCCTCTTATAGAGAGGTCTTTCTGAAGCAGTTATTGCATTTACATAAGAGAACTCGGTCTCAGTTCTTCTATTAGGTATTTACAATTTGGCCGTTGTCTCTCTTGACTGAAACAGACAACATACTAAATCTGATTTCATTATACACCCACTAGAATATATTGTCAATGGGGTATTTTGTTGTAATAATTTTGAATTCTGTTATTATTTTACACTGTTATGACTATAAATATAAAAGCGGAAAAAAGAGAAAAAATAGGAAAATTGAAAAGTCTGAGAAAAGAAGGTTTTATGCCGGCTGTTTGTTATGGTCACAAAAAGGAGTCTATTGCGATTCAAATCAAAAAAGCTGATTTTATAAAAGCCTGGAAAAATGCTGGAGAGTCAACAGTTATCAAACTGAGCATTCCTGAAGGAGAAATGGAAGTTTTGATTCATGATGTTGATTTTGATCCTCTAACAGACGAACCAAGACACGCCGACTTTTATATATTTGAAAAAGGTCACAAAGTCGAGGTTGAAGTGCCAATTGAATTTATTGGAATCTCCCCAGCCGTAAAAGATTTTGCTGGAGTACTGATGAAAATTTTGCATGAAATCAAGATTGAAGCCGAACCGGCAAATTTGCCTCATCAAATTGATGTTGATATTTCATCTATTACTGAATTAGAAGGTCAAATTTTGGCTAAGGATATTATTTTGCCAAAGGGTGTAACACTCATAGAAAACCCAGAAGAGGTGGTGGTAACGGTAGCTACTCCAAAGGCAGAGAAAAAGGAAGAGGAAGAGGTTTCGGCTGACTTATCCCAAATAGAAGTTGAAAAGAAGGGCAAGAAAGAAGAGGAAAGTGCAGAGGAGGCTCCAAAAGAATAAACAATTAGCAAAAAAGCCAAAAAACATTGTTTCTGCGTTAGGTCATAAGGATAAGGCTCTTGAAACAATATTTTTTGGTTTTTTTGCTATAATAAATATGTATGAAAAAATTCTGTATTGTTTTTGTTATTTTTTTGTTTTTTTTAGCTACTCCCGCGCAGGCCGTTTTGACTGAACAACAAATGCTAGAACAAGAAGCTAAATGGCAAGCGGAGCTTAAAACTACTGAGGAAGATATAGCTAAATGGGAGTCAATACTAAATCAAACCAAACAAAGTACTGCTTCATTAGAGAGGGACGCTTCTGTATTGCAAGCCAAAATTAATGAAGCTAAAGCATTCATTAGAAAGAGACAGATTCAAATTGAACAATTGACTCGCGACATTGGGTTAAAAACTAAAACTATTGCTGAGCTGGAAGAAAAATTGGGCAGAGGCAAGGAATCATTAGCGGCTATTTTAAGGTCAACCGATGAACTAGATAATTTCTCTTTGGCAGAAGTGATGTTGTCAAATAAAAATCTATCACAATTTTTTGAAGATGTTGATTCATACAGTTCAATAAAAATATCATTAAAAAAACAATTTGATGAAATAAGATATTTGCAAGCTAAAACTGATGAAGAAAGAAAAATACTTGATGAAAAAAGAATTGCCGAAGCTGACACTAAGGCTAAAGTGGAGGCTGATAAAAAGAAAGTAGAAATAGATGAAAAGGAAAAACAAAGACTTATAAGCATAAACAAAACTCAAGAAAAGACTTATCAGCAAGTGATTGCAGAAAAAGAAAAAAAAGCTGCTCAAATCAGAGCCGCTCTTTTTTCCTTGCGTGATACTGAGGGTATTGCCTTTGGTGACGCATTGAAATACGCTACCCTAGCTTCTCAAAAAACTGGAATCCGCCCCGCTCTTATTCTTGCCATTCTTACTCAAGAATCCGATTTGGGTAAAAATCAGGGTTCATGTTTGGTTAATAATTTGGAAACAGGAGATGGGGCAGGCAAAAATACTGGAACTATTTTTGAAAAAGTAATGAAGGCGCCACGAGACACAGTGCCATTTAAAGATATAACCGAAAGACTTGGTAAGGATTGGAAAATGACACCTGTCTCTTGCCCACCTGGCACCAAATGGAGCGCTAGTCGAGGTTATGGAGGAGCGATGGGTCCATCACAATTTATTCCTTCCACCTGGGAACTTTTTAAAAGTAGGCTTGGTACTAATTTGGGGCTTGATGCCGATAGTGTAAACCCCTGGAATCCAGAACACGCTATATTGGCTACCGCAGTTTATATGGCAGATTTGGGAGCGTCTAGTGGTAGTTATACTGCGGAACGCAATGCAGCCTGCAAATATTATTCCGGCAGATCGTGTGGAGTAGGCGGAGGTCCTTCAAATACATTTTATGGTAATCAGGTTTTGGCTAAAGCTGAAAATATACAACTAACAATGATTGATCCATTAGTGGGGTATTAATATCCACACCCTTCTTGACATATTTTGAGAGGTTGCTAGACTCTTATTTAGACGGGACCAGAAGCGAGCGCTAGAAATCATCGCTGACTGATCCTTGATTGAATTGAAGGTAGAAGGAGCAGAGAGAAATGGACTCTCGTTTGTTCGTCTGACCATCAAAAGGGTCGTCCACTCAAACAGCGCACAGTCTTACGAGACAGTGCCATCGTGTGCAACGCACGAATGAGGAACGGACGGCCCTTTCCTCTTGTCTAAATTTTATAATATGTTATGCTAGAAATATGAAAACAGAAATTCATCCACAATATTATACTGATGCCAAAGTAAGTTGCTCTTGCGGTAATAAATTTACTGTGGGTTCAACTCAAAAAGAAATCAAAGTAGAAATTTGTAGCGCCTGTCATCCATTCTTCACTGGCAATGAAAAAGTGATTGATGCCGCCGGAAGAGTAGAAAGATTTAAGGTTCGTAAAGCTGCTGCCACCAAAACTCCAAAATCCAAGAAATAACTATTTTTATTTTTCCCCTCTCTTGTTGTAAGAGAGGGGTTAGGGGTGAGTTATAATCTATGAAATAACCCCCTTAATCCCCCTTACATTAAGGGGGAAGTTAGGAGGTAAAATAATATTATGGATCTCTCAAAATACAAATCAAACCAAAAAACCCAATATTTGGCTCAAAATTTAGAGAGGCTTCTTAAGGAAGAGGCTGATATTTTGGCGTTAAAAAATGAGGAAGGAATGGAGGAATTGGTGGAGAAAGATTTAAAGAATATCGAAACACAAAAAGAGATTTTGGTAGAACAGATGGAAGAGATTTTGAAGGAGGAGGAAAAAGAAGAAGAATTTCCTAATGAAATAGTGTTAGAAGTAAGAGCGGGTGTGGGTGGCGAGGAAGCAGCCCTTTTTGCTGAGGAATTGGCTACTATGTACCGAAAATACGCTGATACACGAGGTTGGACAGTTTCTATACTTGATGAAGCAGAATCACCTCTAGGAGGCTATAAGGAGGCATCATTTGAGATTAGGGGTAAAGGAGTATATAAAGAGTTAAAACAAGAAACTGGTATTCACAGAATTCAAAGAGTGCCTAAAACTGAAAAAATGGGGCGAGTGCATACCTCTACCGCCTCGGTGGCTATTTTACCTATTCGTAAAAAAACCAAATTTGAGATAAATCCGGCTGATTTGGAAGTTGAATTTTCTCGAGCTGGAGGTAAGGGTGGTCAAAATGTAAACAAAGTAGAAACTGCGGTTAGGCTAACCCACAAACCAACCGGTTTGGTAGTACGCTCAACCGCTGAAAGAAGTCAAAATGCTAACAAAGAAAATGCTTTAATGATCCTTTCCGCAAAACTGGAAGAAAAACAAAGAGAAGAAGAAGACGCAAAATATTCCGCTAATCGTAAAGAACAAATTGGAGTGGCAGACCGTTCTGAGAAAATAAGAACATATAATATTCTTCAAGATAGAATAACTGACCACCGATTAAACAAAAATTGGCATGGTATTGAAAATATTATGAAAGGTC
>JBBTQO010000002.1:0-19389 GCA_038065655.1 Patescibacteria group bacterium | reverse complement strand
ACTGACCACCGATTAAACAAAAATTGGCATGGTATTGAAAATATTATGAAAGGTCAGATAGCCGGTATTATTGACGCATTTAAAGAAATTTGATAAGGTTTATTACTGTATGACAGAAGTAACAAAAACAGAACAAAATTTGGACGAGCTTTTCAGTGTGGGAGCCCATTTTGGCTTTAGCAAATCAAGAAGGCACCCAAGTAATACCCCTTATATTTTTGGTTCCAAAAATAGAGTGGATATTTTTGATTTAGAAAAAACGCATGACAAATTAGCGATGGCTCTCGAATTTGTTGCTTCCTTAGCGGGGGCCAATAGCCCGATACTTTTCGTGGGTGGCAAAAATGAGGCTCAAAATATTGTGAAGGAAGTTGCCGAAAAAGTGGGAATGCCTTATGTTGTCAGTCGCTGGATTGGAGGAGCCTTGACCAATTTTCCAGAAATCAGAAAAAGAGTAGATATGATGATGGACCTTTTATCTCAAAAAGAAAAGGGGGAATTGGCAAAATATACTAAAAAAGAAAGAATTTTGATAGATAGAAAAATAGAAAAATTACAGAAAATGTTTTGGGGAATAAAAGATATGGTAAATCTTCCAAAAGCACTTTTTATTGTTGATCCGAGATATGAAATTACCGCCTTGAAAGAAGCTCAAAGTCTAAATATTCCGGTCATTGCTTTGTGTGGTTCTGATAACAATATTCTAGGGATAAATTATCCAATTCCAGCCAATGATTCTGGTATCAATAGTATTAGATTTTTTGTAGAAAAAGTGGCGGAGACGTATAATAAAGGAAAGAAAATTTAATGAATATAACAACTGATCAAATTAAGGAATTGCGTGATGAGACTGGTGTCTCAATTATGCAATGCAAAAAGGCATTAGAAGAAGCTGGTGGCGACCTAGAAAAGGCTAAAATAATTCTAAGAAAAATCAGCAAACAATCTGCTGATAAAAAATCAACTAGAACACTAGGAGCTGGGTTGGTAGTTTCTTATGTCCACGGTAATGGCTCTGTTGGATCATTGGTAGAGCTCTTGTGTGAAACTGATTTCGTAGCTCGAAATGAAGAATTTGTGATTTTAGCCAAAGATATCGCTATGCACATAACTGCTCTGGCGCCGGAATATTTAAAAATGGATGATATAAAAGAAGAAGACAAAGTAAAGGCTAAAGAATTGTTTGAAAAGGATTTGGGCGACAAACCAAAGGAAATGCGTGATAAAATATTAGAAGGAAAACTCGCCGCTTATTTTGGAGAGAAGGTGCTTTTAGAGCAGGCCTTCATTAAAAATCCAGAAGTAAAAATTGGCTCACTTATAGAACAGGCTATTCAAAAATTTGGTGAGAGAACTGAAATAGGTCGTTTTGTCAGGTTTTCTATTAAATAAAAACAATGACTACTATTGTAATATTTGGTTCTTCGCTGTTTATGGCATTAATTCTGTTGCTTACGAAGGCGATGGAGTTGAAGTATGGGAATAAAAATATTATATTGAGGTTTATTGGAAAATTAGATTCTAAATTTGAAACAGTTGTTTCTAATTTAAAATTTAGAGGTCTACAATTAACTCAAAGTATTCGTTATATTTTTTTGGTGCAGGCTAAAGAAATTTGTAAGGATTGCTTTAAAAAAATAGAAGAAAAAGCAGTAAATGAGTTCAAGAAAAGACAAGATGTTATTATGGGCAAAAAAGAGATTGCCAGCAAAGGTTCGGTTTCTTTTTACCTTAAAAAGATAACCGAAGATAAAGGAAATGGAGAGAAAGGGAAGATAGAAGACAGTTTGTAGAATGATTTGAAAATTGAAAATTAAACACAGGCCGGCATAGCTCAGTTGGTAGAGCGCCACTTTTGTAAAGTGGATGTCCGGGGTTCGAACCCTCGTGCCGGCTCAGATTAAATAGACTTTGTAGAACTTGATTGTTTAGCTTTGAGAGCTTCTTCTTTGGCTTTTTGTTTGTCAATTTCTTTTAGCATTGGAAGGGCTTTCTTCATATCATCTACTGATTTAAAGCCATAATAAACCTTATCGTTTATTAAAATGGCCGGTAATTTGTTTTCAATATTATAAACACTGACTAAAGTCTGGAGAGTTGACAAGTCTAAGTTATAATCAAAAGAATAAACCCGCAATTCTGGATAATCACTTCTTAATTTAGTTAAAACAAAACCCTCTTTTTCGCAATCAGAGCAATCACCTTCGTTTGAGTAAAAATACATAACGGAAAGTCCATTGTTTGCCTGATTGGAACCGCAACGCTCTTTAACCTTCTGCATCAAAAGAAAATCTTTAATTTGAAGTAGGGAATAGTATTTTTTTAAATTCAAAACCTCTGCGTCATCAGAGCCTCTATTTTGCTCAGTATAAGCCAGTTTATCACCCAAAATAGCCAATTCCTTGGAAAGGAAGCTACTGCCTATATCTCGGCAGGAAAGCTCTGAAAGGAGCGAAAATTGAGTCTCAGAGGCCAAAATATCTACCGCGATACGACTTTCTATATTCTTTATCTCGTTAATCTTCTTCTGGCTAAAATAATTACTCAAATAGATGGCTGTTATAAAAATAACAGCTGTAATCAAGAACGTATAGGCATATTTTTTCCAACTTATCTCCATTTTGTTTTTTGGGCGAAAACTACATTATAAATAGCTTTGGTCATCCAGATTGGAGCAAGCATTGTGTAAAACATCAGGAAGAGGATACTATCAAAACCAAACTTGTTTTTCTCTTCCGCCAAACCTCTCGATGTCACAATAATCAAAAATGTCCCCAATATTGCGACAAATGAAATAAATACAATTATATCAGTATTGAAATAGAAAAAGTCAAAATTAAAACCCTTAAAAGATAGACCAACAGTTGAAATTTCCTTTATCATAAGAATCAAAGAATTTATCCAACTGAAAATCATAGAGCCAAAAAAGTATATTGTAGAAAGAACTGAAAAACCAGCAGCAGGCAAAACAACCATTCCTAAGTTGCCATATTGAGGTCTAAAAAACATACTTCTATAATCAATAGCGTTTTTAATAAAACCATAGACCCAACGCAAACGTTGTTTATATAAGGTCACTAAACTAGTTGGAGCAATGGTGTAAATAAAAGCATTGTGGACATTGCCAATTTTCATATTATTTTTTTGCATCCGCATAGCAATCTCCATATCTTCAGTATTGTGAGCATGTCTATAACCACCTATCTTATCAAAAACTGATCTGCGGAAAATTGAAAATGGCCCGGGAGTGATGTAAAGCGCATTTAGGTAAGAAAAGACTTTACGTAAAAAGATACCAAATATGTATTCAGCTTTTTGGATAAGACCGAGCAAACCCCTGGGCTCAAATATTTTGACCGAAGGAGTAACCGCCATTATTTCATTATCATCAAATTTTGTAACAATTCTTTTCAGTGCTTCGGGGTGAACAAAAGAATCAGCATCTAGACAACCGACTAAATCAGAATTTATAAATTCTAAAGCGTAATTTAGAGCAGTGTATTTACCACCATTTTCTTTCCTTAAGAGTTTTATTTGTTTATTTCTGGAAAATCTCTGAATAATCCTCCAGGTGTCGTCGATACTACCGTCATCCACAATAAAAATTGAGAGCTTGTCCTTGGGATAATTTAGCTTTAAAAGAGAAAAAATGGTCTTTAAAACCGTTGTTTCTTCATTCCAAACTGGCACAATAATGGAAACACTAGGAAACTTGCTAGTATTTCTTCCTTGGCCAGTCGCATTTTTTACAAAATCGGCTTCTCTAAATTCAAAATAAGTTATTAGGAAAAATACCTCAACATAAAGGGCAAAAAATAGAATAATATAAGTAATTGATTCTGATACAAGATGCATCATTGTTATTATAATATATTTTCAAATTATTAGCGAATTTTTGCTCCGTAAATTTCAGTAGTTTTTTGCTCCAATTTTTTGTGCATAGAGTGCACCTCACTACTGATTAAAGTCTTTTCTAAGGAACGGTAAATGATTCGGTAGGCATAGCTTACTTTATCTTTGCCAAATTTAGCTTCATCTTCATATTTATCAATCAATTTAACCTCTTCAATCATATCTTCTCCAGCTGTTTCGCGAATTAGGTCAAAATAATTGTTTGGTATAAAGCTTTTATCCACCACAAATGAAATATCGCGAGTTATGGGTGGGTATTTGCTGACTTCTTTGTACTTTTGATCGAGGCGAAGCTGTTTTTTGACCCTCTTATCATCTGACCAAAGCAGGCGAATATCTGGCAGAGACATACTGACAATAGCCAATCTTTCAAGACCAAAACCAAAAGCCCAGCCAGTGTAGTTTTCCGAATCAACGCCTAATTTTTCTAAAACACTCCCTTTAACAACGCCACAACCAACAACTTCCACCCATTTACCCCCAATCTCAACTTCCATTTCTAAAGATGGATCCGTATAAGGAAAGGTATCTTTATTTAATCGATATTTGATATTAGGCCCAAACACAGCGGTAGCAATATTTCCAAGAGCCTCTTCCAAATCTTTTTGACTGATTGTTTTTAAAACTTTTGGCACTAAGTACCAACCATCTATCTGGTGAAAAACATTCATATGATTGCGGTCAATTTCGTCCTTGCGGTAAACTTTACCGAAACTAAAACATCCCAACGGTTCATTTTTGGCCACACGCTTTTTAATTTCTTCATCATGCAAATAATAGTACCAACAGACCGTGGTATGAGTACGCAAAATATTTTTATCATCTACATAGTAGGTATCAGATTTGCTTCTGGCTGGATGATCCATTGGGAAATCAAAAAGATCAAAACTTATATCGACAGGCACGATTTCTGGGATTTTAATAATATCCAGATCTTTAAAATAATGACTGTTAACTATGCGGTTTACAATTTCTGCAATAGGGCTACCTTCAGTGCGGGAAAGATCAGGCATATTCAAATATCGCTTTATTCGCAAAGCATCGGGATCTTGTCTTTCTTCTAAATTTTTTAATAATTTTTTCTCCTCTTCGGTTGGCATGATGTGTTCTTTCATAATTACTCTATTCTAAATAAAATTGTGCTAAAATTCAACAATGGAATATAAAATTGGCTTTTCTCTTGATGAATTTGAGAAAGTAAAAAACTCGCTGGTTGAACATGGTTTTGAATATAAAAAAGTTATTGTGGGGGAGGTTTTGAGAGAAACTATCCCTCTTTGTATAAACGCAGTATATAAAAATCCATCAAGTATGAGAATTGACGCGCCAAATGCTTTTAGTTGTTCCTCTCTCATAAGTTATTTATATACTCAAGCTGGAATTTGGATGCCATCGCTTTCAATAGACAAATATGTTTTTGGAACTCCAATTTCAAGAGAAGATTTGAAATTTGGCGATTTAGTTTTTTCAAATACTGGTATCGGTAAGATTCGCACCGAAACAGTAGAATATCTCCCCGGCACCAAAGTACCAGAAGGAGTTGACCATGTCGCTTTGTATTTAGGAAATAGTGAAATACTTCATGCTACTAAAAAATATGGAAAGGTGATAATAGAAAATCTAGATAATTTTTCAAATATAGTTGGGTTTAGAAGGGTAACAAATATAGACGAGAAAAGATTTGTGGTGATTGTCCCAGAAAGCAGAGGGGACTTAAGAAAAAAAGAAAATTTAATAAAGGAAATTATTCGTAAATAACATCATTTTACTCCCAAAAAGACTGGTAAATGGGGTTGTAATTTGTTATAATATAAAGAAATGATTAAGGAAGAAAAGAACAAAAAGAGTAGTCCCGCCAAAGGGTCGGGCACGTATGGAGCTGATTCGATTATCGTTTTAGAGGGTCTAGAACCGGTAAGAAAAAGGCCTGGAATGTACATTGGCACTACTGGTCCTGATGGCTTACATCACCTTATATCAGAAATCTTTGATAACTCTCGCGACGAAGCAATGGGTGGTTTTTGTAATGATATTGAAATCGTGCTTTTGCCTGAAAATAAAGTTCGAGTAGTTGATAATGGCCGAGGAATACCGGTTGATATGCATAAACAGACTAAAGTTTCTGCTTTGGAAACCATTATGACTACTTTGCACGCTGGAGGAAAATTTGGAGGAGAGGGCTATAAAGTCTCTGGTGGTTTACATGGAGTGGGAGCCTCGGTGGTAAACGCTCTTTCGGTTTATATGCGGGCTGAAGTGCATCGAGATGGAGGAGTTTATATGCAAGAGTATTCAAAAGGAAAAAAGAAGGCGGCCGTTAAAAAAATTGGCTCTTCAAAATTTCATGGCACCATTATTACTTTTGAACCTGATGCTGAAATTTTTAAAGAAGGAATAGTTTTTGATTTTGAAAGAGTAGTTCATCATATGCGACAACAGGCCTACTTGGTAAAGGGTTTAAAAATATCTGTCATTGATTTGCGAGAAATAGGTCAAAAAATAAAGGACACCGAAACCTTTTATTTGAGAGATTTGGGATTGGAAGCTCCAACTATGACTTTTTATTTTGATGGTGGATTGGTTTCTTTAATCAGATTTTATAATCATACTCAGAAACCGATTCACAAAAATATTTTCTATGTAGAGAAATACAACGAAAATTTTGAAGGGGTAGAAGTGGCTTTGCAATATATTGACGATATTTCCGCTCACATAATGCCTTTTGCCAACAACATTTACCAAAGTGAGGGTGGTACGCATATTACTGGATTTAAAGCTGCGCTGACCAGAACACTAAACAGTTACGCTAAAAAAAATAATCTAATAAAAGATGGGAATGACGCTTTTACTGGAGAGGATATTTTGGAAGGATTGACGGCTGTGATTTCAGTAAAATTGAGAGAAGTCCAATTTGAAGGTCAAACTAAAGCTAAACTTGGCAGCGTTGAAGCGAGAGGTATGGTAGAAAATATTTTTGGCGATGGCTTTAGTGCTTTCCTAGAAGAAAACCCAGACGATGCTAGGGCCATTATTAATAAGGTTATTTTGGCTCTACGAGCTCGTAAGGCCGCTAAAGCTGCCAAGGATTCAATTTTGAGAAAGGGTGCTTTGGAGGGTATGACTTTACCGGGCAAACTAGCAGATTGTCAAAGTAAATCAGCTGAGGAGTCTGAGTTGTTTATTGTAGAGGGGGACTCAGCTGGTGGTACGGCCAAAACAGGCCGTGATCGCAAAACTCAAGCCATTTTGCCTTTGCGTGGTAAAATATTAAACATAGAAAGAGCTCGTCTGGACAGAATGCTTGGTTCTGAACAAATTAAAAACTTGGTTGTTGCTTTGGGTACTGCAATCGGTGATACTTTTGATATTTCAAAACTTCGTTATCACAAAGTAATTATTGCGACTGATGCCGATGTTGATGGAGCTCATATCCGCACCCTTATCTTAACTTTGCTTTACAGATATTTCAGACCGATTATTGATGGGGGATTTATTTATATCGCCCAGCCGCCTTTATATAAAATTAAAAAAGGTAAAGAAATTCACTATGCTTATACCGATGATGAAAAAATTAAAATTTTAGGGAAAAACGTAAATACTGAAGATGTTGTAGAAACGGAAGAACCTATTGAAAATACTGAAGTAGAAAATGACGCAGAAAATACTAAATTAAGGACTTCCAAAATTTCAATACAAAGATATAAAGGTTTGGGAGAAATGAATGCCGAAGAACTTTGGGAAACTACTATGGATCCAAAGCGTCGTATTTTAAAACAAGTTACTGTGGAAGACACTCAAGAAGCTGATCGTATCTTTGATGTCCTGATGGGCACCGATGTTCCATCTCGCAAATCTTTCATCCAGTCCAACGCTAAACTGGCGACTATTGATATTTAATTATTTTTTATTTTATTTCTTCTCTTTAATTTCTTTTTGGAGGAGTTCTGGGAGATTTTGGGAAGAGAGTGATTCTAGTTTATTACCCTCTCGAGATTCCAAAACAAATTCTTTAGATTCCACTTCCTTATCACCAACTACAATCCAGTACGGAATTTTTTCATTTTTAGCTGCACGAACTTTTTTACCTAAATTTTCATCTGCTAAATCAACCCCAGCTCTGATACCGGCTTCTTTTAACAAATTATAAATTTCCTGCGCATATGCATTGTGTGATTCACGTACCGGTATGACCTTTACTTGAACTGGGGAGAGCCAGAGAGGGAAGTTGCCAGCATAATGTTCTATAAGTATTCCAAAAAATCTTTCAAACGAACCAAAGATAGCCACATGTAAAACAACTACTCGGTGTTTTTTGCCGTCCTCGCCAGTGTAATCCATTTCAAAATTTTCTGGTTGATTAAAATCTAATTGAATGGTGGTGAGTTGCCATTCTCGTCCGATAGAATCATTGATTTTAATATCAATTTTAGGTCCATAAAATGCCGCTTCTCCTTCCTCAATACTAAATGGCATACCCCACTTTTTAACTTGTGCAACCAAAATTTCCTCAGCTTTTTGCCATACATCATCGGCACCAAAATATTTTTCTTTATTTTTTGGATCACGAATAGAAATTTCTACTTTGTAATTATTAAATCCAAAAACATTATAAACTTTTTGCATTAGGCCCAATATCATTTCTATTTCAGATTCGATTTGATCCTGACGAATTATGTGATGAGTATCATCTTGGCACAATCCCTTTACTCTCAAAAGTCCGGACAATTCTCCACTTTTTTCATTTCTATAAACAGTTGTATTTTCAGCTATCCGTAGCGGTAAATCACGATAACTGTGTGGTTCGGCATTATAAATTTCAAAATGATGAGGGCAATTCATGGCCTTCAATACAAATTCTTCACCATTATTATCTTTCATAATCGGCATCATAGCGTCATATTTACCTAGGTGACCACTGCGAATGTAAAGCTCCTTTCTGGCAATATGAGGAATAGTAACAAACGAATAACCTAATTTCTCTTTTTCAGCCCTAATAAAATTATCCAACTCAGTGCGAATGATGTTTCCTTTTGGTAAATACATAGGTAGGCCCTTGCCAACCAATTCTGAAATAGTAAACAAACCCATTTCTTTCCCCAATTTTTTATGGTCTCTTTTTTCTGCTTCTTCCTTTTGTACTAAATACTCATTAAGTTTTTCTTTTGATTCAAAAGCTAAACCATAAATGCGAGTTAACATCTTATTTTTTTCATCCCCCCGCCAATAAGCGCCAGCCACTCTTTCGAGCCTCCAGATGTCAAGGGGCATCTTTGACATATCATCAGTGTGGTCGCCACGACAAAGGTCAGTAAATTCACCTGAAGTGTATGTTGTTATTTTCTGACTATCTTTATTTATTTCTTCAATCAATTCCAATTTGTATGGATTTTTAGCGAAAAGTTTTTTGGCATCTTCATAAGAAATTTCTTTACCTTCAAATTCTTTCCAGGTCTTTGCGATTTGTCGCATCTTATTTTCAATCTTGGTAAAATCTTTTTCGGAAACGGGGGAAGAAAATTCAAAGTCATAATAAAAACCAGTTTCAGTTGCTGGCCCAAGTGTGGGCAAAGCGTCAGGCCAGATTTCTAAAACAGCCGCCGCCATTAAGTGTGAGAGAGAATGCCTAACTAGTTCAATATTATTTTTCATAAATAAATAATAACAGTTTGGTAAAATTATTACACCACTTGACAAGTTCTTTTGTTTGTTATAACTTTATAATAGGCTCGAGAAGGCACTAGGAAAACTGGGTGTCTAGATGGAGACTTTGATTAACTCTCGAGTGCGGAGCTCGGTTCTTCCTGACGCTTCCGAAGTGAGGAATTCATCATCGCGAGATGAAATCTCACAAACTGGTGGAAACTAGCCTGCAACGGCCAAGCCCACCTTTTTTATTAAATCGCCAGCGCGCCAAGTATGTGCAGGGTTTTTCTTTTTATATTTTACTATCGTTTTGATCATACACAGATTACTGACGGTCGTCTCAAATCTGTGTATTTTGAAATTAACATTCTAGACGGTCGTCAAATTTGTTAATAAACCCAAAAGTGCTAGTTATAATTTTTTAGCTTTTTCGGCAATCAAACTCTTTTCGCCATTTCGAAGAGAGACACGGGCTTTGACGGCAATACATTCATCAGGAACAAAAATATTAGAAAATTCTTGAAGAGTGCGAGGGAAAACAACAAGCTCAATTTCGTCAGTTAAATCAACAAATTTTATAAAAAACATTTTATCGCCATTTTTAGTAAGAATATCTCTCATATTTTCAATAAGACCGCCAACCACTACTATTTCATTTTCTTTAGAATTTTTTTTTATATTCTTTATTGTATTTTTTTGATTGGCGAGCTTTTCTTTAAACTGCTCTAATGGATGCCCAGAAACATACAAACCCAGAAGCTCTTTTTCCCAAGCTAAACTTTCTGCAGGAGTGACTGGGCTTGCCGAATTTAAACGAAGGGGAGAATAATCTAATGATGGAGTTGATGAAAAAAGAGAGTGCTGGTCTTTGTTGCCCACAGATTCCTTATTGTATTCCAAAAGATTATCCATATTAGCTAGCATTTGGCCCCTTTCACTAAAATTATCAAAAGCGCCGGCCTTTATTAATGCGTCCATAGATTTTTTATTTAAATTTCTGTCTTGAATTCTCCTCAAAAAATCTTCCAATGATTTGAACTTGCCATTTTCTTTTCTTTCAGCGGTGATAGTGTGCGAGATACCTTCTCCAAAGTTTTTGATAGTTGTTAATCCAAATCTGATAGTTTCGCCTTCGGTTTTTAGTTCTGCTTCACTTTTTTTAACCAATGTAAAATCAGAAAAACTTTCATTTATATCTGGTGGCAATATTTTTATACCCATACGTTTACATTCAGCGATAGAAGCCGCCACCTTTTCTGTCTCCCCCGATTCGGCCGAAAGAACAGCCCGCATATATTCACCGGGAAAGTTGGCTTTTAAATAAGCCGTTTGATAGGCCACTCGGCCATATGAGACTGAATGTGCTTTATTGAAACCATAAGCGGCAAAAGGTTCAATCCATTTCCACACTTCTTTGGCTTTTTTTTCATTCCATTTTGAATGTTCTACACAACCAGCAATAAACTTTTCTCGTTGCTTTTCCATTTCTTCTGGAATCTTTTTACCAACCGCCTTACGAAATTTATCTACTTCGCCCCAAGAATACCCGGCCAGTTTATGAGCCATCATTAAAAGGTCGTCTTGATAAACCAAAATACCATAAGTTTTTTTCAAAATTGGTTCTAGGGCAGGATCAGCATAAGTAATTTTGTTAGCATCATGCTTACGTTCAATATAATTGGGTATAAATTGCATTGGCCCCGGACGGTAAAGAGCGACCATTGCGTTAATATCGTGGATAGAAGAAGGTTTTAATTCTACTAAAAATCTGGTCATGCCGTCACCATTTAATTGAAATAGGTCTTCAGTTTCTCCTCGAGCCAACATTTCAAAAGTCTTTTTATCATCGATTGGTATATTATCCGGATTTATTTCAATATTTTTAGTCTTTTTTAAAAGTTCGATGGTGGCGGCAATGATTGAAAGATTTTTAAGCCCTAAAAAATCAAATTTTAAAAGTCCAGCGCCATTTTCATCAACCGAATACATATCATATTGGGTAATTATTTTACCTTCGCCTTTTGGGTCATATTGCAGGGGAGTAAAGTTTGTCAAATTAGTTGGGCTAATCACCACTCCAGCAGCATGCACTCCAATATGTCTGGCACAACCCTCAATTTTTTGGGCCATATCAATTACTTTTTTACTGTCAGTATCTTTTTTATAAAGTTCCATTAATTCAGGGACTTCATTTAAAGCTCTATCTATAGTCATCGGAAAACCTTGAGCCCCCACCGGAATTAACTTGGCGATTCTATCGCCTATAGTGTAGGCAAAACCAAGCGCTCGAGCGGTATCGCGCACACTACCACGAGCCATCATGGTACCAAATGTCCCGATTTGGGCCACTTTATCTTCGCCATATTTTTGTTTGACATATTCCACCATCTCATCACGCCGGTCGTCAGCAAAATCCATATCAATATCTGGAGCTGATGGCCTATCAGGGTTAAGAAATCTTTCAAAAGGAATTTCATATTCAAGAGGATTAATATTTGTAATATGTGATGCATAGGTGGCTAGAGAGCCCGAAACCGAACCCCTAATGTTAGTTAAAATATTATGCTCATGAGCATAATTCATCAAATCAGCCACTACCAAAAAATATGGAGAATAACCTTTTGTTTTTATAACCCCAAGTTCATATTCCAATCTACTTAAAACTTCTTCAGTTTCAGGCAAGCCTCTTTTTTTGAGACCATCATATGCTAAGTCATGCAATTCTTCATCATAACTTTTGCCTGATTCTATTTTGATATCAGGGAAAGCCCATTTACCAAGCTCTAGTTCAAGATTACACAGAGCAGAAATTTTATGGTTATTAAAAATAGCTTCTGGCATATCGGCAAATCTCTCTTTAATTTCATCTGAAGAAAGGAACGAGAAATTTTCTTCCTTATCCCAAGCGCCCCGGTCGCCACCACTTTGAGGAGCACCTTGTTGCACAGCCATCAGGGTGTTTCTAGCCTCTCTATCATCGATCGTAATATAATAAATATCATGAGCAGCAACAATGCCGACCTCATTTTCTTTGGCAAATTTTGCTAATACATCCATATGTTCATTGTGACCCTCTAATTCTGGATGCTTGGTTATTTCAATATAAAAATCCCCACCATCATCATTTTTAAAAATTTTTTTGTATTTTTGTACCAAATCTTTTGCCTGCTCAATATTTTTATTTCTCAAGGCAGTAGAAACATCACCGCTCCACGAAGAAGAGATACAAATCAATCCTTCTGAATATTTTTCTAAAAGTTCAATATCAATGCGAGGTTTGTAATAAAATCCTTCCAAATATGATGCTGTCACCAATTTTAAAAGATTTTTATAGCCAATATTATTTTTACAAAGCAAAACCATTCGGAATCGGTCCTTGTCTACTCCCGCCTGTTTATCAAAACGAGTTCGTGAGGCCAAATAAGCATCTACTCCAATGATTGGTTTAATACCAGCTTTTTGGCATTCTTTATAAAATTCAATCGCACCGTACATATTGCCATTGTCAGTAAGAGCCAAAGCTTCCATTCCATCTTTTTTAGTCGCCACAATAAGCTCTGGCAATTTAGGCAAAGCTTGAAGCAAAGAGTAGTGAGAATGAGTGTGAAGATGAGTAAATTTAGCCATATAGGTATAATAGTAGAATAATAGAATAATGGAAATATTGAATAATATGAAATATGTAGTCGGAATAGATGAAGCGGGGAGAGGGCCACTCGCTGGACCAGTGACAGTTGGAGCATTTATAGCTGAAAAAAAGATGGAGAAGTGGCTACTTAAAAATATTTTTGATAATAGACTGCGTGATTCTAAAAAATTAAGCCCTAAGAAAAGAGAGGAAATTTATAAAAAATTTTTGATTTTAAAAAAAACAAGTAGAGTATTTTTTTCTGTTTCTCATATTTCAAATAAAATAATAGACAAACAAGGTATTTCAAAAGCTATTCAAATAGGCATAAACAAATCTCTTCAAAAATTACACCACACCTCACAAAACTCAAAGGGCACCTTTGATATTAGACTGGATGGATTACTGAAAGCACCTAAGGAGTATAAAAATCAAAAAACAATAATAAAAGGTGACGAAAAGAATGTTTTTATTGCCTGCGCCTCTATTGTCGCCAAGGTCTCTCGAGATCGTCTGATGTGCCGCTTGATCGCTAAATATCCTCACTACGCCCTCGAAATTCATAAGGGGTATGGTACAAAGCTCCATTATTCTCTTCTCCAAAAACACGGCCTTTCTTCTCTCCATCGCAAGTCTTTTTGTCAAAAATTATAAAATTTGCCTTATTTTGTTAAATATATTAGTATATTCCTATGGTAGTAAGAATGAGACATAACAGAAGCCAGACGGGTAACACCAGAAGTCACCATGCACTAGTCGCGCCTACTTTTACTTTATGTAAAGAATGTGGTAGCCCAAAAGCGCCTCATTCAGTTTGTATGGTCTGCGGAAAATATAAAGGCAGACAAGTTGTAGATGTCCATTCCAAAATTGCCAAAAAAGAAAAGCGGGCAAAAGAAAAGGCTAAGCAGGCAAAATAATTTTTAATTGACCTAATTACCCTAATTATTCTAAATAATACCCAATGCCGAAATTTCTAAAATTGGGGATTGGGACTTGGGTTTTGTTTAGGATTTAGTATAATTAGAATAATTAGAAATTTTCCAAAATGACAAACAGGCACCTTGCAAGATCAACCGTTCTCCAAACTCTGTACGAGTGGGATTTTAGTGACCAAAAATTAAATCCCGATGACATCTTAAAAAGGGATGCTACTGAATTTGCGCCAGGCGCCGAACATAATCATTTTATGAAATCCCTATTAGATGGGGTAATAAGCAAGAAGAAAGATCTTGATAACATTATCGTTAAAGCAGCTCCAGAATGGCCTATTGAAAAAATAAGCGTAATGGACCGAAATATTTTACGAATTGGTCTTTATGAGCTCTTGTTTGCAAACCGTGAACAAGTACCTCCAAAGGTTGCCATCAACGAAGCAATTGAGTTGGCCAAGAAATTTGGAGGAGAAACAAGTGGAAAATTTATAAATGGTGTGTTGGGGGCTGTGTATAAAGAAATGGGTGAGCCGGGTAAGGATGACAAAGGAATCGATAAGAAAAAAGTTACAGACGAGACATTGGTAGGTGCTGTTGTTTATGCTCGCCACGAGGGAGACGTCTTTATTGCCCTGGTTCACGATGTTTTTGGTCACTGGACACTAACAAAAGGGAGATTAGAAAAAGGTGAGACCGAGGAAGATGGTATTGCACGTGAAGCCAAAGAGGAGCTTGGTTTAAAGATAAAAATCAAAGATAAACTTGGAGAAAATACTTACGAAACTTTCCACCCTGAGCGAGGAAAATTAAGGAAGCATGTTGTTTATTTTCTAGCAGAAGCTCCATTTGATGAATTGACTCTAGAAAACAAAGAAGATAAGGGTGGGTTGGATGATGTAAAATGGTTTAAATTGGCAGAAATTCTTGATTTAAATTTTTATGATGATATTTTACCCATTATCACTAAAGCTATTAACCTATTAATCAAAAGCTAAAAAACCTATGAAAGAAAAAGATTTTGCAGAGTTTGAAAGATTGATCGAGGCTGAATTCAAGGATAAGGATTTGCTTAGGCAGGCGTTAACTCATCGCTCCTTTTTGAATGAAAATAAAAATTTAAAAGGCGGGCACAATGAACGTTTAGAATTTTTGGGAGATGCGGTTCTTGAATTAGTCATTACTGACTATTTATATAATGAATATCCAGATAAAAACGAAGGTGATTTAACTTCTATTCGTAGCGCTCTAGTCAATGCGCAAACTTGTGCCGAGGTGGCCAAAAAAATTGAAGTGAATGATTATTTGCTTCTCTCTCGCGGTGAAGCCAAAGATGTCGGCCGAGCTCGGCAATATATTTTGGCTAATGCGTTGGAAGCCATTATTGGCGCTATTTATATTGATCTTGGCTATGAAAAAGCTAAGAATTTTATATTAAAGTACATAACCCCAATGACTGATCAAATAGTGAAGGAAGAACTTTGGGTTGATGCTAAAAGTAAATTTCAAGAAAAAGCTCAAGACGTAGTTGGTATTACTCCATCTTATAAAACTATGAAAGAAATCGGTCCTGATCACGACAAAAAATTTACGGTTGGTGTGTTTTTGAGTGAAGAGTTGGTCGCCGAAGGCGAAGGGGACTCCAAACAGGACGCCGAACAGTCGGCGGCTCGCCATGCTCTTCGCGAAAAAGGTTGGGGATAAAATTTTTTATGCTAAAATATTTGCATGCTTAAGAGTTTAGAAGTCAGTGGTTTTAAGAGTTTTGCTAAAAAAACTGAACTTCAATTTAAATCACAAATAACAGCTATTGTCGGGCCAAATGGCAGCGGTAAATCAAATGTCGCTGAGGCCTTTCGTTTTGTGTTGGGTGAGCAGTCAATGAAATCAATGCGCGGTAAGCGTGGTGAAGATATGATTTGGAATGGCGGAGCCGAAGTGAGTAAATCAAATCGAGCCAATGTAAAAATTATATTGGATAACACAAACAATTTCTTTTCTGCCCTGAGCAGTACTTCTACTAAAAAAGAATCAACTGTTGGAGGAGATTTTGAGGAGGTAGTCATAGAGAGAACAGTAAATAGGGACGGTAGTAATGAATATTCTTTGAATGGCTCAGTAGTCAGACTAAAAGATGTCATTGAACTTCTTTCGCAAGCGCATATTGGCGTTTCTGGACATCATATTATCTCTCAAGGCGAAGCTGACCGAATATTGACGGCTAACATTAAGGAGAGAAAAGAAATGATTGAGGATGCTTTGGGGCTTAAAATTTATCAATATAAGAGAGAAGGAAGCCAGAAAAAACTTTCTAAAACAGAAGAAAATATAAAACAGGTGGAATCTTTGAGAAGGGAAATTGTGCCTCATATTAAATTTCTTAAAAAACAGGTGGAAAAGGTAGAAAGAACTGAAGAACTTCGTACCAAGTTAGTTAAATTTTATAGAGAATATTTAAAAAGAGAACAAATATATTTGGAAAACGAAAAAGGAAAAATAGAAACCGAAAAGAAACCCTTGACTGAAAAATTTCATCATTTGGAAAAAGAAATGGAACGGGCTAAAACGATTTTGGAAAATTCAGCCAAAAAAGACGGCAAAAGCGAAGAGCTTTTGGAAATCGAAAACGAAGTAAAAAAAGAGAGGGAAAATAAGGACAAACTTTTTCGGGAGATTGGTAAAATTGAAGGCGAAGTCAGCGCCAACCAAAGAAATATTGAAAAAATAAGAGCGGAAATGATATCGGAAGAGAACAAAATGGTGCCACTTAAGGAAATAGAAAAATTGGAAAGAGAAATTTCGATGTATGTTGAAATATCAAAAATTGTTCAAAAAATAAGAGAGTTTATAGGCCTGCATAAAGCCAATTTTGAAGACAAAAATCTCCAAAAACTTGAAGAATCCGTTTTTAATCTTGAAAAAGAAAAAATAAAGTTTGAGGAAAAAATATTGGAAATAGATAAAAAACTCTTAGAGCTTGATTTTAAATACAACGAAATCAAAAATTCCATAGAAAAAGAAAAAGATACCGAAAGGGATGCCGAAAAAAATATTTTTAGAGTTTCCAGCGAGATGAGTGAAGCGAGAGGCCGATTAGATTTTATAAATGAAAAGCTTCACCGTCTTTCTATAGAAGAAAATGATTGGAAAAGAGAAATTGCCGAAGGCGGAGTGCTTTTGGGCACCGCTATTTTAGGTTTTGAAAATGATATGTTGGAAGAAGAAAATCAGGAAAACCGGCAAGAAAGACGCAGAGAACTTGACAAAATGAAAATAAGATTGGAGGAGTTGGGCGGTGCTGACGGAGCTGAAATGACGAAGGAATACAAAGAAACAGTAGAAAGAGATGAGTTCTTACAAAAAGAATTAGAGGATTTGAAAAAATCGGCAGAGTCGTTGGAAGTTTTGATAAAAGAACTTTTAGAAAAATTGGATATAGAATTTAAACAAGGTGTAGAAAAAATAAACGATACTTTTCATGAATATTTTGTCCTGATGTTTGGTGGCGGAGAAGCTAGACTAGAAGTAGTTAAAGAAAAAATTAGAAAAATAAAAGACTTGTTAGATGATGAAGATGGACTTGTCCCACGAAACTCTGAAGAATTACAGAGTGAAGTGGGAGAAGAAGGAATTGATATAAATGTGTCATTACCAAGAAAAAAAATAAAAGGTTTGGAAATGCTCTCCGGTGGCGAACGAACCCTTACCTCAATCGCCCTACTTTTCGCCATTTCACAAGTTAATCCGCCACCCTTTGTTATTTTAGACGAAACAGATGCTGCTCTTGATGAAGCTAATTCCAAAAAATACGGCGATATGATTGAATCTCTTTCAAAAGTCTCTCAACTCATCCTCATCACTCACAACCGCGAAACTATGTCTCGCGCCGATGTCATCTACGGCGTCACTATGGGCCGCGACGGCGTCTCTCGCCTTCTTTCCATAGCATTTGATGAGGCGGTTGCGGTGACGAAGTAAAAAGCCCGGACGCGTAAACGCCCGGGCACATGCCAGATTTTCAACCATCCACTCATTCACGTTTTCTACTGATTGCGCTCTTTACTTCCTTAGTGGATCGTCCAATGTGCCACCCACTACAGAATTTGCATTTGTAAGGACGACATCCATATTTAAATCCAAACATTCTTGCGTGAGCAAATGCATTGTCCTTAGTTACATGACGTATCTTGTTTATGCAACTTCGTCTTCTTAAGCGTCTTTTGCTAGACACCTTATTACCCCCCTTCTAATACAAATCTTTTAGAGATTATATTCCAATTTAAATAAATATCAAAATCCTAAACCAACTTAAAATCAAGGGTTTTGCGGGTGAGGTCGGCGGACAGAAGACTGACACGGAGAGAATCACCGAGAGAGAATTTCTTTTTATTGCGTTCGCCTACAATACAATAATTTTTCTGATCAAGTTTATAAAAGTCATCACCTAGATCCTTTATACGAACTAATCCTTCAATTTTAGTTTCAGGATTTTCAACATACATACCCCATTCGGTGACACCAGAAATAACCACTTCAAATTCCTGTCCAACCTTATCTTGCATAAATTCAACTTGTTTGTATTTAATACTTTCTCGTTCGGCCTCAGCAATAATAACTTCTTTTTCACTAGCATCATTTGCAATTTTTTCAAACCTTATAAATTCATTTTTTGGAATTGGCTCATTATTTAAATATCTTTCTAGTATTCTATGAATCATTAGGTCAGGATAACGTCGAATAGGGGATGTGAAATGAGTGTAATATTTAAATGCCAAACCAAAGTGACCAATATTTTTGGTTGAATAAATTGCCTTGGCCATTGAACGAATAGCGGCGGTCTTAATCAGAGACTCGGATGCATGACCCTTAATCTGCTTTAGCAATAAATTAATATCTTTGGCCGAAACTGTTCCATTTTTAATAGGTAAATCATGCCCCAATGCTCTAACAAAAATAGCTAACTCTTCAATGCGCTCCATTTTTGGCAAATTGTGAATGCGAAATATACCGGCCCCACCTTTTTTGCCAATTTTATCACTTATGTATTTGGCTACCTCACGATTGGCAAGAAGCATCCACTCCTCAATCATTTTCATTGTATCTAGTCGAGCTTTTTTATAAATTCTTATTGGTTTACCTTTTTCATCCAATTCAAATTTGATTTCATCGGTCTCAAATTCAATAGCGCCATTTTTTTTGTTTTCTTCTCTATAAATTTTAGCAATGCGATTAAGGTCGCCCAACGTCGGACATAGGGCGCGCCCTATGTCCGAC
>JBBTQO010000001.1:77042-116677 GCA_038065655.1 Patescibacteria group bacterium | reverse complement strand
CGTAACAAGGCACGGCTAGCGGAAGCTGGTCGTGGAATATTTCAAGGTGAAAAAACTCATTGCACTTTCGGGTGCAATGAGTGAACGAGTCGTTATTGTGTGTTCCAATTGGACACATAATGGTTTAACAGATACCTTAAACTGTTTGACAGTTTGGAAAGACAAATAAATCGAACGGAACAAAACAAAGAATACCAAAAGTCGCCCCCTCACGGGGGCGATTTTGTTTTATTCATATTTTTAGGCCTATTTTAACTTATCACATCACCCCTTGCTTTTCTTTTTTGATGTGATATAATGTATAAAGAGGAGACGACAATGATCGCAAAATTGCTTGGAATAGCAGGGATACTTGCCCTGCTAATGGCGATACTTTCGCAGGTACCGCCGGCAACGGAGGTCAAACCCCTTTTCCCCGAAATGTGGGTGGGGATAGGGTTTCTGGTAGCGATTGCGGCATGCCTTGTCTCTGCCGCCGTCATTGGGGTCTGGAGAGGTATATCCAGACTTGGCAGGCAGCGCCGAAGCCAAAAGGCCATCGACCGGGTGATGGAAGCAAATCATCCGCTTCCCAGCCCTATGGACCGGTGGCGCCCCTGATTTATGCCCGGCTTCGTCTTGCGACGGAGCCGGGCATTCTCTTTTATATTTTTTGATTTTCTGATATATTTTCTATACGCGCGTGTAGCTCAGCTGGTAGAGCACTCGACTGATACTCGTGGGGTCCCAGGTTCGATCCCTGGCACGCGCACCAATGAAAATCCAAAAAATTATAGCCAGAGAAATTTTAGATTCTAGAGGCAATCCAACGGTTGAAGCCGATGTAATTTTGGAAGACGAAATGGTTGGAAGAGCTTCTGTACCAAGCGGTGCTTCTACAGGTAGTAATGAAGCAATTGAGTTGCGTGATGGGGATATGGAGAGGTATGGGGGCAAAGGAGTTTTGAAAGCAGTTGAAAACGTAAATACTAAAATTGCTGATATTTTAATCGGTATGGATGCTTCAGAGCAAAGAGAAATTGATGAAAAAATGATTGCTCTAGATGGAACCTCAAATAAAAGTAATCTTGGAGCAAATGCAATTTTAGCAGTTTCCTTAGCAACTACAAAAGCCGTGGCTCTAGCAAAAAATATTCCACTTTTTGAACACATTAGAACACTCGCCAAAAATCCAAAAGAAATTTCATTGCCTTTGCCACTATGTAATATTATAAACGGCGGTAAACACGCGGCAGGTTCAACCGACATTCAGGAATTTATGATTGCCCCCATTGGCGCTAAAACATTTAGCGAGGCTATGCAAATACTTAATCAGATTTTTAATTCACTCAGAGAGGTAGTTGAGAGTAAAGGATATACCACTACGCTGGGAGACGAAGGAGGATTTGCTCCACACCTTAAAAATGGAAATAAGGAGGCACTAGATCTTATTTCAGAAGCAATACAAAAAACTGGTTGCAAGCTTGGTGGTGATGTCGTTTTTTCCCTTGATGTGGCGGCTAGCGAGCTTTATGACCATACGGTTAACAAATACAAATTTAAAACAGAAGATAAGGAGTTTAGTTCTGAGGAACTGATTGAATATTATAAAAATTTAATAAAAGAATTTCCTATTTTTTCGATTGAGGATGGACTTTCGGAAGATGATTGGGGTGGTTGGCAAGTGATGTCAAGGACGCTCCTTGACACGCAATTAGTTGGGGATGATTTATTGGTAACAAATATAAAATTTTTGGAAAAAGCTATTAAAGAAAAAGCCGGAAATGCTATTTTAATTAAACCAAACCAAATTGGAACATTAAGTGAGACAATAGACGCGGTTGATGTAGCTCATAAAGCTGGTTGGAAAACAATAATATCGCACCGCTCTGGAGAAACGATGGATTCCACTATTGCCCATATAGCAGTGGGGCTTGGCACTGGCCAAATAAAAACCGGTTCTGTTTCTAAGCCAGAAAGAATGGTCAAATACAAAGAACTTTTGCAAATAGAAAAAATACTTGGTGAAAAAGCTATCTACGCTGGCAATTTATTTATTTAGAAATTTAAGGAACCAGGTTTTGAGTTTTGCCCTGAACAAAAGAGTTTATATTTTCAATAGTCGTATCTAAAATGCGATGGATAGCTTCGGTAGTATTAAATGCTATGTGGGGAGTGACAATAACTCGTGGGTGACGTATCAAATAATGATTAGCGAGCACATTTCTTAATTCTTCAATTTTGGCACTTGGATTATTCAAAAGACTTATTTCATCAGACATATCTTTTTCTTCTTCCAACACATCTAGACCCGCTCCGGCGATGATCCCTGATTCTAAGGCATGTTCTAAAGCTCTTGTTTCAATGAGACCACCCCTTGCTGTGTTTATAAAAAAGACGCCCTTTTTCATTTGGTTTATGTTGTCACTATTTATCATATAACGAGTATGATCATTTAAAGGAGCATGCAGAGAAATTATATCTGACTCGTGAAGTAATTCTTCAAAGGAAACATACCTAAAACCTAATTCATTTGGCAAATTTTCTTTAGGGAAAGGGTCGTAAGCAATCACGTTCATATTGAAACCTTTAGCCATCCTTATCATATTGGTGCCAATGCGACCGGTGCCGACTATGCCGATAATTTTATCTTTCAAATCAAAACCTCTAAGATTACCCTGCACAAAAGAACCAGTCTCAGTTGTTTGCTGATGGGCATCTGAAATTTTCCTTGATAAAGCCAAAAGCAAAGCAAAAGCAAATTCAGCAACTGTATTTTCGCCATAAGATGGAACATAAACCACTTCAACACCACGTGCACGAGCGGCAGGCACATCAACATAATCAAAACCAGTAGAACGTGCAGCAATGAGTTTAAGATTTGGTAATTTGTCGAGCTCATCGGCCTTACACTGATGGGACACAAAAACCGAAAGAATTTCAACAGAGTTTAAAATATCTACCGGTGTTTCTTCAAAACTTTTAGAAAAAAATATATTGTGTTCAGCAAACTTGTCACCAATATATTCCTTCTCCCAATCCTCTTTATGTAAAAATAAAATGTTCATAAATTAATTATAACTCACTCAAAATAACTTACAACAAAACCTCAACCCCATCGCCACCAGTATGCCCGATTCTGCTGAATCGCCTAGAAGTAGGAGAGAGGAGAAAAAACAAAAAATATCAAAGGTGCCCTTTGAGTTTTTGAAAGTGTGGTGTAATTTGTAGCGATGCATCGCTACATTTTGTAATTTCAAATCCTTGCAATTTTTGGTAAATAGTGTTTAATATAGGAAGAAGGGAAACTGTATGAATCAAATAGAGTTCGGTAAACTTGTCGCTCAAAAACGAAAAGAGTTTGGGATATCTCAACTTGAGCTCGGCAGAAGGCTAAAGATCTATAAAAAAGGAGCTGACTGCGCGACGCAAAAGGCAATATCTAACATTGAGACAGGCCAGGGAGTTGGGAAAAGACCACTGGTTAACAGGATTTGCCGATTTCTGAAAATTAACCCGATTCCGGAAATTGATCAGGTTCCATGGCAACCCACGAGCACATTTGGACTTTTTGAGCCCGATGCATCTGAAGAAGACATCGCGCTTATCGCCCAAAACCTTTTCATCGAAAAACACCTCAATCAAAAGCTAGCCGATATGATCAAGTTCGAGTGTGAGAAGTTCAGAAAAACATTCGAAACTTAGTTAAGCTCTGCGTGAAAGCGTAGAGCTTTCACATTTATACAAATTTAATTATCTAGTTTTTTCTCCTCTTCGGCGATCGCAAGAATCATAGGGATAACAGAGTCTGGGTTAAGGGAAATTGCTTCAATGTTGTTGGCAACAAGGAAACGAGTGAAATCTGGATAGTCGCTTGGTGCTTGGCCACAGAAGCCGATGTATTTGCCACGTTCACGACATTTTTTGATAGCCATGGCAACTAGGATTTTAACCGCTGGATCATTTTCGTTTGAAATAGAAGTCACAATACCCGAGTCTCTATCTAATCCCAAAGTTAGTTGGGCCAAATCATTAGAACCGATAGAAAAGCCGTCAAAAATATCTAAGAATTCGTCCGCTCGCAAAACATTGGCTGGAATTTCACACATTACATAAACCTTAAAACCATCATTACCCCGAGCGATGCCTTCATCACGCATAATGTCCAAAACTTTTTGACCTTCTTCGGGAGTACGACAGAAAGGGATTAAGGCTACAATATTTTTGAGACCAAACTCATCTCTCACTTTTTTTAATGCTCGACATTCCAATTTGAAAGCTTCTTTAAATTTAGGGTCATAATATCTGGAAGCGCCACGCCAACCAAGCATTGGGTTTTCTTCTTTGGGTTCATAATCTTCACCACCCAATAAAGTGGAATATTCATTTGTTTTAAAATCTGAAAAACGAACAATAACGTCTTTGGGATAAAATGCGGCCCCTATCTGACCAATACCTTCAGCTAATTTATCAACATAAAAATCTACTTTATTTTCATAACCAATCGTTACTTTTTCTATTTTATTTTTTAGAGTTTTAGATTTTATTTCATTAAAGTTGAGTAGTGCATTAGGGTGTACCTTAATACTAGAAGCAATTATGAATTCTTCTCTGGTGAGCCCCACTCCTTTATTTGGAATAAAGGAATACATAAAGGCACTTTCGGGTGAGCCGATATTCATACAAACTTTGGTTTTGGTTTCTGGAAGTGTGGTGATGTCATGAACCTTCTCTTGCCACTCTAATTTGCCTTCATAAACATTGCCTGCCGTGCCACTAGAAGTATCGACGGTGACCATCTGGCCAGTTTTTAATTTTGAAAGGGCATCGCCAGTACCAACTACTGCTGGAATACCTAACTCGCGAGAAACAATCGCTGCGTGCGAAGTACGACCACCTTTTTCAGTAATAATAGAGGAAGCAATTTTCATAATTGGTTCCCAATCGGGATCGGTAATTTCAGTTACTAAAATTTCTCCTTTTTCAAACTCGTCTAATTTTTTAACATCTGTAATAATACGAACCTTACCACTGGCGATTTTGATGCCTACTGCAATACCTGTAACAATTGGTTTTTCTTCAGTCGCGAGAGAGTATTCGGTAATACTGTTGTGTTTCTTTTCTGATTGGACGGTTTCTGGTCTAGCCTGAACAATAAACAATTCATTAGTTATACCATCTTTGGCCCATTCCATATCCATCGGCATTTCCTTGCCAGCTCTTTCGGTATAATGTTTTTCAATTTCCAAAGCCCAGCGTGATAAAGTCAAAATTTCCTCATTATTTAAAACAAAAATATTTCTATCTTTTTCGGCCACTTCTACTTCCTTAACTAATCCAGAGCCAGTAGCCCGTGCTGAGTTTGTTGAAGCATAAATCATTTTGTTTTCTTTTGAACCAATACTCTTTTTAACAATAGCCGGGAAGCCTTGATTTAAAGTTGGTTTGAAGACCAAATAAGCATCTGGGGTTACCTTGCCTTGCACTACCATTTCACCAAGTCCCCAGGACGCATCTATTTCAACAACATCCTTAAAACCACTCTCGGTGTCTATGGTAAACATCACACCTGAAGAACCTTTATCTGAACGCACCATTTTTTGCACACCCACTGAAAGAGCCACATCAAAATGATTAAAACCTTTATCTACGCGGTAAGAAATAGCGCGGTCGTTCCAAAGGGAAGCCATAGCCATCTTCACCGCTTGAAAAACATTTTTTTGGCCAACTACATTTAGATATGTTTCGTGTTCACCAGCAAAACTTGCTCCCGGCAAATCTTCGGCCGTGGCACTTGACCTAACTGCCGTATCAGCTTCCTCCATTTTGTAGGCACTGGAAAGATTTTTGTAGGCTTGAGCAATCTCCGTTTCTATTTCTTTTGGGATATCGGCTTCTATTATTTTATCTCTAATAGCTTTACCCTTTTTTTGCAAATCTTTAATGTCTTCAGTATCTAAATCTTTTAATACCTCCTTGATAAATGATAGTAGACCTTCTTTTTCAATAAAATATTTATAAGCATGGGCAGTAACCACAAAACCATTGGGCACTCTGATACCTTTTGGAGTGAGAGTGGTATACATTTCACCAAGTGATGCGTTTTTACCACCCACCAGAGCCACATCATCATTGCCGACTTGATCAAACCAGAGTATAAATTTTTTATTTTTATCCATTACGTATTATTATACACAAGTCAGAAACATTACTCCCTAATTTTTCTGTGTATAAAGCTCCGCCTACTTTTTTAAAAAAATTATAGCTATCACTTTTTTTTAAATATTCTTCTGGAGATATATTTAATGATTTTGATTTTTCAAAAAGTTCAATATCAGCGATAGCTCCAGCATGATCGGTATTATCAAAGCCGTCAGAGGCGACACAAATTAAAATTGAATTCTGTTGCATAAAGGAGAGAGCCGCAAGAGCCACCTCTTGATTTCTACCACCAACCCCATGATTTTCTGGAATTATAACTGTCGTTTCGCCACCAAATAAAAGACAGTTTTTTGGTTCTAATTTTCTTAGCGCTAATTCTTTTCCTACATCACGAGCATTTCCTGAAAGTTTTTCTGTTTCAATTGTAGTATTAAAACCCAACTCTTCGGCTTTTGATTTCATAGCTTCCAAAGCGTCATGATTTGAAGCAATTAAAATATTCATGACCCCACCCCGTTCCGCTTCGCGAAACTGCCCCTCACCTTGCGAAGATGAGGGGAGAACAGTAGGTCCTGAAGCAATAATAGAAATATCATTACCTAAAACATCCGAAAAAAGCAGAGAAATCATTTTGGCGGGACGGCAAAGCTCGGCAAATTTTCCACCCTTGACTTGAGACATTTCTTTTCTTACTTTATTAAGTTCATAAATATCAGCGCCTTTGGCTGTAAGTTTTTTTGTTGTCTCAATAATTTCATTTAGAGAAACTCCTTCTATCGGCAATTCAAAAAGAGCTGAGCCCCCGCCAGAAATTAAAGTGATAACCAAATCTTTTTCAGTCAATCCTTTCACCATCTCTAATATTTTTTTAGTAATTTCTACATTTTGCTCTGAAGGGTAGGGGTGGGTACCAGCAAATGACCTTATTTTTTTAGGCATGAAAAAACTTTCGGTAGAGTCGGCGATCACGCCCAAGGCAATCCCATCCGTTAAATAATCTCCTAAAATATTTTCAATAACTTTAGCACCATCTAAGGCGCATTTGCCTATGCCGACAAAGAATATTTTTTCAAAAGATTTTAGATATAACTCACCCCCAAACCCCTCTCTTACATTAAGAGAGGGGAGCTCCGCCATTTTTAGAATACCATCAACAACAGAAATTTTTCTTCTTAATATTTTTTCAGTATTTATAGCTTCCAGTCCTGCTTCCAAAATATCAAGAGCATTTTTTCTTAAATTGCTTGTAGCTAATTCTGCTTTGTTTAAAATAATAGGCATTATACTTTCTAAATATCAAAATTAATCCACAATACTATCTACAGAAAAAAACATATCATCTATATAGAAGGTGTCAATTATTTTTTGTTCCTCGGCAGAAATATCCTCTTTTTTAAACTTATCCGGGAATTGTATCATATACAAATATTCTCCCCCATTTATGTTTGCTTTTCCACCTTCAAATATTTTATGGTAAGGCAATGGTCTAAAGTAACCTTTTTCAAATTCATTTTTATAACTTTCATACTCAGAATAATCTCTAAAAAAAGTAACGATGAAATTTGATAGCCTGGAATCAGGCTCCCATGTTCCTGGTGTAGCTGATGTAAAAACAGCCTGTTTTAAACTGTTAGAATTTGGCCCTTCATATCCATCATAAACTAGACGATAATTTGGAGGGAAATAGATTTTATAACCATAATTACTTTTATATGTAGACCAGTTTTCAAATAACGCAATTGGTTCTAAATTTTTTACTTCGGGTTCTGAAATGTATTCTTTGTTATCAGATTTAAAGATATTAATGATAATTTTCATTATACTTGAACCTTGTGCATTTAACCAAAAATTTAACACAAAAATGATTACAAGAGTTACAACAAAAAATTTAATAAATTTCTTCTTTTTATTATGTGTTAACAGAATTGAATCAGACACAATATTTTGTGATTCTTTTTTGATTCTTAACCACTTAGTAATAAAATAAGTAACCAGCGGAATAACTATATATACAGGAAAAAGGTATATTGATAATACGTAACCGTTTAAAAAACTAACACCAATAAATTCAGTAATGGTGCACTGATGCATTGTACTAAACGGCGCGGCCTCAGAACATCCACCATATAATATAAATATTTTCAGGCTTATTGCTACAGAAAAGATAACAAATAATAAAAAAACAGTTGGGAAAGATACTAAAGTATATTTAATCTCTTTTTTCATATAACATATTATACTATCAATTTGAATTTAATAAAAGATACAAATAATCCACGACTTCCCCATACTTTGAAACACGGAGTATGAACATACCAGTTCCGCCACGTGCCCAAATTTATAAAAGTATAACATATAACTTTTTTTCTAACCCCCTTAATCCCCCTTAATTTAAGGGGGAATTTATGGAAAAGTCTCCGACCCCTTCTCTTAATTTAAGAGAAGGGGCTGGAGATGAGTTAGGAAATTTGCCTGTTTTTTAATAATGTGATAAACTGGTTGCCAATGTTAATGATCAGACTTCAAAGAGTAGGTAGAAAACACGAGCCAGTCTTTCGACTGGTTTTGACTGATTCCCAAAATAGCACTAAAAGTGGTAAATTTTTAGAAATACTTGGAAATTATGACTCCAGAAAGAAAGACGGGGCAGAGTTTAATAATGACAAAATAAAATATTGGATTAGTAAAGGAGCACAATTATCAACAACTGTTCACAATCTTTTAATTGATAGAAAGGTGATTGGAGGCAAAAAGATAAATGCTCTACCAAGGAAAACGCCTATTGTTTCAGAAAAGGTTGCCGAAGAAGCGCCAGTATAATATAATTAGATAGTCGGAAAAAGAGTTAATTATTAGTTATTAGCCAAACTTAAATGGAAAAAGACGCTGAATTTTTAGAATATGTTGTTAAAGGATTAGTAGATCACCCAGAAGCAGTAAAAATTAATCGTACCGTTGATGAGATGGGAGTACTTCTTTCTCTCGATGTACACCCAGAGGATATGGGCAAAATTATAGGACGTAGTGGTAATACCGCCAAAGCAATGAGAATATTGCTCAGAGTAGTTGGTATGAAAAATAATGCTCGTGTTAATCTTAAAATAAATGAACCGGAAGGAGGCCGAAAAACTGACGCTCCTCAATCAGCTAGCATGAAATCAGTTGATGATGTGATGGAAGATCTCAAACTGTAAAGTTTGAGATTAAATAAAAAGGAAAGATGACTTTTCATGTAATTACATTATTTTCAGAATCATTTGATTCTTACATAAGCTCGTCCATTATTGGACGAGCTATTCGTAATAAGAAAATACAAATTAAATTTTATAATCCTAGAGATTTTTCTGATAACAAATTTAAACATATTGACCAAAAACCATATAGTGGAGGACCTGGTATGGTGATTCAAGCCTTACCAGTTGTAAAAGCGATTGAAAAAGCTTTTAAAAAAAGCAAAAAACCATTAATTATTTGGCTTTCTCCATCTGGAAAACAATTTAATACAGAATATGCCAAAAAAAACGCTAAAAAATATACTGATATTATTTTAATTTGTGGCAGATACGAGGGTGTAGACGAAAGGGTGAGAAAAATATTTAAAACAGAATCTTTATCAGTCGGACCTTACGTTTTGACTGGAGGGGAGTTGCCGGCAATGGTTATTATGGATTCTATATCTCGTCAGATAAAGGGAGTGCTTGGTAATTTTAATTCTCTAGAAGAATCTCGAGCTTCTTCTCCTGCTGTTTATACCCGCCCAGAGGTTTTGGAATATAAAGGCAAAAAATATAGAGTGCCTAAGATATTACTCAGTGGCCACCACGCAAAAATTGAGGAGTGGCAAAAAAAACGAGTTAAGAAGTAAGGGTAACGATTTACGAAGAAACAAAAACTGCGCCTCCACGGTGCAGTTTTTGTGTTTAAACTAATCACCCCGCACGCGTGCGGGGAAAATTAAGTTAAGCCAAAGGAGAAATGCATTGTGGTTCGACTCCTACGTCGCTCACCATCGGTGGGCTTCTCTTTTGGTTCATGAAAGAACTATTACTGAATTTATTATAGCACAGGATTATTTATATAAAAGTGGAAAACTGTGGATGCTTTATAAAAATATATAGGTTAAAATTAAAGTACCAATTTTATTAATTTAATTTTTAAAAATATGGAAGGACCAAACAATCAAGAAAAAACAATTGCTCCAGAAACAAGGAATGAAAAAATGGAGAGGGCACAAATAAGTGTGAGGAGTATGTTTAATAGAGGTATGGAAACATCTGGAGTTATTAAAAGAGTAATTGAAGATAATAGATTGAGTTTTGCGGGACAAGAGGAAAGAAATTAAATTTTATATATGGCAAAGTACCCAATTAATGATGAGATAGACTTTTTGATTGCCCAAGCACAAACTGAGACTGATATTGCTAAAGAAATTGTAGAAAGTATCAGGGGCAAGGGGATTGATGATGATAAAAAATATTATGAAGAAAAGCTGTCTCTTAAGATGCTTGAATTTTTTAAAGAGGAAGAGAAAGTGATCGCTTTATATGCCGAGGCTAAAAAAAATTATCCCTTACTTGCCGAGCTTATGGAAAACAAGAGACCTTATTTGAAGGAGATGCTGGAGGAAGCTAAAAGGTTGTATGAGAAAAATATACTGGGAAAATAACCCGTCAAAGGTGACCTTCTGGGACCGGGGCAATTTGAAGGTCACCTTTGACAGGAAAAACTATGCAAATAAACGAAGACATTTTAGAAAAACATTTGGATAATATCCGCGCATTACAAGTGCCAAGCGGTCTTTTTTTGGCTTCTCGTTCGGATGTATCAACCGGATACAATAAGGCCTGGCTTAGGGACAACTTCTATACCTGCCTAGCTTTTGAGGAAATAGAGGATTGGGTAACAGTCAAAAAAGTCTGGAAGGCGCTGCTTCAGGTTTTTATAAAACATAAAAACAAAATAAGCTGGGCCGTTAAAAATAAACCTTACAATACTTATCAATACATCCACGCCCGATACAATCCAGAAACATTTGAAGAATTTTGGGAGGAATGGGGCAACAAACAAAATGATGCCATTGGTGAAATACTTTTTAAAATAGGGGATTTAGAACATAGGGGTATCAAAATTATTGAATCAGAGGAGGAAAAAGAAATACTTCAGACTTTGGTGGATTATTTGAAATCTATTGAATATTGGCATGACCCAGATAATGGTGTTTGGGAAGAATATGAAGAAGTACATGCATCGTCGGTGGGAGCTTGTGTGGCTGGTTTAAAATCAGTGGCTAGATTAGGTATAGTAGAGGTACCAGCTCATTTGATAGAAAAGGGTGAAGAAGGTTTAAAAAAACTTTTACCAAGAGAATCTAAGAGTAAATTTACAGATTTGGCGCTATTATCGCTCATCTATCCCTTTAATGTTGTTTCGGAGGAAATAGCTCGCGAAATTGTCAGGCACCTAGAATATCATTTAAAAAAAGATATGGGAGTAATCAGATATAAAAATGATAGATACTATAATAAAAATATTGATGAGGTAAGTGAGGAAGCAGAGTGGTGTTTTGGTTTTCCTTGGCTCTCTATAATATATAAGAAATGGGGAGAGGATGAAAAAGCGAGAGAGTATTTGGAAAAATCAATAAATACTATTTACAACGAGCAAATTCCCGAACTTTATTATTCAGACTCTGACCAACCCAACGAAAACACACCCCTCGGCTGGGCCGAATCTCTCTTTGTCGTCGCTCTACTTAGATCAGGGAAGTAAATTTAATATTTGCATTATTTTATAAATAATGTTAAATATTGCACAGGAAAAGGAGTGCGTATGAATCTTGCAAGAATGCTTTCTGCTGTTTTCATGACGATTGCGGTTGCCTCATTTATTTTGGCATCACTCGATAAACCCGGCCGGTTTATGTGGATAGTCCTTGTGCTCGTTTGCGGAATTGCTGGGCATTCAATTGGGCTACACCTAGAGAACATGGTCATGAAGCACGCTAAAGGAATTCCTCTTCATTTCTCTGAATTGGAGATTGGTAAAACTTATAGACGGATGCACATTGATCCTGTTGATCCTGGGCTAAAAGTATCGCCCGGAACCATTCTAGTTTGGATTCGTCCATGGGGTGAACTAACCAATTCATCGCTTAGAATCTGTGAATTTGATGCTGTTCCAGATTGGCGATTCAAATTAGAGAAGGATGACGCGGGGAATAAGAAGATTGTTAATGTACCTCTAGCGTTAAGAATCTGAGACAATCGTGTCGCCGCTCAAGAGCCAGCTCTCCGAGCGGCTCTTTTTATATTAAAATCGTTATCCACAGGGGCAGGTTGACAAACTTGACATTATTTTTGATTAGATTATACTAATATTTAACATTGATTGATTGAGTTGTGGCTTGTCAATGGACAGCTGTTCATATCCAAAAACAGCTATGTTTTACAAGCGAAATCCTACGATTTGACTTACAAAAAAATAAATAGTTAAAAACCGGAGGAAATAAAATCCCCCAACATTTTGGGGTGTATTTTTGTGTTTATGAAATTTTAATACTAATAATAAATAAAAATTAACAAACATAAATTATGACAACAAGCACTACAAAGGAGAGATTTGAAACTAATAAAATGTTGCCCAAAAAATATTTTAGTAAGTTTAAAAAATCATTAGTCCCAATCCCAAACTTAGTTAAAGACCAGATAGAGTCTTTTGATTGGTTGATTCAAAAAGGCATTAAAGAAATATTTGATGAATTTACGGTAATTAACGACACATCCGGGAAGAAATTTGAATTTAAATTTTTGAGTTTTGAATTAGGCAAGCCAAAATATGATGAATATTACGCCAAGGAAAAGAAGCTTTCCTACGAGGCCCCGCTTAAAGCTAGAGTTAGTCTTAGAAATAAAACATTAGGTACAGAAAAGGAACAGGAGATTTTTTTGGCTGATTTTCCTATGATGACCCCTCACGGTACATTTATTGTCAGTGGTATTGAGAGAGTGATCGTGCCCCAGCTTGCCAGATCATTTGGAGCCTTTTTTACCAAACTTGAAGTAAAAGGCAAGTCTCTTTTTGGGGTCAAAATAATCCCAGCTCGTGGCGCCTGGATTGAGATTGAAACTGATGTTGATAAAGCTATTTATGTTCGTATTGATAGAAAGAGAAAATTTTCAGTGGCCTCGCTTTTAAGAGCCTTCGGTGCTGAAACCGATTCAGAAATATTTGATCTCTTTAAAGATAACCCGGAGGCAAAAGAATATTTAGAAAAATCTTTGGCCAAGGACCACGCTAAAACAGCTGACGAATCATTTGTTGAGATATATAGAAGACTCCGAGATGGTGACTTGGCAACCGCTGAAAATGCCAGAGAGTTTTTTAAGAGTCTTTTTGAAAGTGATAGGTATGATTTCCAAAAGGTTGGTAGATTTAGATTTAATTCTCGATTTAACTTGCCAACTACTGGCAAGGGGTCAGATAGAAGGACCCTAAATCTTGACGATTTAAGGCTAGTTATTAATCAAATTATCCTTCTAAATAATACCCCCGGAGCAGTTGAGGATGATATTGACCATCTTGGCAGTAGAAGAGTTAGATACGTGGGTGAAATGATGCAACAAAAATTCCGCATCGGTATGGCTCAGATCAAGCGGAATATGCAAAATAGAATGTCTACGGTGGACACTGATATGACGCTGCCAGTTCAATTTATAATACCAAAACCACTTCAGGCTAGACTAAAAGAATTTTTCACTACTAACCAACTTTCTCAGTTTATGGCCCAGGAAAATCCTTTAGCCGAAATTGAGCATTTGCGCCAACTTTCAGCTCTTGGACCGGGCGGTCTAAATAGAAGCCGCGCCGGCTTTGAAGTGCGTGATGTTCACTCTTCTCATTATGGGCGACTTTGTCCTATCCACACTCCTGAGGGGCCAAACATTGGTTTGATTTTACACTTAACTCTTTATGCTCGTATCAACGAATTTGGGATGATAGAAACTCCTTATGCAAAAGTGAAGGACGGCAAACTAACCAATAAGATAGAATATTTAAATGCATTAGAAGAAGAAAAATTGGCTATTGCTCACGCCGCTATCCCTATGGACGACGACGGTAACATCGAAGTGGACATGGTAGAGGTTCGTTTAAATGGCAAACCTAGTTTGGTACAAAAATCTAAAGTTGATTATATGGATATTGCCACTAATCAAGCATTTTCCATTGCTACTTCTATGATTCCTTTTCTAAATCATGATGATGCCAACCGAGCGCTGATGGGTTCTAACATGCAAAAACAGGCCACCCCGTGTGTTGAACCAGAGGCACCTTTGGTAGCCACTGGTATTGAAGGCGCAGCTATGAAAGATACCGGCAGATTAGTCATTGCTTTAAACGACGGAGTAGTTTCCAAAGTTGATGGTAAATCAGTTGAAGTGGTTGTTGATAAAAAAAATAAAGATTCTTATAGACTTATAAATTTTGCTAAAACAAACGGCGCGACCTGTTTTCACCAAAGACCAATTGTAAATGTTGGTGACCATATTAAAAAAGGTGATGTTTTAGCAGATACTTTAACTAGCGTCCAAGGAGAAATGGCTTTGGGTCAAAATATTATGATTGCCTTTTTGTCTTGGTCTGGAGCAAACTATGAAGACGCCATCATTCTTTCTGAAAGACTTATCAAGGAAAATAAATTTACTACTATTCATATAGATGAAGTGGTAGTCAATGTTCGTGATACCAAGCTTGGACCAGAAGTGACTACCTGTGATATTCCAAATGTTGGTGAGAACAAATTAAAAAACCTGGCCGAAGATGGAATTATCCGAATCGGAGCCGAAGTAAACCCGGGAGACATTTTAGTTGGTAAAATCACACCAAAAGGAGAAAGTCAGCTGACTCCTGAAGAAAGACTGCTTCGCTCACTCTTTGGAGAAAAATCTAGAGACGTTAAGGATACTTCTAAAAGAGTAGAGGGCGGCAAAAAGGGCCGAATCATAAATGTTCAAATTTTCTCTAGAGAAAAAGGAGACAAACTTGAATCCGGTATTATCAAGAGAATTCATATCGAAATTGCTCAGATCAGAAATATTTCCGTTGGAGACAAATTAGCTGGTAGACACGGCAACAAAGGAGTTATTTCTAAAATATTGCCGATTGAAGATATGCCTTACACCGCAGATGGTACTCCAATTGATATTATTCTAACTCCACTCGGCGTGCCTTCAAGAATGAACCTCGGTCAGGTGCTTGAAATTCACCTTGGTTTGGCGGCTAAGACTTTGGGTTATCAAGCAGTGGTGCCTCCATTTGCCGGAGCTACTGATATAGAAATAAGAGAGGAATTGAAAAAAGCCGGTTGGAATGAAAATGGTAAAATGCAACTTTATGATGGCCGAACCGGAGAAGCCTTTAAGCAAGAGACTGCTGTTGGTTATATGTACATACTGAAATTGGACCACATGGTAGAAGATAAAATCCATATGCGATCCATTGGTCCATATTCTTTGATAACTCAACAACCTTTGGGTGGTAAAGCCCAGGGCGGTGGCCAGAGATTTGGAGAAATGGAGGTCTGGGCACTTTTGGGACACGGGGCCGCTTATACTTTGCGAGAAATGTTAACTATAAAGTCAGACGATATTATCGGTCGCAGTGCCGCATTTGATGCCATTGTTAAGGGCGAGAGGATAAGGGGCGAAAACCTACCGGCGGCCTTCAATGTTTTAGTCAACAATCTAAGAGGATTAGCCTTAGATATAGAACTCTTAAAAGGTAACAACATAAAAAATGATTAATAAAAATTTAAGTTCAGCTACTGATTTTGATTTAATTAAGCTATCACTTGCTTCACCTGAGGCTATTTTAGATTGGTCATTTGGCGAAGTTACCAAGCCGGAAACGATAAACTACCGCACCCAACGAAGTGAGCGTCATGGTCTTTTTGATGAAAAAATATTTGGTCCGGATAAAGATTACGAATGTTACTGCGGTAAATACAAAGGTATTCGCTATAAAGGTATTGTTTGTGAAAAATGTGGAGTGGAAATCACTCGTTCAATAGTAAGAAGGGAAAGAATGGGTCATATCGACTTGTCGGCGCCGGTGGCCCACATCTGGTTTCTGAAAAGTATGCCTTCCCGAATTGCTCTTTTGCTTGGGCTGACATCAGCAGATGTAGAAAAAGTAATTTATTTTGCTGGCTACATCATAACCAAAGTATCTGTTGAAGAAAAACAGTCTATTTTGAGAGATTTGGATGCCGAGTTTAAATCAAGAATAAAAAATGTTACCGATGAAAAAGAAAAGGATGTATTAAAAGAAAAACTGCTTTTAAGAAAAAAAGAAATTGAAAATATTGTGGAAGGAAAGGTGATTGATGAAGTAGCCTTTCATAATTATTCTATTAAATATGGAACCTTTTTCGAGGCAAGCATAGGAGCTGAAGCGATTTATGATATATTTAGAAACATTGATATAAAAAAATTAGAAGAGAAGATTAAAAAAGAGCTTGAGAATTCAAAATCAGCTGAAACAACTAAAATTGCTAAAAGATTGTCATTGATTCAGGCAATGGTTAGATCAAATACTCGACCTGAGTGGATGTTTTTGACCAAAATTCCAGTGATCCCTCCTGCTATGCGACCAATGGTGCCACTTGATGGAGGTAGATACGCCACTTCTGATGTTAATGACCTTTATCGCAGAGTGATAAACAGAAATAATCGATTAAAGAAATTAAAGGAAATTTCTGCTCCAGATGTAATTTTAAGAAATGAAAAAAGAATTTTGCAGGAAGCAGTGGATGCATTGATAGATAATTCAATTAGACACAACAATAGCCAACAGGCTACATCTGCCGCAAACAAATCTAGAGAACTCAAATCATTGGCTGACAATCTGAAGGGTAAACGCGGACTTTTCCGTCAAAATCTTTTAGGTAAACGAGTTGATTATTCTGGCAGATCAGTGATTGTGGTTGGTCCAAGTCTTAAACTTCATCAATGCGGTTTGCCAAAACATATGGCGCTCGAACTCTTCAAGCCTTTTGTTATTTCTCAATTATTAAAACAGGAATTGGCTTACAATGTCCGTGGCGCTAGTCGATTAATTGATGACAAAATACCTGAGGTTTGGTCAATACTTGAAGATGTAATCAAGGACCGATATGTTCTTTTAAACCGAGCTCCTACTTTACACCGTCTAGGTATTCAGGCCTTCAAACCAATTTTGATTGAAGGCAATGCTATTCAAGTCCACCCTTTAGTATGTAATGCTTTTAACGCAGACTTCGATGGTGACCAGATGGCTGTACATGTGCCACTTTCTCCTGAAGCTCAGATGGAGGCCAAAATGATAATGGCCTCTGACAAAAATATCTTAAAGCCAGGTAGCGGCGATTCAACAATCTCAAACAAACCGCTTGATATTATTTTGGGTTGTTATTGGATGACCAAAGATGTAAACGGTGAAAAGGGAGAAGGTATGATTTTCCCCAACCCCAACAAAGCAATTACCGCCCATGATTTTGACATAGTTGAATATCGCACCAAAATAAAAGTTTTAGGTACTGGTTCTCCTAAATATGCAAAGTATGGGAACGAATTGTTTGAGACTACTGTCGGCAGACTTTTGTTTAATGCTGTTTTGCCCAGCGACTATCCATTTATTAATGCCGAAATAGACAGAAAGAAGCTCTCTGGCATTATTGATGATATGGTTCAAAGATATGGTATTGAATCAATTCCGGCCGTGATGGACAAAATAAAAGATTTTGGTTTTCGTTATGCAACTGTTTCTGGAATTACATGGAGTATTGAGGATGTAGAGGTACCAAAAGATAAATACGAAATTGTAGACAGGGCAAAAGCAAAAGTTGAGCTAGTGTTAGAGCAGTACGAAGCAGGACTTCTTTCCAGTAACGAAAAAAGATCGAAAAATATTGAAATATGGACAGCAACAAAGGAAGAAGTAGAGAAATCAATGAAAGAAACGATGAGTAAAACTGGTTCTGTTTATGACTTGGTGAAATCAGGAGCGAGAGGTTCTATAGGGCAACTCACTCAAATGGCTGGAATGAAAGGTCTTATCGTCAACACTGCTGGCGAAACCATTGATTTTCCGATTATTTCTTCAAACAAGGAAGGTCTAACACCAATTGAATACTTCATTACCACTCACGGCGCTCGTAAAGGAATGACTGATACAGCCCTAAACACCGCTAAAGCCGGCTATCTAACCAGAAAACTTTTTGATGTTTCTCAAGACACATTAGTGACTGAGGATGATTGCGGTAGCAAGGAGGGAGTAATATTAAGTAAAATTACCTCATCTGGTATAGAAGTATCAATTGCTAAAATTGCTAAGGGTAGATTTCTAGCGGAGGATTTGAAGGATAAAGATGGTAAGGTATTGTTTAAGAGAAATCATTTCATCACCCGTGATGATGCTACCCAAATAGAAGTCGCAGAAATTTCCGACTTACTAGTAAGATCGCCAATTACATGCAAAACATTGGACGGTATTTGTATTCACTGTTATGGCGCCGACCTCGGAAAAGATAAAATTATTGAATTAGGAGAAGCGGTTGGTACCGTGGCCGCTCAAGCCATTGGTGAACCAGGGACACAGCTCACTATGAGAACTTTCCATGCCGGAGGTACCGCTTCAGTCGGCGGAGATATTACTCAGGGTTTGCCCCGAGTGGAGGAAGTTTTTGAAAATAGATTACCTAAAAATCCAGCCACTGTCTCAAAAATTGATGGTGTTGTTAGTGAAATAAAGACAAATGGTAAAGATAAGGTAATTTATATTTTGCCAGAGGAATCAGAAAAGGCCAAAACTAAAGCGATGGTTGAATACCCGGTAAATTACCACCGAGTTGTTTTGGTCTCTGTTGGAGATAAAATAAAGAAAGGTGATTTACTTACTGACGGTTCGGCTGATTTGGATGAATTGTTCAAATATGCTGGTAAGGAAGCAACTCAAAACTATATCATTCATGAAATTACCAAAATTTATGAGCTACAAGGAGAGCCTGTTTCTCGAAAACATATTGAAGTTATTATCAAGCAAATGTTCTCTCGAAGAAAAATAAAAAATCCTGGCGACACGACATTCTCCCAGGGTGATATCGTCGCTCAAAGTGATCTAATCTTGCAAAATGAATTAATGAAAATAGATGGTAAGGAGGAGGCAAAGGCTGAACCATTACTATTTGGAATTACCGAGGTCTCACTTTCTAGGAAGAGTTTCCTTTCATCAGCTTCATTCCAACATACTACTCGTATGCTTATCCAAAATGCCTTGCGTGGCACCGAAGATGAACTTAAAGGACTCAAAGAAAACGTCATTATCGGCCGATTGATTCCTGCTGGTTCCGGTTTCAAAGGTAGCGAGAAATACAACATGATAAAAGAACTCCAAAAAGAATTAGATAAGGAGAATTAAAATATGAAAAGATTTTTGGAATGGATAAAAATAAAAGAATTCCTTAAAATTGGCAGCGGTTCTTTCAGAGAATTGAAAACAGCCTTGAGTAAGGCTGTTTTCGGGTGATTGCACTCCCGTTTTCACGAGAGCGATTGCCTCCTAATGGAGATTTGTATTGTAAGCATAACAAAATCAGAATTATTGTCAAGTTAAAATGTGAATAATAACAAAATGTCATCAAATGTAGAACAAATAAAGGAGAAGCTGGACATTGTGGATGTGATTTCTGGCTATATAAAAGTTGAGAAAGCGGGGATTAATTTTAAAGCTAAATGCCCTTTTCATAATGAAAAAACGCCTAGTTTTCTTATTTCTTCCACTCGACAAACTTTTTATTGTTTTGGTTGTGGCGAAAAAGGAGACATATTTTCATTTGTGGAAAAATTTGAAGGTCTCGATTTCAAGGGGGCCTTGGAGACATTGGCAAGCAGAGCTGGAGTTGAATTAAAGAATTTTAGGAAAGAAGACATAGAAACGGCTGATAAAAAAGAAGGAATGTTCAAAATTATGGAAGTAGCAACCAAAATCTTTGAAAAACAACTGGAAAAAAATAAGACCAATCTCAAATATTTGGAAAAAAGAGGCTTAAAACCAAATTCTATAAGTAAATGGCGAATAGGTTTTGCAGAAGATGAGTGGAGAAGCCTTTATGAACAATTAATGAAGGAAGGATTTTCAAAAGAGGAAATGCTTCAAGTTGGATTAATAAAGAGGGCGATGGATACCGGAAGCACCGAAAAACTTTATGATACATTCAGAAATAGAATAATGTTCCCAATCTTTGATGTAACCGGCAGAGTAATTGCATTCTCTGGTAGGGCATTAAAAGAGGACGATAAAACACCAAAATATTTAAACTCACCAGAAACAAAACTGTTTTATAAATCAGAAGTATTGTATGGACTTAATATTGCCAAAAATTATATCCGAAAATTAGATTATGCTGTTTTGGTTGAAGGTCAGACGGACTTGATAATGTCTCATCAGGCTGGAGTTTACAATACTGTCGCTTCTTCTGGAACTGCTTTAACCGAGCTCCATCTAAAAAGGATCCAAAAACTTTCTAGTCGAATAATTATTGCTTATGATTCTGATTTGGCCGGTGAAAAAGCCTCTCGAAGAGCGGCCGAACTGGCTCTTTCACTAGGAATGGAGATTAAAATTGCTACGTTACTAAAAGGAGAAGACCCGGCATCAGTAATAAAAGAAGATTCTGGAAAATGGAAGGGGGCTTTAAAAAAATCTGAACACTTTACTGATTATGCATTGGAAAAAGTTGTAAAAGAGAGTCAAGGAAAAAATTTGGCTAAGGAAATTATAAAAGATATCTTGCCTTTGGTTCACCTCATCGGCAATGATATGGAAAAAACCCAGTTTGTAAAAAAAATTGCTTTAAAAACAATGGTCAGAGAAGAGGATGTTTGGAACGATATAAAAAAAATTAATGCTAAAATTAAGGATTCTGAAATTACCGGAGTGTCAGGTGATTATCGAGATGAGAGGGAAGCCTTAATTTTTGAGGCAGAAAAATATGGTTTAAAAATTGATATAAAGAAAACTGAGGAAGAAATACTAAGAAGAATTGAGCTAAAAAATTTAAAACAAAAACTTCAGGAAACGGCTATTATGCTCGATGATAAAAATATTTTAAAAGAAGATGAGAAGAAATTAAAATTGAATTTTGTGAATATACAAAAAAAGATTAAAGAGCTTGATTATTAACTATTTAAAAATTTATTAAATTTAATTAAAATAAAATGGCAAAAAAGAAACAAAAAACAAAGCTGAAAAAGAAAAAGATGGCCAAACTAAAAAAAGTGAAAGCTAAAAGCAAAAAAGAAGCTAAGAAAGTTGTAAAAAAAACTTCTTCTGAAACTAATGCTAAAAAAGCCAAACTTATTGCTAAAGGCAAAGAACGCGGTTTTATAACTTATGATGAAATTTTAAAAGAATTTCCTACCATTGAGGATGATGTGATCTCACTTGAGGCCATTTATGAGGATTGTGTGGTTGCTGGTATAGATATTTTGGAGGGAGGCAGATTATTGGATGATCTTTCTTTGGTAAAAGCTAAGGATCATTTTAAGGACGAGGCCTCATATGATTCCATTCAGATGTATTTGAAAGAGATTGGTCAGCATTCTCTTATTTCTGGCGCCCAAGAAAAAGAATTGGCTAAAAGAATATTAAATGGTGATGATGAAGCAAAGAATATATTAGCTAGAGCCAACTTACGTCTAGTGGTTTCTATTGCCAAAAAATATGTTGGCCGCAGTTCTGATTTGACCCTGCTTGACCTTATTCAGGAAGGAAACCTGGGTTTGTTTAAAGCAGTAGATAAATTTGATTATACCAAAGGTTATAAATTTTCTACTTACGCTACTTGGTGGATTAGACAGGCTATCACTAGAGCTTTAGCTGATCAATCCAGAACCATCAGAGTACCGGTACATATGGTTGAAACCATTGCCAAATATAAACAAGTAGTAAGACGCCTTTCTCAGGATTTAAACCGAGATCCATTACCGGAAGAAATAGCTGTGGAAATGGGTTTAGAGCCAGAAAAAATTTATATGATTGAAAAGATTGACCAAGGCACCATCTCTCTTGAAAGTCCGGTGGGTGATGAAGATGATAGCAAATCAACCTTGAGTGACTTTATGGCAGATGAAAAAATCTCCGCTCCTGATCAGGATTCAAATCGTCGTATTATTCGTGATCAATTAAATGAAATCCTAGCTGACCTACCACCAAAAGAAAGAAAAATAATTGAAATGAGGAATGGCTTGATTGATGGTGTCTATCACACCCTGGAAGATGTGGGTAAAGAGTTTGGTGTGACTCGTGAACGTATCCGCCAAATTGAAGCTAAGGCATTAGAGAAAATGCGTCAACACGAAAAAATCAAACGCCTCCAGCATTTCTTTTAGACAAAAGGATTGGCCCGGTCGCAAAGTGTTGCAACCGGGCCTAAAGTGATGGGAGAGTCATACCTGTTGAATAACCCCCCTGGAGATCTCACGGTTGTTTATGCGCGCTTGAATCTTATCGCAAGCATCTGACAAAGATAAGATTTCGACAATCTTATTTCTATCCAGACCAAGCTCAAACTTAAGCTCAAGAGCGATGTCTTCTTTGAGAGATTCAATCCGATTTTGGAACCATATTAGTTTGCAGTGGTCCCATGCCTCAGAACAAACCCCATGTAAAAAACCGAGGAACTTTCTTGTGTATTTCTTGAAAGCGTTCATATGTCTCCTTTACCCACTTTTATTATATCATAATTTAATAGTCAAGGCAAATAGGTGTGAATAGTGTATAATTGGGTCATGATTTCTGAGGAGTTTAAAAACGCATACAAAAAACTAAATTTTAAACAAAAAGAAGCTGTGGACACCATTGAAGGTCCAGTAATGGTCATTGCTGGTCCCGGCACCGGCAAAACAACTATCCTAACCTTAAGAATTGCCAATATTTTAAAGGAAACAGACACTCCTCCGTCTGGCATTTTAGCTCTTACTTTTACCGAGGCTGGGGTGAAAGCAATGAGAATGAAGTTAAGAGAGATGATAGGTGAGCGAACTTATGAAGTTCCAATTCATACTTTCCACGGCTTCGCATCCTCTATTATTACTGAATTTGGGGATCATTTCCCTCATTTATATAAAAGCAAACAAATCACTGACATTGAAGCTGAATCAATGATGCGAGAAATAATCAGGGATAAAAAATTTAGTAAACTTCGCCCACTCGGCGAGCCAGATTTTTATGTTAATAAAATTTTAGGAGCCATAAGCAAGGCAAAACAGGAGGCATGGAGTCCAGAAATGGTCAAAAGTTTTGTCAAAGAAGAAATTGAACATATCAAAAAAAATCCTGATTCAATATCTACCAGAGGTGCCAGTAAAGATAGTTTAAAGGCTGACGCATTAAAACAAATTGAAAAATGTGAACGTACTATTATTTTTGCCGATGTTTATAATAATTATGAACTAAAAAAAATAGAGAGTAGAAAAATGGATTTTGATGATTTGATTTTTGAGCTTCTAAAAACTCTCCGGACCGACAAACTTTTGTTACAGATTTTACAAGAAAAATTTCTTTATATTTTGGTAGATGAGCACCAAGATACTAATGATTCTCAAAACCTAATTGTCAAATTGATAGCCGATTTCTTTGATAATCCTAATCTGTTTGTGGTAGGGGACGAAAAGCAGGCTATTTATCGTTTCCAAGGAGCCTCGGTAGAAAACTTTTTGAGCTTTCAAAAAATGTGGAACAGTATGAAGGTAATCTCGCTTGTTGATAATTATCGTTCACATCAAAATATTTTGGATGCTTCCTTTAAAATGATTGAGCAAAATTATAGTCAAAGAGAGTATGAGGATTTAAGAATTAAGCTCATATCGTGCAGTAGAGAGATACATCCATTAGATATCGTAATAGCTCCAAATATAGAAATAGAGGACGAATATCTATTAGAAAAATTAAATGAAATAATAAAAAAGGAAACAAAAGAAACAGTAGCCATAATTGTTCGCAGAAATAGTGATGTTTCCCATATACTTAATTTATTGGAAATCAACGATATACCAGCCTCCGCCGAACGGGGAGTCAATATATTTTCGCATCCGTTGGGTCAGCTCTTCTTTTCACTTTTAGAATTTTTGGTAGACTCATCTAAAACAGAAGCTCTGGCAGAAACCTTTGCGGGAGGTTTGTGGGAGCTAGATTTTGCTAGTCAGGCAGAACTAATTAAAATGGCTCGAAGCGGCAACCTAAGAGAAATTGAAAAAAAGATCCCATTAATTTCTAAACTTAAAAATGAAATTCGTAATTCTGGAGTAATGAATTATTTAATTTTAGCTAGTGATATTTCTGGGTTTACTAAGTTGGCAAGTGAAAGCCCATTAGCTTCTAAAGTTTGGCGTGGCATTTATAATTTGGCCGAGGATTTGGTAATTACCAATTACATTGAAGACCCCCAAAAATTAACTGATGTTCTATTGGCCTATCGAGCCTCTGCTGAAAAAAAATCAATAAAAATTAAATCGGGTAAAATCACATCTCAAATCAATATTATGACGGCGCATAGTTCTAAAGGATTAGAGTTTGATTATGTTTTTATGCCATACGCGGTAGAAGAATTTTGGATTAGAAAAAATCGCGGTTCATATTTTGTGCTACCAATAGAAAAAGATGAGGAAGATAATATTCGTGATGAGAGACGCCTATTTTATGTGAGCCTAACTCGGGCCAAAAAACATGTTTCCATTAGTATTTCTCTGGAAGATAACCAAAGCAAAGTATTGACTCCGCTTCGTTTTATAGACGAGTTAGATAGTTCTTGTCTATCACAAACTAATTATTATAAAACAACCAAATTGAGGCCTTCTTTATCTATAGAAAAAATTCAATCTAAAAGAGATGAAGCCCAAATAGATTATGCCAAAAAAGTTTTGCTGGAAAATGGGTTGTCAGTAACCGCCCTCAATCACTTTTTAGTATGTCCTATTCAATTTTTTTACAAAAGTATTTTAAAGCTTCCTGAACCACCAAGCGCCAACTCGGAAAAAGGTAATGCTATGCATGAGGCATTGGCTAATGTGTGGAAAAATAATGGTAAGGATATCCAAAATATTATAGAAAATACCGTGCATGATTATTTTAAGCACTCACTTTTGCCTCTTTTTGAAAAAGAAGCCATAGTTGAGGAGTTAATAGTTAGTGCTCCTAAAGTAGCTTTGGCATTAGTAGATCATTTTAATCAAAATGGTAATGTTTTAGTTGAAAGTTGGATTGAAACATATTTATATTTTTCATACAAAAAAGAAAAAATAGAATTGAAGTTGCATGGCAAGCTAGATGCTATTATTGAAAAAGAAAAGGAAGTATTGGTTTTTGATTATAAAACTCGTGAAGCTAAAAGCCCAGCCGCTTTAAGAGGAGAGACAGCTGGAGAGACTGGAGACTATTTCCGCCAACTTGTTTTTTATAAAATGCTTCTAGAAAGTAATAAGAAATTTGTGGGTAAAACAATTGAGCCAGCCTTGGTATTCGTAAAGCCCGATAGTAAGAACCGTTGTCCAACCATTACGCCACCAATAACAGAAACTGACATCGAAAAAGTGAGAGCAGAAATTAATTCACTTATTGAAAGCGTTTGGTCTGGCAAAATTTTAAACTCATTCTGTTCGGACAAGGATTGTAAGTACTGTGGTTATCAAAAACTGGGGAAAACCAAGGGGGACCCTTAAACTGCCCCGGTCTCAAAGGGTTCCCTTTGGTTTTTACGAATTTAAAATAAGATCTATAACTTGTCTAACCTGAGAATAAGGATAAGCGCCCTTGATAGGGTAATACTCATTTTTTTTAGTGTCTACTATCAAACTGTATGGGGTGCCACCAGCATCTAGTTCCATAGCATTTTGGATATCAAGTTTTATTCTAGGATCAAACTCTCCACTCCCCAAACAGGTATTGAAGGCAACAGAAGAAAGACCAACCTCGGTAGCGATATTAGTAAGTTCTTTCGGATCAAGACTATCATTTGATGGTGTAATTTCATAAACCTTATTTATATATTCCCAAAATTTACTATTACCACCAAGAGCCGCGGCACATTCGGTCGCTTCCGCTTCTTTGAAAGCTTTAGAATGGAGCTGGGCGATAGGGAAATGCCTATAAACCCAGGCCACTTGGCCATCCTTGCCATATTCCTGCATTATAGAATTCATAGTAGAGTGAAATGTTTTGCAAAATGGGCACTCAGTATCTGAATATTCGACCACCAAAACTCTGGCCTTAGAGCTACCGAGGATATGATCATTGGCATCGATAGGCCGCATAATATCACCAAGATTTTGTGAAGCAATTTGTTGTTTTTGACTGACGGTTGGATTTTCTCTAGTAACTTTACCATTCATATAAATCCCACCGGCAATCAGAAGCCCGGCGATAATTATTGAAATCGGTAAGGATAATTTTTCACTTATACCTTTTTTATTTTCTTCCATATTTTTTGATTAATTTTATATAACCAGATTATATCATATTATTAAGCTAAAAAGGTAAAGTGTAGTTTAGAGCAGAGGAGGGGGGGAGAATTTCCCAATCAGCAGTATTTAATTTAATTTCGTTCATATTTGGGCCTTCTTTGAAAATTAGTTTGTTATTTTTGAGAGCATATTCATAAACATCTTTGGTAATGCGCACATCATCAAGACAATATTTTTTAACTTTTTCTATTTCACCCTCTCGCCACCATTTGATGGCATCTAATCCATGACCTGTTTTGTTGACCCCCAAGCTACCTTCGGCTATTTGGTCTAGCTTCATCCTCCTACCAGCTACTTTTTGCATTTCTTTTAAAATATCCAAACTTTTTATTTTAGAAAGATCACCTGAATAATATTTGTTCAAAAGAGGAATATCAAAGTGGTCTCCATTGAAGGTAATAAGCATATCCGCATTCTCAATAATAGGCCAAAGATTACTAAATTCTTCTACCAAAAAAGTGTTATATTTGTCATTTTCATATTCATAAATACCCACCACCGAAATAGATAAATCAGCTGGGTTATTTGACCCAACTTCCTGAAAAATATTGGAGGTCTCTATATCAAAAACAATTTTTTTCATCAAACATTTTTTAGGAAACTAACAATATTTTCTATTGTGCTAGTTTTTTCATCACGAGTTTCGGTATTGCGAATAGTAAACTTTTGGTTTTTTAATTCTTCTGAGCCAATAGTCATTACAAAAGGAATATGCCTTTTATCCAAAGATTTGAGCTGGTCCGCCAATTTTCTACCAGAAATATCAACCGCAATATTTATTTTATTTTTTCTAAAAATTCCTGCAATTTTATAAACTTCTTCCATATCAGTTTCCGGTGCTACACAGATAAATATGTCAGTGGTGGAATCAATTTTAGGCAAAAGTTTGTGAGTTACCAGGAAATCGCGGATGGTGACATCACCCATACCAAAGCCAAAAGCGGGAACGCTTTGATTAGTAAAAGCCCCGACCAAATCATCATAACGGCCACCACCAAAAAGGGAACGGGGATTTTCCTTATTAGCATCAAAAACTTCAAAAACAATGCCAGTATAATAATCAAAACCGCGGGTTAGAGTCGGGCTAAAAACTAGATTGGAAACGCCTCTGTTCCGAAGAGCATCAATAGTTTTGTTTAAAGATTTGGCGGCCTCACTTTCATTCATCATAATGAGTAGCCCTTCACCAAAATATAGGTTCTCTAGCAGTTCTTCAGCTTTCTTTTCCTCAATTAAAGCAATTAGTGCTTGTCTAAAATCACCGTCCGACATTTTTTCTTTTTTATCTATCAGCCGATAAACAAACTGCCTTTTATCTTCATCTATATCTATTTTCTTAAAAACATCATCCAATAGAGGACGACTATTTATTTTAATTTGAAAATCTTTTTGGTCAGCGCCAAATTCTTTCATAATATCAAAGGCCATAGAAATAACTTCTATTTCAGCTAAAAGATTGGGAACTCCAAACATATCTACATTCAACTGCCAGTGTTCGCGCAGACGCCCACGCTGGGGTTTTTCGTATCTAAAAAGGTTGGGGATAGAGTACCATCTGATTGGGGCGGGTAATTCCTGAATTTTAGCGGCAATCATTCTAGCCACCGTTGGTGTCATTTCTGGACGCAGGGCCACATCACGATCACCTCTGTCTTTAAAGAAATAGATTTGTTCTCGCACAATTTCTTCATTTGTTTTTGATTGGTAAAGTTGTAATGGCTCCAATACTGAAGCGCCATATTCATCATAACCCCAAGCTCGCGCTACTTTGCTCATCACGCCAAAAATATAATCTTGAACAACCTGGTCCTGCGGATAAAAATCACGCACTCCTTTATAGCTTTCGGTTGATATTTTTTTGTCTCCAAATCCTAACATTTGGTGGACCCTACAGGACTCGAACCTGCCACCTCCTCATTGCAAATGAGGCGCTCTAGCCAGATGAGCTAAGGGCCCAAAATAACACCTCAATAATATAACATGTCTCATCGCTTATTCAAAGTTTTAGAAAGTAGGTGAGAGAGAAATTCTTTGATATTGCCACCAACGGCTTCTAGAGATTTTATAAAGGAAGAGCGGTGAGAAAGTTCGGGTAAAGTGTTGGTCTCTAAAATAAAAAGCCCACGTTTTGGATGAAAAATAAAATCAGAACGAGAATAATGTCTTAAGCCCAAAGTCTTGTGGGCGAGGGAGGCGGTCTCTTCAATTTGTCTTTTTTCTTCTTCAGTAAAATTGCCCGGTATTTTGTGTCTTGATTCTAGGTTTTTATATTTTGAATCATAATCATAAAAAATTTCCTTTTTATTTTGTTCTATTTCAACTGGCAAAAGAGTGTAAATACTTCTATCCCGAAAACCCTCAATCACGCCACATGTGACTTCTTTACCATCTATAAACTCTTCTACCATTAAGTTCGGTGAATGTTCAAAAGATTTTGTAAAGGCATTTTTGATATCTCCCACTCTATCCACAAAAGAAACTCCCAAAGAAGAACCAGAACTTATTGGTTTTATAACAATCGGAAATAAGAAACTTTCATTGATTTTATTTACTAATGCGCTTTCATTTTCTTCTTTATTTATTATTATATGGTGTGGGGTCTTTAAACCATAGCGATTGAAAACATTTTTAGACATTATTTTATTCATTCCTAGAGCCGAAGCTATGGAGTCAGAGCCAGTATAAGGAACATTAAAGTTTTCCAAAAATTTTTGAACAGTGCCGTCTTCACCATAAAAGCCGTGCATTGCATTCACGACCACATCAACTGTTTTTAAAATATTATAAGGATTTTTTTCAAGACCCATGGTATGCCAAGCTCCTTCTTTGGAAATAAAAATATCGAGTGGTTCATACTCATCGGGCAAATTTGCTAAAACAGTTTTGCCTGTATTTAATGACACTTCATATTCGGGTGACGGCCCACCGCGTAAAACTCCTACTCTTATTTTGTGAGTGAATGACATATGATTATTATAGCACCAAAAATAACTCACCCCCAACCCCTCTCTTACATTAAGAGAGGGGGGAAAGAAGATGTACCATTTTCTCCCAATTTCCCCCTTAAGGTAAGGGGGATTAAGGGGGGTTATGAAAAAGATAAAATATATTATAGAATAGGCACATGGAAACCACATTGTATAGAAAATATCGCCCTCAGAATTTTAAGGAAATAAAAGGACAAGATCATATTGTTTCAGTTTTAGAAAATGAAGCCAAGACCGGCAAGATTTCTCACGCTTATCTTTTTTCTGGCAGTCGAGGCACAGGCAAAACCAGTGTCGCTCGTATATTTGCTAAATCATTGGGAGTCAGTAGCGAAGATGTTTATGAGATGGATGCCGCCTCAAACCGAGGCATTGATGAGATACGAGAAATCAGAGATGCTGTCCACACTTACCCTTATTCTTCCAAATACAAAGTTTATATTATGGATGAGGCTCATATGCTCACCAAAGAGGCATGGAACGCCTTTTTAAAAACTTTAGAAGAACCACCAGAGCATGTGATTTTTATAATGGCCACCACCGAACAGCACAAATTGCCAGATACGGTGGTCTCTCGTTGCGAATGTTTTGTTTTCAAAAAACCAACTCACCAGATTTTGGTTGAATCAATCATCAAAATTGCCAAAGAAGAGAAATATGAAATAGAAAAAAAATCAGCCAATCTTATTGCCACCTTAGCCGATGGCTCGTTCCGCGATGCTCTTTCCGTTTTGCAAAAAATCATTCATTCGTCTTTTGATAAAAAATTATCAATAATTGAGGTCGAAAAAGTTTTGGGCGCGCCAAAGGAATTATATGTTTTAGAAGTTTTGGAAGGAATCAGTGAGCAAAATGCGGAAAAGGGGATAAGTGGAGTTAGAAAAGCCAGTGAAGAAAATGCCGATATGCAGATATTTCTTAAAATGATTTTGCGTTCCTTACGTTTTGTTTTGCTCCTACGCTTTGCCCCAGATATGAAAAATTTGGTGATAGATGAAACGGGCGAGGAAGAATTTGAAAAACTGGCCGGACTGGCTAAAACCGCTAAAAACATAAATTCTAAAACTTTACTATCTTTTCTTGAAGCCTACTCTCGCCAAACTTACGCTTCCATTCCCGAACTGCCAATTGAACTTGCCATTATTGAATCTTGCGGTGGAGGAAGCGATAGATAAAAATCACAGGCTGGATAAACGGCATTCAAAATGGTATAAATATGCAATATTAGCCTTCGCATAAAGCTGGGGCTCATAAATTGGGGAGTAGTGTAATCGGCAACACGTCTGCCTTTGAAGCAGAAGACTCTAGGTTCGATCCCTAGCTCCCCAGCAAACACTTAGGGCTTGAATTTTGGTATATTTAAAGATATGAGTAATGTTTCAAATCGCATCTTTGCATCTATTTTTTTCGCAATAGTTTTATTGTTGCTACTTTGGATGCCTACCTGGACAAAAATAAATGTGAAAGATTCTCCGGGAGTAGTTTATAGTCCTCCATAGATTGGCTTTCTTGTTATTCTTGTCGGCTTGGCATACGAATTTTTAAAGGCAAGAGATTTATAGCGGATGTTTAATAAATTTATAAGATTTTTAAATATTTCTAGGGAGCCAATCCATCACCTTTTTTCGGTGCTGGTCTAGAGACCAAGAATTGCTTTTTTTGAATAGGACATCATGCTCTCTTTTAAACTTTAAAAGCATTTCTTCGGATACCTGCGGAAAATTGACCGGCATATTTTGATTGAATGATGTCAAAAACTCAGAAAGGGAAAGTGGTATTTCGTTTAGTTTGATTTTTTGTGAATTCTTCATACCTATGTATGATATCATAATTTCAAAAAAAATCAAGATATTTAGGTAATGTCTAAACACTTTTGGCACTATTAGTTTAAGTAAATAAAATTTGATATAATTTAAATAAGAGTTTGATTATTAGTTAATTATTTTTATATGGCGAAAGGAGACGGACATAAAAAAGAAAAAAAGAAAGTTAAAAAGGTAAGGGTTAAATAAGCTCCAACGAATGTAAGAATGTTTGGAGTTCTTCACCCTTAATTTCTCGATGGGTACCTTCGGCCAGTTTACCGAGTTCTATATTCATAATGCGAGTGCGTTTTAAATCTGCCACTTCTTGAAAGAGAGCGTCGCACATTCGGCGTATTTGGTGTTTTTTACCTTCAGTTAAAATTATCTTAAAAGTATTTTCATTAATAATTTGAACTTTACATTTATCAGTTTTTTCTTTATCAATTTTTACTCCCGCTTCCATTTTTTCTTTAAAACTTGAGCGCAGTGAGTTTTTAGTTTTTACTAAATATTCTTTTTCGTGAAAATGAGTTGGGCCCAAAAGTCTTTCGGTAACGCGTCCATCGTTGGTTAAAATAATAAGGCCGTGAGAATCCTTGTCTAGTCGGCCAACAGGGAAGACATCTTTAATAGAAACTTCGTGCTTTATTTCTTTTTCTCCCTTTTCGGCAGAGTGAGTGACTACGCCTTTGGGCTTGTTATAGGCAATATAAATGTAAGGTTTTTGTTTGCCACGAAAACGCACTTCCACTTGATCTTTCTCGGCCACTTTGTCGCCAAGCACAGCCAGACGACCATTAATAAAAACCTGCTTTTTTGATATAAGCTCGTCAGCCCCACGGCGGGTGGAGTGTTTGTTGAGAGCCAGATATTTATTTATCCGCATTGGGAATATAGGCTTTTCCATATAATTTGATTATACACTACTATAGCACATTTTATATAAAAAATAAATGCCATAGTTTATAAAGTTTTGCCTTGATATTAATCTCGCAGATAGTATTATTTTGACGGGAGGTTCCTTTGCCAACATCAACGGTGGCAACTTTAACCACAGAAGAGATTGAGCTCCTCGGTCGTGTCGGGAAGACCAAAGACCAGGCGAGAGATGACCAGATCAGATATGGCTTCGATTCATTACGGTCGTTCCTTGTAGCATTGGAGCGAGAGAAAAATCTCGGACAGTTTCAGGAGTTGTACGACGAAGCAGTGGAAGTATTATCTCGCAGGCTCTACGCTCATCAAATGGAGGTGGAATTTATTGAGAAGTTCAGAGCACTGGTCGCTGAACTTAAAAAAGGGTGACCAGATGGGTACGTCTTGCAAAAGGCGTACCCATTGTTTTGTCCCCTGTACGGTATTCCTTTATTTAATTAAAGTGATATAATGTGAAATATATTAATAATTAATAGATAATTTAAAAATATGGTAAAAAATGCAAATTCAGCTTTTATGAAGCCAAAGACCCTCAGTCCTGAACTTGAAGCGGTGGTAGGCAAAGGTCCTATGCCCCAATCTGAAGTTATCAAACAACTTTGGGTGTATATAAAAAAGAACAATCTTCAGGATTCTAAAAATAGACGCACAATCAACGCCGATGAAAATCTCAAAAAGATCTTCGCTGGTGAATCTTCAATGGACATGATGAAAATGGCCAAATATGTTTTCAAGCATATCTCCTAATTAATTTTCAAAATTAAAACAAAAAACTCACCTCCTTGGTGAGTTTTTTGTTTGTTAGGTATTTTTAAAAAAGAAAGACCCCGGCGTTTGTGTGCGCGCGGGGCTTTTGGGTGTAGGAAGAGTTACATTTTGAATATTAAATTTGTTTTATGGGGGAAAATAATATATAATGGGATAAATTCCCTGAGGGGATTTTATTTATGGAAATAAGAAATATTGCAATTATAGCTCATGTGGACCACGGCAAGACGGCGTTAACAGACGCTATTTTAAGGCAAACTGGATTTGAAGAAGAGGGAGTTTCAATGGATTCTAACGCCTTGGAAAAAGAACGTGGCATCACTATTTATTCTAAAAATGCTTCAGTTATATATAAAGACACTAAAATAAATATTGTAGATACTCCCGGGCACGCTGACTTCGGTTCAGAGGTAGAACGTATTTTGCGTTCAATTGATTCGGTGATTTTAGTGGTTGATGCTCAGGAAGGCCCAATGCCTCAAACCCGCTTCGTTTTGAAAAAATCTTTAGAAATAGGCCACAAGCCCATTGTTGTTTTAAACAAAATTGATAAACCGGTAGCTAATCCGCAAAAAGCTCATAATGAAATTTTTGAATTATTTTTTGATTTAGGAGCAACCGAAGAACAATTAAATTTCACCACTTTGTACGCAGTCGCTAAAAATGGGATCGTGATGAAAAATTTAGATGATAAAAATGAAGATGTAAAACCTTTGCTTGATACTATTTTAGAAAAAGTGCCTCCTGCCCAGGTTGCCAAAGGGCGTCTTCTGGGACCGGAGCAGTTCGAAGACGCCCTTTGGCAGTCGAAACCGCTCCGAGCGCAACCTTTTAATTTGGCTTATGATAATTTTTTGGGCCGAATGGCCATCGTCAGAATTTATCAAGGAACCTTAAAGGACGGCCAAAAAGTTTTTGTTAAAAAAGTTTCTGGAGAGACAGAGAAAGGAAAAATAACTAAAATATTTACTTTTGAAGGTATTAGTCGAAAAGAAACTATTGAGGCCCAGGCTGGAGATATTGTGATGATTGCTGGTCTGCCAAATATTTATATAGGAGATACCATCACCGACAGTTCGGAAACCGAAAGTTTGCCAGCTATCAGTGTGGATGAACCAACAATTGCGGTTAATTTTTTAGTTAACAATTCTCCATTTGGTGGTAAAGAAGGCAAGTTTGTTACTAGTAGACAAATCAGAGAGCGTTTGGAGAAAGAACTAGAAGTAAATGTTGGGTTAAAAGTAGATTTTGAAAATGATGAGATGAAAGTTTATGGCCGAGGCGAACTTCATATTTCTATTCTTTTAGAAAATATGCGCCGAGAAGGATTTGAATTACAGGTTTCTCAACCTCAGGTCATCATCAAAGAAATTGATGGAATAAAATGCGAGCCATTTGAGGAAATAACCATCGATATCCCCGAAGAAATGCAGGGAGTAGTCATAGAAAAACTTGGCAAACGCGGTGCGGTTATGACCAACACCAAACACCACAACAATCATGTGCGTTTTATTTTTGAAGGACCAACTCGTGGGCTTTTGGGTTATAGAAACCAATTTGTGATTGATACCAAAGGCGAAGGCATTTTTGCTAGCCGAGTGATTGGGTTTAAAACTTATGCCGGAGAAATTCAAAAAAAACCGACTGGATCAATGGTCTCAATGACTAGTGGTAAAGCTTTAGCCTTCGCATTAGACAATTTGCAAACTAGAGGTACTCTTTATATCGGTCCAACCACTGAAGTTTATGAGGGGATGGTGATTGGTAATACTTCAAAAGGTGATGAGCTATCGGTTAACCCAACCAAGGGTAAACAACTAACAAATATGCGGGCTTCCGGTTCTGATGACAAAATTTATCTGGCGCCACCGGTGCCAATCACCATTGAAAGTGGTTTAGAAATTATGGCAGAAGATGAATATTTAGAAATCACTCCAAAATCTGCCCGCCTCCGCAAAAAATATTTGACTGAATTAGAGCGAACAAAGCAAAAAAATACAAAATAGCTTCTTTCAAAAATTATTGCATTAGCGCTTCAACGCCGTCCCAGAGGCCATCGCCATCGGTGTCGCGAATTTTGGGGTTAGTGGGTAAACAAATTTCGCCTTCTTTAACTCCTAGACATTCTTCTTGATAATCAGCAATACCATCTTCATCTTTATCTTCGGTATAACGAATAATTCGGTAATCAAGTTCCTCTTTAGAAGCGACACCCTTACTGGTTACTGCCCCTTTAAATGGACTAAAACTTAACATTTTTAAGTTGTCAGCTTCATCTTTAATAAAAAATATAATGGCTCGGTTACGACCAATAACGCTATCGTCTTCTTGAATTTTAAAATCAGTGGCTAAAATAGTTTGTTTTTCATCACTCCAAACATTGGTAAAATCTTCTTTCTTTAAAGCGCTACCATAAGAATAAGCCGAACCCATCCGAGCTTCACAATCTATATAAGTTTTAGGATCTTCACAAATCAAAGCCACTTTATAAACAACACTTTTAACTCCTTCCAAATTATGATTTTTGTTAAATGCCAGATATTTCTGGAAAAAATCCCAAGCTACATTTTTAGGATCATTTGAAAGGGGCAGGGTTTGGCCCGGAATGTTTGGATCAATTGTTATTTTAGAAACTTCTTTTTCGGCTTTTTGATCTTCTACCACTGGCGCTAGAGAAATGTTTTTAAAAATAAAAAACAAAGCGACTACTACTAAAATTCCTCCTATAAAAACTAATTTTTTGTTATTTGAATTTTCCATATTCTTTTGAAAGCTCTTTTATGAAGCTAGACCCATTATAAATCATTCCGGTTATAAGCGCCACCAAATCGGCACCGGCCTCAAACTTTTCAATCATATTTTGGGGAGACATCACTCCGCCAACGCCGATAATAGTAAATCTTTGGTCATAGGTGGTTCTGGTTTTTCTAATCAGCTCATTTGACAACTTGAAGCAGGGTTTGCCGGAAAGACCGCCCCAAAATTCTTTTGGCGCTTCATCTTTATAATCTAATGAATTATAATCTTTGTTTAAATTGCCTATAACCACTCCTTTAATCATTTCAAATTTGTCTAGAACTTTTAAAAGTTCATTAAATTCCAGCCATTCTAAATTTATGGGCATTTTTACATAAATCGGTTTTTGGCACTTAATGATGGAAATTTTTGAAATTAAAAGGTTTAACAGTTCTGGATTAGTGAACATTTCGCCACCAAAAGCATTAGGACAAGAAATATTGATAGTGTAATAATCGCCAACATTTTCCTCATTCAACCTTTTCCAACTATAAAAATAATCTTCCAAACCAGTTTGCACTGAGCAATTTTTTTCATCGTTTGTTTGAGCGATAGAAACTCCCACAACAAAATCACCTTTTTTATGGTACTTTTTAAGACGCTCAATAATAATTTCTACCCCATCATTTTTTAAACCCTTGTTAACCAAAATGCTTCTTGATTTGGGCAATCTTTTTAAACGCGGCTTTTTATTGCCAGAGCATGGTCTTGCGGTAACGGAACCAATTTCTGCTCCACCAAAAGAGATTTCTGACAAAATATTTAAAAGCCGACCATTATAATCAAAGCCCGCAGAAAGTATAAAAGGAGTTTGATATTTTAATCCATCAACTACTTTTGATATATTCTTTCCTTTGTATTTATAAAAGAAGGAAACTAATTTTCTGGAAAGTATATTTTTGCCCAAAAATTCGCCTGTCCAGACAAAAAAATCATGCACTCTCTCAGGATCAAACTTGAAAAGTATGGGTTTTAAGAGTTTTTGATAAAACATATGTATAATATAGCATAAATAACTCATCCCTAAATCCCTTCCCTTACAACAAGGGAAGGGACTTTCGGAAACCCTCTATACTTTTATGTATAATAATCAAATTCAAAAAATAAGACGTCAGGAACTCAGAAAAAATCAAACTGAAGCGGAAAATATTTTATGGCTAAAAATTAGAAACAGACAAATAAATAATTTAAAATTTTATCGTCAATATAGTGTAGGACCATATATTTTAGATTTCTTTTGCCCTCAAATTAGATTATCAATAGAACTAGACGGTGAGCAACACAAAGATACTGTAATTTATGATAAAGAAAGAGAAAATTTTTTGAAAGACAAAGATATTATTACAATCCGATTTTGGAATAAAGAGGTTTTGGATAGCACAGAAAAAGTTTTGAATACAATCAAAGAAATGATAGATTTAAACCATGGAAGACTACTCAAAAAACATAATTAAAGATTACAATTATTGGAGGCAGTAAAAAATATTATTAAGGAGAACTTAAATTAATGGTTTGCTTCCCCTCTCTTGTTGTAAGAGAGGGGCTGGGGGTGAGTTATCAAAACATGAAAATAAACATTAAAAAGCTCAATACTCCGCAAAAGGTGCAGGATTTTTTAGATAAAATACCTTTTAATTTTGAAAAAGGAGGAGACACTTATATGTCGCCTATCAAAATGCTCCGAGTAAATAAAGCTCATTGTTTTGAAGGAGCTATTTTTGCCTGTTTTTGTTTAGAGAAACTCGGCATTAAAAATTATTTGGTTGATTTAAAAGTAAAAAAGAGCGCCAAAGATGATAGTGACCACACTTTGTGCGTTTTTGAAATAAATGGATTTTGGGGTGCCATATCAAAAACTAATCATTCTGTTTTGCGTTGGCGCGACCCGATTTATAAAACATTGCGAGAATTAGCGCTGAGTTATTATCATGAATATTTTTTAGACTCCGGAGAAAAAACTTTGCGATCTTTTTCTAAGCCCTTTGATATTTGGAAAAAATTTAAAACCGATTGGGTGCATAAGGAAGAAGATTTGGATGAAATAGCTCTGGTTCTCGATAAATCGTCTCACATTGATTTTGTGCCAAAAAAAAATATAAAATTTATAAGAAAAGTTGGTAAAACAGAAATAAAAGGGGCTTTAGTTACTGAATGGCAAAAATAGATATCCCCAGTTCTCAGGTATTTGACTTTTTTTGATTGAAGTTCATAATTACATTTCAGATGGCAATCCACTGAAGGAGTGTAGCGCGTGACCCAATATTTCCCCTTGATAAACACGAGGGCATGTCCGAAGTTGACCCGGAAAACTCCAAAAACTCCAAAGAGACGTGAGAATCCGGCTCCGAGACGTAACGAAATTGACATTCGCATAAAGGCATTTTTGGGCCGTAGATACGGCCAGAGAGAGGAGGTGATCCTCTAATTCTGCTAGGGCCGCCGGAGCATACCGGCGGCCCTTTCTCTTGCGTCTTTAATTAAATATATCGTTACCACGACAGAGCAGGGTGTTTTTGTTATTTTTTGCTATAATATTATTATGGAAAAATATCAAAATTCTAGGTTTATTTTTGTGGTAGGCATCGGCGGTTCGGATTTGGCATCAAAAGCTGTTTGGAATGCTATGACTTTGCATAAATCAAATATAGAAAAAAAAATATTCTTTTTAGAATCACCCAGTGCCCGAGAATATGAAGAAATAGATGGTCTTGTAAAAAACGAAATAACAAATTTGGATGAAATTGTTTTAATAACAATCAGCAAATCTGGAGCAACTATGGAGACTCTTGAAACCTTTCATAAAACTTTTGATATTTTATCAGAAAAATTTGGCGAACCAATTAAAGATAGAGTGATTATCATATCAACAGAAGATAGCCCTCTTTGGAAATTGGCCGAGCAAAAAGAAATAGAAAAAATAGCTTGGGACGAAGGGGTGGGTGGGCGTTTTAGCGCCTTTACTACTCCACACATAACAGTGCTTTCTGTTGCTGGAATAGATACAAATACTTTTATTGAGGGAGGAAAAGAAATGGCAAAAAAATGCGAAGAAAATAGCGAAAATAATTCTGCCAAAGAATTAGCAAAAAATATTTTTGAAAATTACAAGAGGGAAATAAATATACTAGATTTTTTTATTTTTAATTCCGAGCTTGAGGATTTGGGTAAATGGTGTCGTCAACTGATTGCCGAAAGTTTGGCCACCCTTACCCCCACCGTATCAATCGGCCCAACCGATTTACATTCAATGTTAGAGCTTTATTTGGGTGGTCCAAAAAATAGATTTACCATATTTATAAAATCACTCAGAGAAATAGAGGGTAGTATAAATGAATCAGCTTATGAAAATGTAACTTTAGCTTATGGAAAAGCTACTTTACCGTTTATAAAATACGAAATGTCAGAAACAAATGAAAAGGAACTTGGTATGTTTATGGCCTTTATGATGGAAACAACTATTGAATTAGCGAAACTGCTCGAAGTTAACCCTTATGATCAACCCGCGGTGGAAAAATACAAAGAGGAAATAACTCACCCCTAACCCCTCTCTTATAATCAAGAGAGGGGAATCCGAAACCCCTTCTTGTTGTAAGAGGGGGCAGGGGGCGTTATAATGAGTGCATGAATTCTATTTTATTTGATATAGGCGC
>JBBTQO010000001.1:74679-76942 GCA_038065655.1 Patescibacteria group bacterium | reverse complement strand
GAAAATATGATTTCCGGCAAAGCCCTTCAAGAAAAAACCGGCAAACACCCCAGAGAAATAACTGACCAGAAAGTTTGGGATGAATTTGCAAAGATATTAGCATTTGGCCTAAATAATATTATTGTTGAATGGTCGCCAAACGTAGTAGTCCTTGGCGGTTCTATGATTACCGGTGATCCAGCGATCCCTTTATTTAAAGTAGAAATGCATCTAAAAGAAATTTTAAAAATATTTCCAGAATTGCCAGCCATCAAGAAGGCAGAGCTCGGTGACTTTGGCGGACTTTATGGTGGTTTAGCTTATTTAAGGAATACAAATTAATATTAGTAAAAAGGAAAGCGGACGCTTTGGGAGCGTCCGCGGTTGGGGAGATGGGTATGGAGATTATCCGGCAGTACTCGCAACTTGTTGCAGTTGCACGCGAGTGTCCGCCGATAACCCTCTCACATTTGAGAAGATTCTCTGCGCTTCTCCCGCACTGATTTTGCTCCAATCAATTGGTAGACAGAGCGGTTCTTCTTCACGCACGGCGGCGTGGACGCGAGGTACTTGTTGTTCTGACATCTAAGCACTAGATTAACATATTTTATTACCTAGTGTCAATGTTTTTTATTTGATTTATTTTTTAAACAAAGGGCCGAGCATATCCTTAGGAAAAATGCTCGGCCTATCAAGCAACAAGTGCTATTTGCTCTATGAACCCAAATCGGCTGGGATACTTTTTGCGGAGAGCAACAAGCTTCTCATCGTCAGTAATCTGGATGTGAAAGACCATGCCACACCCCTTCAATATTCCAGTGTAAGGACCACACTTCCATTTATAGTCATAGCTACCAAAGCGGTCAGTAATCTGAACTAAGGTCATCGCTGATCTCAGCTTGTCGCTATCTGAGACCCGGCTTGCCCACATCCAGATACTATCGCCAACTGAAATCCTCCCAGCTTCGTCTTTGGAAAGACCAAAGAAGCAGTCCATTAATTCTTTGGCAAATCCTTCCCGAGATTTCTGATTCGGATCAAAAAAATGAACAACCGTGCCAACTGTCAACATTTGATTTGGAACCTCCTGCATTTAATTATGTAAAGTTGGAAACCTTTTGTCAACAATACTTTCTTTTTTGGCTAAATTTCATTAAACTGGTGATATGAATATTTCAGTTGGCATTGTGGGGCTTCCAAACGTCGGGAAATCGACACTTTTTAACGCACTTACCAAAAAGAGCGTGCCTGCTGAGAATTACCCATTTTGCACGATTGACCCGTCAATTGGGATTATCCCCGTGCCTGATATACGGCTGGAAAAACTTAATGAATTTTCAAAATCAAAAAAGAAGGTGCCTGCCGTGGTGGAGTTTGTGGATATTGCGGGGCTTGTTAAAGGCGCTTCAAAAGGCGAGGGGAAGGGAAATGCATTTTTGCAAAATGTCAGAGAGTGCGATGCTATCGCAGAGGTGGTGCGCATATTTGATGACCAAAGTATTTTGCATGTGGAAGGCGGAATCAATCCGGTTCGCGATATTGAAATTATAAATTTGGAACTAATTTTGAAAGATTTAGAGACAGTTTCGAAAAGACTTGGTAGTTTGGAAAAAGATTTGAAGCGTGGTGATAAAGAAGCAGCAGTAGAGGCGAACGGATTGAAAAAAGTTTTAAAAACTTTGGAAAATGAAAAGATGACCATAACGGTTTTTGATGAATTGGACGAGAAAGAAAAACTTTTCGTAATAAATACTCAACTACTGACCAGCAAACCAATTCTCTATGTGCTTAATAAAAAAGCGGGAGGTAAAAATTTGGATGAAATGAATGACGAACGATTCCAAAAGTTAATTAAATTTTTTGAAGAAACAAATTCAAAATATGTAATAGTAGATGCTAACATTGAAAATGAATTGAAGGAATTTGAGGGTGATGAAAAAGAGTCATTCAGAAAAGAATTGGGGGCAGATAGTGATGGGGTAGGGAATTTGATTGTTTCGAGTTATGAACTTTTGGGTTTGGAGACATTTTTTACAACTGGTGAAGACGAGACGCGAGGCTGGACTATTAAAAAGGGTTCAACTGCACCTGAAGCAGGGCGAGCCATTCACAATGATTTTAAAGAAAAATTCATTCGCGCTGAGGTGATTCCTTGGGACACCCTTTTGGAAATTGGTTCCTATGCCGCCGCTCGCGAAAAAGGCCTCCTCCGTACCGAAGGCAAAGAGTACATCGTCAAAGATGGGGATGTTATTGAATTTAAAATTTAAAAAACATCTCGGAA
>JBBTQO010000001.1:0-74579 GCA_038065655.1 Patescibacteria group bacterium | reverse complement strand
ACCGGCCGATGTCTCCCTCGGAAAATGTTCACCAAATAAATATCTCAGACTTTCGGGATCGCATTTTTGCGGATTGGTATCTAAGCCAGTAGCTGACACAATATCATTTATTATATTTTCACCACCTTTCAGTAAAATTATTTCTGATGGACCTGAGGCAAAATGTCTTCCGGTTTCCTTTTTAATATCTTCTGGCAAATCTCTATACATTGCCCCTAAAACAAAATTTTCTGGCAAAACTTTTTTTGAAGTTTTCACCACATACAGGCCAGAATTTTCTAATCTTCTTATTATTTGTTCTCTATTTTCTACTGCTTCGGGTTTGATAACCACAATCGCCAAACCGCTCTCTGGCTCTATGGCAACATTTGATGCTTCAATTATATTTTCAAATTTTTCTTCTCCAAATTTTTCCATATTATTTAAATTCTTTGAAAGTTACAATTTTTAAATTATCAAAATCATAACCATATTTTTTATACACAAATCTAGCATCTCCATCAAATCTTTTATCCCAATCAAACCCGATAATGCTAGTCACTAGTTTTAAATCATCAACAGAATCTCCTTCAAGCTCAACATAAGTTGGAATTTTTGGCCAAGTGTCTATACCCAAAGTTACATTTTTTAATTCAAAAGTGTGTCTGTATTTTTCAACAACTCTGTATGCCACCAAACCAATCGCTTCCAAAAAATCTTTGGGCTCATCAAAATTTGGTACTGTAAATTCAACTTCTCTGGCACTGTCGGCAGTTTGTTCTTTATTACTTTTGAAAGTCAACTTGATAATATTGTTTTCCTTTCTGAGTCTCACAAATTTATGTTCTTCTAACCATTTCAAATCTTTATCGTAGAAAATAATTTCATCCAATTTTACTTCTCCTTTGTCAGTAGCTCCCAAAGTTTCCAGTTTGGCAATAAAATCCTTTTTATTTATATCTAAAAATCGGGTTTCAAATTCAGTTTTCATATACAATATATTAGCATAATATGGTATAATGAACAAATAGTTGCATCTGTGGGTTTAATATTAATAGTAGTCATAATCATAATTTTTATGGAAAACAACAATTCTTCTGTTCAATCGGTTGGGGCGCCAAAAACAAGCGCGGTGGATTTCTTTTTGAATCTTGGTGTCATCGTGGCACTTTATAGTACGATTATGTCATTCATCAGTTTGCTTTTCACCGTCATCGATGTGGCATTTTCGAAAACTACTGAAGTCTATCAATATTACAATCCATCAATAAGTATGCCGATAGCGATACTCGTTATTTCCTTTCCTATTTTAATTTTACTTTCCTGGATTTTGGAAAAAGGTTATCGCACTGAACCAGAAAAAAGAGGTTTGGCAATTCGCAAATGGCTTTCATATTTGACACTGTTTGTCGCCGGAGGAGTACTCGCGGGCGACCTCATCGCTGTCATTTACAAATTTTTGGATGGGCAAGATTTAACTGCCGGTTTCCTTTTGAAAGCGCTCGTGGTGCTTCTGGTCGCCGCTTTTGTCTTCATGCATTATTTACAAGATATTCGCGACAAAGTTTCTCCAAAATGTAGGAGGACGAGGCCGATTGTGATGGCCGTGATTATCTTGGCCTCTATCGTTTGGGGCTTCTCGGTGCTTGGTTCACCAGCTACTCAAAGAAATATGAAATACGACAATACTAAAATTATGAACCTCCAAGAAATACAATGGCAAGTCATAAGCTATTGGCAAATGAACGGCGCCTTGCCAACAAGTTTAGAGCAGATGACTTCAAACAAAGAATATTTCATAACTGTCCCAACTGACCCACAACTCGATAAAAATTATGGATATGAAAAAACGGGGGAGATGACATTTAAACTTTGTGCGGAATTTAATAATGAAAATACTGCAGGTCAAAACGGATATGGCGTGCAAGTGAGCTATCCAAAGGGGAGCGTCATTCAAAATGAAAATTGGAGCCACGACGCAGGCGAACAATGCTTCACCCGCATCGTCGACCCAGTCGCATATCCAACACAGGTGAGGGGATAAATATCAAAGGTGCCCTTTGAGTTTTTGAATGTGTGGTGTAATTTTAACGGCTGATTTCCTGCCATTTGAGCCGTTAGAGTTTTCATTGTATATTATAAGTATGCAAGAAAAATATAATCATAAAGAAATAGAAAAAAAGTGGCAGAAAAAGTGGCGGGAAGATAATTTGTACAAAACTTCTGATAAAGTAAAAGGTAAAGACAATTTTTATGCATTAGTGGAATTTCCATATCCATCGGGCAATTTACATATCGGACATTGGTACGCATTTGCTGTGCCAGATATTTTTGTGCGGACAAAAAGAATGCAAGGATTTAATGTAATGTTTCCGATTGGCTTTGATGCTTTTGGATTGCCAGCCGAAAATGCCGCGATAAAAAATAAAATAAATCCACGCGATTGGACTTATCAAAATATCGCTTATATGGAAAAGCAATTACAAAGTATGGGCAACTCTTTTGATTGGTCGCGCAAAGTCGTAACCTCCGATCCGGAATATTATAAATGGACGCAGTGGTTATTTCTAAAATTGTATGAAAAAGGTTTAACTTATAAAAAGAAAGCGTTTGTTAATTGGTGTCCTTCGTGTAATACCGTGCTAGCTAATGAGCAGGTGAAAGATGGCCGATGTGAAAGATGCGAAACTGAAGTGGTACAAAAAGATTTGGAACAGTGGTTTTTCAAAATTACTGATTATGCGGAAAGATTACTTTCTGATTTGGATGGTCTGAAATGGCCAGAGCCAATTAAAGAAGCCCAGAGAAATTGGATTGGGAAGTCGGAAGGGACGGAAATCAGTTTTCAACTAATTTCTAGTAGCAAGCAGCAAGTAGCAAGTATTAATGTTTTTACAACAAGAGCTGATACTTTGAAGGGGGCAACTTATGTTGTTATTGCTCCAGAATACGAATGGCTACAAAAAGAAATTCTAAATCCGAAATCCGAAATTACAAACAAATCAGAAATTCAAAACTACACAAATCAAACAAAAAATAAAACAGAAATAGAAAGAACGAACGAAAAGAAAGAAAAAACGGGAGTGGAAATAAAAGGAATAAAGGCAGTTAATCCAGCCAGCGGAGAAGAAGTGTCAATTTGGGTGGCCGATTATGTGCTGGGGAATTATGGAACGGGAGCAATCATGGCTGTGCCTTCGCATGATGAGAGAGATTTGGAATTTGCCAAAAAATATAATTTGCCTATAAAAGAAATTACTCCTGATTGGAGTCTAGAGAAATTTGGCAAGAAAGTTACAAAATATAAATTAAGAGATTGGTTACTCAGCCGCCAGAGATATTGGGGTTGCCCGATTCCAGTAGTTTATGATCCGGAAGGAAAACCGCATGCTGTGCCGGAAGATAAATTGCCTTGGCTTTTGCCTGATGATATAAAAGATTTTGCGCCAAAAGGAGAATCGCCGATCGCCACATCAAAAGAATTAAAAAAAAGAGTTGAAAAAACTTTTGGCAAAGATTGGCAACCTGAGTATGATACTATGGATACTTTTATAGATTCTTCTTGGTATTTTAATCGCTATGCTGACCCGCACAATGATAAAGAATTTTCCAGCAAAGAAAAAATGAAAAAATGGTTACCGGTCAATCGTTACTTCGGTGGGGCAGAACACAACACAATGCACCTTTTGTATTCAAGATTTTTTCACAAAGCTCTTTTTGATTTGGGCTTAGTAAATGAAACAGAGCCATTCAGCGAAAGAATGAACCGTGGACTTATCTTAGGGCTTGACGGACAGAAGATGAGCAAGAGTAGAGGAAATGTAGTAGACCCGGATGAAGTGGTAGAAAAAGTTGGTTCGGATACGGTTAAAATGTATTTGGCTTTCATAGGACCTTACAACGAAACCGGGCAGTACCCGTGGGATTTGGGTGGAGTGGTTGGAATCAGAAGATTTTTGGAGAGAATTTGGCGAATGAGCTTAGAGCTAAAAGATAAAAGCTTAGAAGAAAAAAAACTCCAAGCTCTCAGCTCTCAGCTCTCAGCTTCTTTGCATCGAACCATAAAAAAAGTGACCGAAGATATTGAAAACTATAAATTCAATACGGCTATTTCGACGATGATGATTTTATTAAATGAATTAGAACACATCTCAAAAGTGTCAAAGATGCCCTTTGACACTTTTGAGACTTTTCTGAAATTACTTGCGCCATTTGCCCCACATATGGCAGAAGAATTATGGTGCCGAGAAGATGCCCATCTAGGCAAATCGATACATTTGGAAGAGTGGCCAAGGTTTGATGAATCCAAAATTAGAGAAGAAAACACAGTGATTGTTGTTCAGATAAATGGCAAAATTAGAGCTCAATTTGAGGCTAAAATTGGTATATCTGAGGAGAAAGCGAGAACAAAATCTCTAGAAATGCCCGATATCCAAAAGTGGTTGACTGGCGCTGAAATAAAAAAAGTAATATTTGTTCCCAACAAAATAGTCAATTTTGTAGTTTAACGATTATTTGACAAAAAATTGGAGTATGATATTGTATAGAGTATTAGATGTGGTATAATAATGTGGTATAATTAATTCAATAAATTTATGACAAAAGAAGCTTCAAAAAACAAAATGTTCGCTCTTTCTTTTAATCCAAAGCAAGTAGTTAAGAGACTTTTTGGTTCTTTGCCAGACAGAGCTCAAGATGTGATCGTGGGCCGATTTGGTTTAAACCAAAATGGCGACGAAATGACCCTTGAAGCTATTGGCAAAAAGTATGGTATTACTCGCGAAAGAGTGCGACAAATTGAAAATTATGCCATCAACCACATTCGCAAAGCCAACACCTACGAAAAAGAAAAAACTGTTTTTGATGAGCTTAAAAATACTATAAACAAAATGGGTGGCATCGTTTCTGAAGACGATTTGCTAAATCATTTGGGTAACGATGTGGTCACTCGAAAATATATTCATTTTCTTTTGGTAGTTGGCGATGATTTCAATAAAATAAAAGAAGATGCCGAATTTAAGCATCGTTGGCACATTGACGGGGAGCTCGCCGAAAAAATTCACGAAGCGCTTCGCAAGCTTTATACCAGATTAGGCGATGATGAAATTATTCCCGAATCTGAAATTATCGCTTCTTTCCTCGAGCACCTTAAAGATGTTTCTAATGAATACAAACAAGACGAAATTCTAACTCGTTGGCTTTCAATTTCTAAAAATGTCTCCAAAAATCCATTGGGTGAATGGGGCAGATCAAAATCTTCCAACATCAAAACCAAAGGGGTGCGGGACTATGCATATTTGATTTTGCGCAAACATGGTTCACCAATCCACTTCCGCGAAGTCGCCAAACTTATCGGTGAAGTATTCAAAAAGAAAGCTCATGTCGCTACTACTCACAATGAACTCATCAAAGACCCGCGTTTCGTTTTAGTCGGTCGCGGTCTTTATGCGCTAAAAGAATGGGGTTATTCTACTGGTATAGTGAAAGATGTCATTTACGAAATTTTGAAAAAGCACGGCCCGCTTTCCAAAGAAGATGTCTTGGAAAAAGTAATGAAAGAGAGATACGTCAAAGCCAATACAGTGATGGTCAATTTGCAAAATCCAAGATTCTTTAAAAAGAACAAGCAAGGAATGTACACAGTGGCATAAATTTCTTGTGCTATAATTTAATATATGACTTTCGGTTTTATACCACCAGAGATTTGGAGTGCTTTAGTGTTGGCATTTAAATATGTCTATTGGGGTATGCCAATATGGCTTTCTGTCGTTTTTTTAGTAGCTCTTTTTAATGCTTGGCTTTACTACGTCCGATCAAAATTTTGGCAAAAGGAAGGATCGGTTTTGCTTGAAATAAAATTGCCGAGAGAAATCACCAAATCTCCTTTGGCGATGGAAGTGGTCTTGGAAGCTTTTTTTCAAGGTGGAAGTGAGACAACCTGGATAGATAGGTTATGGAAAGGTCAGACCAGGAGCTGGTTTTCTTTGGAAATAGTCTCTCTTGGGGGCAATATAAGATTTTTTATATGGACCAAACCCAAACACAGAAATGTTATTGAATCGCAAATATATTCTCAATATCCTGGAGTGGAAATTTACGAAGCCGAAGATTATGCCAAACCTTTTTGTTACGACTCAAATAAAAATAATTTATGGGCTTGCGAATTTAAACTAGCAGAACCAGATCCTTTCCCAATCAAAACTTATATTGATTATGGATTAGATAAGGATCCTAAAGAAGAATTTAAAATAGATCCCATGACACCTATGATAGAATTTTTAGGTTCTCTTACCGCTGGTCATAATGTTTGGATTCAAATTTTAATCCGTGCCCATAAAGATAAAAAAAGAAAACCTCTTAAATGGGAGAAAAAATGGGAAAAATTAGCTTGGTATGAAAAAGTTGATGCGTGGAAAGATGACGCTGAAACAGAGAAAAACAAAATCCTAGAAAAATTAAAAGTAGCTAAAGAAGAAGGAGGTTTTCCTAGAATACCTAGCAAAGGTGAAGCTGAAAGAATTGCTGCCCTAGAACGTAGCATATCAAAAACACCCTTTGATGTCGGCATTAGGGGAATTTACTTAGCCGATAAAGACAAGTTTAATCCGGCAAATATTGGTGGCATTACTGGTAGCATTAGACAATATGGTTCTCTCAACCTAAACGGTTTTAAAGCGACTGGTTGGTCTACTATTTTTGATTATTTTTGGCAGGAATGGGGCGATAAGAAAGAGAAACAAAAACCAAAAGTCTTGGAAGAATACAAACTCCGCCGATATTTTTATTCGCCATGGAGAGGCAAGAAATTTTACAGCAAACCGTTTGTTTTAAACGCCGAGGAGCTAGCCACTATTTATCACTTCCCAGGAGCGGTCGCCAGTACTCCAACTTTTGAGAGAGTGCCATCCAAAAAGTCCGAAGCTCCTTCTAATCTTCCTATTTAAAATTAATTTCCGATGAGAGACAAACTTACTAAATTTAGACAACTTCTATTGGAAAAAGCTGAAATCATTCGGCTTAAAATTGCCACCAACCCAAAGGTTATTATGTGGCGACTACGTCTTTTTGGAGTGCACCCTTTTTTAGGCAGTCATTTATTAAAAATTGTTGGAGTAGTAGCTATAGTTGTGTTTTTTTATAGCAGTTTTTATGTTTTGGCCTGGCGTTCACCCAGACCTTTTCCTGAGCAAGCACTCATCAGTGTTGAAAGGGGCGAATCACTTTACCAAATAGCTAATTCATTTGAAGAAAAAAGAGTGGTACGTTCTTCTTTTTGGCTTAAAACATTAATTGTACTTTGGGGTGGTGAAAAAAATGTTATCGCCGGTGATTATTATTTCCCGAGTGCCGTGAGTGTTTTCAAAGTAGCTAAAATGCTTCACAAGGGGGAATTTGGTTTAATTGCCAGAAGAATAACTATTCCCGAGGGCACTTCATCCATAGAAATGGCGGAAATCTTACAAAAAGATTTACTGACATTTAGTTCTAAAGATTTTATAGATGAAATTATAAACAATAATTATGAGGGTTATCTTTTCCCCGATACATATTTTTTTATGCCAAATACCAAAGCCGGCGAAGTTATTTTAATGATGCGTGAAAACTTTACTAGACAGACCAAACAATACGAAGAAGATATTTTAAAATTTCAAAAACCTCTAAATGAGATTATCATTATGGCTTCAATTATTGAGGATGAAGCTAACGGCACACTAGAGTCAAAAAGAATTGTTTCCGGTATTTTATGGAAAAGATTGCGGATGAAAATGCCCCTGCAGGTGGATGCGCCGTTTAAATATTACAATGGTAAAAATTCATACACTCTGACTAAAGATGATTTGACCGAAGATCACGAATACAACACTTACAAAAATAAAGGATTGCCACCGACGGCCATCACTAATCCGGGCATAGATTCTATCAGGGTAGCTATCACTCCAACCAACACTGAATATTTGTATTTTCTCTCTGACCGCAAAGGCAATATGTACTATGCCAAAACATTTGAAGGCCACAAACAAAACAGGGAATTGTATTTGAATTAAAAATATTGTAAAGTGCGACAATGAAAAAAGTTTTTGTTGGATTGTCGGGCGGAGTAGATAGCGCTGTTTCAGTAACTTTGTTGCAAAAAGATGGCTATGATGTGACTGGAGTTTTTATTAAGGCTTGGACACCAGAAGGTTATCCTTGCAGTTGGAAGGAAGATAGGCGGAGCGCCATGAAGGTGGCCGCGATTTTAAATATTCCTTTCATCACTCTTGATTTAGAAAAAGAATATAAAAAAGAAGTGGTTGATTATATGATTGATGAATACAGGCAAGGGCGGACTCCCAATCCAGACGTGATGTGCAATAAAGAAATAAAGTTTGGCCACTTTCTAAAATTTGCTTTAAAAAATGGCGCTGATTTTGTAGCTACCGGACACTATGCAAGAATGCCCCCAATGTCCGACGTTGGGAACCGTTGCAAACGTCGGACATTGGGAAATCAGCTTCTTGAAGGTATTGATAAAAACAAAGACCAATCATACTTCCTCTGGACCTTAACCCAAGAACAACTTAAACACATTCTTTTTCCTATCGGCCATCTGCAAAAATCAGAAGTTCGAAAACTTGCAGGTAAATTTGGCCTGCCACAAGAAACAAGGAAGGATAGCCAAGGGCTTTGCTTTTTGGGCAAAATTAATATGAAAGAATTTTTGGCCAGATATATTCCTCAAAAAAGAGGTGACGTTTTAGATCTGGATGGGGAAATAATCGGCCACCACAACGGTGCTCTCTTTTTCACTATCGGCGAACGCCACGGCTTTACCATTACCCAAAAAACAGAGAGCGAAGTGCCTTTGTATGTAATTGCTAAAAATGTTGAAAAAAACTTGATAACAGTAAGTTCAAAACAAGAGTTACGACATTTTGGACGGTCGTCAAATTTGTCCCAAGAAATTTCTATCAAGGATATAAATTTAATCGGAAAAATCCCAAACAAAAATTTATCTTGTCGCATCCGATACCGTCAAGAAAAAATAAAATGCAAAATTCAAATCAAGGACGGGCAAACAAGAGTCATTTTTGACCAACCTCAAATAGGCATCTCTCCCGGTCAATCTTTGGTTTTATATGATGGTGAAATTTGTTTGGGGGGTGGTATAATAGATTAATGATGGCAAAATATATAATAAAGGCAATAGGGGAAAGAGAAGAATTTAACCCTCAAAAATTAAAAGATTCTTTATTGCGAGCTCAGGCCGGCTCAGAAATTACTGAAAAAATTGTTAGCCAAATAGAAAATGAGCTCAAAGACGGTGATACCACTAGAGATATTTACAGACACGCCTTTCAACTTTTAGGCAAAGAAGAGAGCCCGGCCGCCGCTAGATATTCGCTTCGTCGCGCAGTGATGGAACTTGGTCCAACCGGTTTTCCTTTTGAACAATTCGTGGCAGAAATTTTCAGAGCCAAAGGGTTTGAAACCACCACTGATTTTATTGCTAAGGGAGAATGCGCCGACCACGAGATTGATATTGTTGCTTGGAACAAAGAAAAATTAATTTTTGTTGAAGCCAAATTTCACAATGAGCTCGGTATCAAATCAGACCTCAAAATTGCGCTTTATATAAAAGCCAGATGGGATGATTTAGAAAATCAGGAATTTGAACAGTTTAGTCAAAATAAAAAAATGAGCGAAGGTTGGCTCGTGACCAATACTAAATTTTCCGAATCCGCTATCAAGTACGCTAAATGCAGAAATATGAAATTAGTCGGTTGGAATTATCCAGAAGTTGGCAACTTGCAGGATCTGATTGAAGAAGCACATTTGCACCCTATTACTTGTCTCAACTCAAGCACTCCCAGTGATGAAAAGCTTTTGATGCAGGCTGGCATCGTCCTTTGCAAACAAGCCAAAGACAACCCCGACATTCTCAAACAGGCTGGTCTTTCCGACGAAAAAATTTCCAAAATGCTGGCCGAAATAGATTTGATTCAAAAGTGAAATGGCATTTTACCGAAAAAAATTATACAATCCAAAGGCAGAAGAAGCCTTTAAAGTAAGTCGCTCAAAGATTGATTTGTTTGTTGAGTGCCCGAGATGTTTTTATTTAGATCGTCGAATCGGTGTTTCTCGGCCACAAGGATTTCCTTTCAATTTAAATAGTGCCGTTGATACCTTGCTTAAAAAAGAATTTGATATTCATCGCAAACAAAAAACTCCCCATCCTCTTATGGAAAGTTATGGTATAGACGCAGTGCCATTTCAAGATACACGAATAGAAAAATGGCGTGAAAATTTTACAGGTGTGGAAGCCTTTTTTGAACCAGCCAATTTTGTGGTTTTTGGCGCCGTTGATGATATTTGGCAAAAAAACGCCGAAGGTGCTGACGGAGGAAGCGGGGAATTAATAGTGGTTGATTACAAAGCGACTAGCAAAGATGAAGAAGTAAATTTGGATGCCGAGTGGCAAGACGGCTACAAAAGACAAATGGAAGTTTATCAGTGGCTCTTACGACATAATGATTTAAAAGTTTCTGACACCGGCTATTTTGTTTATTGCAATGGCAAGCGTGATAGGGAAGCTTTTGACGGCAAACTTGAATTTGATATCAAACTTATTCCTTACACTGGTAAAGATGATTGGGTAGAAAAAACCTTAATGAATATGAAAAAATGTTTGGATTCTGACGACATTCCCAAAGCCAATCCAAATTGTGAGTATTGCAAATACGCCAATGAATACCAAAGAGCAATTAATTAGACATTTAGAAGAGACCAAGGTCTTGCAGACACTTGGGATTAAGAAAACATTTGAAAAAATTGACCGGGTAGATTTTGTAAATACTAATTACAAAAATGAAGCTTACGAAGATTATCCTTTGCCTATAGGTTTTGGACAAACTATTTCCCAGCCAACCACAGTTGCTTTCATGCTTGAACTGATTGATTTAAAACCGGATCATAAAGTTCTTGATATCGGATCTGGATCTGGTTATACGACTGCTCTTATAGCTCATCTTGTCCCGAACGGAGAAGTGCTTGGGTTGGAAATCATCCCTGAACTTGCGAGGATGGGAAAAAATAATTTAAAAAAATATGGTTTCCCAAATGCGGAAATAAAATGCAAAGACGGCCGATTATTCGTTGGCGAGAAGGAAAAATTCGACCGAATTTTGGTAAACGCCACCGCTGAAGAAATTCCTAAAAATCTAGTTAAAATTCTAAAACCCAGAGGAGTTATGGTAATTCCGATAAGACAATCTGTGTTTAGAATTCATAAAAAAGAAAGTGATAAAGTTGAGTTCACTGAATATCCGGGTTTTGCATTCGTTAAATTAAAGTAGAAAGTAATTTTGTATTCTCTAATTCGTGCGAATAGGTAAATAGTTTATAAAATTAGTTAACTCTGGTATTATTCCAGCATGACCCAAACTATAGAAGAAAGGAAGGAATTGATGAAAAAGATAAAAGATGAGGTGGTAGCGTTGAAGAAGTCGCCACTTTATAAATTTAGAATTGAAAATAAAAATTTGCCGGTGATAGGCGAGGGAAGCCATTCCGCCAAAATAATGTTTATCGGCGAGGCGCCCGGCCGCAACGAAGCAAAGACGGGCCGTCCATTTTGTGGTCGCGCTGGCCAAATTTTAGATGAACTCTTAAATTCTGTCGGTATAAAAAGAGAAGATGTTTATGTAACAAATATTGTCAAAGACCGACCACCAATGAATCGCGACCCTCTACCGGAAGAGATAGAAATTTACGGACCATTTTTGGATCGACAAATTGAAATTATACAGCCCAAAATTATAGCTACTCTCGGTCGGTATGCCATGTACTACATAATGCCTAAATTCGGTTTGGAATTTGAACTGGAACCAATAAGCCAAAATCATGGCAAAGTTTTTGACGGCACTGCTACCTATGGCGCCATCAAAATCGTTCCGCTCTACCATCCTGCCGTCGCCGTCTACAATTCCCACACCCTCGATCAACTCAAAACCGACTTCGCTATTTTGAAAGATTTGTAATTAAACTTTCAGAATATTTTTGAAGCGAGATTCATCATTATATTTACCAACAATAGCAAGGTTGAGTTTTTTGTTTTGGATAACTTCTTTTGCCACTTTTGCTATGTCAGCGGTAGTTATTTTTTCAATTTCTTCCTCTAGTTCTTTTGGTGTTTTTATTTTTTCTTTCATTATTTCCTGACCGCCAAAAAAGTTGGCCAAAGCATCTGAAGATTCCAAACTTAGATACATTCTTCCAATAACAAGGTCTTTAACCTTACGCAATTCTTCTTCCGGAACTTTTTCATCTCTGATTTTTGTAAGCTCTTCTAAAATCCCTTTAATGGCCTCTCCAACTCTTTTTGAATCAACTCCAGCAGAGATAGCCATATAGCCATGGTCGGTAAGATTTTCAATGTGAGATTTCACATAATAACAAATGCCAAGTTGATATCTCATTTTTTGGAAAAGTCGAGAACTCATACCTCTACCCAAAATAGACGATAACAAATTAAGAACTGGTATTCTTTTGTCATAAAGGCCAAAAGCCCGCACTCCCAAAACCAAATGGGTCTGGTCAGTTTCTTTAAATTTGACACTTACCGCTGGTGATGTTTGTTTTTCAATAACTTTTTTCTTAGCTGTTTTCTTGCCTTTCGGGATATTAGCAAAATATTTTTCCACTTTTTTAAATATATCTTTTTCATCCACATCGCCAGCAACAACAATAGTAGTCGCAGAAGCCACATAATGCTGTTTCCTGTAATTTATAAAATCATTCCTATTAAACGAGCGAACATTTTCTTTGGTACCAGCGACACTCCATCCGGCCGGTTGGTCTCCATATAGAAGTTTGTCAAAAACTTCATTTACAAGTATTTGAGGTAAATCTTCGTACATATTTATTTCTTCTACTATTACTCCTTTTTCAGTCTCCAAATCTTTTTCAGGAAAAGTTGGATTCAAATACATATCAGCGGTAATATCCAACATTTTATCTGTATGTTTTTTGTGTGCTTTGCCCCAATAACCGGTTACTTCCGGGCCAGTAAAAGCATTATTTTGAGCGCCAAGAGAATCAAATTCTTTAGCGATATCTCCAGCCTTGGTTCTCTTGTTCGTCCCCTTAAAACACATATGTTCCAAAAAATGTGAAATACCATTATTTTGTTTGTTTTCGTATTTTGAACCGGCCTCAATAAGTGACATAACAGTAACCGAAGGTGAGCCCTTCATGGGTACTACTACAATCCTCAAACCATTTTTTAAAACCTTTTTTTTGTAATTCATTTTTATAAATTAAAATAATAGTTCCACAAATATAACCTTAAACCCGCCTAAAATCAATTATTGGAAATAAAGCTTTTTTGTTGTAAAATGGGGATATGAAAATATATGTTTTAGGGAGCAATAGTTTTATAAAAGAAATGGTTGAATACAAAGATGAGTTGTGTGAGTTTGGTTATGATGGTTGGATACATCCAGATTATGAAGCTCATATTCGCGGAGATAAACAACAAATCGTAGAAGCACTTTCTCTTGGTGAACACGCAGAATGGAAAAAGCAAAACGATTATATTCGCCAACATTACAAACATATTCTTGAGAGCGATGCAGTTCTTATTGTAAATCTAGAGAAAAAAGGAGTCCAAAATTATATCGGTGGAAACTGTTTGATGGAAATGGGAATGGCTTATGTAAATAATATAAAAAAATATGTCTAAAGTTTGCGACCACACAAGTGTAGGGATGTTAGTTTGGAAAGATGATAAATTGTTGTTAATTGAAAGAGCAAAATTTCCTTTTGGTTTTGCTATTCCAGCAGGTCACGTAGATGGAGACAAAACATTTGAAGAATCAGCGATGCGAGAACTGAAAGAAGAAGTTGGTCTAGATACAAAAGAAATAAAATTGGTCATTGAGGGCAAGAAAGAAAACCATTGTAGAAGAGAAAGTGGCACTTGGCATTATTGGAAAATATATCAAGTTAATATAGAAGGTAATATTGAAAGAAGTGAAAGTGAGACCAAACAGGCAAATTGGTACACCAAAGATCAAATAAGGGAGCTTGGAAATAAAACAGAAAGATACAACAAAAAAGAAATCCCAGAAGAAGAATGGAACCAAAATCCCGGACTTGAGCCGGTAATGTATGAATGGTTTAAAGAATTAAAAATAATTTAATATATGAAAATAACAATTTGCGGATCAATAAAATTTTTCGATGAAATGGTTGGGTTTCAGAAACAGCTCAAAGCAAACGGTCACGAAGTATTTATGCCAATAAAAGTTGTCGGGGTAGACTATTGGTCCGAAGATGGAAAAAGTCGGATTGAAGCCAAAAAAGGATTAGGACTTGTAAACGAACATTTAAATAAGATTGAGAAATCAGATGCCATTTTGGTAGCAAATTACACAAAAGGTGATATTAAAAATTATATCGGAGCCAATACATTTATTGAAATGGCTTTTGCTCACCATAATGGTAATAAGATTTTTATTCTCAACCCCCTACCAAACCAAAAATACATCAATGATGAATTGGTTTCTTTTGATGGAATTGTTTTAAATGGAGATTTAAATAATATAAAATAACCACATGACCCCGGCAGAAATCAGAAAAAAATATTTAGAGTTTTTTGAAGGGAAAGGGCATAAAATAATCCCGAGCTCTTCTTTAGTGCCCGAAAACGATCCGTCAGTACTTTTTACTACCGCAGGTATGCATCCACTTGTTCCTTATCTTTTAGGCGAAAAACATCCTTCCGGAAATAGACTTGCTGATGTTCAGAAATGCATTAGGACCGGAGATATAGATGAAGTCGGGGATGGTAGTCATCACACTTTTTTTGAAATGCTCGGCAATTGGTCGCTCGGAGATTATTTTAAAGAAGAAGCCATTGAGTGGAGTTTTGAATTTTTAACCTCAAAGGAGTGGCTCGACCTTGATAAAAACAGACTTGCTGTTTCAGTTTTCCAAGGAGATGATGATGCTCCTTTTGATGAGGAAGCATTTGAAAAATGGAAATCTCTGGGAATTCCAGAAAAAAGAATAGCTAAATTGTCCAAAAAAAATAATTGGTGGGGGCCAGCGGGGAAAACAGGACCATGTGGACCCGACACCGAAATGTTTTATTGGGTAGGAGATCCAAAAGAAGTACCTAAGAGTTTTAATGATGATAACCCCCAATGGTTGGAAATCTGGAATGATGTTTTTATGCAATATAACAAAACATCTGGTGGCAAATTTGAACCTCTAACCCAACAAAATGTAGACACCGGAATGGGCCTGGAAAGAACTTTGGCGGTAATGAACGGATTGGATGATAATTATAAAACAGAACTTTTCTGGCCTATTATGCAAAAAATAGAAAAACTCTCTGGTAAAAAATATGGGGGTCAAAATGTGAGAGCTATGCGTATTATCGCCGATCATTTAAAAGCTTCTGCTTTTATTTTAGGTGATGAAAAGGGGATTGCTCCAGCCAATACGGGCCAAGGTTATGTTTTGCGCCGATTGATTAGACGCGCAGTAAGATACGGCAAACAGCTTGGTCTCAAATCTTTCACCAAAGAAATTGCCGAGGTTGTAATAGAAATATATAAAGATGTTTATCCGGAATTAAACAAAAATAAAGATTTTGTTTTATCTAATTTATCTCAAGAAGAAGAAAAATTTGAAAAAACTTTGGAAAATGGTTTGAAAGAATTTGAAAAGGGAGTAGATCCATTCACTCTTTTCACTTCTTATGGTTTTCCACTAGAGCTCACCAAGGAATTAGCTAAAGAAAAAGGAGAGGAAATTGATGAGAATAAATTTAATGAAGAATTAAAAAAACATCAAGAACTTTCACGTACTTCCAGCGCTGGTATGTTTAAGGGCGGACTATCGGATGCGGGAGAAGAAACAAAAAAACTTCATACTACTACTCATCTTTTACGCCAAGCTCTTGAAATTATTTTGGGTGAACCTATCAGGCAGAAGGGGAGCAACATCAATAGTGAGCGATTGCGTTTTGATTTTGGTTTTGGCCGCAAAATGACAGATGAAGAAAAACAAAAAGTTGAAGATTTAGTTAACCAAAAAATTTCAGAAAATCTGCCGGTCAATAAAATTGTAATGAAAAAAATTGATGCCGAAAAAACTGGCGCCGTCCACGCTTTTGGTGATAAGTACGGTAATGAAGTTTCTATTTACTTTGTTGGTGATTCGCTAGAGACCGCTTGGTCCAAGGAATTTTGCGGCGGTCCCCACATTTCTAACACAAAGGATCTCGGTAAATTTAAAATTTTGAAAGAAGAAGCAGTCTCTCTCGGCGTCCGCCGCATCAAAGCAGTTTTGGAATAATCATATCCAAACGTCCGACATTGGGAAGTGTGTTAAAATATTTATATGCAAAGAAAAGAACCTTTTGTAGAAGGTGAGTTTTACCATCTCTATAATAGAGGAAATAGTAAACAAAATATTTTTCTTGATGATTATGATAGAAAAAGATTTGTAAAAATGCTATATCTCTCTAACTCAAAAAAATATATTAACTTTAGAGAGGACATAGTTAGAAGAAAAATAGATGTTTGGGAATTTGACAGAGGAAAACCAATTGTTTCAATCGGTGCATGGGTCCTCATGCCAAATCATTTTCATCTCCTCATAACTATTTCCCCTGAACAAACGTCCAACATTAGTGAGAAACACAAAAGGAACGGAATAAGTCTTTTTATGAAAAAACTTTGCACTTCTTATTCAAAATATTTCAATACAAAATATAAACGTACTGGTGGACTTTTTGAAACTAATTTTAAAGGTTCTTATGTAGACACTGATCCATACTCAAAATACATTTTTTCTTACATTCATCTAAATCCAGTAAAACTTATTGATCCAATGTGGAAAGAAAATGGTATCAAAGATATAGAAAAGGCAAAAAAGTTTTTAGAAGATTATGGGTGGAGTAGTTATCAAGATTACTGTGGGAAAAATAGAATGGAAAAAGAAATTTTGTCTAAAAAAGATTTTCCAGAATATTTCGTAGATCCAAAAATATTAAAAAAAGAAATATTTGAATGGTTATCGCTTAACCCCAACAATTTTGATATCCAAACGTCCGACGTTGGGAACAATTTAACCGACTAATTTTATTTTTCCACATATTTGTTGCACAAAATGCAAAGAGTGGGTGTATAATAAAGTTATGCCAAGAATACAATTTAGTGATGTTACTCCACCAGACAATAGACGAAGCATTAGGGATATTCCTATTCCCAATGGCGGCAAAAGAAAAGCGCCTATTAATATCAAACCAGAAATAACACCGCCTCCAAAGATTGCCCCTATGCCATTGAATACTCCGACTTTTGAAACCAAAGGGTCAGAGATTACAGAAAATAAAAGCAACAACGCTTACGAATATTATTACCCAAAAAATAAAGAAGTATCAAATTACAATAACGGCTCAACCAAATCAAGAAAGAAAACGTGGATATTTGGTAGCATTATTGCTGTGTTGATTGTTATTTTCATAGTAGGAATGATGACTGTGTTTGCCTCAGCTACAGTCAATATCACACCCAGAAGTCAAAACCTTAACGTAGCCACTGAGATAGCTGGTGTAAAAGAAATAGAGAAAGGGGGTGTTAGATATGAAGTTGTTAAACTTGCCAAATCTAAAACAGTCTCTATCCCTGCTACCGGTGAGGAAGCTGTTGAACTTAAGTCTTCTGGTAAAATAATAGTTTACAACAATTTTTCCTCCCAACCTCAAAGATTAATCATTCGCACCCGATTTGAAACTAAAGAAGGTCTTATTTTTAGAATCCCCGAATCAATAGTGGTACCAGGCAAAACAACCAAAAATGGCGCCGAAACTCCCGGCAGTATAGAAGTGGAAGTTTTTGCCGATGAACCGGGAGAAAAGTACAACATAGGCAAGACTGATTTTATTATCCCCGGTTTTAAGAGCGACCCTCAGCGTTACAACAATTTTTATGCTAGATCTGCCACTGAGATGACTGGTGGATTCGTTGGCAAAATGAAAACGGTGCTTCCAACCGAAAAGCAAGTAGCTATGCAAAATATCGACACAGAGATACAAGTCGATTTAGAAAAAGAATTGCAATCAAAAGTACCAGTGGAGTTAGTATTATTATCCAATTCTATTATTTACAAATCCAGAGAATTACCTCAAAAAGAAGAGTCTTCATCTGTTTTGGTAGGAAAAGAGATTACCGCTTATGCCCTGATGTTAAATAAAAAAGAATTATCAGACAAAATAATTGTAGCTTATGCTTCCGAATTTGATAGCTGGAATAATATAAAATCTCAAATTATTGATTTCTCTCCTTTAGTGGTTGAAAAGATAGCTGGCAATTTAGAGGGTAGCGAGAAAATAAGCCTACAAATAAAAGGCCGAGTTCTAGCTTGGGCAGAGATAAACACAGATACTATAAGCCAAAAACTACTAGGAGCTCCAAAAAAGGACCTCCAGAAAATAATGGATGAATTTGCCGGTATTTCGAGTATAACCGCAGTAATAAGGCCTATTTGGAAACGGACATTTCCTACTGATTCATCAAAAATACGTGTCCAAGTCGTTGTCGCTAAATAAGCTTGACATTGATAAGGTTTATATGATAACCTCTTTGCATTGTTAAAATGATTGAAAAAGAGCGACCAGAGACAAGTGTTGGTATGGTAATGGAAGCGCTTCCAAATGCGTTTTTCCGTGTTAAATTTAAAGAACAAGAAATACTAGCGTATTTGTCCGGTAAAATGAGGATGAACAGAATCAAAGTTTTAATCGGCGATTCTGTAGAGGTTGTTCTCGACCCTTATGGGGGGAAGGGGAGGATTGTGCACAGACTTGATAATAGAAAAATAGTTTGATTCATAAAAATGAAAGTAAAGGCTTCAATAAAAAAGATGTGTCCAAAATGCCAATTAGTTCGCCGAGGAGGCGTTTTATTTGTAGTTTGCAAAAGTAACCCAAAACATAAACAAAGACAAGGATAAAAAGACAAAAATATGAGAATTTTAGGAATTACAATACCAGAAACAAAGAGACTTGAAATTGGGCTGACCACTCTTTTTGGAGTCGGCCGTTCTCGCGCTCAACAAATTTTAGATAAAGCTAAAGTAGACTGGGGCGCCAGAGCAAAAGATTTGAGTCAAGAAAAAGAAAACGAGATCAGAAAAATAGTAGAAAGTTTAAAAATTGAAGGTGATTTAAAAAGAGAAATTTCCGGAAACATCAAACGACTAAAAGATATAAAATGTTACCGTGGAGTAAGACATAGTCGCGTCCTACCAACCAGAGGCCAGAGAACGAAAACAAACTCTCGAACTCGTAGAGGTAATACCCGAAAGACTATGGGTACCGGTCGTCGAGCAGTTGATAAAAAATAATTTATAATTATGGGAAAGAAAAGAATCGTTAAAACAGAAGAGGAAGGGACAGAAAAAACAGTCGAGACAAAAGATGTCTCAGTTGCTGCGGTTTCTGGCAAGAAGAGGTTTGACACCGGTATTTTACATGTTCAATCAACCTACAACAACACCGCGCTTATACTGACCGATAAAAAAGGCAATGTCATCGCCACCGCTTCCAGCGGCAGTTTAGGATTTAAAGGAGCTAAGAAAGGTACTCCCTTTGCGGCCGCTAAGGTCGGCGAAACCTTAGGTATTAAAGCGCAAACCCTTGGCATCAAAGAGATTTCAGTAGTAGTGCGAGGTGTCGGTTCGGGTAGAGAGTCAGGAATTAGAGGTTTTATTTCAAAAGGAATAAATATCACTTCTATAAAAGATGTCACCCCTGTTCCTCATAACGGTCCAAAACCAAAGAAACCAAGGAGAGTTTAATTTATAAAAAATATATGAAAATTGGTCCAAAATACAAAATAGCCCGCAGACTAAAAGCCCCTATCTTTGAAAAAACTCAAACCCAAAAGTTTGCTCTTCGTGAAGAACGCAAGGGCAAAGGTAGGAAGAAATCTTTTGGTCGACCAAAAACTGATTTTGGTATTCAGCTAAACGAAAAACAAAAAGCTAGAATGTTTTATTGTGTTACCGAAAAACAATTTGCTAAATACGTTAAACAAGCTTTAGCCAAAAAAACCAATTCACCAGCGGTCAATCTTTTGAAATCTTTGGAGCACCGTCTTGATAATGTCGTTTGGAGAGCCGGTATCTTGCCAACTCACTTATCTGCCAGACAAGCTGTCTCTCATGGTCATTTTTTGGTTAACGGTAAAAAGGTTTATGTTCCATCCTTTTCTGTCAAAAATGGAGACAAAATCAGTATTCGTGAAGGCAGCCGCGCCAGCAAATTGTTTAGCGATGTCGCAGACAAAAAAACCGAAACTTTGATGATAAATTGGCTATCTTGGGATGAAGACAAGAAAGAAATTAACGTCAAGGACGGCTCTTTCACTGAAAAAGCTGACCTAATATTCAATCTCGGTCAAGTGATTGAATATTATCAAAGATAATTTAAATAGAAATTTTATAACTCTAATTTTTTAATATTATGACTACGGACAATTTTGACAAAGCTATTATATTGCCTTCAAGACCAAAAATTATTTTGGAAGAAGAAAGCAGAGGAATTTATGAGATTGACGGATTTTATCCCGGCTATGGATTTACCATTGGCAACAGTTTGCGTCGTATTATTTTGTCATCTCTACCCGGAGCCGCCATCACCTCAATCAAGATAGACGGAGTCGAGCACGAATTTTCTTCAATCAAAGGAATCAAGGAGGATTTGGTAATGATAATGCTTAATATAAAAAAACTTCGCATCAAGATGCTGACCGACGAACCCCAAACTCTTTCCATAAAAGCTAAAGGGGTAAAGACGGTCACCGCTAAAGACATTGAAGCACCCGGACAAGTAGAAATCATAAATCCCGAAATGGTGATTGCTACTTTAACCGACAAAGATTCAGAATTAAATATGGAAATGACTGTGGAAAAAGGTCTAGGTTTTGTTGGTCGCGATATGATTGGTAAAAATAAAGTTGATATTGGCACCATTATTTTAGACGCAAACTTCACTCCAATCCTAAAAGTTAGTTACGAAGTAGAAAATATGCGAGTTGGTGACCGTACTGACTTCAATCGTCTAAGAATATCTATGGAAACCGACGGCAGTCTCACCCCAAGAGAGGCCCTTGAAAGTTCTATCAACATTATGATAGAACAATTGAAGGCTATTACCGGGTTTGAAGACAAAGAAGAAGTAAGCGAGAAACTAGCAACTGAAGATTCCGAAGGTGGCAAAGAAGATAGTGATAATAGCACTCAAAAAATGGACCCGGAGTTTTTGAAAACTCGCATTGAAAACCTAAACCTTTCCGCTCGAACTTTGAACGCTCTTTCTAGCGCCAACATCAGAACTATCGGCGGTTTGGCTAGAAAGAAAGAGAAGGATATCTTGGAAGTAGAAGGTTTGGGAGCCAAAGGAGTTGCCGAAATTAAAAGGGTTTTAGGAGAACACGGAATCACATTAAAGTAATGAGACACCACAACGCAAACAGAAAATTTAGCAGAGTGCGCAAAGTAAGAAAAGCTTTGATAAATTCACTTGCTCGTTCATTAATATTGCACCAAAAGATGAGAACCACCGAACCAAAAGCCAAAGAGATCAGACCATTTGTAGAAAAATTAGTGACCAAAGGCAAGGCTCAGACAGTGGCTGCCCGAAGAGCTATCATTGAAAAAGTGGGGCCAAATGCCACAAAAATACTGATGGACACACTTTTAAAAAAATATATGGACCAAAAGGGTGGTTATTTGCGAATTACCAAAACCAAACCCAGACTTTCCGACGGTAGCAAGATGGCAATAATAGAGTTTGTATAACAAATATTTATGAATTACGAAATTGACGCACAAAATAAAAAGTTAGGCAGATTGGCCAGCGAAATCGCCGTTATCTTGATAGGCAAAAATCGCGCTGATTTTGTTCGTAATGCCATCCCTGAATTAAAATTGAAAGTGATAAACGCTTCAAAGATTTCTGTCACCAACAAAAAGTTGAATCAAAAAATATACAAAAATTATTCTGGCTATCCTGGTGGCTTGCGGGAAAGAACTATGAAAAAAGTAGTGGCTGATAAAGGAATGAAAGAGACTTTGCGGATTGCTATCAAAGGTATGCTCCCAAAAAACAAGTTGCGAGATAGAATGATGAAAAATTTAATAATACTGAATTAATATGACAACAAAAGAAAAAACAAAAACTGAGCGATACATAGAAGCGGTAGGCAGAAGGAAAACCTCAGTCGCTAGAGTACGCATCACTCCGTCTGCTAAAAATACTTTCAAAATAAATGACCGCGACCTGGCTTCATATTTCCCAACAGCTGAACTTCGAAAAGTGATAGAAGAAGCACTAAACAAAGTAAAAGCTGGTAATTTCACTATTACCATAAATGTTAAAGGCGGCGGTGTCCACTCTCAGGCTGAAGCTATAAGGCACGGCATTGCTCGCACCTTAGTCAAACATGACGAATCGTTCAAAACCAAAATCAAAACCGCCGGTTTCCTAAAACGCGACCCCCGAGCCAAAGAACGACGCAAATTCGGCCTCAAAAAAGCCCGCAAAGCTCCTCAGTGGTCTAAGAGATAAAAATTAATATGCAAGATGAAAATAATGACATAATTTTTTCTGACGAAACAGAAGAAAATAATTCAGCCGTTTTAATAAAAAAACTGCGACAAAAAATAAAAGAACTAGAAGAAAAAAGCCAAGAATATTTGACTGGCTGGCAAAAAGAAAGGGCTGATGGAGTAAATTTGAGAAAAAGACTAGACGAGGAAAAAAAGGATTTTACTAAATTTGCCAAAGAAGATATTTCAACTGAGCTCATTTCTGTTTTAGACTCATTTGATTCAGCTTTTAAAAATAAAGAGGCTTGGGAAAAAGTAGATGAAAATTGGAGAAGGGGAGTAGAGTACATCCACAGCCAGCTTATAAATGTTTTGGGTAATCACGGAGTCTCCGTTATAAATCCACTCAGTGAGCAGTTTGACCCCCAAAGAGACGAAGCAATAGAAAATGTAGCAGTAGAAAATGAAAAAGATAATGGCAAAATAATTGAGGTAATGAGTGTCGGCTACAAACTCCAAAACAAAATCATCCGCGCCCCTAAAGTTAAAGTCGGGGAGTTGAAATAAATTAGAGGACGAGTATAATTCGATTCACAAAACAAAAATTATTCATTAATTCGTATATCATATGTCAAAAATCATAGGAATAGATTTAGGAACAACCAACTGTGCCGTCGCTGTGATGGAAGCCGGCAATCCAAAAATAATTGAAAATATTGAAGGGGCACGCACCACACCTTCTATTGTCGCGATTTCCAAAACCGGCGAGAGGCTGGTAGGCCTTTTGGCTCGCAGACAAGCTGTCACCAATCCCCAAAACACCGTTTTTGGCATCAAGAGATTTATCGGCCACGATTTCAAAGAGGAAGCGGTACAAAAAGATAAGAACACTGTGCCTTTTGAAATTTCCGCGTCTAGTACCGGCAGTGTGCAAGTCAAAATGAATGATAGCATTTACCGACCCGAAGAAATTTCCGCCATGATTCTTTCCAAACTCAAAGCTGATGCCGAAGCCAAATTGGGCGAAAAGATTACCCAAGCCATCATCACTGTGCCCGCTTATTTCAACGACGCTCAAAGGAAGGCAACAAAAGACGCTGGTCAAATCGCTGGTCTTGATGTCCTCCGAATTATAAACGAACCGACCGCCGCTGCCTTAGCTTACGGATTTAATAAAAAGAAAAACGAGCAGATCGCTGTTTTTGACTTCGGTGGCGGTACTTTTGATATTTCTATTTTAGAAGTGGGCGATGATGTGGTAGAGGTAAAAGCGACCGACGGCGACTCCCATCTCGGTGGTAAAGACATAGACCAAAAAATCATTCATTGGTTAGCGAGTGAATTTAAAAAAGAAAGTGGTATTGATATAACCAAAGACCCGTTGGCTCTTCAAAGATTGGACGAAGCCGCTGAAAAAGCCAAGATTGAGCTTTCCACCGCCACTGACACAGAAGTTAATATTCCATTTATAACCTCAGACTCTTCCGGGCCAAGACATTTGTTAATTAAAATGAACCGCGCCAAGTTAGAAGAATTGGCTGATGAGTTTATCCAACGCGCAATGGAAATTACCAAACGCGCTATAGAAGCTTCGCCTTTTAAAGTCGGTGAAATCGAAGAAATAGTTTTGGTCGGAGGTCAGACTCGTATGCCAAAAATAATTGAAGAAGTTAAAAAGTTTTTTGGCAAAGAGTCAAACAAAAGTATCAACCCCGACGAAGTGGTTGCTTTAGGCGCCGCCATTCAGGGTGGTATCATAGGCGGTGATGTCAAGGATATTTTGCTTCTTGATGTTATCCCGCTTTCACTAGGTATCGAAACTATGGGGAGCGTAGCCACCAAACTTATTGAAAGAAACACCACTATCCCAGCTTCCAAATCTCAAGTATTTTCTACCGCCGCTGACAATCAAACCAGCGTTGAAATACACGTAGTTCAAGGAGAAAGACCATTGGCCACCGACAATCGCACACTCGGTCGCTTTATTTTAGACGGTATTCCTCCGGCTCCCCGTGGTATGCCACAAGTTGAAGTTACTTTTGACATTGACGCCAATGGTATTTTAAACGTCAAAGCCAAAGACAAATCAAGTGGAAAAGAACAGTCCATAAAAATAGAAGGTAGCTCCGGCTTATCAAAAGAAGAAATTGAAAAAATGCAAAAAGATGCCGAAGCCCACGCCACTGATGACCTCAAAAAGAAGGAAATGATTGAAGCCAAAAACCTAGCCGAGCAGCTTATTTACACAAGCCAAAAAGCGCTCAAAGACGCCGAAGGTAAAATTTCTGAAGAAATTAAAAAGGGTGTGGAAGAAAAAGTGACTGAATTAAAAAATACAAAAGATAAAGATGACATTTCAGCGATTAAAGTTGCCACCGAAAATCTCTCCAAAGAAATCCAAAAGATAGGGGAGTATATGAAAAATAGCAGCCAACAGCAAGCATCTAGTAGCGAGGAAAAGAAATCAGAAGAGCCAAAACCTGAAGAACCGAAAGAAGAAGAGAAACCAGACGAGACAAAAAGCTAAAAATTTGATATAATGGTCGTAATTATGAAAAATTACTACGACATTTTAGGCATAGACAAAAAAGCCTCAAAAGACGAGATTAAAAAGGCTTTTAGAACGCTAGCCCACAAATATCATCCCGATAAAAAAGGTGGAGATGCTGAGAAATTTAAAGAGGCCAACGAAGCTTACAGCGTCCTTTCTGATGACCAAAAAAGAGCTCAATACGACACTTACGGTCAAACTTTTGCTGGTGGCAATGGTGGGGGTTTTAATGGCTTCCAGGGTAATTGGCAGGATTTTGCTCAGCAATCTGGCTTTGATTTTTCGGGTTTTACCAATGGCCCCGCAGGTGCGGGGGGTTTTTCAGCCGAAGGATTTGATTTAGGAGATATATTTGGTGAATTTTTTGGTGGTGGGAATCGAAGATCCCGAGCGAAGCGAGGGAGAGATATTTCAATTGATATAGAGCTTAATTTTGAAGAAGCCGTTTTTGGTGTAGACCGTTCTATTCTTTTAAATAAAATTTCAGTTTGTCAGACCTGCAACGGTACCGGTGGCAAAAAGGGGACAGAGCAAATCACCTGTCAGACCTGCAACGGCAAAGGCAAAATCAGAGAAATGAAGAGGTCCATTTTTGGCTCTATTGAAATGACTCGTACCTGTGAAGCTTGCACCGGTAATGGCAAAGTGCCAAAAGAAAAGTGCAATATCTGTGATGGTTTAGGTATTCTCAAAAAAGAAGAAGAAATAAAAATAAAAATTCCGGTTGGCATAGACAACGGCGAGATGATTCGTTTTTCTGGAGGCGGGGAAGCGATTAAGGGCGGTACTTCGGGTGACCTCTATATAAAAACTCACGTCAAAAAACACAAAACCTTTCACAAAGAAGGCAATGATTTGATAATGAATTTAAATGTTAAACTTTCTGATGCCTTACTTGGCGCCAAAATAGATATCCAAACATTGGACGGACTTTCGACTCTTAATATTCCAGAAGGTGTAAACACCGGTGATATTTTGCAAATCAAAGGCAAGGGTGTGCCAAATCAAAACCGCAATCGTGGTGATATTTTGATTCATGTCCGCGTGGCCCTTCCCAAAAAACTCTCCAAATCTGCCCGCGAAGCAATTGAGCGGCTCAAACAAGAGGGAATTTAGGAGTATTTAACAGTTAGTTGACAATTGGTTGACAATCACTAACCATAGGTTTACAATTGTGTTTACATATGCTTACCACCCAAAAAATATTGAATCTGGCTAGTAAAAAGGGAACTATAAAAACAATAGATTTTATTGGTGATTTTGGTGTATCTAGGCAATACGCCTCAAAACTTATATCCAAACTTGTAACCGAAAAAAAACTTGTGAAGATTGGCTCAACCAGATCAGCTATTTATGTCACAGCGGAGTATCTGCAAAAAAATCCCAGTCTTATCCCAGCGAGTTATTCAAAAACATTGATAAACAAGCAACTAGAGGAACACAAAATTTTTGACGACATTGAACACAATTTTCAAAATCTGGCTAAATTTCCTGAAAACATAAAAAGTATTTTTGAATACGCTTTTTCCGAGATGTTTAATAACGCCATTGAACATTCAAAATCTGAAAAAATAAAATTCTCTGTTGGTTTAAACAAAAACACTTTATTTTTTATAGTTGATGATTTTGGCGTAGGAGTTTTCAAAAATATTATGGAGAAAAGGAGATTAAATTCAGAAATGGAAGCAATCCAAGATCTATTGAAGGGTAAAACAACAACCGCCCCCAAGCTTCATTCCGGAGAGGGTATATTTTTTACCTCAAAAGCGGGGGACGAATTTATATTGGACAGTTATGGTTATGAGTTAACGGTAAACAATAAAATAAAAGATGTTTTTATTAAAAAAACCAAAGGGCAAAAACAGGGAACCAGGGTGACTTTTCGCATTGATACAAGCAACACCCGCCACTTGAATGATATTTTTAAAGAACATACCGATATGGAGAAAGATGGCGATTATGGTTTTGATAAGACTGAAATAAGGGTGCGTTTATACACAATGGGCGGAATTCATATATCTAGATCACAAGCCCGCAGAATATTATCAGGTCTTGAAAAATTTAAAATAATCATAATGGATTATGACCGCGTACCGACAATCGGTCAAGCTTTTGCTGATGAAATATACCGAGTTTTTAAAGACAAAAGACCGAACATAAAAATCCAAAATATAAATATGAACGAGGCTGTAAAATTTATGGTCGAAAGATCCAAAAACGAAGCGGTCCAAAAATTAAAAGAAGAGGGAATGTAATTAAATTCTTTTATGCAAATACTGGCTATCAAAACTCCAATCTTTAAGGAAAACGAAAATTTAATAAATTTTTTACATAAGCAAATTAACTCTCTTAATGATAACGATATCATTGTTATTACCTCAAAAATTATCGCCCTGTCTCAAGGAAGAACTGGAAAAATAAAGGATAAAGAAAAATTAATAAAGAAAAATTCTCAAAAAATAATTGAGACCCCTTGGGCTTTGCTTACCCTAACTGAAGGGGAGTGGTGCATCAATGCGGGAATCGATGAATCAAATGCAAAAAATAATGTAATTCTTTTACCAAAAAATCCTTTTAAAGTTGCCGAGCAAATACAAAAAAATTTGCTGAAACATTTTTCTCTCAAACATATTGGCGTTATCATCACAGACACAAAAAGTATACCACTTAGGGTTGGTACCGTTGGCAGACCGATTGCATATATTGGTTTTAATCCATTGAGGAGTTACATCGGGAAAAAAGATTTATTTGGGCGGAAAAGTCGTCTAACTCAAAGCAATATTGCTGATGCCTTAGCAACTAGCGCAGTGCTTGTAATGGGGGAAGGAATTGAACAAATTCCTATTGTTATAATCAAAAATGCTCCCATAGAATTTACAAATAAAAAAACATTTAAAAAGACAAGTTTGGCACTTTCACCAAAGACAGATATTTACTCAAAGATATTTACTTATTCCGAGCAGAAGTCTCATAAACCATCCAGTGAAAACCATCATGGGTTATAACCAAATCAACCTGTTCATCCCATTCTTGAAACGAAATTGGAAATAACGAAAATTTTGATGCATGAGTAATCCCTACTCGAAACCATTTTTTTGGTATTTTAGAAAGAAAGCGGTCATACCAACCCTTTCCTCTTCCGTGACGGGTTCCATAAATATCAAACCGAGTGCCGGGGACTAAGACACAAGGATTACTATTTTTATATTTAGAAATACACTTAGTTGCCCATAAGAGCGGGTTGCTATTTTTATTGCTTGGCAACATAATATTTTCTGAAAAAAATTTCAAGGGAAAAGATAAATTATTATAATCAACTTCATCAGATAGTGGTTTATAAAGAATAAATGAGTCATACTTTGATATTATCTGTTTTATTTTTTGAAGAGAAGATTTGGTTTTCATAATAAAGGTTTATTAAAAAATGCTGGGGTAGGATACCCCAGCATTATCTCTCCATACTTTTCAGTACTTCGAGATATAAATCCTCAACAATTTTCTCCTGCGCCTTACCGGACCTTGAATAGTGATCAAGACCAGGTGCAGAATTAATCTCAAGGACCCAAAAAGGTGATGATTTTTGGCTGATGTCGCCATCAATCATAAGATCAACCCCACACAAACGAAGCCCCATATCTTTGGTCAGCTTTATGGCAATCTTACCAAAGGTTGGGTGCATGTTTGCTGTGACATCTGCCGAATCTCCACCAGCAGACAGATTGGCATTATCAAGAAGAAAAACCCTCTCCCCTTGAGCCAAAACTGACTGAAGATTTAACCCTTGATGCTTCAGCTTCTCAGTTATGCGAGGGTCATTCTTCTTGATATTGGTGTCACGGCTTGAAGCAACGAATTCTTGCTGCTTCTTTTTGAGCAAATTACTTATCGTTGACCTCCCGTTGCCAATAACATTGAGTGGTATCCGCTCGTAAGCTGAAATCACTCTTTCGTCTAAAACGACTATTCTATAATCCTTGCCATGCACAGGCTGTTGGACCAAAGCGACGCGATCAATCTCAAAGACTGTGCGCATTGCTCGGTAGAATTCGCGTTTGTTATGAACGAGAGTGACCCCTCTTCCTTGACTACCGCTGTTTGGCTTTACAATAACCGGCAGGCCCAGCGTTTGAGCATACCGATAAGCAGCAAGGGTGTTGCGATGAGATGCTCCGATAGCCTTACCCCATGAATCCGAAAAAAATGTCTTACTGCCCGGAACAATGGGGTAGCCCATGCGCTTCATAAAGAAGTTGGCATAGTCTTTATCCTTTGCAATTTCCGAAGCTCCCATTGGATTCAAATCCACAGTGTTATACCTGAAATAGGAAAAGCGGCCACTCTTGAAGGTAATTTGGCCAACAATACCCCATTCAGGTTCCAAAATGATAGTTGCCCCAATGCGAGACGCGATTTTTTGCAACATACGCCCCAAGACTAATGACTCTTTTTTCTTTTTCATTTGTTTTTACAACCTTTCTGATTATTAAGTTAATATATTTATACCATTTTGTCAAATAATCTTCAAGTTTTAATCCAATAATGTTAAGATATCTATAATGGACACCATTGGTAGAGAAGAAACCAAAAGCAAACCAACCAAAGAAACAACTGTCGGCCAAATAATGAGTCAGTTTTGGAAAGGAGTAAGGTCAGTCAAAGGCTTGTTTTTTAGTGCATATTTTTTATTTTTTGTTGCCCATTTAATTAATTTATTTATCCCTTTATATTATAAAGATTTTTTTGACGTTATAAGCAAATCTGTGAGCCCAAGCGAAACCGCTCTTGCCCTTATTAAAATCGTAACTTTTATATTAATTTTCCACGCTATTAACTGGGTCTTTTTTAGAGTCGGAATGTTTCTCTTTGACATGATGGAAACGCGGGTAATGGCAAAACTGAAGCAAAACTCTTTTGATTATATGATGGGACATTCTCACACTTTTTTTGCCAACAATTTTAGTGGTGGGTTGGTCCAAAAAGTAAACCGATTCAGTCGTGCATTTGAATCTCTAGCCGATAGTCTCGCTTTTAATCTCATACCGCTTGTTATAACCGTCGTCGGTTCAATATGGATAATGTATTTCATCGCCCCAATAGTTTCTATTATTATGATTTCATGGGTATTTATCATATCAGTATTTAGTATTTCATTTTCAACATGGAAATTAAAATATGACAAATTGTCTGCTGAAGCTGATTCCCACACTACTGGTTATTTGGCAGATTCAATCACAAATAACAACGCCATATCCTTTTTTACAGGACACAAACACGAATCTAAGGGTTTCCAAAAAATTTCTAACGAACAGGCTAGAAAAACCCTATTTTCTTGGCGATTAGCCGAATTAGTTGATGGAATACAAGTATTGCTCATTTTTTTGGTAGAGTTCTTCGTGTTTTATTACGCTATAAAATATTGGGAAAGGGGATTAATCACTATAGGAACCTTTGTATTGGCTCAAACCTACATAATCGGCCTATCTCAACAACTTTGGGGACTAAACAAAATTATTCGCAGTATCTTTCAAAGTTTGGCCGATTCCAAAGAAATGGTTGACATATTAATTACCAAACACGATATAGAAGATTTGCCCAATGCAAAAAAATTAATTGTAACCAAGGGAGAAATAGTTTTTGATAATGTGTCGTTTGAATTCAATCAAGGAAATAAAACATTAAACAATATAAATCTAACAATAAAGAGTGGAGAAAAGGTGGCGCTGGTGGGACACTCAGGTTCAGGCAAAACGACTTTTGTAAGACTTATAATGCGCCTATATGATTTGACCTCTGGCTCTATCATTATTGATGGTCAAAATATCCGCACTATCACCCAAGACAGTTTAAGGGAAAACATAAGTTTCGTGCCACAAGATCCTGTCCTTTTTCATCGAACACTACTGGAAAATATCCGTTATGGTTGCCGAAATGTTTCTGACGAAGAAGTCAAAGAGGCTTCCAGACTCGCTCATTGTGATGAATTTATCGAAAATTTACCTTTGAAATATGAGACGTATGTCGGTGAGCGGGGAATTAAGCTTTCTGGTGGAGAGCGCCAGCGGATAGCCATCGCCAGAGCAATCCTCAAAAAGGCTCCTATTCTAATTTTTGATGAAGCTACTTCAAGTTTAGATTCCTATTCCGAATCGCTCATTCAAGATGCTTTGAAAATCTTAATGGAAAACTGCACCACCATCGTCATCGCACACAGACTTTCTACCATCAAAAAAATGGACCGTATAATATCTATGGACAAAGGTTCAATCGTTGAAGACGGAACTCATGATGAACTTTCAAACAAAGAAAGTGGACTTTATAAAAAGTTGTGGGACCTCCAAATGAGTGGTTTTATGTAAATAGACCTTGAATAATCCATCAAATTCACAACGACCTAAAATATTGACAAATAATATGACCCCTTGACAAGATTGGGGTTATCTGTATAATAGCAAAAGGAGGGCATCAACATGCTCAGCAAGTACTTTTCAATGTTTTTGCTCGTGCTCTTGTCGAGCATGAGCATGATGGTGATTCCGGCACAGGTCGTGCCAGAACAACAGGTGGCCAGCGTCGCTCTGACGTTGACCAAGACTAATGATGGGATTGATCTCGGGGTCATCCAGGTCAGTCCGACCTGTGTCAGTGAATATGAGGCAACTTTTCAGTTGTACCACGCCATCAAATACGACGGGCTGTGGTACATGATGCAGGTGGGGAATGGCACAGGAAAACTCCAACTCGGGAATATGGTGTCTTCAGGGTTTGCCGGGAGATTCCAAGCGCAACGGCATCTCTACAGTTTCCATGGTCTCTGGCTCAATGGGGTCCAGCCCGGTCTCTATATGGTGGTGGCAGAAAACCTCACCAGTAGAACAAGTAAAACCTGTTCCAGTGTGGTTCTACACTCGGAGGTTCCGCTACTGGTAGTGGGAGTACCAGACGAACTCCCTGTGTTTGCTGAATTGGGGGCTGTCGTGTTGAGTAAGAGCTCAAGCGACAACAAACTATCCGTCGAGATTGGTGGAAATGGACCCACGCAAGCTGTCGTATTCCAACTCGTTCAGGATAACAGTGGGAACGAAGCAACCTTTCAGAAGGTCTATTCCGGGGATTACTCAGTCGAAAAGATTGAAGTTCCTATGAGTGCTTTTCTGGTCGGGGAACCCCTATTCGTTCACCTGTCGGACAAACATGGGGTGTCGTGCGTTGTTCCATTGCTCGGTGGGGAAGTCCCAGTGATTGGACCAAATGGGGAGGTTGACGCAAATGCTTCCCTCCAAGCCCAGTACAGGCGCCTCTTCTCTAAATAGCACACAGCGACCTCCGGGTCGCAACAAATCAAAGCCGTTTCGCGTTCGCGCGGGACGGCTTTTTTCATACCTAAACTTTAAAAACCTTATGCACAGTTTTTATAAACAGATTAGTATTTGCATAATGAAAAAATGATATAATATAGACAATTATTTAGTGTTATTTTCAAATACAATGGAAGAGACCCAAAAAAAAAGAAAGTTTGTTTGGATAATTGTTATTTTCATGATATTAGTTGTGGGATTTTTATCACTTTTTTGGTTAAATAAATATAAAAATCAAAAGCCCCAAGTGCCAGTGTATTCTCTAAATACCACTGAATCTAAAAAAGAGCTTGTGCCGAGTGATTTTCCTTTGCCTGTAAATGGCGCTACTCCAACGCAAGAATTTCAGAGGGAAATAAATGGCTATTTAGAATATACTTTGGTTTGGGATAGTCCTTTTTCTTTTAATGAGAATGTGGACACATTCAGGACATATATGGAGACAGGTGGCTGGAATCCATTTGTAATGGAGGTAGTTCCCAAAGTAATGTCTCTCACAGGACAAAAAAATAATACAACATTAAATATATTTATAACTGAAAATTCTCAAAGCAAAAAAGTAGAAGTTCAAGTTCACTTTAGCCAAAAATAAAATTTATATGAATTACCTAAAAAAAATAAATTTAAATCACTTTCTATTCATTTTTATACTTTTATTTTTTGTTTTTCTGCCGACTTCTAGTGTAGATGCAGCCGCTCAATGTAACGCTTCTCAGGGTGTAACCGTCACATCTTATGAAAATATGCCAGCTTATGTGAATTCTCCATTTTCAGTTTATGAAGGTAAAGCATGGTTTAATGATATGACGAATTGTCAATCATTTTGTCCTTTAATCGTTCCTGGTAGTGAATATTCTTGTACTCCTTCAACATATCCACCAATTGGTGTAATATGCACAAATTATCCTTTTAAGCATAATGTTGGGACTACCTATAATACATCGCTGGATTATTGTGCCGCAGGCACTACTGATACTGGTGGCGGAACATATTGTCTTCCAGAACTTATGGGTTGTAAATCCACCGCAAATGGGGGTGTAATAACTTTAGTAGAAGATAAACCTATTGGTGGAGGGTGGTGCCAGAGGACATACTCTTGCTCTGAGACGAAAATTACTGGGTCAAAAAGAACTGTATCTCCTTCTTCTTGTGCTCCAGAATTTGTAGGTACTCAACCTGGATGTCTTTTCCAAGAACCAACTGGTGTGTATTGCGAGTATTATAAACCTGGTGGTTCTTATACTGATACTTACAATTGTGAACCACCCTCTCCTCCCACCGGAGTAGATGTAAAGGCAACTATTTGGAATGATGGCGGAAGATCGGTTATTTTTGGTAGCCAAACTGGTGATGGGCCACTTTGGGCTTATGGTCAAGCTCCATATAAAATAACATGGGGTGCTGTGGGTAATGCATCTTCTTGTACATTGAATGGTTCACCAGTAAGTGTATCTGGAGGTACTGTAGATACGTATACTTATCCTCTAAATACCACAAGTCTGGTTTATACATTATCTTGTACGAGTTCAAGTGGAGATACGGCATCTAATTCTGTCATCATAAATATTCCACCTCCACCCACCAATGGCTCAGGTTCCTGTCCAAGTCCGGGCAACCTCGGTTCATTTTCATGGATAGCCCCAACTCAAAGCGTTGGTGGTATAAGCAGTTGGGGTACTTTTTATACGAGGTTGTATGAACTTCCAGCTTGGACATCTCTTACTGGATCTACTGCATGGGATAATAATTTTGTTGGGACAGCAAAAACAAATTTTCTTACAACGGCTGGTATATCATATTACTGGGGAGTTCAAACAAAACTCACATCATCACCTTACTCATGGAGTGATCCAATAGGAGGTCAGATTGATTGTGTAAATACTTCCTCCCCAGACCTAACCCCAGGCGTTATAACTCCAACTGCCGCAACAGCCGGGACACCACAAGCATTTTCATCTACAATCACAAACAGCGGAACAGCAGCTACCGGTGCTTCATTCAACAATTTTTTCCGAGTAGCAACTGGTGCAGGTGGAACTGGAACAGTTTCTACAATTTCAGTTACTCAACTAGGCGCTCTTAATGCGGGTGCTTCTGGAACTGTCATATCTTCTTCTTACACATTCCCCTCGGCGGGAACATATTCTGTACAAGTATGCGCAGATAATAATGCTTCAATGGTTGGAACTATCACCGAATCAAATGAGGGGAATAACTGTAGTGCTTGGACAACAGTGACTGTGAGTGCGGCTGGGGGAGGAGTTGTAAATCCTTCTTGTACCGATGCGACTCCTTGGTATTCAACTGGTGGAATTTGGGGTTATCGTAAGATTTTCCAGATTGATGACGCAAAAGTCCCAGCTACCCAATCAAACTTTCCTGTTATGATTTCTCTAACTTCTGATGCTGGATTGCAAGCCAACGCTCGGCCAGATGGTTTTGATATTTTATTTACTAACTCAAGTGGAACAAAACTTGATCACGAAATAGAAAAATATGTTTCTGGGACAGGCGAACTCATTGCTTGGGTAAAAGTACCAAGTCTTTCCAGTACAGCGGACACAAAAATATATATGTATTATGGTAACCCCAGCGCAATAAATCAGCAAAATGTTGCCGGGACTTGGGATAGTAATTATGCCGCAGTTTATCATTATCCAAATGGCTCAACATTATCTGCTCTTGATTCTACTATCAATAATAAAAATGGGACGATTTCCGGAGCGTCAGCTACTACTGGGAAAATAGACGGCTCAGCCAGTTTTGGTGGCAGTACCAATATGCACAAGATTACATCTACTATCACTGCTACTGCACAGAGAACATGGGAAACTTGGTTTTTTGTTAATGCTATTGATGCATCAGCCCGAAGGTTTTGGGAACATGGCAACTTAAAAGACCAGTTATTTATTGACTCAACAAATTTATTGCAATTTCAGGTTGGCTGGTCTGGAGCTGCAGCTTGGAGAATACCTACTCCAAGTACAGGGGCCTGGCATCACATTGCTATTACCTATAATGGGAGTTCAATTTCAAATGATCCTATTTATTATCTAGATGGTGTGGCTCAATCAGTTACGGAAGTTACCGCTCCATCTGGAACCTTACAAACTGGATCTGCAACTTTAACGATCGGAAATAGGAGTTTAAATGATAGAGCATTTAACGGTAAACTAGATGAGTTTAGGTTGTCTAACAGCATCCGCTCCGCACAATGGATAGCGACCGAATACAACAACCAATCTAACCCAGCTATGTTTTATGGTGTCAGCGCTCAGTGTCCTCTGCCCGTTTCAACTACTGCCAACATAAGCGCTGATTCTACAAATATTCCGTATAATACAGCTACAAATATTACTTGGTCATCAACTAACGCTACTTCTTGTTCTGTTTCTCCAACTGGCTGGACCGGTCTTTCCGGCACTCAATCTACTGGCAACTTAACAGCATCAAAAACTTATACTCTCTCCTGCAACCCCGGACCGGTTTCCGACAGTGTCACAGTAAATGTCGCCCCACCAATAGGATCTGATTATAATCTGTGTATTGTAAAATCAGGACAGGGAACAGTCAGCCGTAATCCAACTGGGATCCCCGATATTCCAAATTGTTGGACTTATGATGAAGGTGATGATGTTATACTTACTGCCCAGATAGTGAGTGGAAGAATATTTACCGGTTGGGGAGGAGATGGCACATCATGCGGCAGAAACATTTCTTGCACCATCAATATGTCTGGTAACAAAACCGTCATTGCCAACTTTGCCGTTGACCCAAATTATAAAGAATTTTAAAAGTGGCCCGGACCCCAAAATTTGAACACCAATCTTGTATATAATTAGCAGATAATAATTAATACAAGACATATGAAAAGACACAAAATAGCTTCTGATGTGAAGGATCAGATTATCAATCGAATTAAAAACGATGGGGTGTCGGTTTACACCACACACTCCGTGCAACTTGTGTTATCAGCATTCATGAACGCTTTACAAAACAATCTATGATAAATTCAAAATTGATATGAGTGATCCGTCTAGATTCAAAACACTTGGTGAATTGGTATACGAAATATATCAAACGATTTATTGCTACAACAATTCACGCATCCACTCAGCACTCAAAATGCCACCACAGCAATTTGCACTTTTGGTGGCCAGGGAATACAATTCAGTTAACAAGGTTAGTGTCTAAAGAAAGGGGTCCAGTACATTTGGTATAATTAAAAAATGTTTGGATTTACTAGGATTTTGCAAAGAACTTGCATAGATTTAGATAAAATCTGTTATGGTTTTGTATTATTTGATGTTAGAATATTAAATATATGAAAATTGAATTAAAAAAATTTAGAACGACACTTATTTTCAGGCAAACCGGAAGAGAGGCTTATTCGGCTTTTTTGCCATCTTGGGGTGATGAATTTCTGTCCAAACTATTAGATAGATTTGAAGATAGGCTCTTATTAAAAAAATCTGACAATCCTTCCGTCCAAGCCACCATTGAAATTTTAGAGCAGGTGAGTAATAAAAAGTTTAAATTTGTAGTATAATATATTATGTCTTGTATAAGATTATTATAATGGGTAAATTTCAAATTTGGTTTTATGTTATTAGTGCTGTTCTTATTGCCCTTGCAGCAAATTCCATAAGTGCAATTTGGGCCAGTAAGGAAAATAAGCTCACAATATGGCTTTTGTTAGTTGTTATTATTTCTCCATTTGTTTTCATTACCTTTGGATTGGCAACGACAAAACTAGGTTTGGCTGTGAGTTCCGCAACCGTAGATTCATTACTAACCATAAGTACTATTCTTGTTGGGCTTTTCTTATTTCATGAATGGAGTAATGTTTCTCTATATCAGTATTTTGGGATGACCCTCGCACTTTTAGGAATTGTTCTGATGCAATTTCATAAGTAAGATTGGGTACATCTATAAGACATGAGAACCTATAAGACACCAATGCCACTAAATAGACGCTCTGTCGTAAAATACCCAGTCTTAGATACGGAATATATACCGTATACGACTCTCAATTTTTCCGAAATTGATCAGCAAGCCAAAAACTTGGCAGATATTATTGAAGATCGTTTGAAAGATCTAACCGACATTTTATTAAAATACGAAAGTTACGAAGTGGTTCAAGATGAAGTAGCTCGGACACTAGATCTTTTGAGAAACCTTAAAGAAAATAAGAAATATTTTCGTTTACGCGTTGGTGCAGTTACTTCATTTCTGCCCAGAAATCAGCCCTTGTATGCTTTCGCATGTTTTGTCGTCGTGCCAGCACTGATGGCAAGCGAGGTGCATTTTCGTATTCCTAATAGTATGCGCTATTTTTTCTCAGGGGTCCTCGCTCTTTTAGATATTTCTAAATCATTTCCAAATATTGTTGTTTCTCCTAAAACTAGAATCGAATTTTTAAAAGATAGGTCCGCTCTTCGTATAAATCCAAAAACCAAAGAAAATAGACCGGTCACTGACATCGTTATTTTTACAGGCATTCCCGCTCACTCTGACCAGTTGCGTCTAGTATTTGATAGACGCACCCTATTTATTACAAACGGAGCTGGTCACAATCCGGTAGTGGTAAGCAAAGATGCCAATATTTCTGAAGCAGTTGAAGCAGTTATTACTCTCCAATTCTATAATCAAGGGCAAGATTGTGCAGCACCAAATGCTATTCTTGTCCATAAAGCTGTCTTGCAAAATTTTTTACAAATACTACGCGACAAAATAAATCATGTTAGAGTTGGTCATTACAAAGATAGGTCGTGTCGGATCGGTCCAATCAGCGACCCCAAGGATCTTGTTAGGATACAAAATTTTCTTGTTGAAAATGGTGGATGGATTGATCCTTTCACTCCAGGAATTATTCGTACGCATGATGCCATCGTCGAACCTACTATTATCTGCAAACCACTAATAAAGGGGGGTAATTTCAATGAGATATTCGCTCCGATCATTTTTATTCAAGAGTACACAAACGATCCTGAACTCAAATATTATTTTGAAGACCCCCATTATATACATAATGCAATGTACGTCACTTTATACGGAACAAGCAAATACATTATTAGATTGATACAATCTAATAAGGAGAAAATACTTCATAATAAATTTTCCTTACTTCGCAACACACACTTGCATGCACCCGGCGTAGAACGAGGAACACAACCATACGGAGGATATGGTTATGGGGCTTCCAATATTAGTATTAATGGGAAGATAATTACAATGCCAACATTACCACAACGCGATATATATGAATGGATTGCTAAACCTATCCTTCAGAAAAAATCAATCAAAACAGAAAAATCGCAATTACAACAATTCACAAAAATACAAAAAAAAGATGTGGAAAAATTATTAAGGTTAAGACCATTTAAATCTGATGAGCGAAATCTGTTCACCGGGATAAATGGAACAATGTATTTAGATTTGGGACTAACCAAAAGAACCAGTCCGCGTTACATAAAAATTGAAGAATGTAACACTTATAAGCTTCTGAAAGAAAAGAATAAGGAACATATCGTCGCATTAAAACCGGATGATATTAAATTAATTAGTGCCCTAAGAATATTGCTTAATCGCAGATCTACTATTTCTTTAGATAAATTTTGCTCTTTGCTCTACACCATACCAAAAGAACCACATGCCACCAAGACACATAATATGTTACGCCAACACCACTTTTTCCGACATGTGTATCAGTTGTTATTAGGGAAAAGATTCGGTCCTCGGCTTGCGCCATTCCTGTGGGATGTGGAAAAAAAGGAAGTAGATACACTTTTAGATGTATAATATTAATTATTATGCTTAACATAATAACCAAAAAAGTAAGAAATCCGATTTGGACTGGTATTGTGATCATATCTATTTTAATCATCATCTTTATTTTTGCATCCAGAATACTTTATGAACGCACAGTTACTCTTTTAACAGAAAATCTTAGGGAACGTATTTTAACAATATCCATTACAGCAGCAACCAACATCGATTCGGAAGATCTTGATGCACTCCAAACAGAAGAGGATTGGAAAAAACCAGAATGGACACATGTGACAAGTAAGTTGCATAAAGCTAAGTACAGCAACAAAGATATTGTCTTTATGTATATTTTCCGAAAGAAAAAAGATGATCCGACAAGAATGGAGTTTGTGGCCGATGCCGATTCTGTTGATCCATACGCTAACACAAGTGATAACTCATCAAAATATATCGATGTAAATCGTGACGGTAAAATAGAGCCAGACGGACCAGATAAGCTTCAATGGCCTGGGCAAGACTATCCCGAAGCAATTGACATTCCGGAAGCTTGGGAAGCTTATAATGGTCCTCTAACAAATAAAGATTTATACACAGACGCATACGGTACAGTCATTACTGGTTATGCTCCGATAAAAGATAGATATGGGAATGTGGTTGCAATTTTAGCGACAGATATTAAAGCTGATGATTTTTTTACAATAACAAGACAGACGCTGCAACCATTCTTGATATTTATTGTAATCCTAACATTAATAATTACAATCCTTACAATAGTTATTATCTATATTTGGAGAAAATATGCTGGATCCTTAGAAAAGTTGGCGGGGGAGTTGGGGGAGGCCAATGAGAAGTTGAAGGAGTTGGACCAGTTGAAATCGGAATTTTTGTCGTTAGCGACCCATCAGATTAGAGCACCACTCACTGCCATCAAGGGTTATTCTTCTATGCTTCTAGATGGTGACTTTGGAATCTTGCCTCAAAAGGCCAAAGACTCGGTAGATACCATAATGAAATCCTGCCAAAATTTGATAAATATTGTTGGCGACTTTTTAAATATTTCAAGAATTGAGCAGGGAAGGATGGTTTATGAAAAAAGTGTTTTTGATGTGAATGAATTAGTAAAAGAAGTGATAACCGAAATAAAACCAAACATAGATAAAACCGGCCTTTCTTTTGGTACCGATATACCAACCGAAGAAATCAAAATCAAGGCCGACCGAAGTAAGATAAAGCAAGTGGTGAGCAATATCATAGACAATGCAATGAAATACACACCAAAAGGTAATATATTTGTTTCAGTTTATAAAGATGAAAATAAAGTCAAAATTTCAGTCAAAGACAGTGGCGTTGGTATTGACCCGAGCGAAATAGATAAGTTGTTTAATAAATTCTCCCGAGCTAAAGATGCAAACAAAGTTAATGTTATTGGCACGGGCCTAGGACTTTATATAGCAAAAAAGATGACCGAAGCTCATGGGGGCGACATTAAAGTTTCCTCTGACGGAGTAGGTAAGGGCAGTACTTTCACTATCGAATTACCTTTATAAACAATAACATTTGACAAAAAGCATCATAATGTTAATATTTTTTTGGAAAGGAACACAAAGCTGATGGAAAGAATCAAAATTTTTGAAGCGCCAACGGGAGCCGCAACTCCCACCGAACTGAGAGACGATTGGAAGGGGATTGAAGTCTCACTGCCAACAGCAGAAGACTTCAGGAAAAACCCGCCAATCACTCATGCCTTTGTTTCTTCTTTGGCCACAGAAGATTACATGGTCCTTAAAGAAGCAGTCGCCCAAGCCCTAGAAAAAGCGGGGAAGAAACGGGCAGCTGATTTTTTGAGAGAATTTCCCTCGGAGAGATATCTCTTTTTCCCAAGAAGGAAATGCCAGTTCATTCCGTAATGATTTTAGGGCCGTCGCGACTTGTCGTGACGGCCCTCATTTTTATACTCACCAATATCAACAGCATACTCCCATCTATTAAAAAGAGAAGTGAAAAAGTCTGCTAAAATGCCAGCTATGACTCAAAAAGAAGCTTTGGACATTTTAAAAACCGGCCGAAATGTATTTTTGACTGGCGCCGCCGGTAGTGGCAAAACCTATGTTTTAAGGCAATATATAGAGTATTTAAAAGAACTAGGTGCTGATGCGGGAATTACGGCTTCCACAGGCATTGCAGCCACTCATATGGGTGGCGTAACCATCCACTCTTGGAGCGGAATTGGCATCAAAGACAGCTTGAGTAAAAGCGATATAGCCGAAATCGCCGAAAAAAAGCATATAAGAAGTAAAATAAAAAACGCCTCCGTCCTCATCATCGACGAAATATCGATGCTCCATCATTTTCGGCTTGATTTGATAGAAAAAATAATAAAAGAAGTTAAAAATTCAACTGACCCGTTTGGAGGCATACAAGTTGTTTTTTGTGGTGATTTTTTCCAACTACCACCAATTAGAAGGGCTCAAGAGCCAGAGGTATTTTTTGCCTATCATTCAAAAGCTTGGAAGGACCTTAATTTAAAAGTTTGCTATCTTTCCGAACAGCATCGTCAAAGTGATATGGAGTATTTGAAAATATTAAATGCCATTAGAGAAAATTCAGTCTCAGATAAAATTGTAGATATTTTAAGAAGTCGGTTTAATAAAAAGGCTGAGTTTGAATCAACTAAACTTTATTCTCACAACAGGGATGTTGACGCGGAAAATGAAGCAGAGTTAATAAAAATCCCAGGCAAAATTTCTGAATATGAAATGCAAGAAAGGGGTAAGCGCCATTTAGTAGAATCCTTGAAAAAAAGTTGCTTAGCACCAGAGACACTCCGATTAAAGGTGGGAGCCAAAGTAATGTTTGTCAAAAATAATTTTGAGGCCGATTATGTTAATGGCACTTTGGGCACTATTATCAAATGCGGCTTTGAAGAAATAAGAGTCAAAACCCTTTCAGGCAATGTTATTGATGTAGAAAGAGAAACATGGCGTATTGAAGAAGAAGGCAAAAGCAAAGCCGAGATAAATCAGTACCCCCTGCGGCTAGCATGGGCCATTACTGTCCATAAAAGCCAAGGAATGTCTCTTGATACCGCCTTGGTTGACTTATCCAATTCTTTTGAAAAGGGTATGGGCTACGTCGCCCTCTCACGCGTCCGTTCGCTGGAAGGACTTTTCCTAAAGGGTATCAACGATATGGCTCTTCGAGTCAATGAAGAAGTATTAGAATTTGATAATAAATTTAGAGATTTTTCCAAGACCAATTCTTTTCACATTAGAACAATGGGTGATGAGAAGCTTTCAAAAATGCACCGTGAGTTCGCTGATAAAATAAGAGGCACAAAAATAAAAGAGAAGAAATTAGACACCGTGGGCGAAACTCGAAAAATGCTAGATGAGGGATTAAATACAAAAGATATCGCTCAAAAAAGGGGATTGAAACTTGGTACTATTTTATATCATATAGAACAAATAAAAGAAGCCAACCCGGAATACAATATTTACAACTTGCGAGATGATATTACTAAAAATAAATTCAAGGAAATTTGGAGCGCTTTTCACAAAGTCGGCGTCAGTGAAGGCGAAAGATATAAACTGGTCTCAGTCAAAGAACTCTTGGGTCCAAAATACTCCTACGACGATCTTCGCCTCGTCCGCTTGTTTTTGTAATTATTAAAATTACACAACATTTTCTCAAAAAAACTATACGAAACGCTCAGCGTCTAATAAAGATGTCTAGAGACAGGTGAGAGAATTTTTGCTATCTTTTAAGTATGGAAAATAAAAAAACCATAAAAATATGGGTGGGAGAGATGGGCGGTTATAAATTGCTGGATTCAGGGAATAAAAAGAAACTGGAAGAAATCAATGGAACTAAAATAGTGAGAAGTGAGCCAAGAGCTTGGTGGAAACCAGAACTTTCAAAAGAAGAATGGGAGAAAGCAGTAGCTAGTAGTCAGTATCTAGCATCTAGTTCAAAAATAAAAAATGACTCATTAGAAACGGTAATAGAAATTTTTGATTGGATAAAAGCCAAAATTAAATACAAAAATACTTCAAAACATATCGGCATTTTCCCAGAGCAGTTCTCACAATGGCGATGGATTTCTGAAAAATTGAAAATTGAAAATTCTAAATTGAAAATTCCGAACAGTTTAAGTGTCTTAAATCTGTTCGGCTATACGGGCATTGCGAGTTTAGTTTGTGCGAAGATGGGAGCAAAAGTCACACATGTAGATGCATCAAAACAGAGTGTTAATTGGGCGAGAGAAAATCAAAAACTTTCAGGATTAGAAAATGCGCCCATTAGATGGATTGTTGACGATGTAATTAAATTTATAAAAAAAGAAACGAAGCAAGATAAAAAGTATGACGCCATAATAATGGACCCGCCAAGTTATGGTAAAGGACCAAAAGGCGAAGTTTGGAAAATAGAAGAGGGGCTACCAGAATTAATTTCTGCTTGCCGAGAAATTTTGAGCGATAAACCTTTGTTTGTAATTTTCAATATGTATTCCACTGAGTTTTCCTCTATATCCGTTGCTAATTTACTTTCTGATATGACTAACGGTTTAGGGGGCACAATAGAGTCCGGTGAGCTCGCCATTAAGCAAGAGGGTTCAGAAAAATTACTGCCTCTCTCTATTTTCGCTCTCTGGCAAGCAAAATAAAATATGTATGAAAATATTTGTCAAAGCAAAAGTCAAGGCCAAAGAAAACAAAGTAATTCCACCACCACAAAGACTATGGCAAGAAAAAGAAAATAATGGTTCTGATCAAAAAGAGTGGTTTACGGTTTGGGTTAAAGAACCGCCGGTCGCTGGCAAGGCCAACAAAGCCATAATTAAACTCTTGGCCGAATATTTAAAAATTTCCACTTCAAATATCACCCTCCTTTCCGGCACTTCCTCTAAAAACAAGGTGTTTGAAATAAAGAAATAAATTGCTATTATAAAGTTATGCAAAAAACCATATTTTCAGGAATAAAGCCGACTGGTAGGCCACATATTGGTAACTATTTTGGCGCAATGCGTCAGTTTGTAAAATTGCAAAATGAAAATGAAGGTGGTACAAATTATTTTTGTGTAGTTGACTACCACGCTTTAAATCTAGTGCAAAATGCCGAAGAAATGAGAAAATTATCGCTTGATGTGGCTATTGATTTTCTGGCGATTGGTCTTGACCCAAAAAAATCGGTGATTTTTAAACAATCAGATGTGTTGGAACATACCGAACTGGCTTGGATTTTTGACACCATCACTACCGTGCCATATTTGAAAAGAGCGCACGCTTATAAGGATGCCGTGGCCAAAGGTGGCGAAGAATATGTCAGCGCTGGCACTTTTACTTACCCAATGCTTATGGCCGCCGATATTTTACTTTACGATACTGATATCGTGCCTGTCGGCCAAGATCAAAAACAACACATTGAATTTGCCCGAGACACCGCCCTAAAATTTAACAGAATATTTGGCGAGACATTTAAATTACCAGAACCTTATATTTTAAAAGATGTTGAAATAGTACCCGGTTCTGATGGCAAAAAGATGAGCAAGAGCCATGAAAATGATTTGGGTTTATTTGCTGAAGATAAAGAGATAGAAAAATTTGTAATGGCTATCGTCACCGACTCAGCGGGGGAGCGACCAGAAAACGTTTTTGCTATTCACAAATTAGTTAGAGACGAGAACGAATTAGAAAAAATTTATGAGGAAAATAAAGGAAAGTATAAAATTTTGAAAGAAATACTGATTGAAGATTTGAAGAAATTTATAGAGCCTATGCGAGAGAGGCGAGTCGAGATAGCTAAAGATTTGAATTTTATAAATAAAGTTTTGGCAGATGGTAAAGAAAAGGCCAGAGAAACAGCTGATAAAAAAATGTTACAAGTTAAAAAAGCTATCGGAGTAATTTAAAAAATATAATGAGAACATATATAAGAGATTTAAAAGAACATATTGGAAAGGAAGTCATTATAAAGGGTTGGGTTAATGTCAGACGCGACCAAGGCAAAATGGTTTTTATGGATATGCGCGATATGACCGGATTAGTCCAGTGTGTCGTGCTTACTAACAATATAGATGAAATAAACCAAAGTCTCCTTCGCCAAGGCTACGGCGAGTCAAGGGAAATACGCACCGAATGGGTTTTGGCTATAAGTGGTGTAGTAAACAAACGCCCAGAAAAAAATATTAAAGTAGGAGTTTTAAATGGCGAAATAGAATTGGAAGTTAAAAATATTGAAATCCTAAATAAAGCTGAAGCTCTACCTTTTGACATATCAGACGACACTATGGGTGTTAACGAAGACACCAGACTAAAATACCGTTATTTGGATTTAAGAAATCAAAGAGTTCAAAAAAATATGCGAATGCGCCATGAAATAATAAAAATGACGCGAGACGAATTTGTTAAAAATGATTTTATAGAAGTTGAAACTCCGCTCCTCACCAAATCAACTCCCGAAGGTGCTCGCGATTTTGTCGTACCTTCACGACTCTACAAGGGCAAGTTTTACGCCTTGCCTCAGTCACCGCAACAATACAAACAACTTCTTATGACCGGCGGTGTTGAAAGGTATTTCCAGATTGCCAAATGTTTGCGCGACGAAGATTCAAGAGGGGATAGACAGCCCGAATTTACTCAGCTTGATATGGAGATGAGTTTTGTCCAAAGAGAAGACGTGATAGAGGTCAACGAAAAAATCCTGACCGCCATTGTGGAAAATTTGTATCCAAACAAAAAAATCCAAGAAAAACCATTCCCCAGAATTTCTTATAAAGAAGCCACAGAAAAATACGGTACTGACCGACCAGATTTACGTAAAGACAAAAATGATCCAGACCTTTTGGCATTTTGTTGGGTTATTGATTTTCCATTTTTTGAAAAAACCAAAGCTTCTGACAACAAGCAAATGCAAGGGGATTGGACTTTCACTCACAATCCATTTTCCCGACCAATTCCAGAACATATGGAATGGTTAATCAAAAAAGAAAATATTGGCAATATTATAACTTCTCAATATGACATTGTTTTGAATGGTTATGAAATAGGGGGCGGCAGTATCCGCAACCACCAATATGAAGCTTTGCAAAAAGTTTTTGAAATTTTGGGTTATGATATTAAAACAATTGAATCAGATTTTGGCCATATGCTTCAAGCTTTCCGTCTTGGCACCCCGCCACACGGTGGTATTGCTTGGGGGCTTGATAGGCTTGTGATGCTCCTCCAAAATGAGCCCAACATTCGCGAGGTGATTGCTTTTCCTAAAACTGGTGAAGGTAAAGATTTTATGATGAATTCTCCGTCTGAAATTTCCGAAAAACAACTCCGTGAATTACACATAAAAGTAAGGGATTAAAATGCCGGAAGATTTCAAAGTTAAAGTGGGGGATTTTGAAGGACCTTTGGAGCTAGTCTTGGACTTAATTGAAAAAAGGAAACTCCACATCAGCGACCTCTCACTCTCGCAAGTCGCTGATGAATTTATTGAACATATAAAGTCATTTGAAGAATTCCCTATGTCTGATTCGGCTGATTTTATTTTGGTCGCTTCTACTTTGCTTCTCATAAAATCAAAATCACTTCTGCCCAATCTTCCCCTCACTGAAGAGGAACAAGGGAGCATTGAAGATTTAGAAAGCCGCCTAATTTCCTACAAAAAATATAAGGAATTGTCCGGAGGTTTAAGTAAAATATTTGGTAATTTTTTATATTTTGCTAGGGAAAATAAAAAAGCAAATGTTGTTTTTTCGCCAACATCGGATATTTCTTTATCTTCTCTTAAGAGCGCCTTAGCTGAAGTATTAAAAAATATGCCTCAAAAAATAGAGAAGTTGCCAAAGGTTGTAGTCCAGAAAATAATAAGTTTGGAGGAGATGATTGATAAATTAACAGAAAGAATAAAAACCAGTATTAAAATGAGTTTTAAGAATTTTTCCCATTCGACAAGCTCAGGGCGGGCTGGCATGGAGAAGGAAGAGAAAATTAACATAATTGTTGGCTTTCTGGCTATGTTAGAATTGGTAAAGCGAGGAGCAGTACGGGCTAGTCAAGAGGAACACTTCAAAGATATAGAGATAGAATCAGAAGAATTGGGAACACCTAATTATTAATTTTTAAATTATGAATTTAGAACAAAAAATAGAAGCGGTGCTTTTTTACAAAAATGAGCCTTTAGAAATAAAAAAACTTTCACAGTTGCTAGATGTAAAAGAATCAGAAATTGAGGAAGCCCTAAAAAATTTGACAGAATCATTAGAAGGTAGAGGAATTTGTTTAATAAAAACTGAAGAAGAGGTAAGTTTGGCGACCGCGGAAGGCGTAAAAGACTTAATTGAAGGAATCGCTAGAGATGAAATGAGCAAAGAAATAGGTAAAGCGAGCTTGGAAACATTGGCGATTATACTATATAATGGGCCTGTAACCAGAAGAGAGATTGATTATGTGAGGGGAGTCAATTCGACTTTTATATTGCGAAATCTTTGTATCCGAGGATTGGTTGAAAGAGAGCTAGATTCTAAGGATCAGAGAATTTTTAAGTACAAAGGCAGTTTATCTCTTTTAGCTCATTTAGGTTTAAAAACAATAAGAGAGTTGCCGGAGTTTGAAATGTTTAAAAATAAAATTAAAGAAGCAGGAAACACAGAAAAAGAAAATGTGGAATAATTCAAAAAAATTTTTTGAAATGGAAAAAAGAACAAAATATTTTATTAATGTTCTTGTTTTTCTTTTTATTGCCTCGGCCATAGTTTTCGGTCTTTTGATTATTGGTCAAAAATCTTTGATGGGAAGAAAAAATGACCTAGCGACTAAAAAACCAAACCCATTCCAAGAAATAATGTTAGAAGCTAAAAGCGCCGTAGTTTGGGATGTGATAAATAATAGAGAATTATTTTCTAAAGATGCTGATATCTCTTTGCCTTTGGCTTCACTAACCAAGGTGATGACGGCGTTAGTAATAATTTCCAAATTTCCAAATTCCTCCAATATAGAAATTTTGCAAGAATATTTAGAGCCAGAAGGGGACTCAAAATTAGTAGTAGGCGACATTTGGCAAGCAAATGATTTAAGGGATTTTACACTACTCACTTCGTCCAATGATGGCGCTTTTGCTTTGGCGGCAGTGGCTGAGGCCAAAGAAAACGCATTTGAAAATAATACTCTAAAAAATGAAGATTTGAGAAATAAATTTATAGAAGAAATGAACAATACCGCATCTGAAATCGGTCTTTCTAATAGTAGATTTTTTAATGAGCACGGTTTAGATAGGACGGTTGATAGGGGGGGCGCCTATGGCTCGGCCAAAGATACGGCACTCCTTTTTGAATACACGCTTAAAAATTTTCCCGAAATGTTAGAGGCCACTCGTTATAAAAATTTGGAATTCAAAAGTGCCGAAAAAGTTTACTCTGCCACAAACACCAACGATTTCGTCGATCAAATACCAAACCTTATCGCCTCCAAAACCGGCTACACCGATTTGGCTGGCGGTAATTTAGTTATTGCTTTTGATGCCGGGCTTGGCCGCCCCATTATTGTCTCTATTCTTGGTTCTTCCGCAGATGGTCGCTTCACCGATGCTTTGAAATTAGTAGATTCAAGTTTAAAATATATTCAACAAGAGAAATAAAAAGTAGTATAATTTAAATTTATGATGATAGATATTGTAAAAGTTTTTTTGCCAGCGGTGGGGGCGTTCGTGCTCGGAGTTTTGCTAACGCCAATTTTGACCAATTATCTTTATTCCCATCAGATGTGGAAAAAGAAAAGTGGCAAGACGGCTCTTGATGGCACTGAGGCCAAAATTTTTAATGAACTTCATAAGGAAAAAGAAATAAACACTCCGAGAATGGGTGGCGTTATTATTTGGTTTAGCGCTGGGCTAATGATGTTTTTGATTTGGGCTCTTTCTTATTTAATACCAACCGAATCAACCATCAAACTCGATTTTCTTTCTCGAAGCCAAACTTGGGTACCATTGGCTACATTAATACTCGGCGCATTAGCAGGACTCATTGATGATTATTTAGAAATAAAAGGTTCTACTAATGGCGGAGGTCTATCGCTGAGAATACGTTTATCAATAGTTTCAATAATTGCTTTAGCCTGCGCTTGGTGGTTTTTTATAAAACTAGATGTTGTCAGTATCGGCCTCCCATTTGGCTTAAACGGGGGAGAACTTTATCTTGGACCGATTTTTATTTTATTATTTTTAGGAACCGCACTTTTTATTTATGCAGGGGGAGTGATTGACGGGCTCGATGGTTTGGCTGGCGGCGTTTTTGCCACTATGTTTGCTGCTTATGCCGGTATCGCTTTTTATCAACAACAAATAGACTTGGCAGCCTTTTGTGCCACTGTTACTGGAGGTATTTTGGCCTTTCTTTGGTTTAATATTCCACCGGCCAGATTTTATATGTCTGAGACGGGAACAATGGGCTTGACCATTACTTTGACGGTTGTTGCTTTTATGACCGATAGATTAGGAGAAGGTTATGGTCTTTTGGTTTTACCAGTTATCGCTTTGCCTTTAGTTATCACTGTTTTATCCAACATTATTCAGGTCATATCTAAAAAAATAAGAGGCAAGAAAGTATTTTTGGTAGCACCCTTACACCACCATTTTGAAGCCATTGGTTGGCCCGCTTATAAAGTCACTATGCGTTACTGGATTTTCTCCCTTGTCTGCGCCCTCCTCGGCATCACTTTAGCTTTAATTGGGTAGCCAAGAAAACATATGCTAAAATGTTTATATGGCAACCAGACTCGGGAAAATAAGTCGACCTTTTTTAGCGTGGACAATCACTTTGATTGTGATTGGTTTTTTTATTTTTAGTTCTGCCTCACTCGGAGTTTTAGCGAGAGACGAAGTCAAATTTTCCAATGTCGCTTTCAATCAAATTTTCTACGGATTATTTTTGGGTTCGATTGCTTGTCTTATTTTTGCCAAAATTGATTACCACGTTTGGAAAAAATATTCTTTTGTTTTTTTGATAGGTGCTATTGTTTTAACTCTTTTGGTTTTTGTGCCCGGTATTGGGATAGAGCACGGTGGCGCTAAGCGTTGGATTAATTTAGGTTTTATTTCTTTTCAGCCCGCTGAAATTTTAAAAATTGCCTTTATTGCCTATTTTGCCGCTTGGCTTTCTGGAATCAAAAATAAAGTGGGCACTTTTTCTTGGGGACTTTTGCCTTTCGGAATATTCATTGGAATACTCGGAGTAATTTTGTTGGCTCAACCAGATACAGATACTTTTGCGGTAATTCTTTTTGCTGCTTTATCAATGTATATTGCCTCTGGCGCTAAATGGCGTCATATCTTAACAATACTAGTTGCCGGTGCGGCCATTTTAGTGATCCTTTATTTCACCAGACCTTACATAAAACAAAGAATCCAAGTGATGCTCGACCCATCGGCCAACAATCAAACTAGTGGTTATCAACTCAATCAATCACTTATCGCCGTCGGTTCTGGTCAGATTTGGGGTAGGGGATTTGGCCAAAGTATTCAGAAGTTTCGCTACCTGCCAGAACCAGTGGGGGATTCGGTTTTTGCAGTAGCCGCCGAAGAGTTTGGTTTTGTTGGCGCCTTTATTATTATTGCTCTCTTCATAATGTTTGGTTTGGAAGGTCTAAAAATAGCTTCAAATTCTAATGACCATTTTGGTAGACTCTTGGCCCTGGGAATTGTTATAATGATAGTGTCTCAGGCTTTTGTAAATATAGGTGGGATGATTGGCGTTTTACCCTTGACTGGCATACCCCTGCCCTTTGTTAGTCACGGTGGAACCGCTCTTTTCATTACTTTAGTCGAAGTCGGAATAGTAATGAATATATCTAGATATGCAAGGTCAAAGGGGTAGCAGAATTTTTAATTTAAAATTGAAAATTTTAACAATATGAAAATAATTTTTACAGGCGGGGGAACAGGCGGACATTTTTATCCGATTATTGCTATTATTGAATCAATCCAAAAAATAGCTAAAGAAAAAAAACTGATAACGCCAGAAATGTATTTTTTTGCACCCGCTCCATATAATCAGGGTCTGCTTTACGACCACAATATCAAATTTAAAAAAGTGACTGCCGGCAAAATCCGTAGATATTTTTCTATTTTAAATTTTTTTGATCTGTTTAAAACTGCTTGGGGGGTGATTGGCGCTCTTTTAGATGTTTTTGACATCTATCCTGATGTGGTATTTAGCAAAGGAGGTTTTGGTAGTTTCCCGACTGTTTTAGCCGCTCGCATTTTGCGTATTCCCGTATTCATACATGAATCAGATTCTGTTCCCGGTAAAGCCAACAAATGGGCCGGTAAATTTGCCACTAGAGTTGGAATTTCCTACAAAGAAGCCTTTCCCTTTTTTAAGGAAGACAGAACTATTCATACCGGTCAACCAATTTTAGAAGAACGACTTACCCCTATTACCAATAGCGCCACTGAATTTTTTGGCTTTAATCAAACTATTCCTACTTTATTTATTATGGGCGGATCTCAAGGCGCCGAATTTATTAATAATGCCATTTTAGATATCCTACCAGACTTAGTTAAAAGTTTTCAAATAATACATCAAACGGGCCAGGCTAATATTGAAATAATGAAAGAGTCGGCCGCCGCCATACTTTTAGAAAATCAGCACAGAGCTAGATATAAACCTTTTGCTTATCTAAATGGTCTTGAAATGAGAATGGCCGCCGGTGTAGCAAATCTAATTATTAGCAGGGCCGGTTCGACTATATTTGAAATTGCTTCTTGGGGCAAACCTGCCATCATAATTCCGATTACCAATTCTAACGGAAATCATCAAGTGAAAAATGCTTTTACCTATGCCAAGATTGGAGCTTGTTCTGTTATTCAAGAAGAAAATCTGAAACCAAACATCTTGTTGACTGAAATAAAAAGAATAATAGAAAGTAAAGAAATCAGTGGAAAAATGATAGAAGGAGCTAAAAATTTCTTCAAGCCCGGTGCCAGTGATACCATCGCCCACGAACTACTTTCCATCGTTCTTTCTCACGAGAATTTAGGATAATATATTATCTTAGCTATTTTGATTTTTAATTATCCATCCTCAGAATTCGATTTTCTGTTATAATAGCCCTATGGAAAACAAAGAAAAAGTGGTGGTACGATTTCCACCAAGTCCAACCGGGCTATTTCATATCGGTAACGCTAGAACCTTTCTTTTCAACTATCTTTTTGCCAAACAGAATGACGGCCAAATAGTTTTTAGACTAGAAGACACCGATAAAGAAAGATCTAAGAAGGAATATGCGAACGATATAATAGAAAATTTAAAATGGCTTGGTATCGAGCCAGATTTTGCTACAACTGTTAAGCAATCTGAAAGAAGCGAAATTTATAAAAAATACTTGGAGAAACTAATAAGCGAAGATAAAGCTTATTTAGCCGAAGAGAGAAAAGATGAAAATGATGAAGCCTATTCGACAAGCTCGGGGCAAGTTATTAGATTTAGAAATCCAAACAAAAAAATAGTATTTAATGATCTTATAAGGGGTGATATTGAGTTTGATACTACCGAACTCAAGGATTTTGTTATTGCCAAAAGTTTAGAAGAGCCCGTATATCACTTAGCAGTGGTCATAGATGATTTTGAAATGGGGGTAAATTATGTTATCAGAGGCGATGATGGCATTTCCAATACTCCTAGACAAATCCTTATCCAAGAAGCAATTGGCGCTCCTCGACCAATTTATGCCCACTTGCCATTAATATTAGCGCCGGACAAAACAAAACTTTCAAAAAGGAAGCACGGCGAACAAGTTTCGGTTTCTTATTATCGAGAAAAAGGATATTTGCCAGAAGCGATTAAAAATTTTTTGGCTATGGTTGGCTGGAATCCGGGGATAGACCAGGAAATATTTAGTATGACAGAACTCATCAAAATATTTGATATTAAAAAAGTTCAAAAAAAGGGAGCAATTTTTAATGTAGAGAAACTCGATTGGTTAAACCGTGAATATATTCTTCATCTTTCAGATAAAGAGAAATTTGAAAATTTTAATTCAGAATTTTCAAAAACTAAATGGGGAGGTAGTGAAAAAACAAAAGATGAGGTATTTATGCAAAAACTTCTAAAACTATTTTTGGACAAGATTCATAGATGGGGAGAGGTAAAAGAATTAGTAGAAATGGGAGAATACGATTATTTTTTTGAAAAACCAGTTTTAGAGACTAACAAGATATGCTGGAAAGGAGAAGGCAAAGAAAAGGCTAAAAGTATTACGGAAGAAGTATTAAGTATTATGGATGAGAAAGATTATGAAAAAATAAAAGAAGAAATTTGGAAGTTGGCGGAAAAAGAAGGGAAAGGGGAGGTACTTTGGCCATTACGCTATGCCCTATCAGGCAGAGAAAAGTCGCCAGATCCATTTACACTTATTGAAATACTTGGCATACCAGAAGTAATAAATAGAATTAAAAATGCCATACAAACACTTTAAAAAAATAAACCACATTAAACTTATAAGTCAAATTTGTCTTGTGGGACTTATCGGATTTATTATTATCATAGGATATTATGCTAATGCTCAATCGGTAGACCAAATAAAACAAAATATCGAAGGTCACAATGATAAAATTAAACAACTTGACGCAGAAATAAAAGTTTATGAAAAACAAATTGAGGTTGTTGGCGGAGAGACTAAAACTCTACAGAATGCTATAAAAGTTCTTGACATCAACAAACAAAAAATTGGTACAGAAATAAAGAAAACCGAAACTAATATCCAAAAAACTAACCTGACCATTAAAAATCTCGGTAGCGAAATAGGGGACATGGAAAAAAAAATAGAATCTAATGTTTTAGCTATCTCAAAAATTCTAGGCGATATGCGACAAAAAGATGATGAATCACTTATTGAAAGTTTTTTAACCAACAAGAGTTTAGCTGATGTTTTAGATGAATATGAATCAATCGGCCAATTTCAGCAAAAAGTAAGGGCCCAATCAAAAGAGCTTGAAATTTATAGAAATGAATTATTTAATAAAAAAGCTGTCAGCGAAACAGAAAAAAACAAATTAGTTTTTTTTAAATCAGAGCTTGGTGACCAAAACAAAATTTTAGATGTAAATAAAAAAGAAAAAAGTACTCTGTTAACCACTACCAAAAATAAAGAGACGGAATACAAAAAAATGTTAACCGATAGGCAAGCGGAAAAGGAGAGATTTGAGAAAGAACTTTTCTTATTTGAATCTCAACTCAAAAGAGCCATTGACCCAAATAGCTATCCTTCTTCTGGTAAAGGTATCCTTTCGTGGCCATTGGACAATGTCTTTATCACTCAATATTTTGGTAAAACAATTGATGCTAAACGCCTCTACACATCAGGTACTCACAATGGAATTGATTTTAGAGCGAGTCGTGGCACTCCAGTTAAAGCAGCTCTTAATGGAACCGTAATTGGCACCGGCAACACAGACGAACAAAAAGGGTGCTATTCATATGGTAAATGGGTTTTAGTAGAGCATCCAAATGGTTTATCAACTCTTTACGGTCATCTTGATTTAATTAAGGTAGTAGCTGGCCAAAAAGTTGTAACCGGAGAGGTGATTGGTTACAGCGGCCAAACTGGCTATTCAACCGGACCTCATCTTCATCTTACTCTTTACGCTAGTCAAGGAGTTCAAATCCAAAAATATTCTTCTAGTATTAATTGTAAAAATGTAAGTATCCCGGTATCAGGTATCAATGCTTACTTAGACCCTATGTTATACTTTTAATAAATTAAAAATCATATCTAAAATTATATGAAAAACAAAAAAATAAAATCTCCTAAAAAAACTGGTTTTATCCAAATAATTATTATAATTATCGGCGCATTAGTGCTTCTAAAATATGTATACAACATAGATGTTGTGGGTTTCTTGACCCAAGGCCGATTTAAGGAGCTCTTGGATCAATTTTACAGCCTGGGCTCTCAAGGCTGGGAAAAATACAACGGGGCCATAATCAGGGTCTGGAATTACGTTTCTGAATTTGCAAAAAATCTCATAGCCAAGTTAAAGTAGGGGAATATTTTTAATATAATTATTTTATTCTAAAAATGGGCGTTATCTTTCGCGACCCAACCTTTGGTTGAGTCGCGAAGATATATTGTGCGACGTTCCTACCATCTCTTAGTAAAAGCCAAAGGGCACCTTCAGAATGCCCCGGTCCCAGAAGGTGCCCTTTGGCTTTTACTAAGAAAAACAGCTCCCCCGTTTGGAGGAGCTATTTTTCCTTTTTTAATTTTACTTGTTAACCGCCAGGTCTTTATATTCAGAGTAGGCAACAGTCCCCCCCCAACACCTGATAGAGGACTTCCAAGGCTTGACACCATACTTTTCAAAAAGGTGTCTAGCGTAGGCGGTGTTCCCTTCTAGAGTAAGGATGTCATATCCAAGTTTGTCAGAATTTTCGTTGTGATAGTATTCATTGATCTGCATAACTCCACGATCAAGATTATTCTCTTCACCACGCAAAACTCCTCCCTCTTTATCATGTTGACGAAAACGAGATTCGCATCTAGCGATTTCAACCAAAACTGGTATGTCTGAGAAATAATTTCTCACATACTCTTCGACGGTTATATTCTTCTTAGTTACAATTTTTTTATTGTCACTTGGAAGAGTTTCTTTAATTTTTATAACTTCTGGTGGTAAGGTGTTTGGCACAAACGATGCCCCACCAAAACCAGTAATATTTGAAGCTATCATTATAAACCCCAAAGCAGTAGTCTGAAAAATAAGCCTATTGTTTAATTTTAATTCCAGCTCTAACTCATTTTTTAGATTATAACCCCCCTAGCCTATTTCATTAATTCTTATTCCTATTAAGAATTAATTTAATAACTAAGGAAGTTAGGGCTGGATAGAGATGCAAATCAGATAAACCTCAAGCGCGAACCTAAAATTGTTGCCTGAGCCAAAGAACATCCCTATAACGACAAAATCCAGCATTTACTGGACTTACGTATAGTGTAGCATTTTTAAACCTTGCTGTCAAGGAGAAAATGTGGTCAAATTTATTTCTAAAATTCTACCAAATCCCCTTTATTTAAGCCATTTATTACCTCTCTCTATTATTTGAGTCCCTTACAATTACTAGCTGGAGTGTAGCCAGCGGTGCGAGCTTTTTCAATAGAATCAAAAGTAACCAAATTTTTGGCTGATATTTGTTTAGCGCCGGCACACCAAGGATAATGATATTTAGTACCATTTTTTGACGCCACCACTGATCCTCCACTAGCATTACTTGCACCAACCGCTGCCGTTTGCCCAACATTGGATGTTGGGTTTTCCACAGAAACTGTGTTATTTAAAACCCTCACCGGCTCCCTTTTTTCCTGTAATCCCGAGATTCTCCCTAAAGAAAAAGCTATTATAGCTACTAAAACGATAGTAATTGGCACAAAATATTTTCCCCCAATAAAATCTATAAATTTTCCTTTCCATCCCCTACCCCCTTTATTCTCAAAATCCTCTTCTTCTATATATTCTTCTATTTTTTTGTCATCTTGCATTTTAGATTATTATCTATTATACTCTTTATATGGCACATAAAAAAGCCGCCGGTACAACTAAAAACGGGAGAGATTCCAACCCAAAATTTCTAGGAATTAAGCTCTCAGACGGAAGCTCCTGCAATACGGGCTGTATTTTGGTGCGTCAAAGAGGTTCAAACATCCTACCCGGCAATGGTGTCGGTATGGGCAGAGATTATACTCTTTTTGCTCTCAAAGACGGCAAAGTCAAAATGGCTTCCAAAAGAAAAGTCCACTTTGACGGCTCCACTATTGTCAAAAAAATCGCCACTGTAGTTTAAAAAACTCGTCGTGGTCGTAAGTTTTGAAAAGACTCGCGCAGACTGACTGAGGCGAGCGTGAGCAAATTTTCAGCAGAAAATTATGCGTGCTTTTCAAAACTTATGACGAGAAAGAGTTTTTAGATTAGCTCTATTTTTAATTTAAATTCTCCCTTACTCTTGCCCACCTTAACAGCTATTGTGTGCTCCCCTATTTCCTTAATAGGATTTTCAAGAATAATAAATTCTGAATCAATTTCTATTTTTGCCTGTTCTTTTAAAACAGCCGATATTTCTTCTGGATGAATTTTTTCAAATAAATGTCCTTTTTCGTTGCCTTTCTTTTTTAAAACAACTGTTACTCCTTTTAGCATCTCTATCTGTTTTTCAGTTAATTTTTCTCTTATTTCAATTTCCGCTTCGTTTGCTGATTTCAAAATTTCAGCTTTTTTGACAGCATCTGGACTGGCATACTCAGCTAGTTTTTTTGGTATCAGAAAATTGTTGGCATAACCATCAGATACATCTTTTATTTCATATTTATGCCCTACTCCTTTTATGTTCTCTTTAAGAATTACTTTCATAAACATATCATAACTCACCCTGCCCTCTCTTACAACAAGAGAGGGTTCGGAAAGCCCCCCTCTTAATGTAAGAGGGGGGTTGGGGGGAGTTATTTCAACAAATATTTAACAGCTGCATTTAATTGGGGGTCATTACCATCTTTAGTGTTTTCCGAAGTCAGCTTGACTTCAATATCAGGAGCAAGACCACCATTAGAGATAGATGTACCAAGTGGCGTTAACCAATGAGCTACTGTTATTTTAAGAGAAGTATCTGAAGTTAAAGAGACCAATTCCTGAACCGAACCTTTACCAAAAGTCTTGTTACCAATAAGAATAGCTTTATTGTGCTCTCTTAGAGCTCCAGCTAAAATTTCAGAAGCTGAAGCCGAACCTTCGTTTACTAAAATAGCAAATTTCAAATCATCGATAAAAACATTATAACCTTTGCTTCTATACATTTTTGGTTCTTTTTTATTTCCGAAATCTTCAGTAACCACCACTTTACCAGTTGGCAAAAACCAACTAGCCATATCAAGAGCCGCTTCCAAATAACCACCCGGATTATTGCGTAAATCCAATACTAATTTATCAGAGCCGGATTCTACAAATTCTCGCAATGCTCCCCGAAACAAATTTGGAGAAATAGCCGAGAAACTATAAAGACTGATCACAAAAACATTTTCCGGCAAGAGTTTTGTGTTTATGGTTGGTATTTCAATATTGGCCCTAATCAAAGTTTTAATGATTGGCTCTTTTGCTCCTTTTCTGCTAAAAGTGACAATGATAGGAGTGCCCACTTCACCTCTAATCAATTTTATAGCTTCATCGGTAGACATTTTTGCGGTAGATTTATCTCCAATCATAAGAATTTTATCCCCAGCCAAAACACCGGCCTTCTCGGCTGGAGTTCCTTTGAGAGGCGCCACCACAGTGAGCCCTCCTTCTTGTAATGCCACTTCCATGCCCACCCCCCCAAAAGAACCGCTTATTTCTTCTTCAAAAGCTTTTGACTCTATGGGAGGGAAAAATACGGTGTAGGGATCTTTATAGGAACTAGCCAAGCCTTCAATGGAGCCCCAGAGTTTATCTTCACTACTTACTGCTGGAGTAGTAGAGGATGATGCTGCAAATTTCTCGTCCAATATCCCCCACGCTTTCCAATAGACAGCCATATCAACATTTTTAGTACTGGTAGCATTTAGAAATTGGGTTGATTCATTGCCTTGTAAATTATTTTTACCAACATAAAAACCAGTGGTAAATAAAACTCCTGCGATGAGTACTGAAGCTGTAATTTGGGTGTATCTTTCCTTATTCATTTTCTGTTATAATATATCATATATTTAGTCCTTATCAAAAATAAAATGATTACAACTCGTTCATTTATGAATCAAACATGGATTGACCTAAACTCTCCCACCAAAGAAGAGGCGGATTCATTGGTTTTAACTCATAATATAGATCCGTCCGTTGCCAAAGATTTGGTAGCGCCAACACCGGCACAGCATGCCCAAGACAGAGGTAAGAGTATTTATGCTATTTTACATTTACCGACTTTTAAGCGTTCCCGCTCTATTTGCGATACTCAGGAAGTAGATATTATCCTATCAGCCGATAATTTAATAACCGCCAGATACGATTCAATTGATGCTTTGCATTATTTTGCTAAACAAATTGAGGTGAGTGAAATATTAAATAAAGGAGAAAATGTTCATCTATTTTTTGGCATGATGAAAGAGGTCTACAACGCAATGCGAGACGAGCTTTCTTATATGGAAGACCAGATGAAAGAAATTGAAAAAAATATTTTTGACGGACAGGAAAAAGAAATGGTGTTTGCCATATCCAACACCGGTAGAAATATTTTAAATTTTAGAAGAATCGTTGACCCTCATGGAGGTATTTTTGAATTCTTAAAAGAAAATGGGACTGAAAAATTTGGTCGGGAATTTGGCACTCAAACAAAAATACTAATTGAAGATTGGCGCCATGTGATGAGAATCGTAAACAACCAAATAGATTTAATCACCCAGCTCCGAGAAACAAACAATTCAATGCTTTCCACTAAACAAAATGAGGTGATGAAAATTCTTACAATATTAGCTTTTGTTACTTTCCCACTTTCACTTATAGCAAGCATATTTGGAATGAATACTTCTTTTATTCCCATAGTCGGCTGGCAAAATGATTTTTGGATAGTAATAGGTATTATGTTTTTTGTCAGTATTGCTATGTTTGTCTACTTCAAGTATAAAAGATGGGTATAACTAATTTAAATTCTGATGGAAATAAAGCTACATAATACTCTGGGTAATCAAAAAGAAGAGTTTAAGTCTATAAAATCAAAAGCTGTTCATATGTATAATTGTGGGCCGACGGTCTATTCCTTTGCCCATATTGGCAATATGCGAGCCTATGTCTTTGCTGATATTTTAAGAAAAACTCTTAAATATTTCGGGTATGAGGTAAAACAAGTCATAAACATTACTGACGTCGGGCATCTAACCGACGAGAGCGATACTGGAAATGATAAAATTGAGGAGGTGGCAAAAAAAGAAAAGAAAACAGTAACCGAAATTGCTCGTTTTTATGAGAAGGCCTACTTGGAAGATTTAAAAGATTTAAATATAAATACTCAAAACACCATCTTCCCAAGAGCCACTGAGCATATAACAGAGCAAATAGAAATAATAAAAATATTAGAAGAAAAGGGTTTTGCTTATCAAACTACTGATGGCGTTTATTTTAACACTAGCAAATTTAAAGATTATGGCAAACTCGGTAATATAAACATAAAAGAACAAAAAGAGGGCTCTCGGATAGAAAAAAACAGCGAAAAAAGAAACCCCGCTGATTTTGCTTTGTGGAAATTTAGCCCGGGAGCGGGCTCGGGGCAATCTTCCAGATTACAAGAATGGGAGAGTCCTTGGGGCGTTGGCTTTCCCGGCTGGCATATTGAATGTTCGGCAATGAGCCAAAAGTATTTGGGTCAACCTTTTGATATCCACACTGGTGGCATTGATCATATCCCTGTTCATCACAACAATGAAATCGCCCAGTCCGAATGTGCTTTTGGAGTACCACTAGCCAACTTCTGGCTACACAATGAATTTCTGACGATAGAAGGTGAAAAAATGTCCAAATCATTAAAAAATACCTACACCATTTCAGATTTAAAGCAGAGAAAAATTCATCCATTATCATTTAGATTTTTGCTTCTTTCTGGTCATTATGGGTCCCCCATGAACTTTACTTGGGATTCTGTTTTAGGTTCTCAAAAGGCTTTGGAAAAATTGGTCTTTGAATTTGATAACTTGTCTGATGGAGAAATAGACAAAGAAACAATAAATCAATTTAAAGAATTTATAGCTGATGATTTGAATACCCCAAAAGTTTTGGCCCTCCTCCACGAAACTTTTAGCTCTAAAAAGAGTCAAAAAACAGTATTAGAAATGGATAAAGTCTTAGGATTAAATATTGCTAAACTGGCTAAAGAAACAAAAGAAAATATTCCCGAACATATTTTAGAATTAAAAAAAGAGAGAGATTCTGCCCGAGAGCAAAAAAACTGGCAAAAAAGTGACGAGCTAAGAAAAGAAATTGAGAGAGAAGGTTATGTATTAGAAGATAAAGAAAAAGAAAGTATCATCAAAAAAACCTTAGCGGGTATAGTTTAGTGGTATGATGCGACCTTCCTCCGTCAAAAGTTCGCTTTGCGAACATTTAGACGGACCCGCCCAAATGGTCTCGCAGACCTTTTGGCGGGCAAGCAATAATATGTTTTATACTTACGTACTACATTGTGAAAATTTGAAAACAAGAGCAAACAATTTTTATATAGGCTCAACAAGTGATTTGCGCAATAGATTAAAGGAACATAAATTAGGTGAGGTCCAAACAACAAAAAAATTTGATAGAATTACACTGGTCTACTATGAAGCGTGTATGGACAAAACAGATTCCAGAAAAAGAGAGCTCCAACTAAAAACAGGTTTTGGTAGGGGGTATTTAAATAAAAGAATCCAAAATTATTTAGAAAACAATGCGGGTATAGTTTAGTGGTATGATGCGACCTTCCCAAGGTTGAGACGGGGGTTCGATTCCCCCTACCCGCACAAACAAATTATTACACAATATTTTTATAAAATAACTATACTAAACGCTCAGCGTCTAATATAATATTTTATTTATTCAAATAGCTCAGTAAAAAAGTTTTTGAATTTTTGCCAAGAGGAGATTTGGGGGTTAGAGGTAGAAGCGATTGGTTCTTCTTCTACAATAATCGCCACACTCTCCCCTACTTCCGCCACATTCAATTTTTTACGAATTTCAAATTCAACACCTTCTTCAGTCGCCAGCTTTTCCAAAGATTCTTTTAAAAACTGATTTCTTTGTTTTAGTTCAGTTGCTTGTTCCTCCATACGGACCAAAATCTTTTCCGCTTCCTGCTTTTTTTTGTAAACTTTACTGACTGAATTTAGAAGCAACCCAAACACTAAAAGTAATATTAAAAAAATCCCTAACCTTTTCCACTTCCCACTTTCTCTGTTTTTTATACCTTTCAAGCTCATATGTTTTTATGTTAACATAATATCATGCTCTGGAATCCAAAAGCACAAAAAATAATAAAAGTTTTGTGGTTTATCATAGCCATATTTTTGATAATCGGTATGGTCTTGATATATATCCCAATTGCATAACTCCCTCTACCCCCTCTTATCTTAAGAGGGGTTTTCGAAAGTCCCTCTATTAGGGTAAGAGAGGGATTTAGGGTGAGTTAGTCGGGGCGCATTATTTTTATAAAAACATCTTGGGGTATCAATATTTTACCTCTTTCTTTCATTTTCTTTTTGCCCTTTTTCTGTTTTTCTCTAAGCTTCATTTTGCGAGTAATGTCCCCACCATACATATGTTGAGTAACATCTTTTCGATAAGCCGAAATAGAACGCGAAGCGATGATTCTACCGAGAGCTTTTGCCTGTATTTTGAGCTCAAACATTTGGCGCGGTAAAAGATTTTTAAGTTTCTCCACAATAGACTCCGCTTCTCTTTCGACAATTCTTTTAGAAACTACTCGAGAAAGAGACGGTTCTTCTTCTCCATTTACCAAAACACAGAGTTTGGTGACATTAGCCCGCCTCATCCCCGCTTCTTCATAGGAGAGAGAGGCATATCCTTGAGAGACACTCTTAAGCTTATCAAAAAAACCACGCATCAACTCCCTTAATGGCATCAGAGTGTGGATGTTTGTTTTCCGCCGAAGGGCATCTTCTGGGATCGGAGCATTTTGAAGATGCCCTTCGGCAGAAACTATTTCAGCCTCATATTCATAAAGTAGCGGCAAAAGGCCCCCCACATATTGAGAAGGGGTAATAATGTGAACATTGACCCAAGGTTCTTCTATTTTTTCAATTAAACCATCTTCCGGGAAAAAGGCTGGCGAAAAAATTTTTTCAAATTTACCATTTTTATATTCTAAATGATAAGTGATGGACGGTTGAGTAATAATCAAAGTCAGATCAAATTCCCTTTTCAATCTTTCAGTAATAATTTCCAAATGAAGCATCCCCAAAAAACCGCATCTAAAACCTTTACCCAAAACTCCCGATGATTCTTCTTCATAAAAAAGCGAGGAGTCGGTTAATTTCAATTTTGCCAAAGCCTGTTTTAGGGCCACCAAATCGCTTTGATCCTCAGGAAAAACAGATGCCCAAACTACTGGATTTGGCAGGGTGTAACCTTCTAAGGCTTTGCCATTTTCTTTTTCTTTGCCAATAGTATCGCCGACAGAAACTATGCCCGGAGTTTTAATACCGGTGACAATATAACCGGTTTCTCCAGCTTTTAATGATTTTTGAGCTTCTTCATCTGGTTTAAAAATACCCACTTCCAAGGCCACAAATTTTTGCCCCGCCACTCTAAAAATTAAATTTTCTCTAGCCGAAACTTCTCCTTTCATTATTCTGGCAAAAACTATAATACCCCGATGAGCGGAATATTTAAAATCAAAAACAAGAGCTTGAAGCGGAAAATGGCAAAGGGCATCTTTGGCAAGATTTGGCGCTGGAATTTTTTCTATAATATTAAGTAAAAGTTTTTCCACTCCCTCCCCTGTTTTGCCAGAAGTTTCTATTATTTCTTCCTCCTGACAATCAAGTAGTGAAATTATCTCCGCTTTTACTTCTTCCACTCTAGCCAAAGGCGAATCACACTTACTCAAAGCTGGGATAACAACCAAACCTTGGGTTCTAGCCATAGCCAGTACCGACAAAGTTTGCGCTTGAATACCTTGAGTAGCGTCAACCAAAAGAATCGCTCCTTCTACCGCTTTCAATGCCCTTGAAACCTCATATGAAAAATCAATATGGCCGGGGGTATCTATCAAATTCAGAATATATTCTGAATTTGCAAATTCTAAATTCGAAGCATCAAATTCGAAATTTCGGATTTCGGATTTCGGATTTCGTGCTTGCGGATGATATAGCATCCGCACAGGTTGCATTTTTATAGTAATCCCCCGCTCTCTTTCAAGCTCCATAGAATCCAGCACTTGAGCCTTCATTTTACGAGCTTCTATGGTGCCAGTTATCTCAAGCATCCTATCTGCCAGAGTAGATTTACCGTGGTCAATATGAGCAATGATACAGAAATTTCTGATGTTATTCATAAAATTAACGGAATTTAGTTATGACCTCTTTTAACTCTTTGTTTTTAATAAAATACAAAACTACAATCCCCGCCAAAATCCCCACCATTCCTGAAATAAACGCGTGCCCGAAAACATTAGGAAGCGAATCAAGCGTGAAGAAATTATCAAAAATTCTTAGAGAATAAAAAGTTACCAAACCAATTACGGCAGAAGCAAAAGAAACATTTACAAAAGCTTTAAAAACACCTTCTTTGGCTATATATTTTGTTTCTTTGTCTAGGAAAAACCAAAGGCCGATGGAAGTGAACATAGCTCCGAGAGAAAAGGACATCGGCAAAATAATTATTTTTGATCCAGTGACATTTTCTATTTCAAGAAATTTTTCAAACCAGACTACGAGTGGTGACAAGAAATCAAAATACAATAAATAAGCTAAAATAATGGTAATAAATGCTCCCAAAAATCCTAATAAAAGTGGCACCCTAGTTTTATTAAGAGCATAGTGAGCTCGGGTTAAAAAAAGTTGAATGCTTTGAAAAACAAAAGACAGAGCAAAAATAGACATTACAGCGGCGGTCAACTTGGTATCGGTCCAATCAAAAGCACCGGAACCCAATACTACTCTCACAATATGAGTTCTTAAAATAATAAAAAGAGCCGATAATGGCAAGGTCCAAAAAATCATATAACGCAAAGATTCACTTATATAACGGCCACATTCTTTAATATTTTTTTTAGCAAAATGTTCAGAAAGAGTAGGAAAAGCGGCCAAGGAATAACTAGCTCCGACAATGGAAAGTGGCACTGATTGCAAATTAAGAGCCAAATTAAAGACCGCCACAGCGCCAATACCAAAAAATGAAGCCACTGTTGTAAAAACAATGTTGATGATTTGAGTCACAGATAGGGCCAAAGCTCTCGGAATAGAAATGAGAGCTGTTTCTTTTACTTCTTTTAAATTTATTTTAGTGGTCAATTTAGGCGAATTACCAGAAAAAATGACGTAGCCAGCTTGGGTTGCCAGATGCAGTATTGCCCCCAATATTACTCCAAAAACTACTGCCATCACCCCAAAATTATTGGCTCCCAAAAAAGTACCGACAATAATACCAACATTATAAAGAAGTGGACTTAAAGAATACAATAAAAATCTTTTTTCATACTGAACGATACTGCTAAAAAAATTTGAAAACCCAAGCAGTAGCGGGGATAAAAGCAATATTCTTGAAAGCTTTATTATTTGAGTTAATGTTTCTGTATCAAAACCTCTAAACAAAAAAGGGATTATTTGGGGCATAAAGACAAAGGCCAGCAGACAACTGGCTACAATCAAAATGGAAAAGCTGGTAAATATAGAATTAACAAAAGACTTCACCTCATCACTATTTCCGTCAACCGCTTTTTTTGAAAACATAGGCACCAACACAGAAATTGAAACCAGAGAGCCTGCGGTCACAAAAATAAAATCCGGAATCCGAAAGGCGGTGTAATAAATATCCAAAGCTTGGCCAGCGCCAAAATAATGAGCCAAGAGACGATCCCTTAAAAAAGCTAAAACTTGAGAAAAAATGGAAAATCCAGCTAGCCAAAAAGCGGCCTCGTGTAAGCCGCTGATTTTAGCGGTGATTGCCTTTAAGGTTTTCCTTACCATACTAACATATTAACATAAAAGCATTCAAACATAAGGCTTTGTTTGAATGCTTAAATGTTTAAATACTTTTTATTCCTCCTTTATAGGCGGTTCAGTTCTTTTTTCTGGAGTACTAACTGGTGGTTTCTCATCTTGGAAAATTGCCTTACCCGCCCTCAGATTGGCCAGAATCGTTTTTATTTCTTCATTATCTGGATTAGAGACACCAATTTCTTCAAATTGCTTTAGAGCATCTTCCTTTTTATTTGATTGATAATAAGAAAGCCCGAGGAAATATTTGGCATTAGCATAATCTGGGACTAGTGTAACTGACCTTTCAAACGCCCCAATAGCTCCAACAAAGTCTCTTTGATTATATTTGAGCAGACCCAATTGGAAGAAAAGACCCGCGTTGTTTGGTTCTACTACAGTGGCCGCCTCGACTGACCTTATAGCTGCTGGAATATTGTTAGCCCCAACTTCAAGTTGAGCTAAAGTAAAATAAGCATCAGTGTAATTATTCTTAAGTTCCAAAGCTTTTATTATATTCGCTCTAGCATCATCAATTTTACCAGCCATAGCGTCCAATCTAGCGACGGCAAGTGGCACCGAAGGATTGCTTGGCGAGCGCAAAGCCGCCTCAGCATAAGCAGCGCGAGCGCTATCTAATGATCCTTCTATACCATTAGAAGCCAGGATTTCATAAACTCTAGCCAAAGCAAACCAGTTTTGAAAACTACTTCTGTCAATTTCTACTGCTTTTTTAGCTGATTCAACTGCATTGGCCATCAAAGTCTGGGCTTCGGTCCTGACGGTATCTGTGATTTGATTTTGATTTGTTATTTTTCCCAAAACTACACCAAGATCAGTCATAGAAATTTCAGCCAAGCCACGCCAATAAACATCTCTGGAAACTAAATTGATGGATTTGACTATTGATTCTTTGACGAGAACCGCATTACCCGTCTTTTGATATTCCAAGACGCCATTTTGGAAAACATATGATGCGGCCGCTCTCTCCCAAACAAAGTAACCGCCAGCCACAGACATTATAAGCAAAATCACAGTAGTCAAAACAGAAAGAAAATTAGTTTTAGGATTTGAGAATATATTTATTCTCCAAAGACCAACAATCCCCTGAGGAACTAGGGTGACAGTAAATAGACCGGTGAAAACAAAAGCCAAGACAAGGACGGCAATGCTTGGTGTATAAAGAATAAGCATTACCCACAAATAAAGAGAAACTAGGAAAGAAGCCGTGGCAAGATATCTAGAACGCCCCGCATTGGCTTGAGCGAAAATGGCTTTTATACCACTCATCATATACATCACGATAAATGCGAGCAAAGAGAGTAAACCGAGAAGTCCGGTAGTGATAGCGAGAGTCGGTACAAAACCGGAGCCGGTATAAAAATCTGAATTCCAAAATTGAGTCTGATTAATTTCTACCGGCTTGTGTGAAGCCCAGAATGAAGCAAAACGATTTGGACCGATACCAAGAGCAAAATTTTGCTTCCACGAGCTCATCGCCAAATTCATTGTAGTTTCAAAATTTGGTCTGATTTCGGTTGATTGCACTTTCATTACTCTTGAAAGATAACCACCAATACTTGAACCGCCCAAGATAAGGACCACCATGGCAATGAGCACCACGAGCGATGAAAGAGAAATCTTTTTCTGGTGGGTCTCAGGATTTTCTTGATAAACGCCTTCACCATTTGAAGCATTTTGCATATAGTCATCCCCCGATCCACTGCGACTGCCAAATGACCATGACAAAATATAGACAAAGAAAACTAGAGAAACTACGCCAAGCATCACGACTACGGGCAAAAAATTGGCAGCGCCAATAAACAGTAGAGAAAAAGCGATCAAAGTCAAAAGAATGTATCTCATTCTTTTGGATATTTCAGTCATGTTGAGAGCGCAAAGAGAGAGTATGACAGCCGCACCAAATATTATAGCCGTATCAATGAGACCTCCGGAAAGGAAAATGGGCATTCTTGAAGCGAGAGCTTCTGGCAACAGTGATGAGCCAAATGTTCCTAACAATGTGTAAACCGCCAAAGCGATAGTGGAATAAATAAAAGCCGTCATCACCTTGCCGACCGTACCAATATTTCTAACTGACACTACCGTCAGAAATAGCGAAAAAACCAACATCAAAATAAAACCTGAAGTACCCGGATCAAAGATGTCCCCTGCAATTGAGGACTCAATCGTCCCAGAGAGTATTGATGATATTAGCGCTATTACCGCAAAAAGACTGAGGGGTATAAGGTACTTAACTTTAGGCATTTCAATCACTCCGGTTGAAAGGACCGAGGAGAGAAAAACTGAAAACATGGCTACCAGCCCCGTTGCGAGGAGAGTTATTTTAGCCACATACAAACTAATTCCTGCTACCGGCATAAAAAACACCGGTATTAAAAAAACAAAAACCGAAAGAATAACTCCCAGTTTTTTGACTAGCACATTTCCTGTATGCGCAGGCATACCCGAACTATTTTGGCTCACTTGAGCCTCCACATTTTGTTCCATATTATTTGGGTCCTTCCTATTCCCTCTTGTTTTAAAAGAAGAAAAAACAGCATTCCATCTCTTTCCGTTCGCCTGTGCCCCGCTTAGCGAGGACGGCAAACCTGCAAAAAGATCCGGATTCTTTTTTCTTCCTAAAATAAGGAGCTTTGAAAAGACTATTATTAACTAATAACCTACTGATAAATCTAACTATATTTTGGCAAATCTAGGTTTTTTATCAAGCAAAAACAGTGGATAAAAACACCATACAGAAGGGCACCTTCTGTACTATTCAAAATCTAAAAGAAAAGCATTTAATTCTATAGCTCTTTTTTTACCAAAATTCTGATTAACGAATGCCTTGTAACCATTAGAGTTTAATTGATCCAGTATTATTTCCTTTTCACAGAAACCACCTTGCTTTTGACTCGTATAATCCAGGTAACTACTCCATTCCCAATCCCCCAATTCATCTACCAGTTTTCCTTTTCGAGGATTTTCGTGTATATACGCAGATAACCAAAGCAAATAATTATTTTTGTTTACCAAAGTAGCCTTGAATTGATCTTGAAAAAGTGACCCAACACGATCATATTTTTTATTAAAATACTTTGCATAACTACCACAAACACGAAGCATTAGTTCGCTTATTTTTATTTTAGAATTTTGCCTAATTAAAAGATGAAAATGATTCGGCATAAGACAATAGCATATCAAACTGAACGAATTGGGCGGTAGAAGTTTGCGAACATATCTTTCTTTTGGGAGATTTGCAGAAGGTGCCCTTCTGTTTTTTTCAACTTGTTCAGGAAATAAGTTTTCTTTTAAACGCCAAAGAAAAAATCTGTAATCTTCCTGGTCTAGAAAAATTTTCATTTTGGCATTTCCACGATTAAATACGTGATAATAACTATCTGGAGCAAAAATTTTATAATCTCTATTTCTCATTCCCCTATTCTATATATATTGTAAATTGCAGAAAGGCACCTTCTGTATTATTTATAGTTTTTTATAGACTGCACTACTTTGCTATCATCTTTCAAATATTCATAAAATATAACCTGCGTTTTATTGACAAAGAGTTCATCGGTTGGGCCATGAAGTTCATTGCCCAGTTTGACCAAATTAAAGGTCGATTGGTTTAGAGCATTTGTCTGACCTCCCGAAAGATTGTCGGAGTTTACTTGAAGATAATACACATCATTTAAAACTATTTCTTCATTATTATTTTTAACCATTTTGCCAAAATAAACTTGCCCGTTTATGAGAAACACGGCGCTGTAAGAAGAACTTCTAGCCTCAATTGAGTTATCCAAAAAATTGCCCTTTACAAGTATTGCTCCATAAATGATCAAACCAAAAACAACAATCAAGCCGACAATTTTAAAGAAAGTTTTTAAAAAAGGAGTTTTGGGTGGTTGTGGCAAAGAACTTTCTACTGGTGGAGTTTCTCTAACTGGTTGACTAAATCTAATTTCATTCATAGTAGTTATATATATTAATATACTAATATTTTATCATAAAATTTAAAAATTTTGTTAAGTCAAATAGGACTGATAGGTCTTATTGGTCCTATTTCTTCTACGGTGATATTACTGTCGGCGGGGCAACAGTGCCTCCCGTTTCTAAATCTCCGCCACCATCTGCTGTCGCGCCAGATGGTTGTTGACCTCCTCGACCACCTCCGGTTTTCAATGTCCCCCCTCCCCCTCCAGGACTTTCGCCAACAGCAGGCGGAGCATTCACATTTATTATCCCCCAGCAACTACCATTATTACCCCCATCAATGATGGAGGCATTTGCTGATATTGAATTGGTACCAACGGCGCAAGCCGAATCAGTGACTCTGATGTTACTTACACTGCTTTGACTTGAATTTAGATGTATATGCCACTCTGTCCCTGACGTATCAGAACTAATATTGATTGGATTACCAGCAAGACCTTGAAAATTAAATTGTCCGGTGATGGTAAACTTGGGTGAGCCGGCGATTTGTTTTTGGAATTTTATAATTTTACCGGCCGCACTTGATTTGAGAGTGCTAAACGAAATATCGGTTGCGCTTAAAATAGTAGATGGAGTAGCGCTATTTATAAATTCCAAAGTATTGGCGCTATGGGTAAATGTGCCGTTGTTGGTTAAGTTGCCGCCAAGTTTGGTATCTGCTGATATGGTAAGTGTTGCTCCAGTATTAATCGTGATATTTCCATTTATAATATTGTCGGTCGTTGAGAGAGATACACTAGCATTATCGTCAATATGCAAATTGCTTACAGCTCCATTAGTTTTAATAAAACCATCTGGTGCAAATGTGTCCCCCGTCCAAACATGAATTTCAGCACTAGTAGTAGCAGTTAAATTTGTACCTGAAACAGAATAGACCATATCATTCGCGTCAGTCCCCACTCTAGCAGTAGAGAGATTTGTATTTGTTATGTTGCTTCCCGTATCGTGGCGAACAATCAAGGTGCTACCGTAAATATCAACATTAGTTTGATTGTTGCCGTCAGAGACAAAGACTGTATTCCCTTTATATGTAGCATCTCCATCTATATATACATTTATAATATCGCCCGAAGAAATATTGAGCCCGGTCAAAGCCCAAGCTCCATTTATATCAGTAGTATCACTACCCAAAGAGGTAGAACCATTTTTGTAAACTGTTATAGTTTTACTTGCCCCAATATTTGAACCCCCGCTACTTTGATAAACCGTCCCTGACAGATCAACTGAAATTGCTGGTGTGTAGTAGACCGTAATTTGAATATGATCAATATATAAATTCACATTAGCATCGTTGTTTGATTTGCCACAAAAAACCAAACCAAAACCTGTTGTCTCTACTTCAGCTTCAGTCCAAGTCGTGCCCCATTTATCAGTTGCTCCACCATATGAGACATAGGAGTTTGGATCTGCAGTCGCCCAATTAGTCGCCGTATCAGTTTTATTGGTACCGATTTGCACTCCAGCTGTTTTTGTCAGTCTTACATCATAATCTACTGCCAAGTCGCCCCCACCGGCATATTTTTCAATTTCTACTGTAATCCCATCAATAGTTGAACCGGCTGGCAATGCTAAACCAAGATTAGAGACTTGCAGTTCATCAGAAATTTCATTGGCGTCAAAAAAGTTTCCACCAAAATCTGTATATGAGTTATTGGAACTAGCGGCAAAAGTTGGATTAGCCCAGTCCCCGTCGGCATTGTTGCAACTGGTACCACTGTCCCCCACCCCAGCGCCAGCACTTGGCGAGCCAGTCACTGTCAAAGCTTTTATTTCAGTCGGTTCATAATTAAAAACCATTACAAAAGTGATGATGAGTATAGGTATCGCTATTATTATTTTTTTAAATATTTTTCTTGACATTTATTTTGTACTTGCTATACTATCTTTGATTATGGCTTCGGCCTCCGAGATTCTCCGTCATTTGGCGGGGTTTCGTTTTTTAAGAAACTCCCCACTTTATCTATTATTTTATTAAAATCATTTTCTTGCATCATACCTATTTTTCTTAAAAATCTTTTGGTACTCAATGTCCTTATTTGAGTAATACAACTAAAATATATTTTTTCATCAAATATAAATTTATTATAAAATTTTTCATTCTTTGATTGTGATGTTATGGGAATTACCCAAACCATTTGACGATTAAATTTCCTAATCACTACCGCTGGTCTTTCATACTTTTCACTTTTTCCGTCTATCTCAACCCCTAGATTTATTCCAAACGATACCTACCATATTTCCCTTTCGTGTATACCAAAAACATCTGGATAATTTTCAGTTTCTTTTTTTATTTCATTCCATTTGTCAAAATCTTTTTTCATTTTAAATTAAAAATTATTATTGTGTGCTTATTTCTACTGGAGCTGTTGCCACTGGTTCTAGAACTGGTTCTGGCACTGGTGCAACAACTGGTTCAGGTGCTGGTATTATCTCTGGCGTAGAAGTGGCAACCGGCTCTTCAATTACTGTTGGTGTTGATGAAGCGGTGTCGGCAGGAATTACTTCAGGTGTGGTTGAGGATGTTGGCTCCGCTACTACCGGATCACTAGAAACATTTGTCAAAACTGGGAGCGCGTTACCACTCGTGGTGTAGCCGTCTTGTTTGCCAAACACTGCATAATGCACATTAGCCGAAACACTCTGGCCCGAAAGACCAAATGTTTTTATAAAGAAACCTGTATAATTGCCTGTACTATCTTTTTTCCAAGAAGTAACTTGAGCGATAGCTGGGATATCTCCTTCAGGAGTAAGCTGAATAACCGGTTTACCTTTACCCAAGTGATAACCAAAGTTTACCTCGGCCAATCCGGTGGTGGCATCGGTTGCAATACTGCCTGCCGCGCTATCGCTTTCAAAGACGATCGTACCTTTGGTCTTCACATCGCCTCGAGCATTTATAACCAAGACTGTTGAGGAGGCGTTGCTCACAACAAACAAATCTTCGGTATCGGATGTGGCTTCTGCCAAGATTCTGACCGAACCGCTAGTAGCCACCAAGAATTTGTCTTGATCATTTGATTGGAGTTGCAAAATGTTGCCATCAGCAATTTGATTTACAAGCATACCGCCACTGACCAGAGTCATAGAAGTGGTAGCCAAAGTGTTTGGATTAACGGTCTCTCCGATGCCGATTTCACTACCCAAAACAATCTGATTATTTTCTATAATGTTTTGCCAACCGACCCTGACAAAAACCAAAATAGTTGAGGTAGCATCTGTTGATGACGCTATAATATAATCTTCCAAAGCGACACCGATAGTATTGCCGGAAGAAATCGCTTTAGTTGCCACACCCGGAGTGGTTGAAGAAAGAGTCAAGTAGTCTCCCGCATAAATAGAACCATTTTCCAAAGAGATTTTAACTGGCACTCGTCCAACCAAAGCGATCGGATATTTACCCACTGTTTTTTCATCAACCACGAGTGGATCTACAGCTGACTCACCATCAGTTTTTACATCTTTTACAATACCCTTAGTAGAATTGTCATCGGGTTGCAATCCTAAAATAACGCCAGGTTCGGTGGAAACAATTCCCAAGACCGGCTCACCCTTTTGGGCAATTTTGACAAAGTTTCTAGTGTCAGTGATAGCTACCACATCTCCTGGCTCCAGAGCATCTGTTGAATTATACATTTCAGCCATGTCAGAACCACCAGTGCTGGAGGATTTGGAACTTATGCGACCGGTAATAGTCACATTCGCACCATTACCACTATTTTGCAAAAACTCTGTCGTAGAAGAAGCATAAAGATCTTGCGCTAATTTAACCGCATCAATCTGCTTTTGTTGTTGTTGAATGGCGTTAACCAAAATTGGAGCTAACTTTCCATAATCAATATTGGAAGCTTTACCCTCTGAATCAAAGCCTACAATTTCTGGAATTATTTTTGCCATATCTTCCGCAATAAAACCCACCTGCTTCTGAGTATTATTTGGCATAAATTCTTGTCGCCAATCAAAAGAAACCGGTTGTAATTGTTCAATTTCCGCCAGACCATAATTGAGAGGATTTATATTTTGTTTGAATCGAAGTGAAGAACCTCCACAAGCAGTAGTTGAGGTCGCCATCTGTCCGCTGGTGGTATTTAGACAAACATAGTAGCCGGTGGAATCGTTAACCAAACCAGGCATTGCGGCAGTACCACTTAATGAGAAGGTTCTCCATGGTGTCGTCGTCCCGATGCCGACGTTGCCAGAATTTTTAATTGTTAAACGCTCAACACCGGTTGAAGATTCATCCTGGGTAGTGAAGAAACTCAAACGACTTGGCAAATCACCGGCACCACTTACTGTACCGTCTACATAAGCTCCAATACTTGCAAAATCAACATTACTTGTATTATCAGATGTATCGCTAAAATAAATTGCCCCTAACATATCATTCGCTCCCGGTGTGTCATCGTAGCGGATTAATCTGGCTATACCTCCTTGGTTATTATATTCACTTTTTACTTGCAACTCTCCACCCTGGATTGTTAATTTGGCGGTTGGACTTGAAGCACCAATCCCGACGTTGCCGCTCTGTAAAACTACCAAGTCCGTGCGTGTGGAGGAACCCACAACAAACGAAGGAACACCTGCTCCGAGACTTGAGGTATCCGCTGACAACCGAGCCCATGGTGTCGTCGTCCCGATGCCGACGTTGCC